>SUVQ01000014.1 GCA_015061905.1 Verrucomicrobiota bacterium
AAGCTTTTCTTTCAAAAAAATTATGATTCATTCCTACGCTCGAATTTTCGAGTCCTTACAGGTAGCAATCTGCTTAGCTAAATCACTGCTGCCCGCATCTCAAACCTCTACACCGATTTCTTTAAGCATTCAATCTGAGGCAAGACGCCATCTAAATCATTCGTAAAAATTCGTGGCTTGGCGGCTTCGCGCGAAAATCATTCGTGAAAATTCGTGTTTATTCGCGGTTCCCTTTTTTTTTACCCTTTTAAAAACTTCGCGGCTTCGCGTCTTCGCGCGAAGAAAAAAAAACGTTCCCGCAACCGAAGCCACGGGAACGCGATATTTCAATATTTATAACTAAAAAAAGTCTCTCGCTCTCTTGCATTTAGCTCCGGCGACGACGCGATGCCACAAGGGCAAGCGCACCAAGCCCTGCAAGCATTCCGAATGCCGACGGCTCAGGAATATCAGGCAATACTTCCGGTTCTTCCGGCTCCGGAGTAGCCCTCACCACTCGTGAATACTCATACCCTTTAGCTTGAACAGGGGTTGCAAGCGAGCCGTTATCATCATGAAGGACAAAGCCGTATGAATCAAAATAAGCATCATTCCCGAAACCCAGACTTTTCATAGTCCATGTGTCCCCTTTTTGGAAAGCTGTCCCTTGAGGAGTGCTAGCATAAAAGTAAACCATATCATCCTTACTTGAATCAGAGAACGACTCAATAACCATTTCAAGTTTATACGTTCCCGTGTTATAGGCATTGCCGTCGACAATAGTCCACTTCTGACCAGAAATCGGATCAACATGGTCTATCGGAGTTTGAAACGTATCAAAGTCGTGATTAGGAAAATAAATATCCTCTCCTAAGTCATCATTATATCCCGCCATGTTTCCTGAGTAACGATGAATAACAGCGGCTCCTTTATCCCAATTGGAATCTAACGAATTTCCGAAATAAAGAGACCCCTTGCTCCCTGCCAAATACATTCCACCCATTGCAAAATAGCCATTAGGCGTTGCAGCAGCTTGATTCAATGTGAATGTAAAACTAAACTCATAGCGAGCGTCCTTATTTAACTCGATAGTCATATTTGCACGCTTATGCTCCAACGATGCCCGAGTATGATATCCATCATGAATGATTCCTTGACCATTCCAAATATTTCCTGACTGTTGCCCAAAAACATTCTCCTGGACAGCCGTATACGTCCATCCCGTGTTCGAAGCATCCTTATTTAAGGTGTCAAGATAATTACTACTCCCTCCGATCATATCAAGACGCGCCGTTCCCGCCATTACAGTTGCACTACTTGCAGCGAGAAGTGTTGTTATAAGTAATATTTGTTTCATGTATCTATTTTTCTGTGTTTTGTTTTTTTTGAATTTGAGCCTTCCGAGAACCGTTCCCGGACAAATTTGGCTCAAATATCAAGTGGATTTTCGCAAAAAAAAAAAGCGAACTGTCAATAATTTTTACCGATGCGGTAGTAAAAAAAAAGAATCCACGAATAACACAAATTTCACGAACGGTTTCTTTTTTAAGAGAAAAAACATCCGTGTGATTCCGTGTAAATCAGTGGTTATTTATTTCCTCTCTCGGAGCCACGGAGTTTTTTTTGAAAAAAAGGACAGGCAAGAATGCTCGTCCTACAAAAAAAAACGTTCCCGCAGTTTTCACCGTGCGGGAACGTTTTTTTTAATTGCGGCGAAATACTATTCCGCGGCGGGAGCGTCTTCCTTCTTTTCTTCCGGCTGGTTTTCCGAAACGAGTTCGACGGAAAGGTCAACCGAGATTTCCGCATGAAGCTTAACGGAGGCCGTGTGCGTGCCGAGAAGTTTGATCGGACCGTTCGCAAGATGGATTTGCTTGCGGGCGATTTCGATGCCCTGTTCGGCGAGCTTCGCGGCGATATCTGCCGTGGAAACGGAACCGAAAAGCTTTCCGCCTTCGCCGGTCTTAACGGCAAACGAAAGCGCAACGCCTTCGAGCTTGGCGGCAACGGCTTTCGCGTCGTCGAGTTCCTTGGCTTCGCGAGCGGCGCGCGCCTTCTTGAGAGCTTCGATCTGCTTGCGGTTCGCCTGCGTTACGGGAACGGCAATCCCCTGCGGGAGCAGGAAGTTGCGCGCATAACCCGCGCGAACCTTGACTTGATCGCCTTCCGCGCCGAGCCCGGCAACCGGTTTTTTCAAAAGGACTTCTGAGAGTGCCATGATGTTATTTCTTTCTTAAAGGATTAAACTTTTAATGATGTTAACTTAGAACGGAATATCTTCCTCAATATCAGGTGCCGACATGGACGGCGGAGGCGTCGACGGAGCGGAAGCCCGCGGAGCCGAAGTCCGGCGCGGCGGCACGGAGTCTTCGTAGCTTCCTTCATCGCGGGAACGCGAAGCGCCGCCGCCGATGAACGTAAAGCCTTCGAGAACCACTCCGAGCTTAGAGCGTTTTTCGCCCGTCGTGCGGTCATCCCATTGGTCAAGGCGCAAGCGCCCTTCCACCAGGATTCCGGAACCCTTCGTGCAATATTTTGCAATGGTTTCCGCCTGCTTGCCGAAAGCATCGATATCGACATAGGTAACCTCTTCCTTCGTCTCTCCGTCCTTGCCGGTGTAGCGGCGATTAACGGCGATTGACATGCGAAGCACCGCGTTCCCGCTCGGCAACGAGCGAAGCTCCGGATCCCGTGTCAGGTTTCCGGCGAGAATGACTTTATTGTAAGAGGCCATCGGAAAAAATCCCTTCGTGTATTCCTCTGCTTAAACGATTAGAGGCTCTGGACAAGGATGCGCTTTACCGAGCGGTCAAGACGCAATTTTTCGCGGAACGCAACCGGAAGCGAGGTCGGCGCTTCGATTTCAAACTGCGCATACGGCGCATTCGGAAGGCGGCGGTCGGTGATGCGGACAAAATCCTTAACCCCGAGGTTTTCAACCTTTTCCACTTTCGCACCGAGCGTTTCGAGAAGCGTCTTCATTTTTTCGATGAGCGTTTCGACCGGCTCCGCGTAGTTGCGAAGATCGTAGATCATGGTCACGCGATATTTTTTAAGATCGTTCATTGTTTTGTATGTTTGTTTAAAGTGTTCTGTGCGGCGACGAGCCCGCGCGAGGCGAGAAGCTCGAGACCATAAATGTAGTGTTCCGTTTGCGAAGCAAAAAGCGATTGCTCTTCTGTCGTCAGTTTGCCCAAGACGAAGTCGGCGAGGTCCTGCTCGCGGTGAATCTTCGGTCCGATTCCGATGCGCACACGCACAAATGCGTTCCCGCAATGCCGGATTAAACTTTTGATTCCGTTGTGTCCGCCATCGCCGCCGCCGAGCGAAAATTTAAGCGTTCCCGGCGGCAACGTAATGTCGTCATAAACGACGGCGACCTCCGAAAAGTCAATTTTGCGGTAGCGGGCGAAAGCACTCACGCACTCTCCGCTGTTGTTCATGTAAGTGGTCGGCTTGGCAATCCAAAGCGGCGCGCCGTTAAAAACGGCTTTCGCAAACTCTCCCTTGCGGGCGGCATCTGCGGAAAAGGTAACGCCGAGCTTTGACGCCCACGCGCTGACCGCGCGAAATCCGGCATTGTGCCGCGTCTCCGCGTATTCCCTGCCGGGATTGCCCAAACCGACTACCAATGAAACGGGCATAAAACTCTTAGAAAGAACAGGCGCGTTCCTGCGGGAACGCAAACGATGCAAAACAGAAAATATTCAGTCCCTGATTATTCTTATTTTGCTTCAGCCGTTGCCGCCGGAGCATCTTCCGGAGCGGTGCAAACGGCAACCGTCGGGTTCTGGTTCGCCGGGAAGGTAACGCCTTCAATCGCCGGCAAAGCATCAATGTGGATGCTGCTTCCCGCGTGCAGTTCGGAAACATCGACTTCGATAAATTCCGGAAGGTTCTTCGGAAGGCAACGAACCGTAATCGAAGAAACCACTTCGAGCGTGCCGTTTTCCGTAAGAACGCCAACCGCTTCCCCCTTCGTGCGAACCGGAATAACCGTCGTCATTTCGACGTTCGGATCGACTTCGAGAATGTCGATGTGAACGACTTTCTGAGAAAGTGCGTTGCGTTGATAATCTTTAATAATCGCAAGCTTCACGGCTCCGCCTTCAATGGCGAGCTCTACGAGCGCAGCCGCCGAACCCTTAGCGCGCATAAGCGTGCGAAATTCGACAGCGTCGATGCTGATCGGAAGGTTTTCGCCTTTCCCGTAAATGATGCCGGGAATCAAACCTGCGTTGCGAAGGCGGCGAGCCGGACCACGTCCGAGCCCGTCGCGGGACTTAACATTGAGTTTATACTGTTTCATATTTTTAACGTGCACCTGTGAGTCACGGTCCCGCACGAATTGCGGCCGCACCTCGACCGGGTGCGCAGTCGAGAAATGAAGTCGGCAAATCTAATGCGACATTTTTTCCGTTGCAACCGTTTTTTACAAACTCTCGAAATTTCGGAGAAAGAACCGGAAATTTGCTGTTTTTTTAACGCGAAGCACAACACAATGTTTTATCGGAGTGAAGCCCTCCCGGACTTCACCGTGGCGGGAACGGGAAAAAATCCTCTCACGGAGCCACAAAACCACTGAGCTTTTTATTATTTTTTTTTCGGGTAAAAACAAGCGCTGAAGGCGCGCAAGTGATCAGCACAGGGCAAGCGAGCGGAGCGATCCGCCGCCTGAGTCAACCTGCGCCGCGGAAACAATTCATTCGCGCCGGAAGCACTCACGGTGCAATGGAACAAACTCGCCCGCTCGCCGAAAGAGCCGCGAAATGCTCCGCAACGCTCAAGGATTTTTATTGAACTTCGGAGAGAACGACGCGGAAGCCGAGGGCGTTGTCGCGAAACTCCGGAGAAATGCTGCTCCGGTACGACGACTCGCAGAAGTCCGCGCTGTTGCCACAACCGCCACCTCGATTCACGCGGTCCGTGCCGTCCGGGGTTGACGTCCATTCCCACACGTTCCCGTGCATATCGTAAAGTCCGAATGCGTTCGGAACTTTTTGCCCGACGGGATGCGTTTTGCCGTCGCTATTCCTGCGATACCATCCGGCACGCGCCAAATCCGCTTCCGTATCTCCCGTGTAATATTTTGTCGTCGTTCCCGCGCGGCACGCGTGTTCCCACTCTTCTTCCGTCGGCAAGCGGTATTCCTGATCTGCGGAAATGCGTCCCAGAGCACGTTCCCGTTCCGTTAATTTTTTACAAAATTCCACCGCATCATTCCACGAAACCTGTTCCACGGGCAAATTCCCGCCTTTGAAACGCGAAGGATTTCTTCCCATTACGGATTCATATTCTTTCTGCGTAACCTCGTATTTCCCGAACGCATAATTGCGCCCCGGGATTTTCACCGTCACGGGAACACCGAACATCGCGAGGGAATTTTTAATTAAGTTTTTCAGCACGTCGTTTTCCCAAGCGATGGATTTCTTCGCGAGAACGGCATCCGCTTCGCTAAGTTTTTCGGACGTAGCCATCCCCGCCTTGTGCTTGAAAAAAGCGTCTTTGATTGTGTTCGCCCACTCGGCTTCGCGTTTTTCGAGTTCCGTGATTTTTTCGGAAAGCGCGCAATAGCCGGCATCGTCGTCGAGCGCACGATTCATCACGCGCAAATCTTCGGCGAGGGATTCGCGGAGTTTTTGCGTTTCAGCACAGTCTTTGCGGAAACGTTCAAACACAGCTTGTGATTCCGGCATGTATTGCCGCGCAAATTCTTCGTGGTTTTCCGGGGCAGCAAACGCAGGAACGCCAAGCGCCGCGATTACGGCAAAAAGGAGAGATTTTAATAAAGTTTTCATAACGAAAAATTTTTGTGTATTTTGAACTTAGGTTTTAGGGGAGAAGCGATTTTTTTTCAAAAGCTCCTCCTCTTTCTGAGAGGAGGGGGACCGCGCCGCAGGCGCGGGGGAGGAGTGAGCTTACGAGAACATTAACGCCCTCACCGCTACGCTTCGCTTGCGGTCCCCTCCCTCTTATCAAGAGGGAGAGCTTTTACTTTTAATGTTTTATTCTTCGACAAATTCCGCGTCCTTGGCGGCGAGCTCGTCCGGGGTAATCGCGCCGATTTTAAACTGCGAATAAAAATCCGTCAGCTTGTAGCGCAACCACCAATATTCCGACGCCAAATCTACCCACCGCGTTCCCGCCGCCTGAAAAATATCGTTTATCTGATCTCGGACATCAGGGTCCTGTTGTTTTTTCAATGCTTCCGGGGAAACCTCGTTTTCAACAACCGCCCAAAGAAATTCCGAATTAATATCTATATTCGTCCCTTCCGCACGAAGAGCGGAGGAAAGCTCATCCAGGTTGCCTTTGGATTCGAGGAAAGCCTGCCGTGCCTCTTTGCAACGCTCGGTAAGCGTCGGCATATATTCTTCCCCAAATACTTCCAAAAGTGCCCATCCGCGGGAACGCTCTTCTTCCGAAAGTTTTTGTTCCGGAATAAAAATTTCGGTTCTTATGGAAGTTCGCAGTATTTTCTTCCCGAGTGCCTCCCGCATCTTTGCCGTCTCTTTGCGCATCTTTTCCTGCCGCTCTTTTTCAAGACGCTGACGCTCCAGCTCCGCCAAGCGTTCCCGTTCCGCCTTTTCTTCGGCGATGCGTTTTTGTTCGGCCTTTTCTTCGGCGATGCGTTTTTGTTCGGCTTCCATTTTGGATTTCGCCGGAAGCGCTAAGCCCGCATCCCAGACTTGAGCACAAAAACTCATATTAAACGAAACGCAGTCCGACGCGGATTCCGCAGAAAGCTTGGCGATGACGGATTCGACATAGGCTGTTGCTTTCTTCTCTGCGAGTTCCGGACAACGCTCTTTGACATCAAGACAAATCTTCAGATAGGCAAAAGAGCCGTCGCGAACTGCATAATCAAAGAGAGAAAACGTTTTCGTCCCGCTTTTCATTTCCCACGGATTTGCACCTTTCGAAACGAAAAGTTTTACCAAATCGACTTTGCCCTGTCTTGCGGCTTTTTCTAAAAAATCGGCGGAGACTTCCGCACCGTCGGCAATGGCATATTGTGCTTCGGCTGTCGTCAGCGTTCTTTTATCTAAGCCGCGGGCGATTTTTTCCGTCGGGCTCATACACGACGCCAAAAACGGGAGCGTCGCGACGGTGAGAATAGTTAATAGTTTATTTGTTTTCATGAGATTTTGATTTTTCGCGTTTTCGTAGTTTTAGCATCCTCAAAAAATTCTTCCTCTTCCTGTTTCCGTTGAATTACGCCACTTCCGCAACGACACTCAATATTCACGCACAAGCAAATAAATACAAGAACCGGAGCAACAACTCCCCACGTTCTTGAATTATTAAGAAGATCGCAAAAATTATTTGCCAAGCAGTATGAAAGAAAATGAAACAACGCACACAAACACCAAAAAATTAAGGAAATTTGTCCAAGTGCGATGTTTATCCTCGACGGAGAAAATGCTCCCGCGTCCGTGCTTAAGAGACAATTGCTGAAACTCTTTCTGTCAATACCCTTTAACCGACCATGAAGAATTCCATACCCTGCCAAAGTTCGAAGATTTTGATTCCAATTTTTCTCATCATCTTCAAATTCATAAATCGTTTGCTCGTACTTCTCCTGCCACGCCTTAGAGCTTTTCCCCATCATTATCCAAAGAACGGAAAATGCGACACCAAGAATTGAAATTCCGACACAAACGATGTTTAAGGGTGAATCGTAAAGGAATTCGGTTTTTCTGCAACATTCTTCCGGGCTAAACAATCTCAACAAAACGTTCCCGTAGCCGACAAAAATCAAAACAAGGAAGGTTCCGAGAAAAATCGATCTTTGCCAAAGCCGATTTATCTCATTGTTCATCTGATCAAAAATTCGCTGATATGCGTTTTCCGCAATCATGTCCGGAATGTTCGTTTTTTCCTTCCGGAATAGAATTCTACAACGATGACAACGCATTATTTTGCATTCTCCGAAAGAGTATTTGCGTAAATTCGCGTTAAATCTGCGGTTTGTTTTTATTCGCTTTCGAGAAATTCCTCGGCGGATTGTTTGCGTTCGGCGTCGGGATCTTCTTCGGTGATGTCGTCGAGCGAGAGTTTCGTCGGGTCTTCCGAGAGTTCGAGTTGCATATCCTTGATGGTGCCGAGAACGTTCGTCAGTTCGTCGATTTCGCCGAGCGCTTCGTTCATTTTCACCTGCTCAAGCTGCAGAACCAGCTTGCGGCGAATCGAACGTAATTCCCGCGTTTTCGTTTTCAAAACACCTTGGCGGATTTTCACTTTTTTGACGACGACGCTGTTCGTCTTCTTCTGGCTTTTCGCAAGCTCGACGCGTTCGAGCGCATCGGCGACTTTGTCGGCAAGATCTTCCTCCGAAAGCTCAAAACCGTTGATTTCGACCGGGAACGCGTCGTTTTCCTTGGCGGCTTTGTATTGTTTTTTCGCTTCGTCCAAAAACTTGGTGTAGCGGCGAATCGTGCTTTCGGCTTCGGAAACTTTACGCTCCGCCTGTTTTTTCAGGCGAATGAACGCGATTTCCTGAGCCTCGATTTTATCTTTCAGCAAATCGCACGCGCCGATGGTTTCCTGCAGGAAAAGCACGGGATTGTCGCGAATATTTTCCGGAGTCCACGTCGAGTCCTGTCGCTCGCGTTCCCGCCGTTCGGCTTCGCGCACGATGCGCGGCTTGCGCTCGTTTGTCCACAAAGACGCAGACGCGGGAACGGCTGAAAACGCCGTCGCCGCGAAAGTTAAAAGAATCAGAATTTTTGAGGCTTTCATAATCTTTTCTAAAGTTAAAGCGAAAACCGACAAAAAGCAGAAAAAACTTCCGCCTTTTGTCTCATTTTCTAAGCGCATTTTCGCAAAAAAAAAAAACGAATAGTCAATTTATTTTTACTATGTTGGCGCGCTTCATTTCTTCGCGCGAAGACGCAAAGTTTTTAAGCAATTCTCACGAAGACACAAAGCCTCAGAGTTTTTTTTTGCGGTTAATTTTTTCCGCAAACGAAACAGACATCTGCAGATTTCCTCCTTTAAAAAAACTTCGCGGCTTAGCGACTTCGCACGAAAACCATTCGTGAAAATTCGCGGCTATTCGCAGTTTCTTTCTTTTTGCACGGGAACGACGGAAAAGCAAAAACGTTCCCGCGCTTGAAATCCGGCGGTTTTTCGGCGACAATCCCCGTTTCGACAAATCATCATGATTCCCGCTTCCACACCGACACCCGCACCCGGCTTTTGGGTTCACAATCTTGACCCGTTTCTGATCCGCTTTCCCGACGGCTGGTTTTTGGAAGGCATCCGCTGGTATGGGCTCGCTTACCTCGCCGGCTTCATTTTCGGAGCCGTCATGCTGAGCGTTTACTACAAAAAAAACCGCTCTCCGCTCAACCCCGACGCGCAATCCAACTTCATGATTGCGCTCATCGTCGGCGTTTTGCTCGGCGGGCGGCTCGGCTACGTTCTCTTTTATTCGTGGGAAAATTTTGTCTCGAACCCGCTTTCCGTATTCGAAGTTTGGAACGGCGGCATGGCGAGCCACGGCGGCATGATAGGCGCACTTCTCGCCACGTGGATTTTTTCCCGAAAACAAAAATGTTCGTTCCTGCAACTCAGCGACATCATCGTTACGCTCGCTCCCGCCGGAATTTTCTTCGGGCGCATCGCCAATTTTATCAACGGTGAGCTGTGGGGGCGCGAAACGTCCGTGCCGTGGGCTGTCATTTTCAAATACGAAAAATACAATCCCTTTACGGGAACGCCCGAGCTCGCCTATTTACTTCCGCGCCACCCGTCCCAGCTCTACGCCGCCGCCGGCGAAGGGCTTCTGATTCTGCTTTGGACGCAGTTGCGATTTTGGAAAAAAAATCCGCCGCCGCACGGGCAAATTGCCGGGGAAGCCGCCCTGCTCTACGCCGCCGTGCGCATCGCCGATGAATTTTTCCGCGAGCCGGACATCGGCGTAAGCCTCATTCTCGGGCTCACGCGCGGACAATTTTACTCGCTCTTTCTTGTCCTTCTCGGCATCGCATTCATCGCTGCCGCCCGCCGTAATAAAGAATCAGGAACGGGAAATTAGGGAGGGAGAAACAACGTTCCCGCGCGAAATAAAATCCTGTTTCATCTATTGAAAAAACACGGGAACGTGCGTAACATTCCGCCGTTATGATACTTCCCGTGACATTTTACGGAAATCCCGTTCTCCGAGCCAAAGGAGAACCCGTTACCGTTTTCGACGCCGCGCTCGAAAAACTCGCCGCCGACATGGTCGAAACCATGCACGAAGAAAACGGCATCGGACTGGCGGCACCGCAAGTCGGCTTGTCGAAGCAATTTTTCGTCATTGATTTACGCCCGCCCAAGGGCGAGGCTCAGGATTTCGACCTGATTCTCGACGGAAAAAACGTTCCCGCCGACCTGGCGATGCCGATGGTTTTTGCCAACGCGAGCGTCGAAATCCTCGACGGCGAAGACGTCATTTGCCGCGAAGGCTGCCTTTCCTTTCCGGGAATCCGAGGCGAAGTCGTCCGCCGGGAACATGTTCGTGTCCGCTTCCAAGACGAACACGGGAACGCGCACGAACTCGAATGCACCGGCTTGCTCGCGCGTTGCGTTCAGCATGAAAACGACCACTGCCAAGGCATTGTTTTTGCCGACCGCATGACGCTCCGCGACCGCCTCCGCAACACCGCCAAGCTCAAATCCCTCAAGCGCGACACGCTCGCCGAGCTCAAGCTCGCCAAGAGGAAGAATTGATATTTAGCGGCGAGTTTCTCTCCGCTAAAAGTTTAAAAGCTGAGAAGCTGAAGAGTTTATTCGTTTTGCACGCAAAACGAGGAAGTAATCCTTTTTTTAAACTAAAAATCGGTAAATTTCTCGGCGAAGCCGATTAAACCTTTAAGCTTTTAAGCTCTTCTACTTTTTCCAAAGCATACTTCGGAAAATTTCAATTTGCGGGAACGCGGGGGATTTCATTTAATTCCCCCATATTTTCTAATAATCCAACAAACACACATCATGGCAGGCGTAGGAAAACTCCTTAAACAAGCTCAAAAAATGCAGAAAAAAATCGAAGAGACCAATCAGGCGCTCTTCGATGAAAAAGTTGAAGTCTCTTACGGCGGCGGTGCCGTAAAGCTCACGCTCAACGGACACAGCGAAGTCAAATCAATCGAACTCGATTCCGAATTTCTTAAGGAAGACAAAAAAACGATTGAAGACGCACTTCTCGCCGCCGTTACCGAAGGCATCGCCAAAGCGAAAGCCCTCCACCAGGAAAAAATGCAGGCGGCGACCGCCGGCTTCACGCTCGGTGCCGCCTAATCGCGGGAACGTTCCCGCTTTTTACCCGCCCGAATGTCAGCATTTGATGCCGCACGCGACGCCCTGAAGAAACTTCCGGGCGTGGGTTTTCGTTCCGCAGAACGCATGGCTCTGCACCTGCTTGTGGAACATCCGGAGAGCCTTCCCGCGTTGCTCCGGACGCTGGCTCACGCCGCCGAGCATATTTCGCGTTGCGAATGCTGCGGAAACATCGCAGAAAACGCGGAGCTTTGCCCGATTTGTGCGGATTCGCGGCGGGAACGCGGGCGGCTCTGCGTCGTCGAACAGGTTCCCGACCTGATGGCAATCGAGCGCACGGGAACGTTTCGCGGCACGTTCCACGTTCTCCACGGACGCCTTTCCCCGATACGCGGTATCGGTCCGGAAAATCTGAATTTCACCTCTCTGAAAAAACGTCTCGAAGCAGGCAATGTCGAGGAACTCATCCTCGCCCTTTCTAACGATATCGAAGGCGAAGCCACCTGCCACTTCATTCGAGAAGAATTCGGCAAACAATTCCCGCAGGTAAAAATCACCCGCATCGGCTTCGGGCTCCCGAGCGGCGGAGCACTCAATTTCGCCGATCCCGCCACACTGCGCTCCGCACTCGACTCCCGCCGCAATTTCTAAGCGACGCCCGAGCGTTCCCGCCCGCATTTCACGAAAAAAAAAAAGCCCGCGAGGCTTTTATTTAAGCGGCTTCGCGGGCTTTTGAAATTGGGTGCAGGGTTAGGATTTGAACCTAAGACCTTCAGGTTATGAGCCTGACGAGCTACCGAGCTGCTCCACCCTGCAATAACTGAGAAAGTTTTGCTATAGAACCATTTTCCGAGAGAAGATGCAAGTTTTTTTTTTTTACCACGGAAGGCGCGGGAACACGGAAAGGAGATTGGAAGAGAAAATAAAGCATCGCGCAAAGACGCTAAGACGCAAAGTATTTTTAAGTGGTTCTCACAAAGCCACAGAGACACAGCGTTTTTTTCAAAAACTTTGCGGCTTAGAGCCTTGGCGCGATTCTTTTTTAGCGGCGGCGACGGCGGCGGGAAGCCACGAGCGCAACCGAACTAAGACCCGCGAGCAAACCGAACGCCGACGGCTCCGGAACCGCAGAAATCGCAATCAAACCAATATCAAACGTGGGAATTGACGATGCGCCCCCTTGTGCCCCCGTAAAAGACAATCCAAACGTTGATCTTTCACCTGCTGTAAACGAATACTTAACAGCATACTGATTTCCCAAACCTGACAAGGTAATTGTTTTTCCCTCTCCTTTTGTAAACTCTGCCCCCGACAAAAGCCCATAAAAACACGCCACACTTAATCCGCTGCCACTAACATCTGTGATTGTCAAATTCGGATTGGACACTCCCAAACTCGGAGTGCTAATCAAAAAAACAACCTCATATTTTTCTCCTTTTTCAAATCCCGTAAATTGAAGTTGCGGACCACTTCCTTGCCCACTCCCGTAAGAATAAACACCCTTTGTAATTCCGGAAAAATCATTCTTTGAAGACTTTCCTGTCGCTTCAAAAAAAGCCTTCGCTGATGCCCCCGATTCATTCCAATCACTACTTTTGATAGTTATAGGACCATTGGTATTGAGGCTCGCCGATTGATTTTTTAATTCGACAGAAACATTCGTTTTATTCCCTTTCCACTTATTACTTCCATACGCTGACGTTTGTGAAATCTCCACCTTTTGTCCGCCGGAGATTGAGTCGTTCCCGAAAATAAAAATATCCGTTACGTTTTGAGCGATGAGTAGCGGTGTGGCGGCGAGCGCAAGGAGCCCGCTGAGTAGCAGTGTTTTTTTATTCATGTGTTTTTAATATTGTTTTGTGTTTTTTTTCGACGGGGGAATTTAGCGGAATTGGCGGGAACGTCAATCTTTTATTTCTACCTATTCGGTAAAATTTTGTTTTGCGAAAGGAGCGTTCCCGCGGGAATCCCTACGGGCGGCTACTCAAGTTCCAGCAATTCCTCTTCCTCGGAGCTTTCCGATTCAGCGGAAAACTCTTCGGCTTCCTCAAAGCGACCGGGAGCGGACAAGGCGGAAACGTTCCCTTTGGGCGTGCGCAAGCGCCGGACCTGCTCCAAGAATGCTTCGGTTTCCTTGGCGGCGGCGGAGTTTTTGGCAACGTTTTTGGGGATTGCGATGTCTCCGCCGGTGTGTTCGGCGAGAGAGCGGAAGAGATTTTGCGGAAGCATTTCCGTGGAAAAAAAGTAAACGCGCTGGTCATGTTTGCGGGCGAGGTTGAGCCAGCGGTCAAAAAGTGCGGCTTCGTTGTCGTTCCAGCCGTCGCGATAATCTTGAAAATCGGCGAAAACGATAATGGAATCGTAGCCGCCTTCGGTGAAAACCATATCGAGCCATTGCCCGAGGGAGAACCACGGGGAGGCGGAATTTTCGGACCATTCTTCGAGGAGGGCTTGTCCGTAGGAGCTTAGGGCTTTTTTCCACGCGTCGGCGTTGCCGATTTCGTAGGAAAATCCGTGTCCGCGCTTTTTTTTATTTTTCCTTTCAATTTCCCGCATAACGCGGCGGGTGGCGGAAGGTTTTTTCTCGCGTTCGTATTTATTGAGGAGCGATTTTTTTTTGCTGTTCCACGAAATTTCCTCGAGGCGGGAACGCTTTTTTGCGTTTAATTCGCTCATGCCGCAGCCCATAAATTCGTAGACGTCGGCGGTGGGGAATTTTTTCAAAATTTCGTCGCGAACGACCGGCAAAACTTCCGTCATGGAGCCGGACGCGTCCATATAAACGGCGAGCCGAGAAGCGGTAACGTTGGTGCCGAGGATTTTTTGCGTGGTTTTAAATTTGGAAACGAAATTGCGAGCGTTCCCGATTCCGATGCCGGTTCCTGTTCCGACGCCGCCGCCGAGCCCGCCGCCGCTTCCGCTTGAGAGATCCCCGCCGAGCCCGAAAGTGCCGCCGATTGTCATGTTGTTGCCGGAAAATGCGCTCGTCATCGCGGTGTCCGGCAGTTCCGGAAGCACGAATTTACTTTTTGCAACCTTGGAAACGATTTTGCGGCTTTGCGTTCCCGCGGAGAGCCTGACGCTTTTTCGCCGCGAGGACTGAACGTCGGCGTAAGACGGGCGCTCGCCGCCGCGCCCGCCGCCGCTTCCGGTCGCGAAAAATTCCGGCGGAGCGTCCGGCGGTTCCACGTAAGAGGCGACGACCCAGAAAAGGGCGATGACGATGAGAGCAATGTGGAAAAGCAGAGAAAACGAAAGCCCGAATCCGCCGATTTTTTTCCACATTTTTGCGGTTTCGGAAAGCGGCGGCGGAGCGTCAAAATGCGCGGAGCCGTCCACTTTTTTCGGCGGAGCGGCCGGCGATTTTTCGGCGGCGGGAACGCTGATGCACGTTGTTGCGGGAGCCGGAGCTTTTGTCGGCGAAGCTTGTGCGGGGGCGCGCGGCGCGGGAGCGGAGTTTGCCGGGGTTTCGGCGGCGCGTTGATAAAGCATCATTGCCGCCATGTTTTGCGCCATGGAATAAGATTTTGCCTCGGCTTCGCGAAAAATCAGTTGGCGTTCCCGCGCCTGAAGAAAGCGGCGGAGCAACTTTGCGTGGCGGCGCGCCAAATCCTGCAAGTCTTCGTCTGAAAGAGCTCCGGGAGGTTCTGGGCGTTGTGAGGTGTCCGACATGAGGGCGCGCGCGTTTTTGGGGGTTTCGCAATTCAGACGCAAGCGCGGGGGCTTTTCAAGCTTCGTTTCGCCGATTTTTTCATTCCTAATTTTAATTTCTCATTTCCGATTCGGTCTTCCCCAAATTTTCGTTTTGCGGAAAAGAGAAAGTCCCTCAAAATGTTTTTTTGAAATGACGAAGAAAGAGCGAGCGAATTTCGTAATGCAAACGCTGGAGCGGCTTTACCCGGAAACGCCGATTCCGCTGAAGCATCGCGACGCGTTCACGTTGCTCGTTGCCGTTGTGCTCTCGGCACAATGCACGGACAAGCGCGTAAACGAAGTAACGCCGGCACTTTTCGCCTTGGCGGATACGCCGGAAAAAATGGCGGCACTTCCGCGGGAACGTGTGGAGGAAATTATTCGCCCGTGCGGGCTGGCACCGAGAAAATCCGCTGCGCTCGTAAACCTTTCCAAGGCGATTCTCGAAAAACACGGCGGGCGCGTGCCGGATAATTTTGAGGATTTGGAATCACTCGACGGCGTCGGGCATAAGACGGCGTCGGTTGTGATGTCGCAAGCATTCGGCGTTCCCGCCTTTCCCGTGGACACGCACATTCACCGCTTGGCGGCGCGCTGGAAACTTTCCGCCGGGAAAAATGTCGTTCAAACGGAAAAAGATTTAAAAGCGGCGTTCCCGCAGGAACGGTGGAACAAGCTTCATTTGCAGATTATTTTCTACGGGCGGGAACACTGCACGGCGCGCGGTTGCGACGGGCACAGTTGCGAAATTTGCCGCGCGCTCAACGGGGAAAAAAGTTCGACGCGTTCCCGAAAAAAGACTTCGGCATGAAAACGTTTTTTTTCATCGTCGTTCTTTTGTCCGCTGTCGGGTTCGGGTGGTTTTCCCTGCGGGATTTTCTCCGGAAAAAACGTTTTTTCAACGCGGAGTTTCCGGCGGCGTGGGAGAAAATTCTCCGTAGAAATTTACCGGAATATTCCGGATTTTCGGCAAGCGAGCGCGCCAAGCTTCATTTCCGCATCAAAGAATTTTTGTCGACCAAAACTTTTGAAGCCTGCGGCGGCTTGGCGCGGGTTTCCGACGAAATGGCGCTGACGATTGCCGGCTACGCGTCGCTGCTTTCGATGAACCGCCGCGGGAAAGCGTGGGCAACGCTCCATTCCGTGCTCGTTTACCCGGGCGCATTTTCGGCTCCGGAAGAAGAAAGCGAAACCGAATCCGGACTCGTGGAGCGGGAACGCGGAAAACGCGACGGCGAATCGTGGACGCACGGGAGCGTCGTTTTCTCGTGGCAACGCATCACGCGCGACATCGCGCTCCACGGGAACGGGCAAAACGTGATCATTCACGAATTTGCGCATCAGCTGGATTCGGACGACGGTATCACCGGCGGCAACCCGCCGTTTTCTTCGCCGGCGGATGCGGAGCAATGGCGGCTCGTTGCCGCGCGCGAACTGAAGCGGCTACGCTCCGGAGACACGGGAACGGTCATCGACGAATACGGCGCGGAAAATCCGGCGGAGTTTTTTGCGACCTCGGTCGAAGCTTTTTTCGGGAAACCGGAAGCGATGAAAGCCGCGCATCCGGAACTTTACGCGTTGCTGGAAAAACTTTTTAAGTAAAAAAAAGACACTTCCCGCTCAGGATTTTCCGTAGTGCTACGCCGTTTCCGGCAAAGGCGAAAATCACTTTATTCAAAATTCAAGTTCCGCTATTTTTACGACCATGAAAAATTTGGAGAAATCCGAGGATATTTTTGCGGGAACGCAAGTTTTGGTCACGCTTCGGGACTGGACGCGTTTCGCCGTTTCCCTGTTCTCAAAAAGCGGGCTCTTTTTCGGGCAAGGAATGAGCACGGCTTACGACGAAGCCGTTTACCTGCTCTGCCACACGCTGGGCTTGCCGACGGACGGCGGCGCGGAAACTTTTTTTGACGCCAAACTGACGCCGAACGAAATCGCGGAAATCAAAAGCGTGCTCACCCGCCGCGCGCTCGAGCGCGTTCCCGCCGCCTACATTACCCGCGAAGCTTGGCTCGGCAATTACCGTTTCTACGTTGACGAACGCACAATCGTGCCGCGCTCGTATTTTACGGAAATGATTCCGGAAAAAATGTTGCCGTGGATCCCGGGCATGGACGTTGAAGCCGTGGAACGCATTGCCGATGTTTGCACGGGCGGCGGTTCCATCGCGATTTTGCTTGCCGAAGCGTTCCCGAACGCCGCCGTCGACGCCTGCGATATTTCGGACGCCGCGCTCGAAGTCGCCCGCAAAAACGTCTCCGATTACGGTTTGGAAAATCGCATTTCGCTTTGGAAAAGCGACGTGCTTGACGGCGTTCCCGCCGAAGACGCAAGCTACGACATCATCGTCAGCAACCCGCCCTACGAACCCGAAGAACTGCGGGCAACCTTGCCCGAAGAATTTAGAAAAGAACCCGACAACGCGCTGTTTTCCGGTGCGGACGGCTTGGACGTCATTCGTCGGCTTTTGCCGCAAGCGGCGAAAAAACTTAAGCGCAACGGCGCCCTGTTCATCGAAGTCGGCGGCTTACAGGACGCGCTCGCCGAAGCGTTCCCGCAGCTCGAAATTTCGTGGCTGGAAACAGCGGACGGCTCGGACTGCATTTGCGCGATTTCCGCCTCATCCCTGCGAGAAGTTTTTGCCTGAAAACGCGTTCCCGCATGAAAAAACTTTCGTTCCAAATTATCGGAAGCAGCTCGTCGGGAAATTGCGCCGTGTTGCGCTCGCCGAATTGCACCCTACTCATCGACGCCGGATTTTCCGGGAAAAAAATTAAGGAGAACCTCGCAACGCTCGGACTTTCCCTGCGCGACATCGATGCCGTGTTTTTCACGCACGAGCATTCCGACCACAGCGAGGGCGCGCGCGGACTTTCCCGCGAAGAACATTTGAACTTTTTCGCCAATCGCCTCACCGCAGAAGCCATCGAGCGAAAGCTCACGCGCCGCCTCAGCTGGCAGTTTTTTGAAACGGGAACGTCTTTCGAATTTTGCGATTTGCGCGTAACAAGCTTCGCCATTCCGCACGACACGAACGATCCCGTCGGCTTCGTTTTTTCCTGCGGAGAAACCGCGGGAACGACGGAAAAACTCGCGTGGGTTACGGACTGCGGGAAAATCACCAATCCCGTGCGCCGCGCCGTCGCGGATGTCAACACGCTCGTGCTTGAAGCGAATTACGACGAAAAAATGCTCGACGCTTCCGAGCGCCCGTTAGAACTCAAAGCGCGTATTCGCGGCACGCACGGACACTTGTCCAACGATGCCGCAGCGGAATTTTTGAAAGATTACGAAAACGACCGCCTCGAACGCGTGCTTTTTGCGCACGTGAGCCGCGAATGCAATTCCTGCGGGAACGTCGAAAACCTTTGCGTTCCCGCGCTCGGCACGCGGGCGAGCTACGCCTCAATTGTCGATCCGTTCGCGTTTTTGCCGGAAAACGCCGGCTGGGGATTTTAAGCAGCTTTTGCCGCAGGCGGAACGACCGCATCACATGGCTCAGTAAAAAAAAAGCTTGCACTATACTGAGAAAAACGTTTTCCTTGGTGCTTTCGGTTGTCGGGGCGTAGCGCAGTCTGGCTAGCGCGCTTCGTTCGGGACGAAGAGGTCGGAGGTTCGAATCCTCTCGCCCCGACCAGCCGAACAAAAAGCCCGCCGAAATCGCGGGCTTTTTTGTTATCCGAAAAAGAAAATTGTTTTGCAGACATGAGCTTAAAAGAAAAGCACGACGAAATCCTTGCGGAGCTTGAACCGTTTGAAGATCCGCAAGACCGCTTTCAGTATCTGATCGACCGCGCGAAGGCTGCGCCCGCTCTCGATGCGCAGTATCGCGTTCCCGCCAACTTGGTTGAGGGTTGCACTTCGCAACTTTGGCTCGTTTGCGGGTTTGAAAACGGAGTCTGCAAAATCGACATCGACGCCGACGCCGTCATCACCAAGGGCATCGCCTCGCTCATTCGCGATTATTTCGACGGTGCACGACCGGAAGAGATCGTTGCCGACGATGCCGATTTTCTTGCTTCCGTCGGTATCGACCAGCATCTTTCTCCCAATCGCCGAAGCGGGCTTTCGAACCTCGTCGGAAAAATTCACGCTTTCGCAAAATCCTGTATTGCCTAAAAACCATGCCGCCGCTCCCGCCCGCCATTGCCGAACTTTATCCGTTTGCTCCGAATTATTTTGAAACGGATGCAGGAAAAATGCACTACGTCGACACGGGAACGGGCGCGCGCGGGAACGTCGTTTTGCTCCACGGGAATCCGTCGTGGTCGTTTCTGTGGCGGGATTTGATTAAAGAGCTTGCCGCAAAAGGTTTTCGTTGCATCGCGCCGGACCATCTCGGTATGGGGCTTTCGGACAAACCGGAAAAATTTCTCCGCCTCTCCGACCGCATCCGCCACGTCGAAGCCCTGCTCTCGCAACTCGGCATCGAAAAATTTTCTCTCTGCGTTCACGACTGGGGCGGAGCCATCGGAAGCGGTGTCGCCACGCGCGCGTCGGGAAAAATAGAAAAGCTCGTCATCACCAACACGGCGGCATTCCGCTCGCTGAATATCCCGAAACGCATCGCTCTTTGCAAGATTCCGGGATTCGGTCCGTTCATCGTCAAAGCATTCAACGCGTTTGCGTGGCCCGCGACGTTTATGTCCGTGCGCCAAAAGCTTCCCGCCGCCGTCAAAGCCGGTTTCCTGCTTCCGTATCACAGCTTCCGTTCCCGCACGGCAGTTGCTAATTTCGTGCGCGATATTCCGCTTTCGGCAAAACATCCGACCTACGCTACACTTTCCGAAATCGAAAATGCGCTCCCGTCCCTGAGCGAAAAACCCATGCTCATCGCTTGGGGCGGACTCGATTTTTGCTTCGACGACACATTTTTTGAGGGCTGGAAACAACGTTTTCCCCATGCAAAAACAATTTATTGTCCCGACGCCGGACACTACCTGCTCGAAGACGCGGGAACGCACCTCGTTCCCGAAATCGCCAAATTCCTAAGCGAATAACGCCGCACGCACTCGGCGTTCTCCCCTGTTATTTATAAATCGGTAGAGATTCAAACCGCCTTGTTCGGCGATGGGGTCGCGGGAGAGGAAGCGGCCGAGCGAGGGCGAGTAGTGGCGGTAGTTGTAGTAAACAAGGTCGAGTTCGGGATCATAGTATTCCGAACTGAACCGGAACGGGTTGAGGGAAACGATGTCGAAGGAGGCGGACGAGTCGCTGTGCGTGCTCGTTCCCGCGCCGATGCCGTTTGAGTTTAAGCGATAGAACACGTCGGAAACATTTTTCGTGATGTCATTGTCGCAAGGAAGCCAAGTGCCGTCTTTTTGAATGTATCTTTTTCTCCTAAATATCTCCGTCACTCCTTTTAACATAAATTTTTTTTCGTATTGAAAGAACAGAAATGACAACCTGATCAAGTATATCTTTATAAAGTTTCAGGTCGTCGAAAGGATAAGCAACAGAAGCATTTACACAATACAAATCAACAGGGACATAACCATCTTCTTCGGTTAAAAGAAAAGAATATCGAAAATCGAACCCCGAAGAGTGCCCAATGTTGAGTTCGTTCATCCAGAAAAGCTCATCCATCCTTGGCGCATTGCTCAAATAGCAGATAAACTCCTGCACACTCATATCAATAACACCATAATAACGAAACGCAGATTCCCCTCCGTTTTCTGTTATTGCAAGCCACGAGAGCGAATTGTTCCTATAACCCGCAAGATTAAATTCCGGCACATTGTCATCGACCTTACTGAAAACATTTTCAAAGACTGACGCTTTTTTCCTAAATTGCTCCGCGTATATCACCTCCGTATGAAAAAGTTCACTTCGTATAGGATGTGATAGGAGCACCTTTTCGTAAGAATTACGATGTGGCGTGCATCCTACAAAAATCCAAACAGAAAAAATTATACTTAAGAATTTGATTCTGGACATGGCGTACTCCAAGTTGCAATTGCTGGGCGAACCGTTTGGACAACCTCCGGCTTCAATCGCTTGAAATATAGTTCTTCCCAATTGTCGTGGGTTTTAACATCCACATCCCAGCCGGTATTCTCAAACCCGATTCTTTTCTGTTCTTCATCAATATAATGAGCTGCTTGTAATGTGGCTTCTAATTGTAGCAATAAAATGTAGTGTTCAAGAGCATACCGAGCTTCACTTTTGTTTTTTTTACAAATACGTCCGCACTTTAAGGCGACCGCACCTGTCATTTCTACAGGTGCGAAAAATGCACTGTCTACATTTCGATAAACGCTTAGTCTCCTATCTTCGTGCCCCTCCAAGTCGCTCATCGCCTGATCGGAAAAAGTATATGTAGAGCCACTCTCAGTTTTATAAAATTTGGTATTGGGCAAGAGAGTCAAAACATGTATTTCAATCTTGGGCGCCGATATTATTTGTGCACAAAAGCAACTACCTTTTTTCTCTTCTAAAAATTTTGAAGTGCTTATGAGACCTAAACTCGGGATGGCTACATCCGGTTTCATTGTCTTCCCATCAATAGTCAGGGCATAAGACCCTATCCGTATCTTCCAAATCTCATCAACCCCGACCCTCCTCTCTTCGTATAGGAGGGTCAAACCTCGAATGTCTTCTTTTTGTATCACTCTATTCCTCACGAAGGCGTAGAGGTTGAGGCCGCCTTGTTCGGCGATGGGGTCGCGGGAGAGGAAGCGACCGAGCGAGGGCGAGTAGTGGCGGTAGTTGTAGTAGACGAGGTCGAGTTCGGAGTCGTAGTATTCCGAACTGAACCGGAACGGGTTGAGGGAGACGATGTCGAAGGAGGCGGACGAATCGCTGTGCGTGCGCGTTCCCGCGCCGAAGGGGGCGTAGTCGTAGTGCGCGCCGATCCCGTTTGAGTTCAGCCGGTAAAACACGTCGGAAACGTTTTTGTTCCCGTCGAAGGCGTAGAACAGGTTCAGGCTGTTCGGCGCGTAGCGGAACACCAGCGGGCGCGTCGCCACCGGTTCCGTCGGATCCCAGACGAACTCCTTAAACACATTGTAAGGTGCATTTGAATACAAAACTTGGATACACAGATAGCCGTCGTAGAGGAAGCGTAGCCATGTGTTTTGAACGCCGTTTGTCACGGATTTATATTCCGTGCGTCGTCCCTGCGAATCAAACGTCATCGTGATTACCGTTCCCGTCTCGGCGTTTGTCCAGCGCACCGGACGGTTTTCCGCGTTGTAGGAGATTTGCCACGTTCCCGTAGACGTGCGGATGAGCGTCGCGTTCCCGTCCGCGTCATACGTCAACGCCTCCGCCACGCCTTCGGCGCTTGGGGTAATACTCGTGTATTGATTCAAGTTATTTGCGGAATATGTGCTTTGCGTTCCCGCTTCGGAGGCGGTTTTGCGGTTGCCGATATCGTCAAAGGCGTAGGCGTAGTTGTAGTTTGCATCGACATCGGAGACGGCGGAAACGAGTTCTGAGCGCGCGTTGTAGCCGTAGGCGAGGTTTTCCGAAACCGCCGCCATCATCGTCCCGGATTTCGCGGCGGAAACACGCCGACCAAGCGCGTCGTGCGTGTAGTCGTATTGCGAAATGACATTCCCGTTGACGGTGTTTTTCACGCAGGCAATCAAATCACGTTCCGCCTCATAAGTCCACTCCGCCGTCGCCGCATTCGGATACGTAAGCTTCGATTTCAAGCCCGTTCCCGCAAGATATTCCCACGCGAAGCTGTCGCTTCCCGCCGCCAACCCGACGAGGCGACCGCTCGCCGCATCGTATGAAAGCGTCGTCTTGCGCGTGTTCCCGACGGAATAACCCGTGCTGCGCCCGAAACTGTCGTAATGCCGCGTAATCGTTTTGTTTACGCCGGAAACCGCTTCCGAAATCTTCGCGCCGTAAGCATCGTAAGCAAACGTCGTCGTTCCGGCGGCGTCAGTGGTGGAAACGATTCTGCCGAGGGTATCGTAGCTTTGCGTGATGCCGAGCGTGCCGTCGGAATAGCTCGTTGCGCTGAGTTGATTCCAAGCGTCGTAGCCGTAAGTCGTTACAATCCCTCGCGCCCAAGTGCGCGAGGCGAGCAAGCCCGTTTCCGTGTAAGTATAATTTGTATACGCGCCTGCCGCGTCTGTCTTGGAGAGCAAGAGCCCGGTCGCAGAATCGTAGCTCCAAGCCGTCGCATCGCCGCCCGTGAGATTCGCCGCTTCCTCCGGCGTTCCCGCGAGCGCGCGGAAAGTCTGCATCCCGGTCTTCTGATTCAACGCGTCAAACGTAAACAGCGCCGGATACGACGCGTTCCCGAACTCGGCGACCTTGTTCCCGCGCAGGTCGTAGGCCGAAGCGACGAAAGTGCCGTCGGCGAAAACCGTTCTCGTTTGGCGGTTCATCGCGTCGTATTCAAACGAAGTAACGACGTTTTCCTCGCCGAGTGTTTGCGTTTGCGAGACAAGACGGTCGCCCGCGTCGTAGGCGAAAAGCGTAACGTTCCCGCGCGCGTCGGTCGCGGAGATTTTCCGGTTAAACGCATCGTAAACGGCGGAGGTCGAAACTCCGCCCGGTGCGCTTTGCGAAACGACAACGCCGTCCACGGAAACGCTCGTTTGCGAGTCCGTCATCTGCGGGAACGCGGTCGTCTGCGTTCGCGTTTTTGTATTTAAATTATAACTACTTGTCGTCGTTGTCGCATTCCCGCGCACATCGATTGAAACCTGCTTCGATTCAAGCGCGAGCGAAAGATGAGAAAGCTGCGTCTTCGAAACCGTGGTCTGCGCGGGAACGCCCGCATCCGAGCACGAAACCACATTCGTCGTTTTTTGCCAAATGACGCCGCCCGCGTCCTTTTCGTAAATACTTTGCGTCGCGGTTTTGCGCCACGCAGAAAACGCCTCCACCACGCCTTCGGCACTTTGCGTCGTTTCAACCACGTTTCCGAGCGCATCGTGCGCGTAGGAAACGCCCGGCTGCCCCGTCGAAGCGGTCGAAACAAGCCGCGTTCCCGCGTAAGTATTTTCCGTATACAAAACAACGTTTTCACCGAAGCCCGGACGCGCCGTCTTCACCGTGCGTCCGTGCGCATCGACGTAAGTTTTTTCCCAACGCAAACCGTTTGGCGTTCCCGTGAAAACGCAAGTCGTTTTCAAGCCGTTTTCAAAACCGTAAACGAAATACTGCGCAACGACCGCCGTTCCCGTGACGGAAAGTGTTTCGCCGTGCGCGTTGCGAACCGTGATGCGCGTGCCGCCGTCGGGAAACGTTACCGTTTCGGTCAAGCCGTCAGGACTTTTTGTATACGTTGTCGTGTTCCCGAGCGCGTCCGTTTCCGAAGCGAGCTCGCCGAACGCGTCGTAAGTGCGCGAAAGCGTTTTCGCGAGCGTTCCCG
>SUVQ01000015.1 GCA_015061905.1 Verrucomicrobiota bacterium
AAAAATTTGTCTTTGGACTTGTCCGCGAAGGTGCGCGGGCGAGGGAATACGAAGACGCGTTGCTTTGGCTAAGCGATGCCGGAGAAATTATTCGCACCTATAATATTTCCAAACCCGATGTCCCGCTGAAGGCGTATGCGGATTTAAAAGCGTTTAAGGTGTTTTTGTTGGATGTGGGGTTGTTGCGTTGCCTTAGCGGTTTGTCTCCGAAAGTCATACTGGAGGGGAGTCGTATTTTCGAGGAATTCAAGGGGGCATTGACGGAACAATACGTCTGTCAGGAGCTACAACTCTTCAAGCAGTTGCAAACCAACTATTACTGGACGTCCTCGTCGAAAGCAGAAGTTGATTTCTTGCTTTCGGACGGAGCGAAAGTTGTTCCGTTGGAGTGCAAGTCAGGACAGAACTTAAATGCGAAGAGCTTGAAGTCTTACAAAGCCCGTTATTCCCCGTCATTGGCGTTGCGAACAAGCTTATTGCCGTATGAAAAGAATGTTCCCGCAGGCACTACCAACCTTCCGCTATACATTTTGTTTGCGTTAGAGGCAGAATTTAACGGGTAGTTCGTATCGCTTTCGGGGCAGGGGTGTTTTACAAGTTTTCGATCGCATTTGTTGGGCGGGAAAAAGTTTTCGCCCCCGTGAGTGAAATTTCTTGGTACGGGGACTCTATAAGTTACATCCAAGCTCATAGACGTGGACTTTTCCGGTATGGCGTAGATAAGTTGTTCCCGTTCATGCGTTTGCGACATCAATTTTAGGGATGGCGTTGCCTTGTCCTGCTCCGTCTTTGCCAACAGCTAACGCTTCTCCACGGGAACGATCAAACGGAATTACTTTACCGTCTCCTGTCGGAGGCATGATGTTGAAATAGTCCTTTGCGTCCTGCTTAGAAACAAGATTTCGATAATTCGCGCCCTGTGTTCTCAGGCTATGCCCGCAATAATTGGCGGCTTGTTGAAATCCGTGCAAGACGGCAAGGCATGAAACGGCGGCGTGCCGGAAAACGTTCTTTTCAATTTTTCCGATGGCGTTTTTCTTCGCCTTGCGGATTCGCTTTGAATAGACATTCATACGCTTGTCAAAATGTTCCACTTCGACGCGTTCTCGTGCTTCGTATTCAAGGTTTTCGGTTTCGGGCGGGCAGTCGTGAAAGGGGAAAATCAAGGCTTTCGGCGGCGTTTTCAAGCCGCGAGCACGGCACGCATTAAGCCATGCACGGGCGTTTTCGGGAACGGGAACGGCGCGAGCTTCTTTTGTTTTGGTGATTGCACAGGAAAGGCGTAGCTCGTCGTCGATAATGTCTCGCCAACGCAGGCGCAAGGCTTCCGCCGTACGAATTCCGCAGAATAGTTGCAAAACAGTTGCGGGGACAGTTTCGGGGGCTGTTTCCCAAAGCTCAAAGAGCAGGGCGCGGGTTTCGGCAAGCGTCAGAATATGCGGGTCTATTGTTTTGGCAATTTTCGGCGGCGTGGCAATTTCAAGCGGATTATTCAATTTATCGGCGGCGCGACGTGTTGAGTTTTCTCGAGAATACCACCACTTGAAAACCTCTTTAGCCAAGGAAATGTAATGCTTGCGCGTTTTTAGTGAGGGCGGCGCTCCATTTCTCGGGCGGGCTATCTTTAGAATCGCTTCATTCAACGCTTGCGCCGAAATCTCCGAAAGGCGGAATTTTTTGAAATGGTTTGAGAGTTTATTAAGTCGCAGGCGGATAAAGTTTCTATAAGCCAACCCGGAGCCGCCGTTTTGTTCCTTAAACTCCATAAACTGAAAAGCAGCATCTTCGAAAAGCGGCGTTTCGTCTTTCGTTTCCTCTCGCTCTACGGCTTCCCGTAAAATGTCAATCAAAGGGCGTGGCGGCGCTCCCGCTTGGGTTTTTGTTAAAACATATTCCCGCCAAAGCTTTAACGCTGCTTCCTCCTCCTTGCGGAGCGTGCCAAAGCTCGCGCCTGTCTGCTCGCCTATCTTATTTGCTTTGCGGGCGGATTCGTTCGCCTTGGCGTATTCTTCAACCGGGAAAAGGGTGCGTTTCCATTCGGTGCCCTGTTTAATCCACAATTCCAATTTCCGGGAACGACTTTCAAATCGCACCCTTCCAAACTTGCCTTTCTCCAATCCTAACCAACCACGCCCGGATTTGACGGCGGGAATATGCTCAAATTCTTTTCCAATTTTTACTCGTTTTTCAGACATACCGGTACGCTGCACTAAAATCTCGCCCTTGCAAGACTTTTTACGAAAATATTACGTTTTAAAAATAATCCCTTTATTTAAACGAAAGTTGGAGGGTTCGACTCCTCCAGCCGCACCACTTTAAATCGCCCGCGAGTCTGTTTAATACAGGATTCGCGGGATTTTTTTGCGTCTTTGCGCGAGAGGAATGTTTTTTATTTTCGCGCGAAGCCGCCAAGCCGCGAAGTTTTTAAAAAGGTAAAAAAAAGAAACCACGAATAGCCACGAATATTTGCGAATGGTTTAAACGCAAATGCAAAGGATTACCCGCAGACAAAAAAACTTCGTGCTTCTGTGTCTCCGTGAGAGATACTTAAAAACTTTGCGTTTTTGCGTCTTTGCGCGAGAGGAACGTTTTTTATTTTCGCGCGAAGCCGCCAAGCCGCGAAGTTTTTTTTGAGGGTTTTCTCAAAAATATCTTGATTTTGCCGAAAGCGAGGCGCAAAATTCCCCCGACAACTACGGGCAGAAATGCTCAAATACTTCATTTAACACCCAACAACTTGATTTAATCTATGAAAAACACAAAATTCTTTGTGTCCACACTCATTGCGGCTGCCGCAATGACCGCTACTGCGTATTCCGCAGACGATTCCGAAACGATTTTAATTAACTTTGCTTCGCAGTCTGAAGGGCAAGGTGATACGACGTGGGGGACGTGGAATGAAATCGAAACAGTGAAGAATAATAGTGCCGCTGTTTTCACTGAATCAAATCTTCCCTTAGTTGACGTTAGCGGTGAAGCAACGTCGGCTAAACTCTCTTACTCTGCGAAGAATACGTGGGTGGATGATGCGTCAGGAATCTTGAAGGGATATCTCGACGACGGAAATGGAACAGGCGTTTCGATTTCTGTTACAACCTCATTTTTGGTTGCAGATGTAACGATTTATTGTTCGACAGATACAAATGGGAAAGAGTTTTCGGCAAAACAAGTAAATGGAGTGTTTTACACATATTCTGCCGATGGGGAAACAATTGTTGGAAATGACGCTTGGGGGGCATCCGGTAACGCGAGTATTGAAGAAGGTGTTAATGCTCTGACTGTTTCCGGGGTCTCGGCAGGATTGATTTCTATTTATTCTCCGGGGGCGAATTCGGGGGATCGCGGGTGCGTCGCAGCGTTGAAAATAGTCGATGCTTACACGGGAACGTCAACGAGCGTCAATCTTGGCGGAACTGTAGATTGGACCGATTCGAAAATAGGGGATAATGTGCCTTGGACAAATTCCACGGCAGAAGCGGGAACGTATGCGGCATTTAATTTGACGGCAGACACAACGGTCAGTGTCTCCGGCGAAGGAATTACGACTGATGCTATTACGGCTTCGGGAAGCGGTGATCTGACTCTTTCCGGGAACGCAATCACGCTAATCGGACCGGGGACAATTCGTGCAGATGATGCCACATCTGTTGTTGTGAATACAGGTGTTGTCTTTTCGGGACAAGCATGTGTCGTGGGAGACGTTCTCTTTAATAAGGACGTTTCAATGTCGTCTTCGATACTTTCTATTACGGGGAATCTTCAGTTGGGAAGTGATGCTACGTTGACGACAAACGAATTGGAAAAAGGGTCGCATGATTTTTCAGCGGTGTCGGGAACGGGAACTATTGTCTATAATACGGTTACCGGTAATCCTGGATATAACGGGAACGTTAAAGTTAAATTGTCTGACGATTTTTCCGGAGACTTCGTCGTGAATAAAAACATATGGCTATCGTTTGCGAAGAAGGACTCGTATTTCGGGAATGCTACAATTGTTCTTTCGGGTTCTGCCTTGCTTCATTCGACGCAAACAGTGGATTTAGCAAATGATATCCGGATGGATGGTTCTGCTGAAATTTGGGCTGACAGTTCCGGGGCTAAGGTAACGTTGTCTGGCGTCATTTCAGGAGAAGGAACATTGATTCGTAAAGGGGCGGGCTCGATGACTTTTTCTGGGGAGATCAAAGATCTTAAATATCTTTCGTTGGAGTCAGGTTCGACAACCATGACTGGAAATGCCACAATTACTGAAAAACTTGAACTCAAAACAGGTGGAAATCTTACCATCGGCTCTGTGGAAGGGGCTCTGTCTCCCGAAGTAACGGCTAAACAGGTACAGATTCATAACAGCAATGCCTCAAGCGCGGAAACGCTAACAATTAACTCTGGAGTTTTGAATATTACTTCTGATGACAAAACACAAGAAACAACTTCTGGTGTCGTGATTGGTCATTGGCCCTCCGGCGGAGAGAATGTTGCGCTAATTTTGAATGGTGGCGTTGTGAACGCGAAAGAGACATATACGACTGTTTCTTGGGATAGTCAGGGGCGTCTTGATATCAATGGTGGGGAATATAACACCTATGGAATCGCTCTCGGGGGAGCGACGAACAATGGTCGCGGCAATAATGCAACGGTTAATCTTGCAGGAGGTCGTTTGAATTTGGGCGCGGGCGGAATTACTAATAATGCGAATTCTGACACTGGCAAAACGTTTAATTTTTCCGGGGGCGTGTTGGGGGCGTTTGACAATTGGTCGAGTGCTGTCTCAATGAATCTCTCCAATACAGTAACGATTAATACGGAAAATGCGGATGTCGCGGGAACGGGATGTGTTGTTAACCTTTCCGGTGTTCTTTCTGATGCAACGGATGCCAATGGTTCTATTAAGAAAACCGGGGCGGGAACGCTGACGCTTTCGGGCGCGAACACTTACTCCGGTGGAACGACGATTGAAGCGGGAACGTTGGTCGCGGCAAGTGCGAATGCTCTCGGTAGTGGAAATGTTACCATGTGTGGTGGGAAGTTGCAGGTTGCATGCGATGCGACAGCCGGCGTCTTGCAACTCAATTCCTCGAGCGTTTCGCTTGATCTTGATGGGGTGCTCTCGCTAGAAAAAATGACGGTGGGGAACACGATGCCCACGAGTGTTTCGATTGATTTCGGAACGACCGGAAAGATTACGACGACGCAAGAGCTTAACTTCGGGACGAGCGTTACGGAGTTTACATTTACGTTAACTCTGACGGAGGATCAATTGAATGATTTGAACAGCGGGAAAGATGTATCTCGCGAGATTCTTCTCGGCAGTGGTAACCATGGTATTTGGAACTTTGTGGATCACGGAGAGAAGACCATCTCAATTACGAATTGGGAAAATTCGGCAGGTTATGTTGGTGCGGTTGCCTCGATTGATGAGTTGGAAGCAGGGCAGTGGGGTTACATCTCTTTCGATGGTAACGCTGCTAACGTTGCAGACAGCGTTACGTTTGTTATGGCTGGCATTCCTGAGCCGTCGGCGTTCGGATTGTTGGCGGGCGTGGGAGCGTTGGCGCTCGTAGTGTCGCGCCGCCGTCGCGTGAAGAAAGCTTAAAGATTAGGGCTTAAAGAAAGCGTTCCCGCAGGGTTGCCTGCGGGAACGTTTTTTTTTCGCAAAACCGCGAAGCTGCAAAGTTTTTTATGCTTTGCGTTCTTTGCGTTAAGAAATTCACGTTCCCGTCGCGGATAGAGAACGCCCTCACCGCTGCGCTACGCTTGCGGTCCCCTCCCTCTTGGTAAGAGGGAGAGCTTTTTTAAAAATCTAAAAAAAGGAAATCAGAAGCTCCTCCCCTTGCTAAGGGGAGGGGACCGCGCCGAAGGCGTGGTGGAGGAGCCAGAAGACGTAAGACTTATTTCTGTCTGTTTTGATGCGGATAAAAAAATCTGCCTGAATAAGAAAACTCTGTGGCTTTGTGTTTCTGTGAGAGCTTTTTTTGAGGGGAGACGGGAACGCCCTCACCGCATCGCTTCGCTTGCGGTCCCCTCCCTCTTAGTAAGAGGGAGAGCTTTTTTAAAAATCTAAAAAAAGGAAATCAGAAGCTCCTCCCCTTGGTAAGGGGAGGGGGACCGCGCCGAAGGCGTGGTGGAGGAGTCAGGACTTTCCCGTTAATCCCTGAAGGATTTCTTTCTCCACATTTTCCCAATCATCAAAAATTCGCCAATTTTCAAATCTGACAACCTTTATGCCTGCCCGACGCAGAAACTCCGTCCGGGCAAAATCACGTTCCCGTGCACCTAAACGAGTATGAACTTGTCCGTCGAGCTCAACTGCAAGACGAGAATCCGGACAATAAAAATCCAAAACAAATGCGCCACGCTGAATTGCCTTCTCCAGCGGTAGCCGTGAAAGCCTCTGTTTTTGACTATAGACCAAAATTTAGCCTCCGCCGGAGTAAGATTTTTCTTGAGTGTGCGACGGCGCACCTTGAGTGCGGGTAAGTTATACAGACGAGACATGGAGCGGATTCTGCGGTTTTGTCGGGGAAATACAAATCCAAAAGTCATTCTGTTTGGAAGAAACCGACGAACGCCCTCACCGCTGCGCTACGCTTGCGGTCCCCTCCCTCTTAGTAAGAGGGAGAGCTTTTAAAAAATCTAAAAAAAAGGAAATTAGAAGCCCCTCCCCTTGATAAGGGGAGGGGGACCGCGCCGAAAGCGTGGTGGAGGAGTCAGAAAACGTAAGACTTATTTCTGTCTGTTTTGATGCGGATAAAAAATCCGCTCGAATAAGAAAACTCTGTGGTTTTGTGGTTCTGTGAGAGTTTTTTTTAGGGGAGGCGGGAACGCCCTCACCACTGCGCTACGCTTGTGGTCCCCTCCCTCTTGGTAAGAGGGAGAGCTTTTTTAAAAATCTAAAAAAAGAAAATCAGAAGCTCCTCCCTTTGATAAGGGGAGGGGGACCGCGCCGAAGGCGTGGTGGAGGAGTCAGAAGACGTAAGACTTATTTCTGTCTGTTTTGATGCGGATAAAAAAAATCTGCCCGAATAAGAAAACTCTGTGGTTTTGTGGTTCCGTGAGAGTTTTCCGAATGTTGACAGGCGAGGATACCTGTTCTCCTATGGAAGCATCACCGTAAAACATTCGTGAATCTTCGTGTTAATTCGTGGTTTCTTTTTTCTTTGCGTTCTCGTTGCGGGAGATTCCCTATTTTTTTGTTCGGCGGATTTTGAAAAAGCGTTAGACTTCCAAGGTTTTTACGAGAAGGAGCATGCGCGACACGTATTACATTTCCGGACACCGAAATCCCGACGCGGACAGCATTGCGAGCGCGTATGCGTTGGCGGAGTTGCGGCGCGCGCAAAACCCGGATGCGGATTACGTTCCCGTGTGTCCGGGCGTGCTTCCCGAGCGTCCTGCGCATCTGTTTCGCCGTTTCGATGTAACGCCGCCGCAACGGCGAAATGATTTGTATTTGCGGATGCGGGATTTGTTGCGTCCTGCACCGGCGATCCTTGCGGGCACGTCTCTTTTTGAGGCGGTAACAATATTGCGGGAACGCAGGATTCAGCAACTTCCGGTAACGGAGGAGAGCGGGCGTTACCTCGGAATGATGAGTGCGCTTTCTCTGCTTTCGCGCTTGCTTAATATCGGTGCGGAGGACGGAGCGGAGAGCTTTGCCGGGCGGCGTATCCGAAGTTCAATTACATTGATGGCGGGCGTGCTGGAGGCGGAAATGCTTTCGGCGTTTGATTCGGAAAAAATATCGGATTTTGATGTTTACGTGGCGGCGATGCGTGCGGAAAGTTTTGAGGAACATATTCCCGTGCGCGAAAACAAAAATTTGGTTGTCATCGTCGGCAACCGCACGGAGATTTTGTGGAAAGTCATCGACAACGGCGTGCGCCTTTTGGTGATTACGGGCACGGAAGATGTGCCGGGTGGCGTGGTCGCGGCGGCAAAACTGCGCGGCGTTTCCGTTTTGCGCACGGATTTGGATTCGGCGACGGTAACGCGGAGGCTGAAATTTTCGATGCCGGTGGAATTAGCGGAAATGTCCGTTGCGGGAACGCTGGTGCTTTCTCCGGACGACCGTTTGCGTGATTTCCGCACGCGGATTTTGCGTTCGCCGTCGGAACTTTTTCCGGTGGTGGACGGGAACGGAATGCTCTTGGGCGTAATTTCGAAAAAGACGCTTTCGGAGCCGCCCCCGCACCGCATGATTTTGGTGGACCACAATGAACCGGAGCAACGCATTCCGGGCGCGGAGGAACTGCCCGTCGTGGAAATTGTGGATCACCACCGCATCGGGACGATCGGGACGACGAGCCCGATCCGCTTCACGGGCGACGTGGTGGGAAGCACCTGCACGCTTGTCGCAAAAATGTTTCGCGAAGCGGGAGTGCCGCTCAGCGCGGGAACGGCGGGCGTTTTGCTCGGCGGGTTGATTTCGGACACGCTGGTTTTGAAATCGCCGACGACGACGCCGCTCGACCGCGAAATTTGCGCGTGGTTGGAAAAGCTTTGCGGAGTTACCGCGCGGGAGCTTATGCGCGAGTTGTTAAAAATAAATTCGCCGCTGACGGCGAAGAGCGCTGCGGATGTCATTAACGGCGACCGCAAAAACTACACGAGCGGCCGTTTCCGCTTTGCGCTGTCGCAGGTGGAGGAGTCGAACTTACAGCTTTTGCATCTTCGACGGGAAGAACTGGAAAAGGAAATGCGCACGGCGTGCTCGGCGGGCGGAATTCATTTCTTCGGCTTGCTGGTTACGGACGCGGTGCGCGAAGTTTCGGAAATGCTTGCTGTCGGCGACGAGGAAATTATCCGCAGTCTTCACTACACGCGCGTGGCGGAGGGAATTTTTGAACTTCCCGGCGTGCTTTCCCGCAAGAAGCAGCTTTTGCCGCAAGTGCTCGCGGTGCTTGCGGAGTTGGAGATTTAGTCCCGGGGATCAAGCAACACAGCCGAGACGGCTGTGCTCCGTTTAATCACAGCCGGGACGGCCGTGCTCCGTTTAATTCACAGCCGAGACGGCTGTGCTCCTATAGGAGAACAGGCGTCCCCGCCTGCAAATACACACGGAAAGCGTTCCCGCGATCCATATTTTTTTCTCCTTCTGGCAAGGGGCGTATCTTTTGTTTTTTTACAAAATTTTCCGCGCCATGGTGAGCGGAGCGGGAACGCGGTTTGCGGGGAAAAGCGAGCGCGGCAGCAGGGCGGTTTGCCCGGAGCGCCCGGCGGAAATTGATTCGGCGGGCTTGCCCGTGAAACCGTTGAAAAGGGCGGAGAGCTTGATTTTGAGCGGTTCGAAAATTCCGGGAATCAAAAATTCGATTTCGTCTCCGAGGGAAATTTTATTGCGGATTTCGAGGTGAACAAACGCGTCTTTCGGCGTTCCCGCCGCACTTGTAAACGGAGAGTTTTCGATGACCATGCCTACGTTTTGCGCGTTCCCGACGCTGACGGTCGTTTCATAATTTTGGGCTTCGGAGCCGGGAACGCCGTCGAAAAATCCCCGCGTGTAAGTGCGGTTTTGGAGCATGGAAAGTTCGCGCATGTAGGGCGCGGCATTCCATGTTTCGGGGCTTTCATACCAGGCGTCGATAGCGGCGCGGTAAACGCGAGCGGCTTGGGCAACGTAGTAATCGCTTTTGTTGCGACCTTCGATTTTGAGCGAAGCAATCCCGGCGGAAAGAATTTTCGGAAGCTCCGGCAAAAGGCAAAGATCGCGCGAGTTCATAAAATAAGTGCCGCGAGAGTCTTCTTCGACGGAAATGAGCTCGCCCGGACGCTTTTCTTCTTCGAGGTAAACTTTGTAATTCCAGCGACAGGATTGCGCGCATTTTCCCTGATTGGCACTGCGTCCCGTCATGAACGCGGAGAGCAGGCATCGCCCGGAATAGCTCATGCACATAGCACCGTGAACGAACATTTCCAGCTTCATCGCGGGAACGCGGCGGCGGATTTCGCAAATTTCGTCAAACGTGGTTTCGCGGGAGAGCACGCAAAGCTCGGCACCGAGTTTTTGCCAAAACTCAACGGTCGCCCACGAAGAAATATTTGCCTGCGTGGAAACGTGGAGCGGGATTTCCGGAAGGCGTTCCCGCAAAAACATGAAGATCGCCGGGTCGGAAACAATTACGCCGTCGGGAGCCGCCTTGCGCAGACGCTCCGCTATCAGAGGAAGTTTTTCGATGTCCGCATTTTTGGAAAAAAGGTTCAGCGCAACGTAAATTTTTTTTCCGGCGGCGTGCATCAGGCGCGCGCCTTCCTCGAGTTCTTCCTGAGAAAGCCCGACCGTAGCGCGGAGCGACATCGACGGCATGCCGACATAGACGGCGTCGGCACCGTAAGCGAGCGCAATTTTGAGCCGTTGGAACGTTCCCGCCGGTAGAAGCAATTCGGGTTTTTGAAGCATGCAACGAATTTAAATCATTTCCCGTAAAAGCGCAAACTTCGGGAAATTCTTTAAAATTTTAAAATAAAAAAAATGTAATCATTACAAAAATTGGCTTGTTACGGGTGTTTTGTTTTGTAATAATTCTAAAAATAGAAATCGGTTACACTTCGCGAAAGTATGTGCTCCGGCAAAGTAACTTTGTTTTGTTAAGTTGAGGATATATTCATAGAAAGAGAAAAAACCGCGTTCCCGTAGGGTGAGCTCTACGGGAACGTTTTTTTTTGTCTTTGAAAAAAAAACTAAAGTGAAGAACCACGGATAAACACCGATAAACACGGATGTTTTTTTTTTTTTTTTTTTTTCAAAAAGATGCTTGACGCAGACGTTTTTTTTTTTGCGACAATCGCCGCTAAGAATTGGGACAAATCGGCGGGAACGCCGCGTTTATCTCGGTTTTTACCCACAAAATACTTTTAACACTCACAATCAAACTTAATCATTATGAAAAAATATATCACTGTCGCGGCTCTCCTCGCCGCTGGAACCGCCTGCGCAAATGCATCTGAAATCACGCCTTTGATTGATACACAAAGTGGCACTTGGGGCACTTGGAGTCATCACGGGACAACCGGGATTGACAACAACGGAGTGCTTTCTGCCGCAAATACGAACTGGCAAGTAGATTGCTCCACATACACGTTGACAACCGCACTGTCGATTAGCACAGATGAGACTTTAAAATTTTCTTTTGATGCGACCAACAACGGAACGGGAAACAGTTGCCTCACGCTTGCGCTGATCGGCTCATCTTGTGCCATCGTTATCGGGCACGGCACATACGACAAACCTGCAGATGAACTTCAAGTTGCTGTAACAGATAACACGGCATCCGTGGGTGGATATGTCTTTGCAAACACCAACCCTGGTGATGATGTTCAGCTAACCCCCGGTGCAACCTTGGCATCCGCTATGCCGGCTAATGGAGCGACGTCCACAATTAGCGGTCAAATTGTGTGGGACGGAGATTCTTGGTATCTTACGGCGGGGTCTAGTGCTACTTCCGGTTCTCTTTCTTATGACTTGGGCATCACTTCTCTTGATGTTAGCAAGTTGGCGGTGACAATCGAAGGCGGAGGTGCTCCGAATAACGGCAATGCCGCTTGGCAAACGCCGACCATGAGCAATTTGAAAATTGCTGTCGTTCCCGAGCCGTCGGCATTCGGAATGCTTGCGGGGATTGGTGCGCTTGCGCTTGTGGCATCGCGTCGCCGCCGCGTGAAGAAAGCTTAAAGATTAGGGCTTAAACTTAAAGAAAGCGTTCCCGTGGCTCCGGTCGCGGGAACGTTTTTTTTCGCGCGAAGCCGCCAAGCCGCGAAGTTTTTATAATTTAATTAAAAAAAGAACCGCGAGCAGACACGAATTTTCACGAATAGTTTTTTCATATAAAAGGAGCGCGAAGATTCCTTTTTTTTGCAAAAAACGTTGCGTTCTTTGCGTTTAAAACATTTGTGAAAATTTGTGTTTGTTCGCGGTTTCTTTCTTTAGCGGCGGGAAGCCTGTTTCCCGGTTTTATCAGATTTTCTCCAGCGTGTAGCCGTCTTTGCGGTCGAGGGATTTCCAGCCGAGCGCGGCGAGTTCGTTGCGTAGGCGATCGGCTTCCGCCCAGTTTTTAGCTTGTTTTGCAGCCCTGCGTTGTTCGCCGAGTGCGGCGATTTCGGCGGGAACGTCGCTTGCAGCTTCGTCTTTTTTTGCGGTAAAAAGTTTTAAACCGAGCGCGGAAAGAATTTTGGCGAGTCCGCAAAGTTGCGTTCCCGCGTCCGCCTTGGAAAGTTCGGCTTTATTGAGTTCGCCGAATGCGGAGAAAATTTTTCCGATGGCGCCGGGAATGTTCAAATCTTCGCAAAGAGCGAGCCAAGCGGGTTCAAACGCGCCCCAAGCGGTGTTTTTTTCGTGAACGGAAATTTCCTGTGAAAATTCGTCCGGCGTGATTCCGGCTTTTTCCAAGAGCTTGCGCGCGCCTTTTTCGATTTTTTCGAGCGCGGCGGTCGCGTCTTCGATCGATTTTATCGTGAAATTGAGTTGCGAGCGGTAATGCCCGGAGATGAGCGCGTAACGCACCGCCATCGGCGAAAAACCTTTGTTTTCCAGATCGGCAAGCGTGTAGAGATTGCCGAGAGATTTGGACATTTTTGCGCCGTCCACCATGAGGTGCGCCGAGTGAAACCAGTGGCGCGCAAACGTGCCGTGATGCCCGCAGGAGCATTCGGCTTGGGCGATTTCGTTTTCGTGGTGCGGGAAGCAGAGGTCAACGCCGCCGCCGTGCAGATCGAAGGTTTCGCCGAGATAATGCGTGCTCATTGCGGAGCATTCGATGTGCCAGCCCGGGCGACCTTCGCCCCAGGGGCTTTGCCAGAAATTCGGACCGTCTTCGGGCTTGCGGGCTTTCCAGAGCGCGAAGTCGGAAACGTTGTCGCGCGTGTATTCGTCGGCGGCGTTGGCGTCGCCGGCGGAATTGGTTGCCTGTGTGCGGAGCGCGTCGCGGTCGAGGCGGGCGAGTTTTCCGTATTCGGGATCGCTGGAGACCTTGAAATAAACGCTTCCGTCGGGTGCGACGTAGGCGTTCCCGCGTGCGACGAGTTTTTCGATCATCGCGATTTGAAGCGGAATGTGCTCGACGGCACTCGGTTCGACCTGCGGCGGGAGCATGTTGAGCGCGGCGCAGTCGTCGTGAAATTTTTTCGTCCACGCGGCGGTAAAGTCGGCGAGTGATTTGCCTTCTTCCTGCGAGCGGCGGATGGTTTTGTCGTCCACGTCGGTGATGTTGCGCACGTGGCGGACGCTGATGCCGTCCACTTCGAGCGTGCGGCGCAAAACGTCCTGCAGCAAAAAGGTGCGGAAATTGCCGATGTGCGCGGGACCGTAAACCGTCGGGCCGCAGCAATACATGCCGAAAGGTTTTTCGGGCGCGCTCGGAGAGAGCGTGCGCGTGGAGCGTGACATAGTATCGTATAGTTGAATCGGCATGGTTTCAGAAAAATAAAGGCAAAGAAAATAGCAAGAATCGCCGCGTTCCCGCAAATTGAAATTTGCCGCGGAGATAATTCCGTTTTTGCGTTCAGACAATTTTTTTAAGCGGGAACGCTTGAAAGACTGAAGCGGCATTCCGCCGCGTTCACCAAAAGTAGGAGATCTCATGAAAAAGAAATCATTCATCGTTTCAATCATCGCCGCTCTTTTTGCGGTTCTCGTTTTTTCGGGTTGCGACTGTTGCAAAAAGAAAAAACACCACGCGAAGTCCGGAGATTGCGCAAGTTGCCAATGCCCGGCGCAGTCCGACAACGGCGCGGTTATCGTTACGGAGGAGGACGCTTTGTTTGAAGTCGCCCCGGATTCACAGCCGGCGTCGCCGGCAAAAAAATAATATGAAGAAAAGAGGAGCATGGTCCGTGCTCGGCTCGGCTTTCGGCGTTGTCCGGAAGCCGAGTTTTTTTTTTCTCCGAAAAAATTTTCTGCAAGTTGACACGCCGTTCCCGGCTTCTCACAATGTAGCACATGTTTTCCGGAATCCGCTCTTTTTTCGCCGCTTTAATTCTTCTATCCGTTTCCGTTGTTTCCGCTTTTGCCGCGTGCGACATTCTCCCGCTTCCGCAAAAATATACGGAAAAGAAAAATGTTTTCGTTCCCGCGCAGGGATTGGATAAGCGCGTTTCCGTAAAGCACGTGAAATCGCTCGACAGCGTTCCCGCGCACGCGCAAAACGAAGCTTACGAGCTTGTTGTTTCCAAAGGCGGCGTAAAAATTAAATGCGTTTCCGATGCCGGAGAAGGCAACGCGCGCAAGACGCTCGCGCAAATGATTAAGCGGGCTAAATCCGCCGGCGTTCCCGCGTGCAAAATCCTTGATTGGCCCGCTTACCCGATGCGCGGCTTCATGATGGACTGCGGGCGCAGTTACATTCCGCTTGCGGATTTGAAAAAAATCATCGCATTTTGCGCCGAATACAAAATCAACATTTTCCACTGGCACCTGACGGAAAATCAGGGCTGGCGCACGGAAAGCCGCGTGTATCCGGAACTTAATGACAAAAAAAATTACACGCGCGACCACGGTAAATTTTATACGTTTAAGGAAATCCGCGAACTTGTCGACTACTGCGATTCGCTCGGCGTAATGCTCATTCCCGAAATCGATATGCCCGGGCACAGCGCGGCGTTTGAGCGCACGTTTAAATGCTCCATGCAAAGCGAGAAGGGCACGGAAATTTTGAAGAAGCTCGTCGACGAAATCATTAAAGAAGGGTTCTCCTCAAAAACCGTTCCGTATTTCCACATCGGGACGGACGAAGTGCGTATCACGAATCCGGATTTCGTTCCCGAAATGGTCGCTTTCGTGCGGGAACGCGGGAAAAAAGTCGCGACGTGGAATCCGGGCGCGCATTACAAGCCGGGCGAAATCGACCTCGTGCAAATGTGGAGCGGTCGCGGACGCCCGCTCGCGGGAACGCCTTCGCTTGACAGCCGCCTGCACTATTTCAACCACTTCGATTCCTTTGCCGATCCCGTCGCGCTGTTTTACTCGAATTTTGCCGAAACGCCGGAAGCGAACGACACGATTGCCGGCGGAATTGCCGCGATTTGGTGCGACCGCTACATTCTCGGCACGGACGCGATTCTTGCAAACAATTCGTTTTATCCGTCAATTCTCGCGTTTGCCGAAAGCGCGTGGCACGGGGGGCGCGACGAATATTTTCACGGCACGGGAACGGTGATTCCGCTCGAAGGTGAAAAGTTGAAAAAATTGAAAAATTTTGAGCGCCGCATGCTTCCGGTGAAAAAAGAACTCGGAGCGAAAATGCCTTGGGTGCCGCAGGCGAACATGCTTTGGCGTATTACCGAGCCGTTCCCGAACGGCGGCAAGCTCGATACGGCGTTCCCGCCGGAAAAAGGACTCAAAAACGAATACGAATTTGACGGAAAGACAATCGGCACGCGCGATGCCCGCGGCGCGGCGGTTTACCTGCGCCACGTTTGGGGACCGGGAAAACTCGGCACCGTTTCCGCGTTCTTCAAAAATCCGCAGGCGAATTCGACGGTTTATGCCTATACATACGTTTGGTCGCCGAAAGCACAAAAAGTCGGGCTTTGGGCGCAAACGCACAAAATCAGCGCGTCCGAGCCGGATTTGCCGCCTCCGCAGGGCAAATGGGATGCTCGCGAATCGCGGTTTTGGCTGAACGACAAGGAGATTCTGCCGCCGAAGTGGGAAAATTCGCATAAAAACCGCAATCAGGAAACGCCGCTTGCGAATGAGAACTTTGAGGTGCGCGAGCCGATCCCGGTGCAGCTCAAGCAAGGATGGAATAAAGTGCTGATCAAGCTCCCCGTTGCCGGATTTTCGAGCGGGCAGGCGCGCCTTTACAAATGGATGTTCACCTTCGCGCTTGTTTCGCCGAAGGGCGACGCTCCCGTCGAAGGGCTCATTTGGTCTCCGGACAAGCAAAAGTAAAGTCGCGCTGTTGTCGTTTTTTTAGAAAATAAATTTCCGTGCGTTCCCGCGTCTTCGGCTTCGAGTCGGCTTATTTTCTGATTGCGTCTTGAGTTTTGTTTGAGACAATTTTTCAAGCTTCTATCGAATATCTTTATTCCGAAAGAAAAATGAAAGAACCTTTAACCCCCGTTGTTTTCCCTGTTATAAAAATATAAAAAAAATGAGAGCTTCGCTTATCGCCAAACAATTTAATGTCGCCGGACACCTCGTTTCGGTGGAACCGTTCGGAAGCGGGAACGTGAATGACACTTACCGCGTTATTTTCCGGACTTCTTATTCGGAAGAACGCTTTATTCTCCAGCGCGTGCGCCGCGCCGTGTTCCCGAATCCGGAAAATATCATGCGCAATATGCGTATCGTTACCGATGTTTGCCACGAAAAACTCGAGGAAGTGAACATGGCGTCGGATCGCATTTGGCAGTTGCCGAAAATTATTCAGACGCGCGACGGGCAGGATTTTTATTACGACGGCGACGGCGACCTCTGGCGCGCCATTTCCAATATCGCCTCGGCGGTTTCTTATGAAAAAGTGCAATCGCCGGATCACGCCTTTGAGGCGGGAATGGTGCTCGGGCATTTTCAGAAGCTGATCAGCGATATTCCCTGCGAAAAGCTTTCCTACGCGATTGAAAGTTTCCACATTACGCCCGTGTATCTGGCGCAAATGGATGCCGCGTTGAAAACGCCGTATGCGCAGGAACTGCTGGCGGATTCCCGCGAAGCGCGCCACTGCCTGAAATTTATCGAGGCGCGGCGCGCGTTTTGCTCCACTTTCGAAGACGCGAAAAAAGAAGGAAAATTGCATTTGCGCCCGACGCACGGCGACCCGAAAGTCGGCAATATTTTAATCGACGAAAAAACCGGAAAGGGAACTTGTATCGTCGACTTGGATACAATTCAGCCCGGGCTCGTTCACGCCGACATCGGCGACGCGGTGCGCTCCTGCTGCAATCCTGCCGGAGAAGACGCAATCGATTTGCATTCCGTTTTCTTTGATACGGATTTGTTCACGGCAATCTATCGCGGCTACATGATGTATGCGAAAGACTTTTTCACGGAAGAGGATCACTCCTATATGTTTGACGCGATTCGTATTCTTCCGCTTGAGCTCGGGATTCGCTTTTTTGCCGACTATCTTGCCGGCGACGTCTATTTCAAAACACGCTACAAGGAGCACAATCTCAAGCGTGCGCTGGTTCAGCTCAAACTGGCGGAAAGCGTCGAGGCGCGCGAGTCCCGCATTCGCAAAATCCTCGGGTAAACGAACGGAAAAATGGGCGCGGGAACGGCAGTTTGCGTTCAACTCTCGGCAACGGCGGGAATACCCGGAAGCCGCACGTTGCAGGTGGTGTTGACGTTGCTGTTTTTCGCGCTGATGTTTGCGGCTTCGTGGCGTGGCTACTGGCGCGGTCCCGTTCGGCAGATTGCGCCGCTGGCTTCTTTTGCCTTTGCTGTCGCGGTTGCGTATTTTTTCGGCGCGGCGTTCGGGCATGCGTGGTTGGGCGCGTTGGGCGTGCCGTGGATTCTGCGCGGAATTTGCGGCGTTGTGTTGCTGTGCCTTTTCGTGTGGCTCCCGGTTTTCAGTTTTTTCTGGTATAAGGGGCGCGGGCAGGTTTCCGAAAAAACGGGCGATCCGGAGCATCCGGTTCTCGGCGCGCTTATCGGATGCTGGACGGGCGTTTTTTGGGGCGCGCTTTTTTTGCTTTGCATCGCAACGGCGGGAACGGTGGGGGAAACTTTTCTTGCCGTGCGTCCGGGAGCGGAAAAATCCCTTGTCGGACGCATTTTTTACGGAAGCGCCGTGGCAAAAAATTCCGTCGCTCTTTATTCGGGCTTGAGTTTTCTGAAAACGTGGAGCCCGTTGCCGGAATCCTCGTTTCGCGTGATTCATAAGGCGGTGGATGTTTTGGGCTCGAAGCAGGCGCAACGCAAACTCTTGGAAATGCCGGAAATCCGTTCATTGGCGTCGGATCCGGTTGTTTATCCCGTTTTAAACGATCCGGAAATCCGCGCGATGATCGCGAGAAAAGACATTGATGCGCTCCTCTCGGATGCTCGCGTGCAACGCATGGTTTGCGATGAAACTTTCCAAAAACGGCTCGCAGCATTGGAACTTGAGTCTCTTTTGGACTATGCGCTGGTGCAGTCCGGCAAATAGAAGCAACGGGCGTTCCCGTTAAATGCTTGACGGCGTTCGCCTAAAAAAACATAATCGGCAACTCATTTTATAAATCAACAATACTTTTAAGCCATGGGACAACCGAAACGCAAACAGTCCAAACGCCGCAGCGCTCTTCGCCGCGGAGCAAATCAGTTCAAGGCGCCGCTTCTTGCTAAGGACGCAGACGGCTCCGTGATTCGTCCGCACCGCGTGAACCCGGCAACGGGAACGTATCGCGGACGCAAAGTCGTCGAAGTCGATCTTTAATTTTTAATGTTAATCTTTTCCGTCTCGGCGGAAAAGGTTTGTCTTCGGGAGGCAAACGGTGTAGCCTTCGGCTTGAGATGGAAACCGAAAAGCAGACATACCGTATTGCAGTAGATTGCATGGGCGGCGACAAAGGTCCCGGAGAAGTCGTCCAAGCCGTATCGCTCGCACTCAAGGATTTGGGGGCGGGCGATAAGTTGTTTCTTGTCGGGCAGGAAGAAGTCATTCGTCCGCTTTTGTGCGCGTCGGGAATTGCCGATGAGCCGCGTGTAGAAGTGCGTCACGCGCCGGATGTTATTGAGATGGATGACAAGCCGATGCAGGCGATGAAGTCGAAGAAGCATTCTTCGATGATTGTTGCTTTGGAAATGCTGAAAGCAGGCGAGGTGGACGCCGTCGTTTCCACGGGTAATACCAAGGTTTTGGTGGGCGCGGGAACGATAAAGGTGCGCCTTATGCCCGGCGTGCAACGCCCGGCGTTGTCGGCGATTTTCCCGCGAAAAACCGGTTATTCCATCGTTGTGGACGTGGGGGCGAACCCGGAAACGACTTCGGAGCAACTGGTGCACAACTCGGTGCTCGGCGCGCTTTATTCCATCGCGATTTTGGGAACGGAAAAGCCGAAAGTCGGCCTGCTTACCGTCGGCACGGAAGAAGGAAAGGGCGGGGAGCGAATCAATCGCGCAAACGCGTATTTGAAAGCTCTGAATGAGCGTTTTGATTGGTTTGAATATGCCGGCCCGGTTGAAGGTTTTGACGTGTTTCAGGGCGATGCGGACGTCATCGTTACGGACGGATTTACCGGAAATATTTTGCTTAAAACCGTCGAAGGCTTGGTTTACATGCTGAAAGACATCATCGGCGGCAAAGTGAAGCGCAATCCGATTTACATTGCGGCAGGGCTTATGCTTTTGCCCTTGCTGAGGGCGATAAAAAAACAGGTTCGTCCGGAGCAGTTCGGCGGCGCGCCGTTGCTCGGCTTGAACGGTTTGGTGTTCAAGGCGCACGGTTCGAGCAACAAATACGGCACGGCGGCGGCGATTACGATTGCGCGTCATGCCTGCTCGAAGGACATCAATAAAAAAGCGGCGGAAGTCCTTTCCGTTGCCAACGATGTTATTGCCGAAGTTCAGGAAAATTTTTAATCGATTTTTCTTTTCGGATTTCGAAGAAAAAAGGCGGGCTTCGCGAAAAAGTCCGCCTTTTTCGTCGGTTGAATTATCGGCGGGAACGCTTTATAGTTTGACGCATGCCGGATTTGGGGTTTAGCCAGTTTCAGAAAATTTCGCAGGAGCAAATTCTTTCTCCGCAAGTCCTGCATGCTTTAAAAATTTTGCAGGTCCCGTCGATGGAATTGGCGCGCGAAATCGCCGATGAAATGGCAAAAAATCCGCTCTTGGAGGAAATCGCGGGAACGGAAAAAAACGGCGAAGTCCTGCCGACGGCGGAAAGCGGTTCCCGCGACGAAGAGCACCAGGACGGCGACGTGGGGAGCGACGCGCTCGAAATTACGCCCGAAAACGAACCGGACGAATTTGAAGAGGGCGAAAAATGGCTCGAACCCGAAAACGTTCCCGCCGGAGGCACAGCGTGGACGCGGGAGGACGAAGAGCGCCGGACACATCTCTTTGATTCTCTGGTGGAACGGGAATCGTTGCCGCAACTTTTAGAATCCCAAATCGCGCTGTGCGACGATGATAACGCTTCTCCGGAAACGCTCAGAATTATCGCCCAAAATATCGACGAGCGCGGCTTTCTCGATGTGTCCGCAGAAACCTTGTCGGAAACCGCCGGCGTTCCCGCAGACGAAATCGAGAGAAATTTACGCGTGTTTCAAACCTTTGATCCGCCCGGCGTGGGAGCACGCGATTTGCGCGAAGCGTTTCTGATTCAGCTGAAGCGATTCGGTCGCGAAAAATCTTTAGCTTACCGGATTCTCGACGAAGATTATGAACTCTTCCTGGCGAGAAAATTTCCCGCTATCGCCCGACGCTTTGGCGTTTCAAAAGAAGCCGTGCGGACGGCAATCGCGGAAATCGCCAAGCTGAAGCGCGTTCCCGCCGATGATTTTTCTCCGGATGAAAATCGGGAAGTTCTTCCGGATATGACGTTTTATTTCGATGCGGAAAAAAAACGTTGGAGCGTGCGCATGGAAAATGCTTATTTGCCGCGCCTGCGCATTTCCAATTTTTACAAAACTTTAATCGCGCAGGGAAAAATTCCGGAAAAGGATCGCGCGTATTTTACGGAGAAAATGCGCTCCGGGCGCTTTTTGATAAACGCAATTGAGCAACGCCAACGAACGATAGAACAAATTGGAGAATATATTGTTGCCGCGCAGGGAGCATTCCTTGAGCGCGGGCCCGCGTTTTTGAAGCCGATGACGATGGCGGCGGTCGCCGATGAAATCAGCGTGCACGAAACGACGGTTTCCCGCGCCGTTTCCGGAAAATATGCGGAAACTCCGCACGGAGTTTTTGAGCTGAGAAAGTTTTTCAACGCCGGGCTGGAAACGGAAAGCGGGGACGAACTTGCCAACGCCGGCGTTCGCGAAGTTTTGCGAGAAATCCTCGATGCCGAGTCCCCGAAAAAACCTCTGAGCGACCAAAAATTGGTGGCAGCGCTCGCTGCGCGCGGTATCAAAATCGCCCGCCGCACCATCACCAAATATCGCGCTATCATGAAAATTCCTCCGGCTCATCTGCGGAAAAAATTCTGATTCGCGGGAACGCAAGGAACCGCGAATAAACACGAATTTTCACGAATGGTTTTCGCGCGAAGCCGCCAAGGCGCGAAGTTTTTAAAAGGGTAAAAAGGAAAGGAACCGCGAATAGCCACGAATTTTTACGAATGATTTAGATGGCGTCTTGCCTCAGATTGAACGCTTAAAGAAATCGGTGTAGAGGTTTGAGATGCGGGCAGCAGTGATTTAGCTAAGCAGATTGCTACCTGTAAGGACTCGAAAATTCGAGCGTAGGAATGAATCATAATTTTTTTGAAAGAAAAGCTT
>SUVQ01000002.1 GCA_015061905.1 Verrucomicrobiota bacterium
CGCGAATGTCGGCTGCCAAATCGCCGAGGCGTTCCGCGTCGTTCGTGCAGTGCAAAAGCAACGGAATTTGCTCGGCTTCCTGCGTCGTGAGTTTAACCTGCATGAGCTTTGCGAGGTAATCCGTAATGTCTTTTTGACGCTCGTCAATATCCGCCTCGCGCTTTTCGAGTTGCTTGAGAACCGCCTGATTTTTCTCGTCGTTTTTATTGTAAAGACAGAGCGTGCAATCGACGATTTGCCAGGATTTTTTCAGCATTTTGCGAAGCGCTCCCGCTGTTTGCGCCAGCGCGATGGACGGCGTGTAAAGCAGGTGTTGCTCCAAGCGTTGGAATTTGGTCTGCCCTTTGTCGAGCGGAATGACGCGCTCGCAGATTTTCGCCAGAAGCGGAATAAATCCGACCAAGACGACGGTCGCCGTAACGTTGAAAAGCGTATGCGCGTTTGCGATTTGGCGCGGCAAATCGTTCCCGTCGGAGAACCACGTTACCGCTTTGAAGAAAATCGGTTCGCCGTCAATCGTGAACCAGAACGTTACCGCGATAATGACCACGCCGAGCACGTTGAAAAGCGTGTGTGCGAGAGCCGCCTGCTTCGCCACGCGGTTTGCCGTGAGCGACGCGAGCTGCGCCGTAACCGTCGTCCCGATGTTCGAGCCGAGAATCAACGCCACCGCCGTGTAAATATCGACGAGACCGCCGACACCGAGCGCGATAACGATCCCGGAAACAGCCGAACTGCTTTGCACGATGAACGTCGCGACCACACCGACGCCGATTGCGCCGAGGAGCGCGAGCGGCGGAATCACGCCGTCAACGGGAGCGCAGTTAAAGGTTTGGAAAAGCTGCATGAACGCGGGATCGCTCGCCAAGGTTTTGAGCTGGCTGCTCATCGTCGTCATGCCAAGGAAGATAAAGCCGAGCCCGATGACCGTTTCACTCCAATTGCGAATCGAGCGCGCGGGAACGAAGCTCAGCAACAAGCCGAGAATGATCGACGGCATGATGATCCATTTGATGTCGAAGGCGACAATTTGCGCAGTAATCGTTGTCCCGATGTTCGCGCCGAAAATAATCGCAATCGCCTGAACGAGCGTCAAAAGCCCGGCGTTGACGAAGCCGATGACCATGACGGTGCTCGCGCTCGAAGATTGAACCACTGCCGTTACGGTTGCGCCGGAAAGGATTCCGACAAAGCGGTTTGCGGAGAAGAGGCGCAAGACCGTTCGCATTTTGTCTCCGGCAACATTGTGAAGCCCGTCGCTCATCAATTTCATCCCGAAGATGAAAATCGCTAAGCCACCGAAAACGTTTAGAAGCAGCATCGTCATGGTGTTAATTGGGTTGGGTTAAATCCTTGAAATAAACTTCAAATGAGAGGCTTCGAGTTTCCCGAGTTTCCTTCAAAAAGTCAATCTGAAGGAGTAGAGAAGTGGAAAAGTGGAAAAGTGGAAGAGTTCGGTTGTTTCGCTTGCGAAACAGGAAAGGAAGCTTTTTTTTTCATAAAAGTAAATCTTTTCGGAGGCTAAACCCTTCCCTTCAATCGGCGCGCGTAAATTTCAATTTACAAACTTGACGCAAATTTCCGTTTCTGCGATTTTTGAATCTTTAATTTTTTAATACTATGGCAAATACCACCGTCAACAACATCAAGCGCAAAAATATCATCCGCTACAACAACGACCTTTGCCTCGTGCTCGAGTGCCAAGTTCGCACTCCTCCGAACAATGCTTCCTACTGCCAAATGGAACTTCGTTCGCTTTCTTCCGGACGTGTTATTCCGGTTCGCACGAACATCGGAGCTTCTTTCGACGTTCTCGAAAACAGCATTCGCCCGCTCGAACTGCTCTATCAGGCGGACGGCAACTACGTGTTCTCCGACGCGGAAACGTTTGAAGAATTTCCGATTCCGGCTTCCACGCTGAAGGACTCCGAAGGGTTCCTCATCGAAGGTCAATCTTACGATATTCTTTTCGTTGAAGAAAAACCGGTTTCCGTCAATCTTCCCGCTTCCGTGAACGTGAAAGTCGTTGAAGCTCCGCCCGCAATCAAGGGTGATACTTCCGGCAACGCACAAAAGGCAGTTAAAATCGAATCCGGGCTCACGGTGATGGTTCCGCTCTTCATCAAGGAAGGCGAAGTTATCCGCGTCAGCACGGAAGACAAAAGCTACCTCGGTCGCGCTTAGTCGTTAGCGTTCCCGCCACAAAAAACTCCGCGTTCCCGTTTCGGAATGCGGAGTTTTTTTGTGCGAGGATAAATCGCGAAGTGAAATCGTAATTGCGCAAGAGGTTTGAGAAATTGGAATCAAAAGTTTGAGAAATAGAAAAGTAACGAAAATTTGCAAAAGTTTGAGAAGTAGAGTTTGAGAAATAAAACCGAGAGTTTGAGAAATAAAACCGAGAGTTTGAGAAATAAAAAAGCGAGTCTCACGAAAGATAAACCTTCGCGAGACTCTTTTTTTTTAGGAGGAGAAGAAAAATTAATCCTCGTCGTCCTCGTCGACTTTTTGCAGGCCGAAAACCTCGAGCATCTTTGAAACGTCGAAGCCTTTTTTGCATCGCCAAGCTCGTTTGACCTCTTTGGCTGCTTTGTGCGCCGTTTTGAAGTCATGGAAGTAATTTCCCGCCTTTTTGTGCGGATCATCTGCGCCGACATCGCCAATCTTCGCGGCAACACAGCCATCAGAATCAACATAATAAAACGCAACCCGAGAATCGTCCGGATGAACTCGAAACTCCTTGGAATCATCGTCAAAGTCCGGATTTTCCCCGGCACTCACCCAGGAACCAGTCCGAGAATCTCGCATTTGAACGCGAAGCCCAGTGCCAAAAGCAACGATTTCGTCGTAATTATCACCGAGGGACTCGCAAACATCCATTAATGCAGTCTTGTCAAAATACCCGATCAGCTTCTGTGCGTGCTTCTTTTTCATCGTTTGTCCTTTCTTTTTAGGTTAAACCCTCGCGGGAACGGGTTTTAATCCCCGCTCCCGCGAGGCAGACGTTAGGCTGTTGCCGTGCCGGTCGCTCCGGTCACGGTCGTTGCCGGAAGCCGGGCGAGAATCGCCGCGAGCGTCGCGTTGATCGTGTTAAACGCCCCGGTGATGGCATTGCTTTGCTGCGCATTGTTGTTGAGCAGGACGCTCGTCTGCGCCGTGGTCAGCAGGTCGCCGATACGCTCCTTCTGAGCCGCAATAATCTCGTCCTTGTGAGCGAGAAGGTTTGCCGTCTGGAACTCCTGCGCCTGCGCGCGGGTCGCATTACCTTCGTCCTTGACCGCCTGAATAACGGCCGCAAAGTTGCGTTCCTGCTGGAATCCGAGCTGAGCGAACCCGGTTTGCATCGTGTTCGTCTGCTGCAGAATCGATTTGTCGACGCTGCAGAAACCATCGGCAATCGCCTGTTTTGTCGAGCAGCAGCATTCGGCGATCTTGTTTTGAATCCCGAGGTTTGCCATATCGACAGAGTGCCCGAGGGTGCACATCTTGTCGCTAAGACTTGCAGCCGCGGTTTGAACTGCGCTAAGGATCTGATTTTGCGTGAGGGCGCCACATTTGAGCTGACCTTCGATTTCGGAAACTTTTGCTCGAATCGCATCAACCTGTTGCGAATTGAGCCCCAGCACTTCCGCCGTCGCGTAGCCCATGTTTTGCATGCCGCAACAACCGCCGAAGCGCCCACCGAAGGCTCCGTTGCCGGCAAAAAGCGAAAGCGCGATCAATCCGAAGATCCACTCTCCCATACTCATGTTGCCGTTGCAGTTTCCGTTACCACCTACCGGGAAGGGGAATCCCCACCCGAACCCGTTACCATTTCCATTCATGGTCTCGTCTATCCTTTCTTTTTCGTTATACATTTTTTTTGTTTCCCAATGCCTCCGGCGGCAGGCTCCTTTTCCCGCCAATCCCGGCGACGCACGAATACACGCTCCTCGCGAGAGGATAGTCAAGCATCTACTCGCTTTTTTTGAAAAAAAACAAAAAAAACTCCCGCGAAGCAGGAGTTTGAGAAACAAAAACTAAATGGCGAGTGCTGACTGCTCGACAACGGGGAAATCAAGCAAATTCCCACCCTCGGGAGCAACCCCACGAAGACGACTGCGGGCAATCTCGGCATATTCAGCGGAAAGCTCCACGCCCACGCAATCATGCCCGGAAAGAGTAGCTGCCACCGCCGTTGTCCCAGAGCCTGCAAACGGATCGAGAATCCTCGATCCCGGTTTCAGGACGCGCATTAAATGACGCATCAGCCCGACCGGTTTTCCGGTCATGTGTAGTTTTTCTGCGGAGCGCAGATGCTCCCGATAAACACCCGCAGGGCAATCTCGCACTTCCCGGCTTTGTTCCGGACCGAGATCGCCATTGGTCGCGACAACAACATATTCTTGTTGATTTCGAAACGCCCCGAGAGACGGACGACAGCCCTCGGTTTTATCCCAGACAACTATCCCTCGCCATGTCCAACCGGCCACCTGAACAGCGTCGGAAACCAAAGGGAGTTGCCGCCAATCCGTGAAAACCATCAGCCAGCCGCCCGGCCGCGTCGCACGAAGTGCGCGACGCATCCATTCCGCGCTCCAAAGCATGTGCGTCCTTTGATCGCGACCGTCGTTTTGAAACTCGGGATAAACACGCTTAGAATTTCCCATGATGTATTTTTTAGACGGCACCACACGACGCGACGGTGCCCTCAACCCTCCGGACGCATATGGCGGATCCGTAATTACAGCATCATACACGCCCGGACTACATTGCGCCAAAAAATCAAAGCAATCTCCGCAAACAATTTCGCTCATCTTTTGCCTTTTTTGAAATCCACTTGCTATTTTTTTTTCGATTTCGATTTTATTCCTCCCGTCGCCCCGAAAGGGGCGCGGATTGAAACTATTGAATTATTTTTACATTCAATACTCCCACCGCTAAACACGGCGGGATTTTTTTACGCGTCCGCAGGATTCGTCGCCGCGAAGTCCTCCCTCGGGAACATTTCTTCCTCGGGGACGTCCTCGACCCCGTAGAACGCAAGCGCATCGGCTCGCGTCGCAAAGAACGTATAGCCGTAGTTCACGCCCTGCGGGGTGTAAGCAATGCGGCACTCGCTCAACATATATCGAACGCCGTTCTTATCGCGCACGTTCCCGTTTTCATCCTTCTCGATTTTGTAAACCATCTTCAAAGTTCCTTTCTAAAGCTCCACCGTCCACCCCTTGGCAACCGCCGCCGCAACGGACGGAGATTCCTGCGTGAGTTCTGCCGCACCGGGCGTTCCCGTGAATGAGATGACGTGCAAAGCACCGTCTGTCCACGTCGGAAGTGAATCGAGCGTCGCGGATATGTTTTCGGCGGACATTGCCGTGTTCGCAAATGCAGATTGTGCCATTGAACATTTCGGCAAACTTAACGGTTGATTGAACGAAGTTGCGTTTTGGAGCATATGCGAGCAATTCGTCGCTTTCGGCAAATCTAACACAGAATTAAACGCCGTTGCATATGCGAGCATACGCGAACAATTCGTCGCGTTAGGTAAGCTTAGCGGTTGATTGAACGCCTTTGCGTAATTCAACAAATACTGACAGCTCGTCGCTTTCGGCAAAATCAGCGGTTGATTAAATCCAGACACCGTGCTTAACATTGCTAATACATCCGTTGTGTTTGGCAAAAAAACAGGAACATTTGTGGAAGGATAGAATGCACCTTTCCCAAAACCACCCGTTGACGAAACCACATTAAAATCAATGACAGGACGTGTCGGAGCTATCGAGAAATACGGACTTGTAGATTCAGTTGCACTATTCGTTATCCAATACTTTCTTACCGTCGGGTCAGCTTCCCACAATTCCAACGCAACGAAATATTCCGCCCAAAAATCTGACGTTAACGGAGATTTTTTCCCCAAAGATAAAACCCACGCCTCGTAATCGACGTAGAGATTCTTCCAGTCCTCAATCAGTCGATTCGGCAAGAGCGCCGTGCTGTCCGCGCCATACTCTTTGATTGCGCGGTTTACCGTGTCGACGTTTTTCTGCACGCCCGTCATCGCGGCGCGCCCGAGCATATACGTTTTCCAGTCGCCGTCCACGGCGGTCTTCAACCAGTCAATCTCCGTATCGTGCTTAGCGTCCGCCTGTTCCCGCGCCTGTGCCTCTTCGGTCAGCGCCGTAGCGTCCGCCTTGGTAGCGAGCGCGGTGTCGGTCTCCTGCTTCGTGTAAACGCCTTGCAAGGCGACGAAGATTTTCTTCAGCAATTCAAGTATCAACTGCATCTCTTAGTCCTCCATGTTAGGAAACAATTCGCTTTCGGGAATTTCCTCCACGCCGAACGCGGCTAATGCCGCAGAACGCGACGGGTATTCCGTGTAGCCGTAATTGATTCCTTTCGGCGTGTAAGCAACGCGGCACTCGCTTAGCATGAAGCGTTCACCCTTGGCGTTCCGCACGTAGCGGAAAAACATCACGAGGTTCTCATTGATGTCGTTGACGACTTCGCATTTCGTGCGCGGCTTTCCGAGCAGAACGGATAAGCCTCCGGCAAACGGCTCCACGTAAGTTTTGTGCGGCGGCATCAGCGCGAGCAGATACTCCCGCATTTTGGTTTTCCCTCCCGGATACGGGAAACACGGTAAAGTTATAGTGTTGTTTTTCATAACGCCCACTGGTGTTGCTCGATTTGTGTATCAAGTCAATCCGGAAGAGATCTTACGCATTTTCAATTGCCAAAATACGCTCTTCCAGAGAGGACAGCCTTTCGCGCGCCGCTTCAAGTTCGGCTCTTGTCGCTACGGAAGCAACACCTGCCATCGCTGCGAACCGCAGTTTGATACGCGGAGACCATGAGTTTCCGGCGTTGAGATTATCCGGAGCGTTGAGCGCGTTTGCGATACCGCCGTGGAGCGTAATTGTCCGAAAAGAAAGTCTTCCGTTGCTTACTCCTGCGGCGGCGGTCTCGGAGTTGACAAAGACAATGGCAATCGTTTCGTCCGCGCTCGGAGGCGTAACGCCGGGAACGGGTCTCATGGCAAACGAAATTTCAGCGTTGTGCTCATAATCGTTCCATTTAACGGAGTTTTCCGATTGAGCGGCGACCACCCACGCGCCGTCGACAATTTTCAAAACGCGCGCCCAAATCGAAACATCACTATTTTGAACATCTCCGCTCGCACGGTTAAACACGGAAATCTGCGAAACCAAAACCGCGCCGCCGAAAGCGCCGAGTGCTCGGAGCGTTCCCAAATATCCGAATGCGTTGGCGTTGTTGTTCGCTACGGGTGGAACGGTTTCAAGAAGTGGCGTGCATCGTTCTTTGACCTGCCCAAGAGTCGTTGCCTCGTCGTCGTTTTCTGCGGGAACACCGAGTTGGAGAGGAGCACCGAACACCCTGTTTGTCGGAACTCCGTCCGCAGCCATTGCCATGAATCCGTTCATTGAGCCGTCCGGCGAGACGGCGAAAATCCGCGACGCAAAATCGCTCAGCTGGAATCCGGAGAAATAACCGCCGTCGACTGCGGTTGTGACGAAGGTGCGTGCGGAGCCGACATCTATATTGCTTCCGTCGTGCCCGAAAAAAAGCCCTTGGAAAGTGGGTATATCGTCGGTTAAGGCGATCACCCCCGATTTATTGCTCGGAAGTTCGATGCGTTGAGAAGAGTCGCCTTGTAAATGCCGGAGTTGGAATACGGTTAGCGTTCCGGTCTTAACGGAATACGGTTCAATGTTTGTCGCGATAGCCGCTTGGAAGTTGGCGCCGCCTACAACCCGGATCCCGTCGCTGTCTATTTTCCACGCGAGCTTGTTCTTGTTTTTGTCGTTGTAGTCGATACCGATGCCTTTTTTGAAACTCTTGTATTCAAGGATCTGCTGTGCGCTGCTCAGATTCACATAATTTTCCGCGAGGGCGGTTTTGACGGACTCGAGGTCCTCGCGCAATTTTTCCGCCGCCGTCGGCGAAATATCCGGCGGCACGCCGTTATCGAGCGCCGAGGCGGAAACGGAGAGAACCAGTTGCCATTCAACTCGCGTCGGGAACGCCGCCGTGTCGTCGGTTACAATCACGCCGCAAAGCAGATTGAGTGTTTCGCGGTCGGCGAAGGCGGCTGCAAGAGCATCCGTGTTCACGGCGAGGCTGACGGATGCGCACGCAGAAACGCCGTCTTCGCCCGGTTGGGTGTTGACGGTTACGGGGGCGGTGCACAGCACCTCCTTCCGCGAGCCGTAGGGACGCATGGCGAGGGTTACCGCACTTCCTTCAACGGGAGCAAGCTCGCCGACAAAGGCGATTTTCGCGGTCCCGCGAAAGCCCTGCACGAGTGGAATCACGCGCGGGAGCGGCTTGTTTTTTGCCGCGTCCGCATAAACACCCGGCGTCGCCGGGAATGTGTTGGTATCAATGTAGATTTTCATGGTGTTTCGAAACTAAAATCAAAGTGCGGACAATATTGAAGGGACAAACAAGTCGCTGTGCCTAAACTGGACAACGCGAACGAAGAAATCTCCGGCATCGGTTTCTTCAACCGTAACAGAGGCGAGCGCAAAAAACTGCCGCCCCGTTGTTGAACTTCCGGTGCCCGATGATTCGTCCAAAGGTCTTCCCGCAACCGTCGTTGTCAGGGTGTTTTCAAGGGAAATATCCGCCGCAGATGCGACAAGCGTGTTGCACCACTTGTTAAAGTTACCTTCTTCAAAAAAGACGCCTGTCAGATTCCACGACTCGCGCTCAAGCCCTGAGTCTACCGCGACATAATACGTTCCCGCCTGTGCGGGAACGGAAAACTCTCGCGACCTAAATTGCGTCATCGAGGGAGCACTGACGCCGAAAAAGACACAGCCCGGAGACATCTTCACCTTGAGCGCACCGTCTTTAATTTCCGCACACACGCGCCACGCGTGGTCGTCGGAATGCTCAAAGCCCTCCGCGCAGAAGTTTGCCCCGACGTAGATGCCGTCTGCGCTCCATCCGTAGCGTCCGCCGTAATTTCTTTGCAACGGGAAGCAAAAATCACTTTTCAAAACCTGCGTAAGCGACACGCTTCCGTCGCCGTCACGAGCAAAGAGCGCGACCGGGAAATACAGGACTCCATTAGCATTTTTCATTTCCTCGACGGTGCCAAACACAAGCACCGGCTTCTCGTTCCCGGAACGATGCCCGGCAACGTAAACATGAGGAAAATACGAGTTCATATCGGACTGAGACGGCATGTAAGGCTCCCCGTCAAGGCTCCCCTCGTACTCCGGCAAGGGAACATTCTTTCCCCACGGGAAAAATACGGAAAACGGCACGCGAATTGCGACGCAACCGGAGACCAAATCCGTAATATCATATTCCGTGCCGCCAAGGGTAACGTGGCGGAACGGATGACCGTCCACACCCAAAAACACCCCCTCGGAAACACGGAGATATTCGCGCTCGGATCCGTCTTCGGATTTTTTCCGCAAAATTGAACCTTTAAACGGATAATCTATGCTTGCCATGTATCGATCGCCCCCTCGCACGAAAACCCGACGGAAATGTCGCTTTTAAGAATCTGTTTTATCTCAACGCCGACAACCGCTCCGCCGTCGTTTTTCACAACGCTCCCCGTCGCGATTAAAAGCCCGTCAAAATCATCGGGCACTTCCCCGGCGGCAACTGAGACCGAGCTTCCCAATATCACACCGCGCACACGCCAGGGCTCAAGATTGGATCGCGTCAGCGGCCAAAGCGGAGTATTCGCAAACGCACGCCTTGCCAGCCCCCCGGAAATGTAAACGTAAAACCTGTCCGAATCCACGGGAACGCTAAGACGAGAAAACTGCAACAACGACATCGCCGGAAACGAGCCGACGTTCGTTCCCGTTACCGAAGCCACAAAATTGCAAGCACCATTGACGCGCAATTTCCACACATCCCCGTCAAGGTATGCCGTCACCTTCCACGGGTGCGTTGTTTCGACCGTGCGAGCTTTCGGGCACTCGAAGTAAAAGTAACTATCCCGCACATGCACGCCGTTTAGCTCGTTTGCGGCTCCGACAAGCATATTGAGCCACTCCGCCGTAATGACGTCGCCGCGTCGCAGTCGGCGAAATTCCCGCCTGCCGAAATTACGACGATCCGCCGACCGGAAGTAATACGAATCCCCGACTTTCGTATTACGAGTTTCGCGGAAACGTTTTTCGAGGGTGTCAGCGATCCGGTTTAAAAATTCTGCGGAAATCACATCGCCGCGCATCAACGAGCGGATGCGTGCGGAGGGAATGCTCACCCCCGATTCATTCCCGCTTTCCGTCGCGGCACGGGCAAGCGCGTTCAGCCACTCGGCAGAGATGATTCCGCCACGGCTGATTTTAGCAACGCTTCTGTTCGGGAAATGGTTCATTCGTAGGCCTCGGATTCAATTTCGGCTTTTTGCCATGTCCTTTCTCGCTCGTATTGCCCGGAGGACGTTTGCTTCAAATCGTCAGACACGAGAAGCCATCTGCCGCCACTGACAAGCGACGATGCGGGTGTTCCGTATTTCCCGACACCGTTGCCGACGCCGGCCGGTTTAGTGTTTAAAATCTCTGTTCGGGCCACCGTCGCTGTATAGGCAAGAAATGAATCCTGCCCGGATCGCAAGCAGGTCAATACCGCTTTAGCAGCAGGTGAATTGAGAAACTCATCCTTTGTTTTTTTAGCCCCATCCGACAGAGCGGCAAAAAAGTTGTCCGTCGCCGTCTTTCGTTCGTCGGCACTAAGCGTCGGGTCGATCGCCTGTATGTATTTTTTACACCACTCCACGATAATGGCATTGTCTTCCGGTTTTGAGTCGCCAAAGATCGCCTTACACTCGGAAAGCGGACGTTCCGTTACCGCGTGAGAAACAGCGTCATACCGCGACTCTACGGGAGCTTCCGGTGTCGAATAGTTGTAGGACCTTCCCGCGACAATCTCGTAACGTATTTCCACAGTGGCGATTTGCCCCTGGTAAGACACGTCCCACCCGCAAATTGCAGGCTTGTTTCTCGACGGCAACGGAACCGGCTGCCACACCGACCCGACAAAAAGTGCAGACGTTTTAACAAACTTTACCGCGCGTTCCCGCCGCATTTTTAACGTGATCCTCCAAGATTCGCCGCCCTCGGAATTGACACCGCCGCTCACGTCGGTTTCCGCGCGAATAACATCGTCTGCGCCTGCTCCGCGCCACCAAATGCGAGACCCGGAATCACTCAGTGTCGGTTTTTCTTCCGTTCCCCCTCCCGGAGCGTTCCCGCTCGGAATCGATCCCGTCCACTCGTCTTCAGTAACCTCGCCGGTCGTTCCTGCCGCCTGATACACGGTGATTGTTCTGGATTCAAAAGTCCCGCCTTCTTCCGTCAGCGTTAGGACACCCGTGCGCTCTACACCGTCTGTGTTTTCCGTGTAGCTAACAACGCCTGCGGTATCAGACGATGACAACGATTCCGCCGAAAGCCAAGTTGCGCCGGACGAAACGGAAATCGTCGAACCGGTTGTGCTTCTGCTCGGCACGAAATACGAAAAACTCCCTCCGGATGCGGGAACACTCATCGTCGTAGGCTCAACGACAAACTCACCGACAGTCGTTGAAGACCCGCTTGACGACTCCGGATAGACAATGGCATACGTTCCCGGATTCGACACATCCGAGTTTTCCCCTACACCGCAGTAAATGCGAGTTGCGAGACGTAGCGGCGCATAGCCGTCAGTCGAGGTTTCATCGATGACCACAAGGCAGTCGTCTGTCTCTGTTACGCCGGAACGCAAATTGTAACTCACAACATGACCGCCGGGGCCTCCGAGAACATCCAAGCCGACACTGCCAAGCTCCACTTCCGCGACAGCGTTCACCCCTTTGGCTATACCTAATTTAGGAACCACGATAGAAGTCCTATGCACCATGTAAACGCCGACGGATGTCGACGGTGTATCAGCGTCAAGGAGTGCCGTTTCCGTCGCCGAAAGGCAACCTGAAGAACCGGGAAGGTAACTCTGTTCAATATTGCCGATTTCGAAGAACGCATTGGCTGTGCTGCTCGTGTCTGCACCGTCTGAATAGAACCAGATTGTGTCGGAGCTACGGCTTGAATTTTCGTCATCATCGGGGGCTTTTTCGACCGAAACACGCAGCGCTCTTGTCCCTTCATAAGGCGTAAATTTAGCGGAAATCCACCCGCAGGTGGTGCCATCCGTTTTCAAGGCAAGAACCGGGTATTCCGCGTCAGAATTCGGCACCAGCCCGACATCCGACGCGGCAAAGTAAACATCAGTCTTTTGGGGACCAACATTAAGCCTTGTGCGATAGTCCGCCATTATTTTTTAGCCTCCTTTTGAGGGTTGGACTGAACATAGACCGTCTTCGCAGAAACTTTTGACTCGTCTCCGTCAAACACGGCGAGGCGTTTGTCGATTAGAGAAAAAACAAACGCGTCGTGGGCCGTCGCAATGCGGGAGAAAAACAAATCTTCATGCCCGTTCGCCGCGTGGATTGCCGCATCAATGACAGCGGGCGGACACGCATCAATTGCCGCAAATGCCTCACGGGAAAGCAGGTAGGCGCATCCGTTGCAGAGGTTGGGCACAGGTTTATCTTTCGGAGCGTTCCCGAGCGTTGCGGAGTCGACGGCGTAGCGGCGCACGGCAACAAATCCGCAACGGGAATCGCGGACCGGATTCGTGAAGCATTCCGGCCGCAGAAAGATTGTGTCGGAATCCAATTTAATGAGCGCATCGAAATCTTCCGGATCGGTGAAAACAGAGCGGTAGACCCCGCGCATGCCGTGAATCGCCTCAGAATAGCGTAGCGACCCTCCCGCATTAAACCGGTGCGTTAAAATTTGCTCTTCCGGAAATGCCGATCGCGCCGTGTCCAAGTCGTTTCCATGAACAACGAAAAACACCGTCGGCTCTTTAAAGCCGGTGCGGTTCCAATTTTCCCGCACGGATGCCGCCGCACGCTTTGCGAGTACGAAATCCCTCGGGAACGTAAAAATAACAATGGCTGTTTTCATCGCTTTATCTAACCGGCACGGGCGACCGTGCCCTTATCCACTTTTCGTAAAATTTCCTGCGCCGCTTTTGCAATCGCCTCCGTGTTTTTGGCGGTAATATCGATACCTTTCATCACCGGAGAACTTGCCATGAGCCCGACGCGCGCGAGGCTATTTCCGGAGCTTTGATACCCACCCGCGAAAACGGCTTCCTGTTCCGCTTTCGCCTGCGCCTCGGCGGACTTTCGCCTTGCCTCGGCTTCGGCGGCGGCGTCCTTTTCCCGCGCCTCCGTTTCGGATTTCAGCGTTCTTTCCGCGGCAAAAAGCAAATCCTCAAAACGAGCGATTTCGGCGTTTGCCGAGACGAGCTTCTGCTTCATCCTCTCAAATTCTTCGTCGCTCACAGCACCGTTCGCATTCAAAAGCCGCCCGGCAACACTTGTTGCGTCGGCGTTTGCCCGCTCCAGGCGTTCCCGTGCCATGCGGATCTTCTCCTCCGTAGTCGCCGACTCATACTCACGCGCAAACTTGCGTTCCCGCGAGGCGACTGCGGCGTCTTCGATAATCGATTCCGTTTCCGCAGAGCGTGCGGCAGACAAATCCGCCTGCCTTTTTGCGTTTTCGTCGGCAAGCAACTTCGCCTGTTTTTCTTTCAGCGCGACGATTTGCTTTTCGAGTCGCGCAATCGTGTCTTGGTTTTCCCGGGAGCCGTCAAGCCCGAGGCTGAATTTTTGGACGCGCTCAAAAAGCTCATTTTCAAGCGCTTTGAGCTTTGCCGTTGCCTCTTCGGATGTGCTCGCTCCCGCAAGATCTCGCGCAAACGCCGCATCGTTAAAACGCCCCTGATTTTCACGACGAAATTTTTCGGCAGCGCGCGCGGCACGCTCCCGGTATTCGTCCGTGTCGGTCGGATTGATAAACGGAGCGAGCGCATTCCGGTAAATCCAATCGCCGACACCGTATCCCGCGCCAAAAATACCAAGCCCCGCTCCAGCCATGCCGATTTTCCCGAGCGTGCCGCCTTGCCCGAGATACGCCAAAGCACCGCTTCCGATGGCTCCAAAATTGCCAAGAGCAGCAGCGACCTGCGAAAGCGCGCCCGTGCTTTGCCCCATTGCGCGCGCCGCAAGCGTGAGCGCTCCCGCGCCCATGCTCATGCCCTGTGAGAATTTGGATCCTGCAGCGGCAAGCTGCTGCGCCTGTTTGGAGACAACGAAGCTCTGTTGCGCAGCGCTTTGTGAAATCGCACGGGACCGCAACGCGGCAACATCCTGCCCGGAAACCAGCCCGGCTTTTTGGTAGCGTTGAAGCCGCTCGGTAAGAGCATCGACCTCTGCAGCGACCTGCTTTGTTCCGGTTGCCTCAAAATTGATCTGTATATCGCCCCTTGCCATCAAAATTTTGCGTTTTTCAAAAATTCTTCAAGTTTCGGCGCGGCGGCCCGCGTCACATAGGTATCAACCCCTTGCATGCCTTCCCGCTCGCAGGCGGCGGCGTAAAGTGCGTTCGTGCGGCTTGCCGGCATGGCGGCAAATTCGTCGAAAGGAACATTGTATTCCCGCAGGAAAAACGCCGCAGCCGTTACCCATTCTCCGACCGTCGTATCCGGCGAATTCGCGGCGTGAAATCTGCACACCGACGCGTTGTAGTAGCCGAGAAGCTCTGAGGCGGCGCGAGCCGCGCTCTGCCACGCCTCGCGGCTTTGCTTAGCGGCAAAATCACGGACGACATGAAGCCCGAAAGAGCCTTTGCGAAGCTCCCGGACAACGTCGACTGCGGGAACGACCGAAGCCCAAATCAGTGCCCACACAAAGTCCGGATTTTCAAGCGTCGCCGTCTCCAATCCGAGAGCCGAAAGCGCAATCATAGACGCATTGGTGAGGCAAAGCTCACACCCGCACCACTCGACGGTTTTACCGACAAGTGCTTCGACTCCCTCGGCTGGATTGACAACCCCCATTCAACCGTCTTAAGCGGGTACGACCTCGGTTGTATCCACGTCGCCGGCGATAACATCCTCGTCATCGCCCCACGCCTCAAACCACTCAACGGAAACCGGCATCATTGCTGACGTCCCGCTGTTGTTGCCCTCGACGCCAACAGTCACGATCTGCAGGGCTTTTCTTTTGTCGTCGTCGTCCGGATCAGTGTAAACAACGATGTCTCCGGCACGCGGCTTCTCCCCGGGCGTATAAACAAGCGTGATGTTCCCGGTAAGAGACCTGTTAATGTAAGAGGTCGCCGCATTGCCACCCATGTTGTCCTTCGTGTGGACAGCTTCGACCGATTCCGTCAGTGATATTTGCGACGTTCCCGACAGATCGACCGCTTTTCCGACGAAGTCGAGATTGTCCGTAATAGCCCCGACGACCCATGTTTTTTTTCCGCGGCGCTTCACCGCGACATATGTTGTTGCCATGATAATTATCGATTAGGTTTTAATAAAAATTGCACATCGAATCTCGCAGAATGGATGTACGACCCCGCGTTTTCATAGATTTCGCTCCCGACGTAAAGAACCGGCATCGGCGTAAAAGGGGCTTCGTAACAGCTCCTGTCCAGCACGGCGATGATCGCGAGCGCGATATCGCTCGTGGACTTTTTTTTATCGTCGGTAAGCAGCCCGTTGGACGAAACCTCCACCGTCAGGTGTGCCGTCGCAGAAAGTGCCGCGCCGTTGCGCCTCGGCTCGTCGACCGAGTTGGTGTAAACCGCCACGGTGTGCCCGAGGGCCTTCTGAACATTAAACTCAAGTTTTGCCGCAAAGTCTTCTTCGCAGCTCGCCAAGACGGCGAGCGTATCGCCGTCGAGCATGCCGGAGATTTCCGGGATCGAGCGGATTTCATCCGCAATTCCGGATTCGACGACCGCGAGCGCGTTAAGATTGTCCTTTGCCACGGTTAAATCCTTTCAACTGCGATTTTTGCCGCTTTTTCAGCAGCAGCGGTTAATTCCGCGTTCCCGGGTAAAACATCCGGATGCGGTTTGTGCGTTACGCTTTTGAGCAGGACAAATGCCGGCTCCGTTGCCTCGCCGTCAATAATGCGCCACAGCATCGGCTTCCCGCGCCGGGAACGCACGTATTGTAAGTCTGCGCGCTGGCTAAGGCGCGAGCTCTGCTCCCGCGATACGGCTTTCGCCCAGTCTGTAATCGGCACGGCAATGCTTTTTGCAAGAACGGGGCGCACCGTGCCGCCCGTCAGCTTGTGCGCCATTTGATACGACGCCACCGTTACCGCACCGCGCGAGCCGTCCGGAGACACTTCGGAACCCGTCTTTGCTTCGCCCTCTCGGCGGTAAAAATTCGATTGCGGGGAGCGGCTTGAATTGAGCCACATAAAATTACGCCGCACCAACTGCGCCGCTTCGCCGACAATGAGAGACATCGCTCTGCGGACAAACCCGCCGGAAACACGCCCAAGCAACGCTTCCGCGCCGGAAAAATCCACACGCGCCGAAACAAGCCTGCTCATCGGCAAGCTCCTTTCCCCGGTCGGTTTAAACTCTTCGGCGTTGTCATGCCGAAGAGTTTAAACAAAAAGAGCGTCCGAGGTTCGGACGCCCTGCACGGAATGACGTTTTTTTTGAAAGATTAGAGCTTAATGCTTAGAGCTTAAAGGAACGAAGCCGCGGAAGCGGATTTTTTGGTTCGCAACATCATCGGAGCTGTAAACGAAAAACTCTCCGGCGGAGGTTTTGCGGGAAGCGGAAAAGCCCCACTCGCCGAGAGCCTTGACATTTGTCGGCTCTTCCAAGACAAAGCGGCAAATCTTTTCTTCGTCCGGCTTCAAGCCGGAAAAATCAAAACGGTCCCCGGGATCAAAGAAAACAAGCACCTTATCCGCCATCACGTGGAGGGCAACGCTCGGTGCGTTTTGCCAGTCGTGTTCAAGCTTCTGCACGGGATCAACCACTACGACCGCGTTCCCGCAGACGGCAATGCGTTCTTCGCCGAAACGTTTGCGTAGCTGTGCGAGCAATTCCTCGCGGATTCTTGCATCTTTCGGAAGCGTCGAAGCCAAGCCCGTGTTTGAGTAGCTTTTCTTCTTTCCTTCGGCGACCGTCAGGTTGTAGCGAGGGCGCGGATACTGCGAGTTGATATAGCGGCAAAGCTCCACAACCTCTTCGGACGTTCCCGCCTTAAGCGTTATCGCGTCGTCCATGAGATTGGCGTAAATCCTATCTTTCGTCTCTTGCGTGAGCTCCATTATTTACCCCTCATTCTAACGACTTTTCGCAATAGGTCAAAGGCTCTTTTTCCGTAGCCTTCAATATCGTTCCCGCAAAGATAATAGGCGACGACTTCGCTTAAAAACTCAAACCTATCCTCTTCCGTGTCCGAAGCGAGCGGCGGGCGGCGTCCGCCTTTGTAGCCTTTGGCTTTCCGGATGTATCCGCGCCACATCTTATTGAGCTCGTCGAACAGCTTCGGATTCGTCTCGATTTCCCAGTTAAACATATGGACAACCTCGTGTATCGGCGTAGTGAGCCCGCCGTTTTTGTCGAAGGCATCAAGCGAGAGGCGCATCGCGCCCGTTTTTAAATCAATTTCTCCGGCGTAAGTGCCTCGTCGGTCTTTGAGTTTATCCACAATTTCGATGCGCGAAACGCCCGCCGCATCGAGCAAGCCGGACTGCTTTGCAAACGCCATCGACTGCGCCACGGCGCGCGCCTGCGCATCACTTGCGAGCGCAATCTCCGCCGGTCGATTTTTGCCGAGAAGCTCAGAAATGTATTTGCGTGCCTGCCCAACCGTTGCCGCCTTGGAAAGCGGCTCAGGCATCACAATGCTTTTGTCAATCGCGTGCGACGGGAGCTGAGGATTTTTAGGCACTTCCGCCGAACCCTGGAACGAAACCGGCTCTCCCGCAGGGCGCTCTCCCGGCTTAATCACGCCAAGGCGTTCCGCTTCGGTAATACTGATTTCGCTAAGCCCCATTCCGGAGTTAAAGTCAAAGGGCGGCGTAGGCGAGCCGAAACGGGAAATCTTTTGCCACACGGGATCGTCGCGCAGGGCAATCATGCGCCCCGCATAAAGTTTTCCGCCGGCATCACGCCAGCGTTCCCGCCAGTCGCGCGGTGCCATGCGAGCTTCTTTGCGCACCAATTCCAGGGCGGGATACGCCCACGCGTGATCCGGGTCGCTCCCGCGCGCAAGCAGGATTTCCGCATCCATGCGCTCCCGCTGAAAATCATAAATCAAGCCGAGGCGGCGCGAGGACGTGATGTCTTCGAGGCTCTTTCCGGGCACGGGCGTTATCGGCGCAATCCCCATCGCCTCGCGCATCCGCGTAATAAAGTCCGCGCGCCCCAGCCCGCGCTTGTCCGCCGCCGCTCCCGCAATGTAGCTCTGCATGCGCTCCAAAAGCTTTGCGTCCGAGACTTTCGCCGAGAAAAACGCCGCATCGTTGATATCCGCCGAGATGCGTTCCCGCTGCGCCGTCGAAAGCCCGCTCGCATCGATACGCTTTGACAAAAAACGCCGCGTGTCCTGCCCGCGAAACTCGACGCGGACGGCATTCGCAAAAACCAAATACGCCTTAAGCACGCCTCTTTAAGCTTTAAGCCTTAATCTTTAAACTTTCCTCCAGGGCTTGCGCGACGTCGTCGCGAGAAAGCACTTTTTCGGCAAGCGCGGGGAAACGCCGCTTAAACTCCTTGAGAAGCTTCGTAAATTCCTCTTCGCTTTCAGCGGATTCAAGCCGCGCGAGAAACTCTTCCACCCGGGAATACTGCGCACGCTCGCTTTCGCGCAAATTCAGCCTTCGGGCGGCTTGCGCGAGCGAATCCGATACTTCATTCGCAAACGGAAGCCCAGCCCCTGAAAACGGCATTTCCGCGCTTTCCGTGCGCTTTAAAATTTTGTCTCCCTCGGCGATTGCCGGAATGCCGAATTTAGCCCGGACATAATTTTCCGGGAGTTCGAGCCCCATCTCGTAGGCGGCTTTGAGCGTATTGATTTCGGCGGTACGCTCCATTTCGTCGTTGCGCACAAATCGGAAATACGCGAGAGGGCGCACATCCTCGCCGAAAACGAGCTTTAAAAACGTGTTTCCGATCTGCGCATTAAGCACGCCCTCGACAAACTGCATGTCGGACTCCGCGATCGCGCCCATTTCTTCGCTTTGCGGGTTTGAGCCGGCGGAATCTCCCGCCTGCGAAAGCGTAGAGAGGTCGCCGCCGCGCCAAAGTGAAATCAGCGTTCGGTCGAGATACTCGATCATCTCTTTGTGCGGCGATCCGGTCTGCGCAAGCCCGTTTTGGACAACGACGTCGACATCTTTCCCGATAACGCCGCCGAAACGATTTTTCGCATTTCGGACAAGGTTTTCCAACGCTTTCCACTCCGCCGAGCCGTAGCTTGCCGAGGTTTTTCCGAAAACAAACGGCACGGCAAAGGTTTCGACCGTCACCGCCCAATCTTCGAGCGGTGTCATTTTTAGCATAAACAGCAGGAGCGTGGGGAGCGCGAGCGGCTCGCCCGGAGCGCAGGCAACAACCCACCCGCGCGGATCGAGCTTGTCCCCGCGCAGCATGGACGAGTTCGACGTGATGATGCGCAGTTCCCGCGTCGTCGCCTCAAAAAATCGCAACGGGCAGTGTATCGTTTTTGCGTGATACGTCCGCTCGCCTTTCGCCGTTGTCGCCGGAGTCCACTCAATTTCGGCGGCGGCATACTTAAACGCCTGCGCCTGCACGAGCTGGAAAATGAGCGTCTCAATGCCGCAACGCATGTCCGTTGCCGTTGCGGACGAGGCGACGAGCGTTTTGTAAAAATCATCGAGAAAATCCGCCTGCCGCTTGGCTTCCTCGGAATCGTCGACCGTGGCAATCTCCCAGTCCTTTCCGGACACGGCACGCCAACGCTTCGGAGCGACCGTGCCGACGATGCCGTCGTAAGCGATCACGCGCTCCATCGTGGGGGCGCACTGCGGGAAATAGCCCAGCTCGAAATTACGCAACATTGCGCCGTAATCGCGCGGCGTGAGGCTTGCCCAGCGCGATGAATACATCATCCGCGATTGGCGTTCCGCCATTTCGGCGGCATTTTGCGCCGGGCGATCCGTGATCTCTACGGGCATCGTCCCCGGGTTCGGCTTGGTTGTCGGAATGATTGCGTCCATTTTTTTAACTAAAAATTAATGCCAGGCGGAGTATTTGTTGCCGGCAAGCCCGGCGGAAAGAACATCCACCGGAGCAACGAGACTTGAACCCGCGCCTTCGTCTCCGGCGGCGAGTGCGAGCGCGAGTGCGGTTGCGCGGTCGGAGTGCCCGTCCTGATTGCGCGCTGCTAAAAACCGAATCGATCCGGAAACGGATGTCACCTTTTGCATCGCGTGCAAGTCTTCGCGAAGCTCTCGATAAATCGGAACGCGGACGATGCGCTCCTCAAACGCCGCGCGCATGCGCAAAAAGATGCGATTTTTCAGCGCCGGAGTAAACGTGCACGCGTCCACACGCCATGCGCCGAACTCTTTTTGCAAATCTTCCGCAAGGTTCATTCCGAGCCCGGTCGCGTCAATCGCGCAGCGCACGACGGCACGGCGGGAAAGCAGCGAGCGCAGCACTTCTTTTTGCGCGGAAAACTCCGTTTTTGCGAGCTCGATGATGCCGCGCGTCCAAAACACGTCGCCTAATTTTTCAAGAATGTAAATGACGGTTAAATCCCTGCGGCGACCGATGTCCACGCCGAGATAAAATTGTCCGTCGCCGTTAAGCCGGGAAAAATCAAAGTCCTTTTGCGCTTCTTCACTTTCGCAAGAGGCGATGAGGTCGTAGGGCAAAAGCACGCTCTGATTATCGATAAACTTGCACTCAAATTCCTGCGCCCATCCGTCCTCGTCGGCAACCATCTCGCGGAGTTCATCGAGGTCGAGCGTGATTCCGCGCTCGACTTTCCACGCGGCGGCAGCGGTGTAAATGTCCACCATTGAGCAGAGCCATTTGGAGTTTTTTTTGGCGTGATTGTCGCGCCACAGCTCGTATCCCTTACGGTCGCGGCCGTTCGGCGTGGTCGTGATGATAATCGGCTTAAAAAAGCCCGCGAGCGGATTGGTAATCGTTGGGACGAGCGATCTCCACACTTCCTTTTGGTCGTCAAAAAATTCAAACTCATCCAGCGTTACGCCACCGGAAAAACCGCGCACGGTTTCCGGCTTTCCGGGCACGGCGACAATCGTCGAGCCGTTAGAGAGGCGAATTGACTTCGCCAAAATCAAAGACTCATCGTTCCCGTCCCGCTCGTGGACGGTTTCCTCGTCGGCAACAGCGAGATCAAAGGCCTTTACCCACATTTTCGTTTTTTCGAGGTGCGCTAAAGCCTGACGCTCGGAGGGCGCGGCAATCACGTGAGTGTATCCCGGCTGCTTCTGCGCAAGCGCCATCTCAACGAAGCCGCCCATGTGCGATTTGCCCGTTTGCCGCGACCAAATACCGAGGAAAAAACGCCTGCGAAACGACACAATCTCCCGCGCCACCTCGCGCTGGTAGCTCAGCAGATAATCCGAAAAATTGATGCCGAAAGCCTTCGCCATGTCACATTCCGAGCATACGGTTGATCTCTTCCCGGATCTTTGCAGGATCGCGCTTATCCTTGGGCTCTTCGCCCATTCCGGCGCGTCGCTCGATTACGGCGACACGCCGCTCGGACAATTTGATTTTGCGCCCCTCGTTAACGAGGCGCACCAATGCTGCCACGACTTCGTGGTCGGCATTTTCTGCGAGCACATCGAGCGCGCGTTCCTTGGCGAGGTTCTCTATTGCTTCTTCGACCGTCCCCGCGTCGCCTCCCGCCTTGTAAGCCTCAATTACGCGGCGAGCCACGTCGAGATTCGTTTGCGCACGGCGCACGATGGTTTCCGCGCGCAGCCAATTCCCAACGGCGGTCGCGGAAATTTTAAGTCCGTCTTTTTCGCGGATGATTTGCGCGAGCTTTTCCGTCGGCGTCTTTTCGGCAAGCGCAAAAATCGCGTCCCGTCGCGCCGGAGTAAGCAAATTCATTTTGCAATCCGCGCGCATCTTGCGCGCTCCGATACCCTTTCTCGCCGTCATAAAATCAAAAACCCTCCTCCTCTAAAAAATCGATTCCGTCCGGAGCGACGCGTAAGCGCATCGTTGCCGACACCTTCGACTTCCGCGCCAGCAAAAAACCGCGATCAAGCAAATACGCGACGCTTTCATCGATTCTTTTTTCCGATATGCGCTTGTCTTCCGTGCGTATCTGCGCGCGGATACATGCCTCCGTCGTTCCCGCCGCACCGTTGACGCGAACGATGCGCAAAATCAAAATCCTAAGTTCGTCCGTGCTCATTTCCGCAAGTGTGATTCGATGCTTTCTAAGCGGTTTTCAAAGCCGCGGAACACGTCCGCCGTCGACTTCCTCATGACTTCCGCGGCGTTGAGAAAATTCTTGTTTTGTTGACGCACAGCCTCCTCCAATCGCGAAACGGCCTCACGCGTGTCCGCCATATTTGCGGACAGGCGCTCCCGGAACTCGTCGCTGCGCTCCTGCATCGCCGTCATGCGAGACTCAAACTCTTTGCGCGTGACCGCTTTTTTGTCGCCGTCGGCATCGGGTTTGTTGTTTTTCGGCGGAAAAAATTCGCGCCAGATGCGCACTGCGGTGTGCACGACGACAAGCATCGCCGCGATACTGCCGAAAACGGCAAAAAACTGTTCCGGTGTGGGCGTGGGCATTTTTTTTTGAAAAAAGAAGAAAGATTAAAGCTTAAAGATTAAAGACGGGTTAAAAACGCCAGTTGCGCCGGTCCATGCGTGTGCAGCCCCCGATGGCGACACTCGCTCCGTTGTTAGCGGCATTGCTTACCGCCCCCGTTCCCGGATTTTCAACCGGGATCGCGCAGGTGCGCAACTTATCCAGCGTATCCCGCGCCTTAATCCATGCGTTGTAACGCGGATCTTTGCTTGCCTCGATCGGCATGCCGACACGCGTGCCGACGTGGTAAGCCACCATCGAGATCGCGTCGTTAAGCAGGCTGTGCGGGATGCGTGACGGATTCGGATCGAGCGTATTTTTTTCACAGGCGGCAATTGCCGCGCGCATCTCCGCCAAAACGGCGTCGATGATCTCCTGCAGCAGATCCTGCCCGGGCTCGTGCGTGTCTTTGTCAAAGGTCAAAATCGCCTGATATTCCTTCGGCGACATGCGCGGTATCACCCGCGCCTTTGTCAATTCGATCCACATGGTTTTTTTTGAAAGTTGAGGGCTTAATGCTTAAAGCTTAAAGAAGACGAAAGGATGCCTCTTTAAGCTTTAAGCTCTAAGCTCTAAGCTTTATTCGGTCACGGTGATGACGTTTGCGCCCGCGGTCGAGGTAACCTGCAAGCCCTGCTTGGTGTAAACCGTGATGAGCGTCTTGCGTCCCTGCGCGTGCGGAGATTCGTAAACCGTAAACCCTGCGCCCGAGCGGAACACCTTCATGTTCGACGCGTCCTCCGTGGACGTTCCCGAAGAATAGGCGAGGTAAATCTTGTCGTTGATAATAAGCGGGAACGAGCCGTCCGCCGCCGCTTGGCGACCGTTCGGGACGAGCACGTCCACTCCGTAGCGGCTGCCGAACTCCGACGGCGATTTCGGAGCGGCAAGAGCGCCCGCCGTGAGCTTGGATTCCACGCCCGACATATACAGATTCCACGCCTTCGCGCCGATGAGCGCCGTGTTGGGCGTCACGACCTCCGAGGCGAGGATGTCGCGGACCACCGCGCCCAAATCCTGAGTCCCGACGGAGACCTCCGTGTCCGTAGCAAACAAATCAAACAGTTCGAGTGTGCGAATAAACGTGGCGCGCTCGATCACGTTAATCAGTTTGCGGACGAGCGCCTCTTTGTAATTGGTGATGCGGTTAAGATGGTCGTTTTCGACTTCGATGCAGAGCCCGATATCATCGATCAGCCCCGCGCGCTTTTCCGCCTTGTCGGAAACAGCCTTATAGTCTCCCCCGACGGCACGCTTGAGCTCGTCGTAACCCACCGTCGTCATCGACTGCGACAGCGGCCAATAACGATACTCAAACGCCCCGCTGTTTTCGACAATCGGCGCATCCGGAGCGATCATGCGGCGAGCCTGAGCGATGTTGCTCTCGCCGCTGACGCGCACGGCAAACTCCGAGAGAAATGTCGACTCGGTCCCGAGCTGGGTAATGTTCGCAAAAGCAATCTGCCCAGGACGCGCACTTTTAGTGTCTGCGGCGACCCCGCCGAAAGAATTGATAATGTCCTTAATGTTACGCATTTTCTTTTTTGTCCTTTAAAAAATTAAGCCTTGGGCACATAAACGAGGAACACCTCGACCGCGCCGGGATCCGCGAGCGTTACCGTCTTCGCAACCGTGCCGACCTGCCGCGTTCCCGCAGTCGCCGTTACGGCACCGTTTTCCGCCGCGTAAACGGGCATTCCCGCCGTATACGTCCCCGCGACTGCGTTAACAATCACGCTTCCGGGCTGATTGCCGGCAAGAGCCGCAGAGACCAGTTTGCCGCGCTCGACCGGGTCCACCAGCGTTACCAGGAGTGCCGCCGCATCGTCCGCCGCAGACGTCCACGGCACCAACTTGCCGTCGTCATCAAGCACGCACAGCGTGCCCTGTTTCGTCGTCTCATCCGCCACTTCCGCAGAGATGAGCCCCGAGATATGCGTCGCCTGATCCATTAGTCGCGGGCTCCTTTCTCCGCCTTTTTGGCGTCACGTGCGGCGCGAGCCGCGAATTTACGTTTGGCGATCGCACGCGCTTCCGCTGCGGGGATCCCCGCATTGGTCAGCTTGTCGGCGTGAGCCTGTTCCTCCGCCGCCGTGTCCGCCGTCTTTCGTTCGTCGTTGTTTTTAGCCATCGTAGTTAACTTTTAATTACCTAAATTTTGTTTGCCGCGGCGAAGAGCTTTGCCCCGTCGTCGGTCGATTTAACGCGGCGCATTGCCTCGTCGGTATCGATGCTTTCGCCGAGTGCCGCCGCTTTTTTGATTTCCGCGTTGACGGCGTCAAAAAATTTCTTCGTTGCGTCCTTGCGGTCCGCGAATTCCTGTTCGCGGTTTGCCGCGTCGATTTCCGCCGCGCTCTTTGCCTTTCCGGGCGCAGGGAGCGCGTTCTTCGGGAGCGCGTCCATAACCGCCGCCGTGTTGACAAAGTCCGCCTTCAAGAGCGCCTCGTAGCTCGCGCGCTGAGCGACCGTGATTTGCCCGTTCGCCGTCGCGACATCGAGTTTTTGCGCGATCGCAAAATCCACCGCAGCCTGCAACGCCGCGCTGTTTGCTTTCGGCTCCGGCTTTTGGACCTTGTCGTCGTCCTTGTCGTCGGATTTGTCATCGTCCTTGTCGTCGTCCGGCTCCGGCTTTTGCGGAGGTTCCGCCTTGGATTTAAGCGACGTTGCCGCCGTGATGATTGCCTCGGGGTCGTTTGCCTGTTCCGACGAAATCCCGAGAGCTTCCGCCAGGCGTTTGAGTTGTTCTTCAGTCATGATGCTTGTATCCAAATTTTCATTGATGGTGTCCGCGTTCGGCAGATTTCCCTTTTTGACAAAGCCGAGGGAGATTAGCCGGAACGGCGCGAAGACGTCGCCGCCCTGAGGCTCGCAGAGCCATCTCGGCGAGATCTCAAGGCGGCCGAGGTCGTTTTTCAAAAGTTCAAGGGCGGGAAATTTGCGAATCGTCGCCCAAAGCCCGTCTGCTCGCGCGTCCAGCTTTTCGACGCGTGCGTAAACTTCCGTATCCTGCGGCTCCGTTCCCGCGTTCGCGTGGTCCGGGTGCCCGTTGTAGCAGGGCAGAGACGCCTTTGCGAAAGGCAGTTTTTCCAGCAGGCGGCGCACGCTCCCGTTAAATGCGTCCGCCATTTTTTTGGCAGACTCAAATGTAAAGCGCTGGGTGATACGTTTGCCGTTTCCGTCCACCTGCGGAGCGTCGCAATACGGGGCAATACGCTGTTCAATCAGTTCTTCCGACGCATTCGCCGCGTCGAAAATTTCCGCAGCACCGATGGTCAAAATCTTCATTGGTTTTGCGCTCCTTCCGGTGCTTCGGTTTTTTCCGGTGTATCCTGTGCGCAATTACACGCCTCCGGCTCCGTTTTCTTTTTCAAAATTTTCCCGGCAGTCGCCGCGAGCGCGGGAACGATAATCTTTTTTGCCGCCGCCCCCGTGAGCTTTGCCGCCGCCCCCGTGAGCTTTGCCGCCTTTTTGCCGCCCAAAATAATCAGCGCTCCGCTGCCCGCCACCGCAATCAGATTGAGCGGGAACGGCAAAAACTCGACGCTTTCGGCAATCGTTTGACCGAGTGCGATCGTCTCCTGCGCCTTGGCTTTCTCGACCTCGATTTGCTCGACAGTCATGCTTTCGAGCGGCACGCCCGACAGCATATTGCAGCCGCTCAACGCCGCGCACACCAGCAGAGACGATCCGAAAAGCATCGCAACGAGCACGCCTCGTGTCGCTCCCGCAATAAATTCCGCACTAACAAGACCTTTTTTTCTTTTTTCCATAAAAAAAATTAAATCCCGGGACGCGCCGTCGGGAGAGACATGAAAACTCCCGAGGGACACGCTACGCCGCCGGGCCGACGACTTAATAAAACAATCACCCTCAAGTCGCCGGAGCTGTTGCCTCTCCCGGCGACGCAAAAAATAATACCCGGTTGTGCGCAAAAAAATCCGCGCGGTTTGCACGGAATGACGAAAAAAAATAGCTTATGGCTTAAAGCTTAGAGCTTAGAGCACAGGTCGCGGAAAAAATGATTTTTTTGCAAAAATGTATTGACAAACGCAAAAATGCAGGCAAAATAAACGCCATAATCACAAACGTGGTTATGGCGTTCTTTCGTAGGAAGGAGGTGATTGCATGCCGCAAAACACCGAGAAGCCTTCGGAGAAGATCAAGCGGGCACTTGAGATTCTTCGGCTGGCACTCGAGATCGCGATTTTAATCGCGAGGCTCGCGAGCCGGCTCTAAGGCTTCACCGCTCGCCGAAAGGCGGGCGGGCTTCCGATGCCCAAGAACGTCAATCTTTTTTTTCAAAAAAGTCAACACGAAACCATCATGAAAAACGAATATTTTGACAATCTCGACGAATCCGCCCGCGAAGAGCTCGCAAAACGGCTCGAAGCCGCTAAGGACTGGCGAGGCATTCCCGCCGCCTTTTGGCGAGAGTTGCTGAAAAACCTCATCGAGTCGGACTCCGTCACGCGCCTCGACTCGCTCGCCGGACTCGAACTCCTCGCCCGCGACGAGGAAAATGCCGAAGCCCTAAATGAGGGCGAGTTTTGGATTTGCGCGTGGACACACGGTCCGCGCGACGAAGATTTAAACATCCACGGCACCATCGACGAGACCGCCGCTAAATTCGGCTTAGCCGTCTGCGACTGTTGCCGCGACGGGGAAGCCCGCACATGGCTCATCGGCGGGATTAACGACGGCGAGGCGGCGAAGCGATACGCCGTGATCGACCGCGAAGACGGTGCCGTTTACGGCTGCTTTGACGCCCTCGACGAGGCGCGGAAAGCGCGCATCGGCGAGGACATCATCTTTGACCGCGAAACAGGAAAGGAGCTTAACTAATGACACCCAAGCCCCGAAACCCCAAAGCGCGCTACGGAAACACGAATGCCGTGAAAATTCCCGGGCAGCGTCGCATACAAAAGCAATACTCGATGTATCGCGAAACCCTCGAGCTCATCGATGAGATCCGCGCGAAAACCGGCGAGACGGCGAGTGCCGTCGTTGCCCGCGCCATTAAAGAGGCGCACAAATCAATAAAATATTGACGCGGTAGCATTTGCGGCGGCATAATCACCGCCGTGAATACTACGCGAGCACAGCCGAGATTTTTCCGACGCGAAATGCGTCGCTCTTCGGCACAACCTCGCATTCAACGCGTTCCCGTTTTGTTCGGTCGGGAACGCGTTTTGTTTTCGATCAAACCGAACATGATAACGAAAAATACAGACACACCGCGAAGAAAAACCTCTCTTTATCCCGCTTTGCCGCGAGTGGTTCGAAAAATTCGAGAGAGGCGAAAAAACGAAAGAGTATCGCGTTTACGGACCTCGATGGAACGAGAAAACGTGCCAAATCGGTCGCCCGGTCGTTCTTTCTATGGGCTACGGGAAAGCTCGTCGGTTGCACGGCAAAATAGCCGGCTTTCGCGTGATCGAATTTGAGCATCTTCCCGGCGAGGTCGCCGATTTCTTCCACGCGATCGACGTCGACATTTACGCCGAAATCCAAATCGCACTGCGCAGGGAGAGATAACAGACACAATCTACGACCTAAAACGTCTCGGAGCTATCCGGGGCGTTTTTTTTTATTTCTCAAACTCGCGCACCAAAAATTCCCAAACTTCTGCTCGCGTCGAAGAGATTTCTCAAACTTCCGAGACGCTTATTTCTCAAACTATTGATTTTTCGCTCTTTCCGGGCGCGCTATTTCTCAAACTACTATCCGGCGCCAAAAATCGCCCGAAATCCGCTTCAACACTAACCCTCCGTCCGTTTCTCAAACCATTTCACAATTTCTCAAACCCTTTGATTTATTTCAAAATTATTCTTATTTACGCGAAATAATCGACACCGGCGGCGAAGAGCGGTTGGTTTTTGTTGCCGGGGATATTTTTCCCGACATTGTTCCCGCGGCGTTCCGAGTGCCCCATTTTGCCGAGCACGCGCCCGTCCGGCGAAATAATTCCTTCAATCGCCTGATACGAGCCGTTCGGATTGTAAGCGATATCGTAGCTCGGCGTTCCCGCCGCATCGCAATACTGGAAAGCGATTTGCCCGTTTGCGGCGAGTTGCGCAACAACTTCCGGTGATGCCGTGAAATTGCCTTCGCCGTGAGACGCGGGAACGGTAAACACGTCGCCGACGTTCACGTTTGCGAGCCATGGCGATTTTACCGTCGCGACGCGCGTGTGGACGTAGCGCGAGATGTGGCGTCCGATGCGGTTGTGGAAAAGCGTCGGGCAATCGGCGTCCATATCGCGGATTTCGCCGAACGGCACCAGTCCGAGCTTAATCAGCGCTTGGAAACCGTTGCAAATACCGAGAATCAAGCCGTCGCGTTCTTTGATGAGCGCATTCGTGGCATCGCGAACCGCCGGATTTTTGAAGACGGAAGCAATGAATTTTCCGGAGCCGTCCGGTTCGTCGCCGGCGGAGAAGCCTCCCGGAATCATCAGGATTTGCGTGTTCGAAATTTTGTCCGCGAGCGCACGCAAGGATTCGTCAACGGCGGCTGTTGTCAAATTGCGCACGACGAAAATTTCCGGTTCGGCACCGGCTTCGCGGAATGCACGTGCCGTGTCGTATTCGCAATTCGAGCCCGGGAAAACGGGAATGAGCACACGCGGTTTCGCCACGCGGATTTTCGCTTTTGCGGGAACGCTTCGTTCCGTGCAGGAGAAAATCTGAGGCGCGGGAGCGGTGTCCGCCGGAGCCGCACGCGTCGGGAAAACGCTTTCGAGAACGTATTCCCAGACTTTGCGCATTTCCGCCAACGGAACAGATTCCCCGCTCCAAGAAACCTCCGCTTTCCCCTGCGTTTTTCCGAGAACGCGATGTTCCAAGCCGTCAAGCTCGTCATCCGCGCCGACTTCGAGCACCCAGCTTCCGTATTCGGGAACGAAAAATTTTCCTTCCGGGCGCGCATTGAGCGCGATGCCGATTTGATTTCCGAGAGCCATTTCCGTGAGTGCGACGGCGATCCCGCCTTCGCGCACCGTGCGTGCGGCAAACACGCGCCCGTCGAGAATGAGTTTGTGCAACGCGGAAAGTTTTTCGCGCAAGTCCGCCCAATTCGGCATGCGATCCGGCGTAAGCTTCGCGGGAACGTGAACGAGTTTTGTTCCGACTTTTTTCAACTCCGGAGAAATCACCTGCGAAGCCTTCGCGGGAACGATGGCGAAAGAAACCAAGGTCGGCGGAACGTCGAGATTTTTGAACGAACCGGACATCGAGTCTTTCCCGCCGATGGCACCGTTGCCGAGTTCAAGTTGCGCCGTGAACGCGCCGAGCAAGGCGGCAAGCGGCTTGCCCCAGCGCTTCGGATCTTCACCGAGTTTTTCAAAATATTCCTGAAGCGTCAGGCGCGCGTTGGCGGGATTGCCGCCGGCGGCAACGAGGCGCGCCACGGAATCGACGACGGCAAACGCCGCGCCGTGCGCCGGAGACCAGCTCGAAACTTCCGGATCGAAGCCGAAGCTCATTAGCGTGCAATCGTCGGTTTCGCCTTCGAGCACCGGAATTTTTGCCGCCATCGCTTCGGTCGGCGTCGTTTGCGTTTTTCCGCCGAACGGATGCAAAACCGTTCCCGCGCCGATGGATGCGTCGAAGCGTTCCACCAAGCCGCGCTGTCCGCAACAACGCAAATCGCCGAGCGCATTCAGCCAAGTCGCTTTCGCATCGCCGTTCAGGAGCGGTTTCGGCAGGAACGGATTGGCAATCGGGTCCGGCGCACAAACGTGCGCGTTCGCTTCCTGCGTCGCTCCGTTTGTGTCGAGAAACGCGCGTAGCAAATCGACAATCGTGTTGCCTTGCCAGAACATGCGCAGGCGACCGGTGTCGGTAACGTCCGCGACATGCGTGGATTCCAAATTTTCGCGTTCGGCGGCGGCGCGGAATTTTTCCAAATCGGCGGGATCGATGACAACCGCCATGCGTTCCTGTGATTCGGAAATTGCGAGTTCCGTTCCGTTCAAACCTTCGTATTTACGCGGAACGCGGTCGAGATGAATATCGAGCGACGGTGCGAGCTCGCCGATGGCAACGGAAACGCCGCCCGCGCCGAAGTCGTTGCAACGCTTGATGAGGCGGGAAACTTCCGCATCGCGGAAAAGGCGTTGTAATTTGCGCTCGGTCGGAGCGTCGCCTTTTTGAACTTCCGCGCTGTTTTCGAGTGCTTTTTCCGTGTGTTCCTTGGACGATCCCGTCGCGCCGCCGATTCCGTCGCGCCCGGTGCGTCCGCCGACGAGCACGATAATGTCTCCGGGAGCGGGCGTGCCGCGAACAACGTTTTTCTTCAATCCTGCGGCGACAACGGCTCCGATTTCGAGACGCTTGGCAACGTAGCCCGGGTGATAAATTTCGTGAACCATTCCCGTCGCGAGCCCGATTTGGTTCCCGTAGGAAGAATAACCCTGCGCCGCGCCGCGCACAATTTTGCGTTGCGGAAGCTTGCCCGGAATCGTTTTGGAGAAAGGCACGCGCGGATCCGCCGCGCCGGTAACGCGCATCGCCTGATAAACGTAGCTGCGCCCGGAAAGCGGGTCGCGAATCGCGCCGCCGAGGCAGGTTGCCGCGCCGCCGAAAGGTTCGATTTCGGTCGGGTGATTGTGCGTTTCGTTTTTGAACATCACGAGCCAGTCTTCCGTCACGCCGTCAACGGTGACGGGAACGACGATGGAGGCGGCGTTAATTTCTTCGGAAACTTCGAGATCGTCGAGCTTGCCCTGCTTTTTGAGTTCGCGCATCGCGAGCAAAGCAACGTCCATGAGGCAAACGGTTTTTTCTTCGCGACCGAGTGTTTTGCGGAGTTCGAGATAATTTTTCCACGCTTTTTCGACGGGAGCGACAAGCGGCGAGTTGTCGAAAGAAACTTTGTTGAGGCGCGTGAGAAACGTGGTGTGGCGGCAGTGGTCGGACCAATATGTGTCGAGCACTCGGATTTCGGTGAGCGTCGGGTTGCGTTTTTCTTCGTCGCGATAATATTTTTGGACAAAAGAAATGTCCGCATCGCTCATTGCCAAGCCGAGTTCCTTACGCAAGGCGGAGAGTTCTTCGGCGGATTTTTCGCAGAAATTTTCGATACTCGGAATTGCGGCGGGAGCGGGAATTTCCTGCTTAAGCGTCGCGGGAACGTCGAGCGAGGCTTCGCGGGAATCGACGGGATTGATGAGGTAAGCTTTGATACGCGCAACGTCTTCTTCGGAAATTTCGCCGCTCAACACATAAACGCGCGCGGACGCAATCAGCGGGCGTTCCTTGAGCGTGAGCATCTGCACGCATTGCGCGGCGGAGTCGGCGCGCTGATCGAATTGTCCGGGCAAATATTCCACGGCAAAAACCGTATCGTTTTTTCCGCACGGGAGCGTATCTTCAAAAACATCGTCGACTTGGGGTTCCGCGAAAATCGTCGGGAGCGTTTTTCGGAAATCTTCGTCCGCGAGCCCGTCAATGTCGTAGCGTTGCGCAATTCGCAAATCCGCCAGCCCGTGGAGTCCGAGCGATTCGCGGAGGTCTTGGAGAATGTGTTTTGTCTGTTCGCGGAATGCCGCTTTTTTTTCAACGAAAATACGCTTCATAGTGGAAAGAAATTGGTCTTTTGATTGTCTCTCAAACGGGGCTTCGAAGCAATGAAAAAGGGCGTTCCCGTCATGAATCCCGCGGGAACGCCCTTTTTTCTCTGATGGCGGCTTTTTTTATCCGACTTCAAAATCCGCGTCGGTATTTTTTGTCGGTTTTTTGATAAGTTTACGCTTTGCGGGGGCTTTTTTCGGCGTTCCCGCAGGCTTCGGTTTCGCTTCGCGCGGAGGAAATTCCCAGCCGAGTTTTCCGCTCGATTTTAAGACGAGAAACGCATCGAACTTCCGTTTTGTTTTGTTTGAAACGAAGCCGGAAAGCAAATCCGTTTTCTTTGCAGTCAGAAGTTTTTCGATTTGTTCGCGCGGGATTTCCAGCCCGAGCAATTTTTTCTTCATAGAAAACGGCTGAACTTTTTTCGCGTCTTTCGGCAACTCTGCGGGATTTACCGCGTAGCCGGTCGGCGTTTCGTAAACTTTGCACTTCGTTGCGGGATCGATTCCGACCACGGAAGCCGTCGAAAAATCGACGGGACCGGCTTCCTCTTCCTCGCCTTCGCGCGGCGGGAACACGAAAGTCGTGCGCAACAATCCGCTTTCGTTTTTCTCAAGCTTCAGCGTAGCCGTAAAGTTTTTCCCGAAGCGCGATTTGAAATCCGAGAACGGACCGATTTCGCCCTTTTCAAGCAACAAAGCAAGCTCTTCCGGCGTTACATTGTGCCCGCTCGCATTTTTGTAAACGGCGAGCGCGGGAAACTCGCGCCCGTTCCCGACCTTGACTTCGTCCTGCGAGCGATACATGCGGTAGTTTTCAATCATCGGCAAACCGTCCGTCGGAGAATTAACGGTGATTTCCGTCCACTGTTCATCGCTTCCTCCGCTGTTTACGCCGGCGACAATTTGTTGTGTGAGCGCGACGATTCCGCTCATAAATTCCCTGCGGGATAATTTTCCTTCGGAAACCTGCCGCAACTTGTATTCCCAGTCTCCGGTCATCGCCGGGCTGGTCAAATACTCCACGCCGGCGACTTTTAAAAACGCGATCAGCTGTTCCGCTTTCACGGTAGGAATCATTTCGCGATTAGCGCGCTCGACGTATTTTGTGCGGATTAAATGGTCGATGATTCCCGCACGTGTCGCCGGGGTGCCGAGCCCGCGCTCTTTCATCGCCTCGGCGAGTTCTTCGTCTTCGACAAATTTTCCCGCGCTTTCCATCGCGGCGAGCAACGTCGCTTCCGTGTAGCGCGCGGGCGGCTTCGTCGCTTCTTCCTGTAATTGAAGTTCGTTTACGTTGGCGTTCCCGCCGTCCGCTTCGGAAAGAGCCGGGAGCGCATCTTCCGCCGCTGATCCTTCTTCTTTTCCGTAAACTTCTTTCCAGCCCGGAGCGACAAGCACTTTTCCTTCCGTTTTAAAATTGTGCTTTCCGGCGAGCGTGGTGATGCGCGTCGTTACGTCAAACTCCGCAGCCGGATAAAAAACGGCGATAAAGCGGCGCACGATCATATCGTAAATTTTCGCTTCATCCGGCGGGAGCGCACCGGACGGCGGTTGATCCGTCGGGATAATCGCAAAGTGGTCGCTCACTTCCGCGTTGTTGAAAATACGCCGATTCGGACGCACCCACTTGTTTTCGACGACACGCGAGGCGAAACCGCCGAAGCGCGTCGAATCAAGCGCGTTCAGCGTGTGATAGCAGGTCGGAATATAATCTTCCGGAAGCGCGCGGGAATCCGTTCGCGGATACGTTGTCGCCTTGTATTTTTCGTAAAGAGCCTGAGCGATTTGAAGCGTTTTTGTTGCCGGAAAGCCGAAGCGTTTGTTCGCCTCGCGCTGCAAGGTCGTCAAATCGTAGAGACGACCGCAAACCTCCGTTGTGCGCTTTTTTTCTTCGGAAACCGTTCCCGCCGGGCACGCTTTGCACTCGGCAAGAATTTGTTCCGCAAGGGCTTTGTCCCAAATACGATCCGCCCGATCGTCCGGATTTGTTGGAGTTTCGCCCTTTGCCGGTTTTTTGTAATCAGGACGTTGATACAAACCTTCATACGTTCCCGCCGCGAGCGAAAACTCCGCCGCCAAACGCCAATAGCCTTTCGGAACGAAATTGCGAATATCCAGTTCCCGCTGAACAATGAGCGAAAGCGTCGGCGTTTGAACGCGACCGACCGTCGATACCTGCCCGGCTCCGGCAGGAGACGTGCGCAACGTTACGGCGCGCGTGCCGTTCATTCCGATGAGCCAATCCGATTCCGAGCGGCAACGCGCCGCCGCGCACAAGTCCGCCATTTCCGAGCCCTCGCGCAAATGCGCGACACCGTCGCGAATCGCGGCGGGCGTCATACTCGTCAGCCACAAGCGTTTTACCGGCAATTTGCTTCCGGCGAGCTCATAAATATACGCAAAAATCAATTCGCCTTCGCGCCCGGCGTCGCATCCGTTGACCACGGTTCCCACGTCCTTGCGCGCCATCAGTTTTTTCAGTTTGAGAAACTGTTCCTTCGCGCCCTTTTCCTTCGATGCTTTTATCTTAAAATCACCCGGAACAATGGGAAGCGTCTTGCGTGACCAACGTTTGAATTTTGAGTCGTAATCTTCCGGCTCGCAAAGTTCAACCAAATGACCGACCGCCGATGAAATCACGTATTCGTCATTTTCAAAAACATCTCCCTTCGCGGGAACCTTAATCACTTTTGCAATGTCCTTCGCGACCGACGGTTTCTCGGCAATGATGAGCGTCTTCATGCTTTTTCTGTAAATACTTCTGTGTCTGTGGTCGAAATCCTGATTAACTGAGCCAACTGCTTTTGGAGTTTTGAACGCACATTGGCAAGTAAAAATTGAAATTTGCACTCTTTAAATATCTTATTTAGCGTCATTTCCATGTCTGAATATCTGTTTATTGAATACCCGAAATGCACCACCTGCCAGCGTGCAAAAAAATTTCTCGAAGAAAAAACGTAAAATTTGAAGCCCGCCACATCGTCGAAAACCGCCCGACGGCTGACGAATTGAAAAACTGGATTTCCCGTAGCGGCGTTCCCGTGAAAAAATTTTTCAATACTTCCGGTTTGCGCTACAAAGCACTCGCGCTGAAAGACAAACTTCCGCAAATGAGCGACGACGAGCAAATCGCCCTTCTCGCAAGCGACGGCATGCTCGTGAAGCGACCGCTCCTCATCTCGAAAAACGCCGTGCGCGTGGGCTTCAAACCGAACGAGTGGGAAAATCTCTAAGGCACGCGCTCACCGCCATTCGTGCTTCGGGTAGCGGCCTTTGAGGTCTTTTTTTACGTGTTCGTAAGATGTTTTCCAAAACGCGTCCAAGTCCGCCGTGCGTTGAACCGTGCGCCGCGCCGGAGATTGCACTTCGACGATGAGCGGCACGTTCCCGCCGCAAATTCTTAAGCGTTCGCCCGGGCAATCGTAAAGTTCCTGCACCGTCGCGCCGATAACCGCCTCGCAATCCGCCGTGTAAACGATTTTCGCCGGATGGCGTTTGCGCGGAAGCGAAACCGAATCCGGCAACAGCGAGTCCATCGCCATTTCCTGCTCCTGCGAAAGCCAACCGCGAAGCGTTTTCCAAACGGATTTTTCGCGAATATCCCTGTAAGCCGTCGCACCGAGACAAAGCTCTTCCACAAGCATGCGCCGCCCGTCATCATCAAGCGTCGCGATACCGAGCTCCGGACAATGCTTCGCGGCAAAATTCACTTTGTTAATCCACGCTTCGACCTGCGTATCCCATTTTTCCAAAACAAGCCGCCCGGCGAGCACCTCGTCCGCAAGCAAGCGCGAAGCCGCATCGCTCGCGACATCCGGCAGGTCCCGCGAGCTCAGCACGAGCCCGCGAAATACGCGTTCCCGCCGCGTGAGCACGCGCTTTTGCGCCGCATCAAAGCTCACCGTGTCGCGCGTTTCAAAATCTTCGGGAAAATATTTTTCAAGCCAAGCTTCTTCGACCGCCGTCGCAAGCGAAAGGAAAACCGTAACTTCACCGCGCGTCTGAATTTCCTCCACTTCCGCCGCGACCAAGAGCCTCGCGTGCCGCACCGCGCTCCCGCGCCGCAACTCGCCGCTACGCCCGTGAACGAGCTTGCAACGCAGCGTTCCCGCATCAACGCGCCGCGCCAGTTGCGAAACGAAACCGAGCAAAAGGCATTGGCGAACGGCATCATAAATATCGGGAGAAACGTCCGGCGCACCCGACGTTCCCGCCGGCAACGTTTCACTTTCGCGGCGTTCCCGCGCAAAAACATTTTCCGCAATTTTCAAAAACTGCGCCGCGAGCCGATCCGCCTGCCGCGCCGCACCCGCATGAATGCCCCAACGCTTGCAAAACTCGAAATCAAAATCTTTTTTTCGCGCCATACCGAGCAGTGTCAGGCGATGGAAAAAATCGGAATCCGTTTCGCCGAGCAAATCTTCGCGGTCGTCATTGCGTCGGCGATCGGCGAGTTCGAGCATAATGTCTCGCCCCTGCGCCATCGCCGCGACAAAGGCGATTTGGCGCAAGCAACCGAGCTCGTTCGCGGCAATCATCATGCGTGCGTAGCGCGGATGAAGCGGGAAACGCGCCATCACCGCGCCCGTGCGCGTGAGTTTTCCCGCCGCGTCGAGCGCGCCCGAATCGCGCAGAAGCTCCAACGATTTTTCCAACGCGTGCGCGTCCGGTTTTTCAAACCACGGGAACGTATCCAAATTTTCAATACCTCCGGCTTTTAAGAGCAAAAGCGTTTCCGAGAGTTCGACACGGCGGATTTCGGGAACGTCGCGCACGGCGCGATTTTGCTGATCCGCACGCGACCAAAGCCGCACGCAGCGTCCCGGCGCGGTTCGCCCTGCCCGCCCGGCACGCTGGTCGGCGGAACTTTGCGAAATATTTTCAATAAGAAGCATGTTGATGCCGCGATGCGGATCGTAACGCGCAATGCGCGCCAAGCCAGAATCAATCACGACGCGCACGCCGGGAATCGTCAGCGACGTTTCCGCAACGTTTGTGGCGACGACGACTTTGCGCGTTCCCGCAGGCGCAGGCGCCACGGCGCGATCCTGCTCGGCGGCGGAAAGTTCGCCGTAAAGCGGCAGCAGCGCACATCCGCGCCCTTCCGGCGTTCCCGCGATCACCGCAATCGTTTTTGTGATTTCATACGCCCCCGGCATGAAAATAAGAAAATCGCCTTCCGCCTCCGCATGAAACGCTTTGCGAAACGCCGCCGCCGCATGATCCCAAACCGCATAGCGCGGCAAAAATCCGTTGCGCATCTGCGTTCCCGCAAATCCGGTTGCGCCGCCCGCTGCCGAATATTCGATTTCGATGGGGAACGTGCGCCCTTGAGCCGTCAGCGTTTCGCAGGGCGCAAGCCAAGCGGCGAGCGAATCCGTGTCAAGCGTTGCCGACATCACGATGATGAGCAAATCCGGGCGTGTCGTGCGCTGAAGCTCCAGAGCAAACGCAAGCGTTAAATCCGAGTAAAGATGCCGCTCGTGAAATTCGTCGAAAACAATCGCGCCGATTTTTTCGGAGTCTGCCGCGTTCCCGCCCAGTAATTGGCGTAGCAACAAGCCTTCCGTGACAAATTTGATGCGCGTATCCGCAGATTCGATACGGTCGAAACGAATTTGGTAGCCGACTTCTCCGCCGAGATTTTGCCCGCGTTCCCGCGCAATGCGCGCGGCGAGCATACGCGTCGGCAGTCGGCGCGGCTGAAGCACGACGATTTGTTTGCCGGCGGGAACGAGCGCGTCGTCGAGCAAAAACTGCGGAATCTGCGTCGATTTCCCGGACCCGGTAGGCGCTTGGAGAACGATACGCCGAGAGCGCGTGCACGCAGTTTTCAGGCGTTCCCGCAGTTCAAAAATAGGCAAATTCTCCGCTCGCTCTTCGCTTGGCATATTCGCCTGAAGATTACGTATCGCGTCCATAAACGCAAAGCCGTTTTAAAAAAGACCATCTCGTTTTTTTAATTCCGTGCACGGAAAGAGCCAAACTTCCTGAAGGAATTGTTTCAATCGGAGTTTCAGGAATCAAAACTCCGATTAACCCAATTCCGCTCGCTAACGCTCCGCTTAATGCACGATAGACAAACAACGCCAACGCGGAAGCACTCAGTCGCCGCCACTCCAAATTTTAGAAGTTAAATATTCGTATTGTAGCGAAAGTTGGGCAAAGTTTATAAGTAATGCGGCTGGGAAACCGGTTGCTCTCAGATAATTTAAAACCTGTGCTCTTTCAATATTCGAGAGACTTTTTATTGCTTTAAGTTCTACAATTAGGCTCTCTTCACAAACAAAATCCGCACGATAGGTTGATTTCAAAAATTTCCCGTCATAAGAAACTCGGATTTCCTGCTCTCGCACAAAAGGAACCCCTGCGGCAAGAAGCTCTACCTCCAGCGCATCGCCATAAACTGATTCAAGAAATCCGCATCCAAGCGTCCGATGGACTTTCATTGCCGCCCCTAAAACAGTATAAGCTAAAGGATTGTCTTTAATTGCCATCATTCCTGTTTACATTAAAACATAAAAATCTTCAATCCATACCCCAAAACCCTAATGAATCGAAGCGTTAGCGAGGACAATTGAAGGAATCGGAGTTTCGGGAATCAAAACTCCGATTGACCCAATTCCGCTCGCTTAAAGTAAAAATCCCCGCGTTTCAGCGGGGATTTTCGGGAACGCGAATTTTTATTTCGCGCTTTTGGCTTTTTTAATGTCTTCGCAGGGAATGCTCAGGAAGAAGAGCGTTTTCGAATCGGGCGAGCCTTCGTAGAGGATGCCGATGGTTTTGTTTTTGTCGTCGTTAAACGCGAGCGTGGAATAACCGGCGCAACGGCGTTCGTCGTAGAGAAGCCCGTCGGACCACGTTTTCCCGCCGTCCTTCGAGTATTTAATCGTCATGTTGTCGCGTTTTCCGGAATTCGGATTCGAGAAATACAGATTTTTCCCGTCTGCGGTCAAGAGTGCCGCTTGGCAAAGATTGCCGGGTTGGCGCAGATTTTCCCCGCTGAATTTTTGCCAAGTTTCGCCCATATCCTTGGTGGTTGCGACGATGCGGGCACCGGGAGAACCTTGGCGCACGTTGAGCATAACGGAGCCGTCCTTGAGTTGCACGCAGGTGGATTCCGAGCCGCCCCAGGGCATTTTTTTGGAAGAAGTCCACGTTTTCCCGCCGTCTTTGGAGTAGACGAGAACGCCCCAAGTGCCTTTTCCTTTGTTGCCCCAAATCTGAGCAGGGAAAATCAGCGTTCCGTTCTTTGTGCAGATTCCCGCTCCCGGACCTTGGAAAACTAAGCCCCAATCGGCGGTATCGCTATCGCTAAGGCGCTTAATATCGGGGGTGATATTGATGGGTTTTCCCCATGTTTTCCCGTCATTTTTCGAGGCGATGAGGAGCATTTGCCCGCATTCCTGCGGAGAAGCCGTTCCCGTGGAGCTTGAGAAAATCGGGTGTCCGCTCTGAGGAGCCCAGAGAGCGGAAATCCAAACCGTTCCCGTTTTTTCGTCAACGAGAATACCGGGGTCTCCGATTCCTTTTTTTACTTCCATGCCCTTGGAGGACAAAACGGATTCCGCCGGGCTCCAGCTCCGTCCGCCGTCCGTAGAGCGGCAAACGCCGACGTCGATATTGGCGGGAAGGTCTCCCGCGTGGTTGTAACGAATATCAAAAGTGGCGATGAGGGTTCCCGTTTTCGGGTTTCGGGCAATGGCAGGAATGCGATAATTTTTCGAGCCGAGATCGCCGGCTTTTGCCACTGCGTAGCCGATGCGCTGATTGACGGGAACGGAGTTTACGATAATCGGTCTGCCGTTAATCATCATTTGCGAGGCGACTGCGGCGATTTTCCCGTTGATGTCCGCATTTTTTTTCATGCGAACACTGACCCAAATATTGTTTTCCGTGCCCTGCTTGAGTTCGACGGATTTTTTGCCCCGAATTGTAAGAATCGGGTTTGATTTCGTGGGTTTTGCCGTTCCGAAAAGCGTTCCCGCTTCAGCATCGTTCCCGCCGACAAATACGTCTACCGCTTCGATATCCGCGACATTTGTCGTTTTGGAAAAATCAATTTTGAGAGCCTCAAGCTTGTCCGGACGGGAGGAAGAGGACGGCTGCACCTTGATTTGCAAAATCGGATTGTATTCCATGCGCACCATCACCGGCCAAACGCCGGATTTGAGCGCGACATCGTTTTGAGCGACAGCCGCGTCAAGCGACATCGGCGAAAAAACGGAAAGTGCGACCAGTGCCGCCACGGACGAACATTGAGAAAAAATACGTTTGGAAGTTGTCATTTTGTTATCTGTCATAAAAACCGAAGAAGATGATGAGTCATGCGTTCCCGCTTGGCAAAAATAAAAAAGGAGAAAACCATGCGAACAAAGCGGCAATGCGAACGCTCGGCAAAATTTAATTTGAGGACAAATCCTCAGGCGCACAAAGCATCAGAGCCGCTTCCGGACGGCGGATTTTTCCGACGAGTTTCCGCCAAAAGCTTTCCGCCCCGCCGGCGTCCCACGCATCGGCGTTCATGCGAACACGCATCCACGTCCCGCGCGCAATCTCGTCTTCAAGCTGTCCGGGAGCCCACTCGGCGCGCCCGACAAATCCGTAGGCGCGAACGCCCGGATTAAAAATCACATCCCGGATGTCTTCCGTTCTGACCCCGACGCGCACATTATGATTCCCGTCCGCAGAAGCGCGGGAACGCAACACGAAGCAAAGTTGCCCCACGCCGACGGGTCCGCCCTCCAACATAGGAATTTCGCCGAGCGGCGTTCCCGAAAAATTCGGCGAACAGGCTCCGAGCGTCCGGTTCATCGGACGATTTAAAATAAACCCCCTCGCCCCTTTTTCCTTTGAAAACTCGACAATCCAAACGACGGAACGCGCAAAAATCCCTTTCACGTTCAGGCGCGCCAAGAGAAAATGCCCTTCAATATCCGTGTAGATTTTCGAGTTTTCCATTGGAAATAGTAAAGCTACCGACTGCCTTTTACACCGAAATTCGGTCCGTTTTCCTTGTAGCGCCCTTCGATGAAAAGCATGTCCGAAATTTCAGGATTAACGGCTCCGAGCTTGAAAACGGAATACGGAGCATCCGGATTTTTCTCGTCGCGCTCTCCCTTTCTTTCTATGCCTAAGATTGCGCCCGCATAGCCGCCCGCGCCTTCGCCGAAAGCGACGCAGATTTTATACTTTTTCCCCTTTGAAAGTTTCATCCAGGAACCTTTAAAAAGGTGATTCTGCACGGTGCCGCCGCTTCCGGAACCTTTGCCGTCGGTTTTCGTATGGTTTTTCGGTTCCCAATTCGCTCCGGCAGGCTCACGCACGGCGTTCCCGTGGCCTTCACCCGGCCAATACGCGTAAAAAACGGTTTTTTTGTTGAGCCCGACGATGAGCACGTCGTCGCCCATGCCGACGAAGCGATATTCGCCCGTCTCCGGCGGCGTAATTTCTCCGGTGTAAACGACCAGCCAGCCCGGCGCGTCAAACGGCGGTTTGCCTTCGTCGTCTGCAAACGCGGCGGTTGCCGCCTCCGCTCGAATCGCGTTCTTTGTTTTGAAATCCTTGTAAATATAAAGCTGATTGCTTTTAAGTTTCGTTCCCGCCTCAAAGTAGCGTTGTTCGAGTTTTCTCACGTCGAAACTGTCGTCAAGCATGCCGATTGCTTTATGAAGTTCGCTTTTTCGCTTAGCGGCATCGCCCGGCGCGGTTGTGCAATAAGTAACTTTTCCGTCGCGGGAACGCTTCAGGTCGAACAAGGTGCCGTCGAGGCTCGGTTGCGTGGAAAAACGCGTTCCGAAAGTGGAAACAAAATTGCTTGCGTTGCCGATGCCCACACCTTTTCCGGGACCGATTCCGCCGCCCGAACCGTCGTCTCCGAACCCGGAAGAAGGTCCGCCCGCTTTCATTCCGCCCAAAGAAGATGCGCCCATTTTCGGCATTTCGGGGAGCGTGAGTGTCGAACTCGTATTTTTGGACGTGATTTTATTTTGCGTCGCCATATCGCGCGGTTTCGGGCGCATCGGGCGCGTTTTCGAAGGATTTTCCCCGTTCCCGCCGCCGCCCGCACCGGACAGGAAGAGCGTTTCCGGCTCCGATGCCGGTTTTACGGTCGCCATGACATAGAAGAACGCAAAAAGAATCAGCACGGCGTGAATAATCACGGAAACGACGAAACCGTCGCCGCCGAAACTTTTCCATGAAAATTTTTCCCGGCGCGCCAAAGGGTCTTCGCCGTTTTCTTCAATCGCGGCAAGCGGCTCGCGCTCCACGGTCGGGGCATTCGGTTCGGAGGTATAAGCTTCGTCAGAATTCGAATCTGTTCTCATAAGCAATCAAGAATTTGAGTTTGGAAAAAAATAGGATACGCGAACGGGGAAAGTCGCGGCGGGAAACAGAGCGAAGCCTGTCAGAACGCCAAGCGTTCGACGGTGATTCCCGCCGCTTTCAAAAGCGGAAGCACCAACTCATCGTTGTGGTAATCGTGCAGATATTTTACCGCACCGACTCCGGCGGCGGCGAGAATTTTTGCACAATTAATGCAAGGAAAATGCGTGATATAAATCGTCGCTCCCATGAGGCTGACGCCGCGCTTGGCGGCATCGGCGACAGCGTTTTGCTCGGCGTGAACGGTCGCCTGCTCGTGTCCGTCGCGCACGCAGGAGCAATGCGGCGTTCCCGGCAGAAAGCCGTTGTATCCGGCGGCGATGATGCGGTTCGGATGCTTGCCGGAGGAAACCGCGAGGCAGCCGACGTGGAGGCGATCGCAGGCGGAGCGCATGCTGATTAAAACGGCAGCCGCCATGAAATATTCGTCCCAACTCGGGCGGTAATTCATTCCGGAGACCAATGCGTCCACGGCGGGAACGATATTTTCCGCGTTTTTCTGTTTTTCGTCAGCCATACTTTTCATTTTGCCTTGCCGAAGCTCTCTTTCCGAGAAAATTTTAAAAAATCCGAACGGCACCGCCCCCATGAGGAAAAATCGCGCATAAGCATAACGTTTTTCTACCTCGGTTGAAGCAGATTCACAAACAGCCGAAACGGCTGTTCTCCCGTTTTTCTTCTCGGAAACGCAAAAAAAAACGTTCCCGCGAGAAAACATCGCGGGAACGCTTCTTTTTTATTCAGTGAAATAACTACGAATTAGTAGCGGAAGTTAATCCACGCGCCCCACCAGAGGTTGGAGCTGTTGTTGTCCGAATTGTAAACTTGGTCGTCGCCGTCGTTGTTGTAAGCGTAGCGGGCACCGATGCCGATATCCGTTCCTTCGTTGATCGGGCAGGAAAGATCCGCCGTGAAAGCGACGTAGCCGTAGTCGTTTCCGCCTTTCATCAGCCCTTTCACCTGATCGCCCAAAACGTCATTGCAGTCGATGTAGCCGTAAACCGCGCCGAATGCGAGCGTTGCGCCGTTCAGATCAAAGGCTTTCGACAATCCGAGTTCATAAGAAATTTGATCGCGATTCCAGTCGTAGCGAACATAAGCCGAGGCTTCGAGATCCCATTCCGGATTACCGTCGACAACCGAAATGGAGTTTCTGATACCGAAAAAGATTTCATTTCGGCGGTTCAGGGAAGCCCAGTTCATGTTTGCCGCGCCCGCGCGGTCGTTCCAGCCGGTGAATTTGTAGCCGAGATCGAGCGAAAGCGTTTCGCCGACGGCGACTTCGGAACCGAGCGTGAAGGAACCTTCGTCGGAAACCGGATGATCTCCTTTACGTTTGTTGTCCGTCGGGGACATCCAGAAGAAGTCCGCATACGGCGTGAACACGAAATCCGAAGAGGTGCTCGGCGCGAAATACTTGAACGAAATCGACGTCTGCGTATTTTCGTTCACGTGGCGCTTCCCTTCGGAGATGTAGCGGCTTTCGAAATCAAATTTCGCGCTGATAGCGAAATCATTTTCCTGAGCGACTTCTTGAGCGAACGCGGAAACGCCGAACGCGGCGACCGCAACTGCTGTCATGATTTTTTTCATTTCTGCGTATCTATAACTTAGGTTTAACAAATGATATTTCGGAAAATATTATTTCGGGAAATGGAATAGGCTTATCAGGCGAAACACAAGCCGGAATTTTTCACAAAAAGCGTTTCCCGCGCCGAAATTTGTTTTTTTTAAAACGGGAAAATTAACTTCGGGCTTTACTCTATCCGGTGCGGGTGTTTTCTTCTCTCTTAATCACTACTAATTTAATAGATTTTATGAAAAACCGACTTCTCTTTCTTTTGCGGAAAAGCGGCTTGCCGGCAAAACGCTTCGCCGGGTTGCTTGCCTTTATTTGCGCCGCAGGAACGGCGCAAGCGGAATTTGTTGATTTGATTGCGCTCAATTCCGTTCCCGAGGACGAAACGGCGGCAAACGTCGGCATTATTTCTTTGAATAATCCGAACTTGGCTCCGCCGGCGGGATTTGAAAACGGCTTTCAAACCGCGAGGGAAAACGGGCGGCAAATCCGTTATCATATTATGGACGGCAATCCGAATGCGTGGAGCGCAGTCGTCGGCAACGGCATCGAATATTGGCAAGCTAACGGCGGCGGCGCACTCGGCGTGGAACTTTGCGCGGGACCGCGTTCCCGCGGCGTAAAACAGCGTTTTGCGATGGAGGCGAGCAAAGATTTTTGCGGCGGCTATGCCTTGGTTTGGAATCATTACGGGCGCGTGCCGAAATCGGGAACACTGGACTACAGCTACACGGTGATGATTACGGCGGGCGACCCTTCGGCGGAAGGAGCGCAAACCATCGGGACACCGCTCGTGATTGAGTCTGCGCGCGTTCCCGCAGGCGGCACGGCGACGGAATGTTTCTTTTTCGGAATCGGGGAAACGGATCTGCCCGCGATTGAAAAAAACGGACTCTGGATCAGCATTACGCCGAACACGACGGGAACGTTTTCGGCGGTCGTCAGCAATCTTCGCATCGTAAAAATCTGCATGGCGGTCGATAAAAACCGCGACCGGAACGTTTCCTTCGGCGGCGACGATTTTACTTCCGCTTCCGAGCCCTATCGCTTTTGGACAAACAACGATTCCGATAAAAGCGGCATGAGCGAAGACGAGGTTTCCGCTATCGACCAAAGCGGCTCCGCCGAACCGGACAGTAACAACGAAAAGCCCGAAAGCATTCGCGATTTGGAAGATTTTTCCCGCTTGCAGATTCGTTTTTTCGGCGACGAAAGCGGCATTGATTGGCTTCGCGGACAACTCGCAGACGGCGAAATAAAAACTTCTCTGGTCGTTCACGGCGAAAGCGTTCCCGCGATTCGTGTCGTGGAGCATTTGGATCCCGACGGCTCGCTCCGTTATCTTTACGATGCCGAAAATGCGGGAAAAGACGTTAGCCTTTCCTCGAAGAAATCTTATGTTTCGATTGCCGTTTCCGAAGTTGCAGATTGGACGAAAACGATTCTCGGATGGCTTTGGGGGCTTGTTACGCGCACGGAAAACGAAATGCCCGAAACGCAAAGCTATTTTCCGCTTAATTTTAACGACAAATCACAGGCGAACTTTCTCTTTGAGGGCATTCAGGAAGGATTAGGGAAATTTACCTTGGTGTTTTCCCGCTCCGACGCGCATCTTCAGGAAACCGCCTCCGTTTGGCTTGAACTTCTTGATGTCCGGAAAATGTTTGAGCAAGTAGAGTTAGTCGGAACAAATTCTTCCGACAGTGAAAAATATTATTGGCGCTCCGATCAATTCGGAAGTTTCCGAAAGCCGTGGGATGAGGAAATCGGGAAGCAAATTGTTTTTATTCACGGTTGGAATATGGAAAAAGCGGGAACGCGTTCTTATGCGGAAACCGCGTTTAAGCGCCTTTGGTGGCAAAATTACACAGGACGCTTCTCTTCGGTTTATTGGCCGACACAAACGGGAGCGACTACTTATTGCCCGAGTGAGTTTATTGCGTGGAAATGCGGGAACGCGCTGAGTGATTATTTTGACGTCCTGAAAAACAACGGGATGAGTGTAAATGTCATGGCTCACAGCATGGGCAATATTGTTGTCGGAAGCGCGTTAAAAGAAGGTGCAGAGATCGACAAATATGTATTAATGAATGCGGCGATTCCGGCAGAGTGCTATGACGATAGGAGTGAAATAAAGCAAAAAAAGACAACTAAAACACTTACAAACTTAGGGTTGAAATTCGCCAATACGTTGAATTGGGCTTGGAACGAATATGACGCGTGGGCACTCCCTTCGCTTGGAGAAGATTCTAATCCCGATGTTACAAGGCTCGCTTATCGAGGATTTCTTAAAAATATTAAAGGCAATTTCTTTAACTTTTATCTGCCGGAGGATTTTGCTACGGAAGAAGCATGGGAATTTAACAACGCGACACAAAAACCGTGGGACGGCGTAGGTTGGACTGGCTCTTACTCATATACTCCGGGAAATATTCCTACGAGGGCGAACAGATTTTTTATTTCGCGCAATGTAACGGACAGATATGAGGCGATGTCCTTTGTGGATTCAAGTAAGACGAAAGTCGCGGGAACGGAAGGACGAATGCAAGTCAATGGCGGTAAGATAAAAAGCATTAATATGGGAGATTTGCATAGAAAAGATGGCTATAATTTCAACCGGACACATAGTGCCCAATTTGTTTGGACGGTTCAAGCGACGTGGAAATTTTGGATAGAATTGAAAAAAGCATTAAATGGAGAACTAAATGATGAAAAATAAAAAACGAAAACTTGTAACAATCGGGCTGATTGTTACCCTATTCCTCGGACTCTCGGCTATTATATTTCCGCTTACAAGCTGTAACGGGCAATTACTCGACAGAATCCTTGCCAATAAAATTGTTTTCCACGGGCAGGTTCTGGATTTGGACGGCAATCCGGTTCCGAATGCAAAAATAACTTACTCCGGTTTTAGTGCCGCTCATTATGAGAACGCTTGGACAGGCGGCGGTCCGCCGGACAAAATCAAATACGCCGACGAAAACGGATGCTTCGAAATTCGGGAAACCGGAGGAAGTTTGTATGTAAAGTGCACACATCCGGAATATTACGGATCTGAATCTTCGGCTCAGAAATTCGGCTACGGACTTCAGGTCGGGAATGAGCCGGCGTGGGATTCTCAAAATCCGGCGATTTTTCGCTTACGTAAAAAAGGGATTTGTGAGCCGTTATATTTTTCCTGCGGGGAGATGATGAACAAGGGAAACGCATGGACTGCTCTTGGGAACGGGGAGAGGATTGTGATTGACCTTGCTCGGGGGCGACGGAGAGAAACCGACACAAGCATCTATATTTCGTATCAGTGCGAAAAAGACAAAGATCAGGAGCGGAATTACGACTGGGAATACACATTGCGTATTCCCGGCGGCGGATTTATCGAAAAGCAGGAAAACTTTGACTTTATCGCACCGGAAGACGGATACCAAGAAGAGATAAAAATCGGCTACCTTAAAGATGATGAATCTTGGAGCTATTTTAAGCGGTGCTTCTATTTCGTAAAATTCCCCAACGGGCTTTACGGAATTTTTGAAATTAGTGCCGAATCCAGAAGGAGAGGCGTATTTCTCTTCCAAGCACTCGTCAACCCTAATCCGGCTTCCCGGAATTTGGAATACGAATACGAAAAACAAATTAACAAAAACCAAGGTGGAGACAGCTATTGGCGAATATAAAATGCAATTTATTAGAAAAATTGTTTTTTTGTTCTTCGCGGGAACGCTTACGGGAATTTTGTTCTTCTGCGCCTCCTGCGGGACGGGAGTGCCACTGCTCGACAGAATCCTTGCCAATAAGATTGTTTTTCACGGGCAGGTTTTGGATTTGGACGGCAATCCGGTTCCGAATGCAAAAATAACTTACTCCGGTTTTAGTGCCGCTCATTATGAGAACGCTTGGACGGGCGGCGGGTCGCCGGACAAAATCAAACACGCCGACGAAAACGGATGCTTCGAAATTCGGGAAACCGGAGGAAGTTTGTATGTAAAGTGCACGCATCCGGAATATTACGGCTCAGAATCCTCGGTACAGAAATTCGGCTATGGGCTTCAGGTCGGGAAAGACATCGTTCGGACATTTTTATAGACCTTATTAATCCCAAACCGACAGCAACAAAAATTGAGAGAAATAAGGATCGAAAACTGTAAAATACACGCAGATAAAAAATCAAATCTTGTGAAAAGAAAATGGTTTATAATTTTAATCGTCTTAATCTTCACGGGAGCAGCAGGATTTTATCTGTTTTTAAAAAAATACGATGCACTAATACTTTGTAAAAAAGTCGGCATTTCGCTGGAAGAATATTTCTTTTTGGCTCAGGATGAGATTCTTCAAATATGTGGTCAAAATGTTGGATTTCATGGAGTTGTTTTGGATCAGAACAACACTCCCGTGGCAGATGCCAAGATAGAGTATATCTTAATGGATTTTGAGAACTTTCTTCGAACCGCCTCGTTGAAAAATACAAAAAAGAATTTTACGAAGACAGACTCCAATGGTCGTTTCCATATTTCAGGAACCGGAGGTTCGTTAACCTGTTTCGCTTCGCATCCGGATTACTATCTAACCCAAGAATCAAGTCATTCCCGAGGGCACTCTTTCCGTGAGAAAAAACTTTCTCATAACGACTCCGAAAATCCGTTTATTTTTCGGCTTCATAAAAAAGGAATCTGCGAGCCGCTGTATTACTCGTGTAGCTACGTTATCGGGAAAGGCGAAGCATGGATCCCTATTCCGGAAGACGGACTTACAATAAACCTTGCAACCGGAAAAGTCGGAGAAAGTAATACAAGCATTTATATTTTTCGCCAAAGCGACAGAAAACCGGGAGAGCATGCCGGCTACAGTTGGGGCTACACATTGCGGATTCCGGGAGGAGGTTTCGTGAAAAATCCCGACCGCTTCAGTTTTATTGCTCCGGAAAACGGATATGTTGAAGAGATTAGCTTTAGCGCGGAGGGAAAGAATCACGCGTGGGAGTTCGAGCAAAAACATCACTATTTCTTAAAGTTTCCGAATGGGCTATATGGAATTTTCGAAATCCAAGCGACCGCCTCCGGGAGAATAATTTTCCAGGCACTTATCAATCCGAATCCGGCGTCCCGCAACTTGGAATACGAATATGAAAAACAAATCAATAAAAACTCAAGAGGAGACAAGTATCATTCTCGCTTATGACAATTCGTTTCCTTCTGATAAACCTTAAAATTGCCCTAATCTTTGCGGGAACGCTTACGGGAATTTTGTCCTTTTGCGTTTCTTGCGGGACGGGAACGCCACTGCTCGACAGGATTCTTGCCAACAAGATTGTTTTCCACGGGCAGGTTCTGGATTTGGACGGCAATCCGGTTCCGAATGCAAAAATAACTTACTCCGGTTTTAGTGCCGCTCATTATGAGAACGCTTGGACGGGCGGCGGTCCACCGGACAAAATCAAATACGCCGACGAAAACGGACGCTTTGAAATTCGCGAAACCGGATTCACTTTTGACGCCCTCGTTTATCCGAAGCTTGCTTCCCGACCTACGGAATATACACGCCACAAGCATTTGCGTCTTAGCGGCTTTGCGCGATGCCCCCATTCCCGCCTGAAACAATTTCCGTGCGGTTCGGTGTTTTCCGCGGTTCTTTTTTGGAGAAAATTCGCGCCAAGACACAAAGGCACGAAGTAAAAAAAGCGTTCCCGCCGTGTAAGGAGGCGGGAACGCTTCAAGGTCCGACAGCGCGCAATCTTTTATTTCGCAAGAATCGGGTAAATTTCCGCCATGGAGCCGTAATCGCCCACGCCGTCGAGGATGACGAGGCGAAGTGCGTCCGTTGTAATTTTCGGGAACTTCAGCGTTTTCATTTCGCGGGACGGGGCTTTTTCGCGGAACTCGGCGACGCGTTTCCAAAATCCGTTTTCGGTTTTTGCCAAAAGCGCGAGGTGCTTCACGTTCCCGTTGTCTCCGCTTTGGCGCGGCAGGAATTTGAGCGCATTGATTGCAAGCGGTTTTTTGAAGGTAACGTTAATTTCAAACGGCGGAATATCGCTTACGCCCTTGGTATCGTATTTGGAATGCCAATACGTTGTTTCGTCGCCGTCCCAGAGCGCGGAGGCATCGCCGTCGGCACCTTTCCCGTGTTCGCTGTTGGCGGTAACGTCCTTAATTTCGGATTCGGGAACGGCGTTTTTGACGGTCGTTTTGGTGATGCGGGTAATTTTCAGGGCTTTGATTTCCACTCCGCAATTTTCCGAACCGATTTTTTCGAGCGGGAAAACAAAAGACGTGAATTTGTGCGCATCCGGGAAAAGGTCACGCACGGGAGCACCGATTTCTTTGTCGTTCACAAAAAGCGTGAGCGTGCGCTTTTCGGCGACGAAGTGCAGCTTCACGGTTTTTCCCTTCGGCAAGGCATACGGGAACGTGTATTTCCAGGTGTCGCGCGTGATGCCGACCTGCCCCGTTTTGCCGTCGACAAAAATTTCTCCCGACGGTCCGGCGAACAGCACCTGCTTCCCGCCGATGGCTTTTTTCGTGCGTTTCACGACCAAGTCCGCCGTAAAATTCGGAGCGATGCCTTCGATTCCCGTTTCAAGCGTTTTCCCGGCGGGAACGTTCTTTTTGAGCTCAAAAAGAACGTCGCTACCGTCTGCGGATTCCACGGCGTATTCCGGATTGGAAAGCGGCGCGTAGCTGACGTTTTTAACGAGTTTTTGGAAATCGCGGAAGCTGATGTCTTCTCCGGTGTTCCAGGTTTTTTCCGCAAAAACGGCGCAACTTTGTCGAATGCGGTCGAACAGATCGTAATCCGTCAAGCCCAAGTCGCGGCAGAACGAATTGTCGTTCCAAACCGCCCACGACGCGCCGAGCATTTTCGGGAAGCCGGGAACGACTTCTTCCTTTTGCGACATTTTGTGCGGGTGCCAGTTTTGCGAATAGAGGAAATTCAGGTCGAGCAAGTCGCCGTAGCCGCCGCGATTGCCGTTCCCGTTCGGGACGACGTAAGTCCAAACGTCGATAATGTTGACGAGGTCGAAATTATGTTCGAGCGCGAGGAGCGGATTTTGCCAACCGTGGTTCCACACGTTGATTTGCGCTCCCGTGCCGTCTACGGGCGTTTTTCCTTTTTTAACGGAAAGGCTTCCCCAAAGGCGCGGCGTGTATCCGCGGCTTTTCACGTATTTAATCATCGCGTCGGCAAAAGCGCGGTAATCTTCCGGATCGCCGTAATATTCGTCGGTGCCGAAGTGAATCACCGGCGTGCGGAAAACGGGTTCTTCGCCGTTTTTGCCGACGAGATATTCGTCGAAAACGGATTGCACGAAATCGAGCGTTTCTTCGCGGTAGGTTTTGCCCGTTTTTTCGTCAAAAATATCGTCCGAAGCGTCGAGCATCGCGGTGCGCTCAACATCATGCGCCTTCGTTACCTTGCCGCGATACATAAGATCCGGGCGCACGCGGACAAAGCTCATGGCGTGGCCGGGAACGTCAAACTCGGGAACGACGGTTACGCCGTAAAGTTTTGCCAAATCGATGAGTTCGCCGAATTCCTTTTTCGTGTAGTAAAGATCGGTGGCGGTGAGCGGCGTGCCGTCTTTGCCGACAACGTCGGATTCGAGGCGGAACGCGGTCGGCGCGGCGGCGAGAATTTCCTCGCAGGCGGCTTTTTTCTGTGCGGGCGTCGCGTCTTTGCCGTTCGGAATCTGCGTGTAGTTGTGCATCCAAATGAAATTGTCGTTCAAATGGAGGTGGTAGTCGTTCATTTTGTAATACGCCATCGTTTTGAGGACGTCTTTGACGGCTTTGAGCGAAGCCGGCTTGCGCCCGAGGTCATACATGAAGCCGCGGAGCGGATACTGCGGATAGTCGACGGCGATCCCGCACGGGAACGTATTGTTGTTCTGTTTGAAAACCTGAAGCACGGAGCGCGTGCCCCAAAATGCGCCGATCGGATCCGTGGCGACGATGTAAAGCCCGTCGCTCATCGCGCCGAGAATATAACCTTCTTTTCCTAAATTTGCGCTATCGGAATCCCCGGAAGAGACCTCGACCATGAGGTTGATGTCATTTTTCCCCGGACGCGCGCGGTCGAGCACCGCGATTTCACGCCCGAAAATTTCGGAAAGTTCGCTTGCGAAAAGCTCGGCGCGTTCCCGCAAAGTCGGGTTGCCGACATTCGCGCATTCGGCGGGAACGATGACGGCGAAATCCTCGGAGGGAACAAATTTTCCTTCGCCGCCGCGCCATTCCTGAAGCGCAGGAACGACGGCGGGCTTCGCGTTGCGGTCGGCTTCGGCGGAGAAATTTTTCGCAACGGGAACGGAAAGTTCAAAGGTCGGCGTTACGGCTTTATTGCCTGCGGCATCCGTGAGTTCAAAAGTAACCTTGGTGGTTTTCGGCGAGAGCGGATTGCGGATTTTTCCGTCAAACCCGATCAGCTGCTCGTAGGTCGTTCCGACGATTTTCGCGGAAACGCCGGCGGGAAGATTTTTGTAAACGAGCTTGGTCCCCGAAATATCGAGATTTTGCTCCGGAGAAAAGTTTTTGGCGATTGCCGCAATGCCGGTTGCGACGTCCTGCGCGCAGGCGGGAACGCAAACGAACGGGGTGAAGTCGGCACCGGAAAATCCGGCGAGGGCGATTGCCGCAAAGACGGCTGCGTAGGTTGTTTTTTTCATAGATTTCGTTTCAAGGGGAAAATTGCCGAGAACAGTAAAGATTAAGAAAAAAGAGAGCAAGAAAAGTTTATGGGAAATGGGTGTTGGGAACTGGTAACTGGTAACCGGGAGCCGGGAGCTCGTAACCGGGAAATGGGGACTGGAAATCGGGAAATGGGGACTGGGAATCGGGAAATGGTGTGCCTACGCTTGCCTGTCTTCGCCGTTTGATTTTGCTGTTTCTCGAAAATTCGAAACCCGACAAGGTTCCCGCCGGAAACACAATTTTTAAGGGAATCTCTATAAATAGAGTTTCTGATGAGAGCTGAGAGACGGTAGGTGTTTGCAACTCGCTTCGCGAAAAAGGTTTTCTAAATCCTTTTCCCGCTTGCGGGAACGCATTTACCTCTAAGCTCTCAGCCGCATCAGCGCGACACTCAAAAAAAACTATTCCGCCTCGATTTCGTCCAGCCCGGCGGAGACCGTCTCCGGTCCCGAAAAAAGTTCGCCGAGAATAACCGGCTCTTTTCCTTCTTTGAGGAACACGTTTACGGGAACGGCGGCGCGCCCGTATTTTTGGAGCTCTCCGGCGATTGCGGCATTTTTATTTGTCCAATCCGCGCGCATTTTAACCACGCCCGCATCGTCCAAGCGTTTTTTCAATTCGGAATCGTCGTAGACGCGTTTGTTCACTTGGCAGGTTGCGCACCAACGCGCCGTAAAATCGATGTAGACGACTTTGCCCTCTTCGAGTGCTTTTCTCTGCGCCTCCGGAGACCATTCCACCCAATCGCTGTTCGCTTTCTTTCCGTAGAGCAAATCTGCGGAATAAACGACGGTTCCGACAAAAAGCAATCCCGCGACGAGCGTTCCCGCGATGCGAGCGAAGCGGGAACGCCACGGCGTCGCCCACTTCCCGTAAATCCAGCACGCAAGCGCGATAACGGAAAGCGAAATCAGCAAATTCCGTTGCACGAAAGCATCTTCGATCTGCCCCATCAAAACCCACACAAAATACAGCGCGGGAGCGTAAAGCAAAAACGCCATTGCCTGCTTGAACGTTTCCATCCACGCGCCGGGCTTCGGCAAAAATTTCAAAAGCGCGGGAACGCAGGACAAAATCACATACGGCGCGGCAAGCCCGGCGGCAATTGCCGTAAACAGCGCAAACGAAGGGACGAGCGGCAAAGTCAGCGCACTGCCGAGCGCCGGAGCCAAAAACGGAGCCGCGCACGGCGTTGCAATAATCACCGCGAGCACGCCGGAGAAAAACGAGCCCGCATAGCCGGATTTTTCCGTCAGCGAGCCGCCGACACTCGTTGCACCGACGCCAAATTCAAAAACGCCCGACATAGACAGCCCGAAAACGAGCATCAGCAAAATCATTCCGTAAACAAAACCCGGCTCCTGAAGCTGGAAGCCCCAGCCGAGCTGCTCGCCGCCGCTTCGCAAAACGGCAAGCACGCCGGCAAGTATCCAAAACGAAACGAGCACGCCCGCGCCGAACACGAATCCGTGGCGCGCGACTTTCTTTTTGTCCGTTCCCGCTTTACCCACAAAGTGCATGATTTTAAGCCCGAGCACCGGGAAAACGCAGGGCATTAAATTCAAAATCAAACCTCCCGCAAACGCCACGGCAAGCAATCCGAGAAACGCGAAATCGAGCGAAAATTCTTCCGCAGGAATGCCGGAATTTTGCGTTCCCGCCGCAGACGTCGCGTTTCCGGCGGAAAATGTTTCGGCGAGCACTGCGATTGCACTCCCGTCAGGCGCAACAAGCACGCCGGAAAGTTCGCTCGGATTCGCGATTTTCTCGCCTTCGCGGAGCGAGAGCGTAAAAACAAATGAGCCGTTTCTCTCGACGGGAACGACGGTTGCCGCCGTCGCCGCAAATTTTTCGCTTTCCGGAAAGAAGCGGGAATCGGGCGGGAACGCGACGCCGTCGGTTCTTTTCAAAGAAATTTCAACCGCGCCGGGCTTTTCCGAAAACGTTGCGGAAAGAAGCTCGGGGTCCAACGGAAGCGGAAACGCTTTTGCCGCTTCGCGAAATTCCGGCAAATCTTCGGCTCCGCGCAAATCTTTCGTCAAATCAATCTCGACGGAGATTTCCTTATCCTGCGGGAAACAGCCGTTGTCGTCGCACGCAAGCCACGAAGCCGTTCCCGTGAGCGTAAGTTTTGTCGCGGGAAAATTTTTCGGAACCCGGAAATCGATTTCGACGTAGGCGACATTTTCGTAAACGTAGCTTCCCAGCCCCTGAAGCTCGTAATATTTCGGCGTGCTCCAATCCCAACTGAAGAAATTCACGCCTTCGGGAACGCCTTTCCACTCGACGCTGAGCGGCATACCGGCTTCACCCGGATTTTTCCAGTAAAGGTGCCAGCCGGGTTCCATCGTCATTTTAAGGAGCACCGAAAAACAGCGTGTATCGGTGTCTCCATACTCTTTAACACCGACGACTTCGACGTCTGTTGTTTTCGCCGTTTGCGCCGATGCGTCAAACGAGCCCCACGGCGTATCCGAAAAAGAAAAATCGTAATCCTGTGCCGCCGCGCCGACGCAGGCAAGAGCCCAGCACAAACCCGCAAGAAAGAATTTTTTCATAAAATTGAGATCAAAAAAAAGAACGGAGAGTTAAAAATGCGGAAGGAATTTTCTTAATTTTTTCCGGATTGAGCTCGCTCTTCCGCTTCTATGCGCGCCCGAATCGCTTTTCGCTCTTCGTCTTCAATGCGCTTACGGCGCGCTTCCGGGCTTTCCTCGTCATCGAGAACCGCCTTAAACTCATCTTCGATTTCTTCGCTGGCTTTTTTAAATTCGCGGCGGGCTTTTCCCAAGCCGCGCGCCAATTCCGGCAATTTTTTTCCGCCGAAAATCAGCAAAATTAAAACCAAAACGATAATGAGCGCCGTCGGAGTAAACGCCGCCAACATTTGCATGTGGGATAATTGTTCCATCGTCGTATAAATTCGGTGCAGGATTATGTGTTTTCGAATTATAAGCGGCAACGCATTTTATTTTCGCCCGAAAGAAAACCCGGGAAATGCGTTCCCGCAAAAAAAAACAATTACAACCAAAACAATCGTTCTAATTTTTATTTGCATCGGCGAAAGCTTTGCGTTTTCATTCGTCGCCTATTTAAAACGTAAAATGCAACTCCCAAACCGAATTTTAGCAGTTTTATGCACACTCGTTCCCGCGGCGGCACTTTTTGCGGGAACACCGGGAGAAAATCGGGAGAGCGAAGAGCGGCGCGTTTACACGCCGGCTCGCGAGCAAGTCCGCGCCCGAGAGCACCTCATCACTCCGTTTTACGCTTACTACGCACAGGGTCTGCCCGCCGGGCTTTCCTCCGGCGGAAAAATGGCGTATTCGACCTACGGAACCGGGTGCGCATGGCGCTACGTTCATCCGGAAAAAACGCGCATCGCCCTAACCTCGCTGGATTATCGCCGCACGGATTTCCGCTTTTCCGGCGGAGCCGCAACGCCTTTTCGCCACACGGACTCCGTGCGCGCAAGCACTTATCAGGAATTTATTAATCCGGACAACGGCTTGGCACTCGCCGCCATCGTTTCCGGCTCCATGGCGGCGGAAGATTCCGTCGCGCTTTCGGACGGCGCGAGCGGGCTTTTCGGGCTCGCCTGCAAACAGTATTTTTCTGAAACGACTTCGGTCGCGCTCGGGCTTTCTGCTCTGTATCGCACGGACCGGGAACGCTGGTTTTGCGCACCGTTTGTTTCCGTGGACTGGCGAATTGCACCCAACTGGAATCTGCGAACACTCAACGGGCTTGCGCTCACTTGGGACGTTCACGGAAGCAACGCGTTTTTAATTGATTTTTCCGTCAATTACGAAGATTCCGCGTTCGCGGTCGATACCGCCGACGATGCCGCCGCGTCGCGCGGAGCCTACCGCAGGCGAAGCGTTCCCGTGAGCATTTCGGGAACGTGGAATTTTTCCGAAAATCTTTTTTTCAACCTCGGCGTCACGCTCAACACTTGGTCCGAATTCCGTTTTTACCGCGACGGCAACAGAACCGACGAAAAATTTACGACGGATCCGACGCTTGAATTTTCCCTTCAAGCCGGCTGGCGATTCTAATGCCCTGCCCAAGCGGGGAGCCGGACTTCCTTAATCTTTAATCTCTAATCTTTCATCTTTAACCTCTAATTTTCTCCAAACTTTCCGATTTGGCACGGCTTTTGCTGACGCTTTAAAGGTATTATGGATTTCAATAAATTTACCGAAAAAAGCCGCGAAGCCATTACTTCCGCTCAAACGATTATGTCCGAGCACGGGAACCCGATGCTCGAAACCTGGCATTTGCTCGCCGCGTTACTCAAGCAGGACGGCGGTATCGTTCCCGCGCTTCTTGCGAAGATGAAAATCGACAATGTCGGTTTTTCACAAAATATCGAGCGCGAGCTTGCCCGCCTTCCGCGCGTGAGCGGCGGCGGGAACGTGCAACAAGGCGCGGCTTCGGGAACGATTCAAAAAGTCCTCGCCAAATCCGTCGAAGAAGCCCGCGCGCTCAACGACGATTTCGTCAGCACGGAGCATCTTTTCCTCGCGCTCCTTGCCGCCGCTCCGGAAATGAAGGAAATTTTTAGGGCTTTCGACATTTCCCGCAACGCCGTGCTCGCCGCGCTCAAGGAATTGCGCGGAAACCAGCGCGTAACGAGCGACAACCCGGAAGCGACTTACGATGCACTCGGCAAATACGGCGTCGATTTGGTCGAAATGGCGCGCAAAGGCAAGCTCGATCCCGTCATCGGGCGCGACGAGGAAATTCGCCGCGTCATCCAAATTCTTTCCCGCAAAACGAAAAATAATCCCGTGCTCATCGGCGAGCCCGGCGTCGGCAAAACCGCCATCGTCGAAGGCTTGGCGCAACGCATCGTGCGAGGCGACGTTCCCGAAGGCTTGCGCGACAAAACCGTCTTTTCCCTCGACATGGGCTCGCTGCTCGCGGGAGCGAAATATCGCGGCGAATTTGAAGAACGCCTCAAAGCCGTTTTGACCGAAATCAAAAAATCCGACGGGCGCATTTTGCTTTTTATTGACGAACTTCACACGCTTGTCGGCGCGGGCAAAACCGACGGAGCAATGGACGCCGGGAACATGCTCAAGCCGATGCTCGCACGCGGCGAATTGCACTGCATCGGCGCAACCACGCTCGACGAACACCGCAAATACATCGAAAAAGATGCCGCGCTCGAACGCCGATTCCAAAGCGTGCTCGTTGAGCCGCCGAGCGTCGAAGACACCATTTCAATTCTGCGCGGCTTGCGGGAACGCTTCGAGGTGCACCACGGCGTGCGCATCATGGACAGCGCCATGGTCGAAGCCGCCGTGCTTTCCAACCGCTACATTTCCGACCGCTTTTTGCCCGACAAGGCGATCGACCTCGTCGACGAAGCCTGCGCGCAAATCCGCACCGAAATGGACTCGATGCCGGAAGAGCTTGATTCGCTTTCCCGCCGCGTCATGCAACTCGAAATCGAAGAAACGGCATTAAAAAAAGAAACCGACGAAGCGTCGAAAATCCGCCTCGAAGCTCTGCGCAAGGAATTGACGGAAGCGCGTTCCGAAGCGACCGCTCTGCGCGCGCGCTGGGAAGCGGAAAAGGAAAGCGTCGGAAAAATCCAAAAAATCCGCGCCGAACTCGAAACCGCGCGCCACGACGCGGAAGCCGCCGAGCGTTCCCGAGATTACAACAAAGTCGGCGAACTGCGCTACGGGAAAATTCCGCAGCTGGAAGCCGATTTGAAAAAATACGAAAAAATCGCCGAAGAAAAATCCGGCGGGAACGACAAGCTTTTCCGTGAAACGGTTTCGCCCGACGAAGTCGCCGAAGTCGTCGCGCGCTGGACGGGCATTCCCGCTTCAAAATTGCTCGAAGGCGAAAAACAAAAATTGCTCGGTCTTCAAAGCGAACTCGAAAAACAGGTCATCGGGCAGGAAGAACCCGTGCGCCTCGTTTCCGAAGCGATTCTGCGTTCCCGCGCCGGCGTGCAGGATCCGCGCCGCCCGGTCGGAAGTTTCCTCTTTCTCGGACCGACCGGCGTCGGCAAAACCGAGCTCGCCAAGAGCCTTGCGCGTCAGCTTTTCGACAGCGAAGACGCGATGATTCGCATCGATATGTCCGAATACATGGAAAAGCATTCCGTGTCGCGCTTAGTCGGTGCGCCGCCGGGCTACGTAGGTTTTGAGGAAGGCGGGCAACTCACCGAAGCCATTCGCCGCAAACCGTATTCCGTCGTTTTGCTCGACGAAATCGAAAAAGCGCATCCGGATGTATTTAATATTTTATTACAAATTCTCGACGACGGGCGTTTGACTGACGGACAGGGACGCACGGTCGATTGCCGCAACGCCGTGTTTATTCTCACGTCCAACATCGGCTCGCGCTTCCTCGTCGAAGGCGTGGAAAACGACGCGATTCCGGAACGCGTGCGGGAACAGGTAATGGCGGAACTGCGCGCCGGATTTCGCCCGGAATTTTTGAATCGCATCGACGACATCGTTTTGTTCAAACCGCTCGGGTTGAAGCAAATTTCCGCGATTGTCGATTTGATGATTGCGTCGCTGAACAAACGCTTGGAAGAACACCGCATTACGGTTGCGCTCGACAAATCCGCCCACGCGTGGATTGCCGAAAACGGCTACGATCCCGTTTACGGAGCGCGTCCGCTGCGTCGTTTTATCCAAAAAGAAATTGAAACGCCGCTGGCAAAAGCGATTATCGGCGGGAACGTCGCCGACGGGCAAACGGTGAAATTTTCCAAACCGAAATCCGAAGAATCCGGATTAAAACTCTCCGCCAAGTAAATTAGAAACAAATTGTCGGCACGTTGAAAGCGATGCGTTTGTCGCGTTCAACGTGCCGACTGCTTGTTGAGGAAATTTTCGCTACAACGCGTTCCCGTCGAAGCAAAAATTTTCTTTTTTTTCAAAATTACTTGCGGCGGCGTCGCAAAGCGACAAGCGTGAGCGCGCCCAAGCCCGCAAGTAAGCCGAATGCCGACGGCTCCGGAATAAACGTAATCCCCCAGCCGCCCGCGACGTTCCCGTAGGTGTAACCCAAATCACTTCCCCGGACAACGACGTCCGACACATTCCCCAAATCGTAGTTCCCGCCGATAAGCGTAATCACGTCGCCGACACCGTATTCGCCGTTGTGATCGAGAACGACGTTAATCGTTGTCGCCAAGGCGGTAAACGTTGCGGCTTCGGCGGCAAACGTTGCGGCTTCGGCGACGGAAATTACGGCATCCTGCATTGCACGCGTCTCCGGTTTTTTGATGTAGAACGTCAGCTCGTTCCCTTCAAATACGGTGTTTCCCGCAAGCTCAACTTTTGCCGTCGTTACGATTCCGTTTGCATCCTCGCTTCCGATTTTCCACGTTTCGGCGGCAATCGTTCCCGCGTTGAGCAAAAACTCACCCTGCGTGAAATGAAGCGTTCCCGCAACGGAAACATTCCCCGCAAGTTGCGCCGATCCGAGCGAAGCGATCGTCATATCGCCGTCGGACGCAAGCGCGTCGCCACCCGTTGCGTCAATTGTCGCGCCGTCTGCCAGCGAAACGGACGTTCCCGTTCCCGCCCAAATTCCGACGAGCTTCCCGGGTCCGGAAACGCTTACATTTTTTACGGAGACCTTCGCCTCTCTCGTTACATACACGCCGTAGGCAGTTCCGCTTTCGTCGGAGCTTTCCGTTCTCTTAACCTTGATTGTCGCAGAACTCAAATCCCACTCCGACAAGCCGTTGACATACGCACCGTAAGCCGTTCCGCAAAATGAAAGAACGTCGACATCTCCCGTGAAATTGCTGAATTCTCCAGTCGCGCTATTATCGACAAAAATACCGTATGCGCTCCCGCCGACAGGGCTTGAGTGTGCTACGATTTTCTTCAGGCTTGTAGCGTCCACTTCCGCCGCATTGAACAAATAGACGCCGTAGGCGTTGTAAGAATCTTTCGCCGTGAGCGTTGTAAGATTGCTCACCTTGGCGGCTCCCGCAGCATACAGCCCGTAAGCGTTCCCGCTCGGGCTAATCGCCGTAAATTCATTTCCTTCGTAATCGTAAGTCTTGTCATAGCCTACAAAAAGCCCGTAAGCATTCGCATCTGTCGTAGCCGTGTTATAGGCGTAAGCGACAATTTGCGAATTCGTAATCTCCAAGCCGGACGAATCTTTGTTTGTGTGATTGAAGATCCCGACCCCGCCGTCGTCTGCGCTCCCGCCGCTTTCCGCATCGCCGGAAACGTTCTTCCCGTAAGCCAAACCGTAACTGTCCCGCCCGTCCCCCGGCTTGACGGTGATTGACGAATCATCGACTTTAAAATCGACATCTTTTCCGATGAGAATCCCGGCGGTGCGTCCGCAGTCGGACTCTTCAAGCATGGTGGTAAACGTTTCCGCCGTAATATCCAAACGGCTTATCGTTGTCCCTGCGGACATTGTTTCCGTTCCCGTGTTGTCGTAAACGAATCCGGCGGCGGAACCGTAGGAAGAAGTGGCGGAAATCTTCAAATCGCTCATCGAGGCGACCGAAGCGCCGTTGTGCATGTAAACGCCAATCGCCATGTTTTCCGGATTCTGAGATTTGCTCTCCACCGAAATATCGTAATTCGCGAGTGCGCCGGAAACGTTCCCGCCTTTGGTTTCGCCGGTTACGTTCCCGTCTGAGTCGAATGTGCTTTCCCCGCCCAAGAGAATGCCGATCGAGGCTGTGTAAGATGTTACGGAGAGCTTTGCTTTTTTGGCGCTCCCGTCAGAATTCGTTATCCTGTTTCCGTCTGCGTCGATTGAACCGTCGATGCTTCCCGCTGTTTTGGCTAAATAAATTCCGGCGGCGACTCCGCTTTCGCCCGCCGAGACGGTCAGGTCCGCCAAGATGTTTCCCCCGTAAACGCCGCCCTTAACACCGAACGCGTTCCCGCGTGTGCTTGAAACGCTTCCGTGAAGCTCAAGGTTCTTGTCTATGTGCGCGTTCCCGTCCTGAACAATTCCGTAAGCCGTTGCGCCGCTTCCCGTTGCCGAAATATTAACGCCGTTTAATTTCACGCTCTCGTAAAAATACGGCGGTTCGCTTGTGTCTGAGCCTTTTTGCCAAATCCCGGCGACGCTTGCGTTGTCTTCGAAATACGAAACGTCCACCTTTTCCGAGACTGCGATCTTGCCAAGCCCTTGTCTTGCACCGTTCCCGGCTTGTTCGTGGTAAATCCCGCAAACCGCCTCTTTCCCGGAATACGGCGAATAGACTTCAATTCCTTTTACTTCGATGTGTCCGCTATTCGATGCCTCCGGATAAAGGTCTTTAATATGATAGCCGGTAACAATGTCATCTCCCGAGTATCCTCCTCCATCCGTAAAAGTAATCCCGTCGCCCGTTTGCGCCTCATTATTATGCCCGTAAATCAGAACTTTCTCGTCAACGCCGTCCGTAGCATTAATCAGAATCTTTATGAGCTTTGCCTCAATCTTCACTGCGTCCCCGATGATATGAATTAAGGCTCTAACCGCAGCAGACGTCGCGCCGCCCAATTCCGGCACTGCGCCTGTGTCGGTTTCCTCTGCGCAGAGTGTAGCGGCAGCGAAAAGTGTGAATACGGAGATCCCGGCGAGTTTTTTTAAACACATATTAAGTAATGTTATTTTTTAAGTAGTATTATCTTTTAAGTAATATTATCTTTTAAGTAGTGTTTTTGATTATCGGGTTTTTCACAAACCGTCAAACAGAAAAAGAAACAAAACGAGCGAACGAACGAGAACGTTTACAACATGCCCGAAAAAAAATTTTCCCCGCAAAACGTTCCCGTGCACACGGGAACGCCTTGCGGGGACTTGTTTCAGAAGCTATCCGCTTCTTTTTTTAGCAAACGCCCTGCGAGAGCATCGCGTCGGCAACCTTAACGAAGCCGGCGACGTTCGCGCCTTGAACGTAGTTGATCGAACCGTCGGCGTTTTTGCCGTATTTAACGCAGGATTCGTGAATGCTCTTCATGATTTGGAGCAAGCGCGCATCCACTTCTTCGCGCGTCCAGGAAAGACGCAACGAGTTCTGCGACATTTCGAGGCCGGACGTGGCAACGCCGCCGGCGTTGGACGCCTTGCCCGGCGCATAAAGAATGCCCGCGCTCTGGAACGCTTCAATCGCTTCCGGCGTGGACGGCATGTTCGCGCCTTCGGCAACGCACATTACGCCGTTGACAAGAAGCGTCTTGGCTTCGTCGCCGTTGAGCTCGTTCTGCGTTGCGCACGGGAGCGCAATATCGCACTTGACCGACCACGGGCGCTTGCCTTCGAAGTATTCAAAACCAAATTCCTTGGCGGCTTCCGCGATGCGCCCGCGCTTCACGTTTTTGAGCTCCATAATCCATGCGAGCTGTTCTTTCGTGATGCCGTCTTTTGCGTAAATCGTGCCGTTGGAGTCCGAAAGCGTAAGCACGCTTGCGCCGAGCTGGAGGCATTTTTCCGCCGCGTATTGAGCGACGTTCCCGGAACCGGAAATGGCAACCTTTTTGCCTTCAAACGAATCGTTGCGCGTCGCGAGCATTTCGCGGGCGAAATAAACCGTGCCGTAGCCGGTTGCTTCCGGGCGAATCAGCGAACCGCCGTAAGCAAGCGGCTTGCCGGTGAGAACGCCTTCAAATTGCTTCGTGAGCTTTTTATACATTCCGAAGAGGTAGCCGACTTCGCGCGCGCCGACGCCGATGTCGCCCGCGGGAACGTCTTCGTTCGCGCCGATGTGGCGGAACAATTCAGCCATGAAAGATTGGCAGAAGCGCATGACTTCGCCGTCGCTCTTACACTTCGGGTCGAAGTCCGAGCCGCCCTTGCCGCCGCCCATCGGGAGCGTTGTCAGAGAATTTTTGAAAACCTGCTCGAACGCGAGGAATTTGAGAATGCTCAAATTCACGGACGGGTGGAAGCGCAAGCCGCCTTTGTAAGGCCCGATCGCGCTGTTCATCTGAATGCGGAAACCGCGGTTGACGCGGACGTTCCCGGCATCGTCCACCCACGGCACGCGGAACATAATCACGCGCTCGGGTTCAACAATGCGTTCGAGAAGTCCCGCTTTGGCATATTTCGGATTTTCTGCAAGAAATCCGCGGAGGCTTTGAAGCACTTCTTCAACTGCCTGGTGAAATTCCGGCTGGTTCGGGTCGCGCTCAACGACGGTTTTCAGAACGGAATCGATAATCGTATCGCTCATTTTTTGATAACTGGTGTTATTTGTTTTCTTTTGAAAAACTTTCTTTCGGAAAGCGGACGCAAAGTATTTCGCACAAAAAAATACGACTCAATAAAAAAAAGATTGCGACGTAAATGCGGTGCTTTTACGGGAGGGAAAACATTCTTCCAGCTTTTCCTCTTCAAATGAGTTCCCGCCGCCCCGCACGCTTCCCGAAAATAAACTTGTCGAAATGCCGTGCCGCGACATAAAATCTGCGACCGTTCCCGCGACGGGAACGCATACTTTTCAACCCTCAGCAACAACACAAAAATATTATGAGAATCCTCGTTACCGGAGGCGCCGGCTACATCGGCACGCACACCGTCATCGAACTGCTCCAAGCGGGCTACGACATCACGATTGTCGACAACCTTTACAACTCGCAGGAAGAAGCCGTCAAGCGCGGCGCGGAACTCGCGGGAAAAACGCCGGAATTTCACAAAGTCGATTTGCTCGACTACGCGGCTCTCGAAGAAGTTTTCAAAACGCATAAATTTGACGCCGTCATTCACTTTGCGGGGCTGAAAGCCGTCGGCGAATCCGTCGCCAAGCCGTTGTTCTACTACCACAACAACATGACGGGAACGTTCAACCTGCTCGATTTGATGAAAAAATACGGTTGCCGCAACATCGTGTTTTCCTCCTCGGCAACGGTTTACGGCATGCCGGAAAAAGTGCCGCTGGACGAAGGTTGCTCCACGGGAGCGCTCAATCCTTACGGCGCGACAAAGCTCTTCCTCGAACGCGTCATTTCCGACGTCAAGGCAGCGGAACCGGATCTCGGCGTCGTGCTTCTGCGCTACTTCAATCCGGTCGGCGCGCACCCGTCGGGACGCATCGGCGAAAACCCGAACGGCATTCCGAACAACCTCATGCCCTACATCGCGCAAGTCGCCGTCGGGCGCCTGCCGAAAGTCAACGTCTTCGGCGATGATTATCCGACGAAGGACGGCACGGGCGTTCGCGACTACATCCACGTCGTCGACCTCGCCCGCGGGCACCTCGCCGCACTCCAAAAGCTCGAAAAAACGCCGGGTGAAATTTACACCGTCAACCTCGGCACGGGAACGGGCTATTCCGTCCTCGAAATGATTAAAGCGTTTTCCAAAGCCTGCGGAAAAGACATTCCGTATGTGATTGCGCCGCGCCGCCCGGGCGATGCGCCGGAATGCTACGCCGACCCGAAATACGCCAAGGAACTCCTCGGCTGGGAAGCCACGCATACGCTCGACGACATGTGCGCGTCCAGCTGGAAGTGGCAGTCGATGAATCCGAACGGCTACGAAGGCTAAGATTAAAGCTTAGAGCTTAGAGCTTAAAGAAGAGCGTTCCCGCAAAATCGGCTTTTGCCGCGCGGGAACGCTTTTTTTTTCAAAAAGGAGAACAGGCGTCTCGCCTGTTTCTGCGACTCCGATCGAGTTAGTAAAAACTTGACGACTTTTTTTTTCGCGTCTTTTAAACCAAGGTTCCCGAGAGCGTGGTAACGGTCGCGGAATCAATGCGCACGCGGACGATTTTTCCGAGCAAAGATTCGTCGCCCTTGAAAACGACTTTGCGGTCGCCGTCGTTGCGTCCTTGGAAAATATTTTCGCCGCGCTTGGCGGGAGCTTCGACCAAGACGTCCTGAATCGTTCCGACGAGCGATTCGTTGCGCGCGAGCGAATGTTTTTCCAAAACGGCGAGCAACTCCTTGTTGCGCGCGTCTTTGATTTCCTCGGAAATCGGGTCGCCGAGTGCCTCCGCCGGCGTTCCCGCGCGCACGCTGTAGCGGAAAATAAACGCCATGTCGAATTTGACTTCCTCGAAAAGCGAACGCGTAAGCTCAAAATCCTCTTCCGTTTCGCCGGGGAAGCCGACGATGACATCCGTCGAAAGATAAATGCCCGGACGCGCCGCGCGCAACGCATTCACAAGCTCGATAAAGCGGTCCCGCGAATACGGACGGCGCATCGCTTTCAGAATTTTGTCCGAACCGCTCTGCGCGGGAAGATGAATGTAACTGCAAAGCTTCGGCAAACGGCGATACGCATCGACCAAATCTTCACGGAAGCCGACCGGATGCGGCGACGTGAAACGAATGCGCTCCAAGCCCTCAATCGCATGCAAACGTTCGAGCAACTGAACAAACGGAGACTTGCCGTTAATCGTCGGGAACTCACGGATGCCGTAGCGATTCACAATTTGCCCGAGAAGCATCACTTCGCGCGTTCCCGCAGCGACGAGTTCTTCGACTTCCGCGACGATGTCGTCAATCGGACGCGCGCGCTCGTGCCCGCGAGTTTTCGGCACGATGCAATACGCGCAACGCATGTCGCAGCCCTGCATAATCGAAACGAAGGCGGAAATTTTGCGTCCCGGCGTGTGTTGCGAAATCGTGTTTTGCGAGCCGGCTTCTTCGTCTAAGTCGACGATGGACGACGGCTTCGGACCGAGCCCGCGCATCGTCGCAAGCAGTTTGTCCAAATGCTCGGGAACGCGGTGAAATTTTTGCGTTCCGACAATCAAATCCAAATCGGGAAGCTGGTCGAGCAAAGCGCGCCCGCGATTTTGCGCCATGCAACCCATGATACCGACGATGCGTTTTTTTCCGTCCGCGGGAACGCCTTTGTCTGCGTCTTTGGCGCGTTTTTTTCGGTTCGGGAGCAGGCGATACGCCTTGCCGATGGCTTTTTGCTCGGCTTGGTCGCGCACACTACAGGTGTTCAGCAAAATGATGTCGGCGTCGAACTCGTTATCGACGATGGAATAACCGCGCCCGCGCAACATTTCCGCGACTGCCTCGCTGTCGCGCTCGTTCATCTGGCAACCGTAAGTCTTGATATAAACCCGATTCATAAAACGCGTGATTTTCTCGAAAAGATTGCCGGAGTGCGATAAAGAATTTTTTGGTGGCTGGGAACTGGTAGCTGGTAACTGGGAATTTGTAATTGGGAACTTGATGCCGGCTCAAAGTTTCCTTGCCACCGAAGCGTGTTTGAGAGAGTTTTTTGCATATGGATTTTTTTCTGATTTTTGCAGTTTGCCTGCTCTGCGCGGGCATCGTTTTGCTCCTTCGGATTTTGTCCGAATTAAAAAAACGTTCCGGAACGGAAATCGCCTCCTCCGAAATTCTTGAAAAATCCGTGCGCGAATTGCGCGACGATGCCGAGCGCACACGCTTCGCCCTCGAAAAAAGCCTCCGCGAATTTAGAGAAGAAACCACGGGAACGGCTCAACGCCACACCGAAACCGTCCAAAACACTCTCGCCGCGCGTTCCCGCGATCTCAACGAAACGCTCCACTCGCGCTTTGAAACGTTCACGCAAACGCTGAACGCAGCCGCGCGCACGCAAGCGGAAACGCTCGACACCTTTCGCGAAGCACAACGAAAATCCGCAGACGAAAACCGGGAAACGCTTGCCGCGTCGCTCGAAAAACTTCGGGAAGAAAACTCGAAAAAGCTCGACGAAATGCGCGGAATCGTCGATGAAAAACTTCAGTCCGCCTTGGAAAAACGCATCGGCGAATCCTTTCGCCTCGTCAGCGAACGCCTTGAAAGCGTGCATAAATCCTTGGGAGAAATGCAGTCCGTTGCTGGGAACGTGGTCGACCTCAAACGCGTTTTAACCAATGTAAAAACGCGCGGCACCTGGGGCGAAGTTCAACTCGGGAACCTGCTCGAAACCATGCTTGCGCCGGAACAATTTTCGCGCAACGTGAAACCGCGCCCGCGCGGGAACGAAATCGTCGAATTCGCAGTCAGGCTTCCCGGCACGGAAGAAAACGGGAACGCGCCCGTTTGGCTTCCCGTCGACTCGAAGTTCCCCAAAGAAGATTACGAACGCCTGGTAGAAGCCGCCGAGCGAGCCGACGCATCCGCCGTCGAAGCCGCGTCCAAGCAACTCGCAGACGCCGTCGAAAAATGCGCGCGCGACATTCGCAACAAATACATTGCGCCGCCGCACACCACGGATTTCGCCGTTCTTTTCGTGCCGACGGAAGGTCTTTACTCCGAAATTCTTCGCCGCCCCGGCTTAGCGGAAAAAATTCAGCGGGAATGCCGCGTTCTCGTTGCGGGACCGACGAGTTTTGCCGCTCTTTTAAACAGCCTGCAAATGGGCTTCCGCACGCTCGCGATACGGAAAAATTCCGCCAAAATCGCCAAAACTCTTCTTGCCGTAAAAAAGGATTTTGAAACCTTCGGAGAGCTTTTGGAAAAAATCGGGAAAAAAATTTCCGAGGCGCAATCCGCAATTTCCCAAACAGCGGACAGGCACCGAAAAACCTCCGAAAAGCTGGAACGCTTCGAAGTGCTGGAAATTGAAACGGAAGCCTGAGCCGCGCGTCAGAGCGCAAACGCTTCCGGCACAAAAACATTCGCCGCAGGCTGGTCTTTGCCCTTTTTTCCGATGCGCTTGAGCAAACGCCACCCGGCGGGAACGCCCGGCTCAAAGCCTGCCGGGGTTTCCAGAATCAGCCGCGTATTCGGAGAATCTTTTTTCGCGTAAGCGGAAATTTTTTCCACCACGGATTCCATTTCCGGCTTTTGCCAAAGTGCCCACGGCGGATCGCAAAAAATTAAATCCGCAAACGGCAAATCCTGCGGGAACGGACGCGCGCCCAGCAAATCCGCAGACAGAAATCGCACGGCGGGAACGCTCACGCCGCGTGCTTCCAAAGACTTTTTCAGCGCGGCAAAATTCTTTTTTTGAGCAACGGAAGCCGCCGGATTTTTATCCGCCAAAATCGCGGATGCCGCGCCGCGCGAAAGTGCTTCCCACGAATACGCGCCCGTTCCCGCGAAGCAATCCAGCACGCTTGCGCCCGCGACCAATTCGCCCAAAGACGAAAACACCGCCTCGCGCAAATAATCCGTCGCCGGACGAATTTCGCCGCGCGTCGGTAAAATCAGCGGAATGCCGCGTGCGATGCCTCCGGTAATGCGCATTTTCGAAAATTATTTTACGGGCTTTTCTTCCAGTTTGGAAAGAATCCACTCCGCCGCATCCGGCGTTCCCGCGCGCGGACGCAACAGCTCAAGCAAGTCGTCGCGATCGCGCATCATCGTTTTCAAAATTTCCGGGTTGTCAAAACACGCGGAAAGCCGCGCCGCAAGATTTTCCGGCGTAGCCTCTTTTTGTAAATATTCCGGATATACATCGCGATCGAGCAAAATGTTTGCCATGCCAAGATAGCGCACCTTGTCTCCGACCAAAAGCCGCCCTATCGCCCAAGTCAGCGGATTTGCGTAATAAAGAATCGCGCCCGGAATACCGGCAAGCGAGCATGTGCGCGACATCGTTCCCGAGCTCATCAGCACGGCACTCGCAGGTTGTTGCGTTTCCGCCACCGAATCGACGGGAACGAGTTCAATTCCCTGCGCCGCTTCCGGATCTTCCGCCATCAGATTTTTCAAAATCCCCAAAACCGGCTCGCCCGGATGAAGCACAACCGCCTTTTGCGCAGGATGCGTTTTCCGGAAAATTTTCCACGCCCCGAGAAGAATCGGGAAAATGCGCGCCACGGGCTTCGGGCGGCTTCCCGGCAGCAATAAAACGGGTGCGGAAGCGTCAAATTTCACCGGCAAAATATGCTCCGGCTCCGCAAACGGATCTCCCACAAAATGCACGTCAAGTTTCGTATCTTCATAGCATTTCAGCTCAAACGGGAACAGCACGCCGAGAGAATCCAAAACTTTTTCCATTTCAAAACGCCGATGCGCCTTCCAAGCCCAAATCTGAGGCGAAACATAGTGAAAAAGCGAAATATCGCCGCCGCCTTTTCGCGAAAGCCCTTCCTTTTTCAACGCTTTTGCCAAACGCAAATTCATTCCCGGGAAATCCGTAAAACAAATCGCGCGCGGACGATGTTCGCGAATCCACGACAAAATCAGCGAGAAAAGTTTTTTGTAAAACGATAAATTCGAAACCACTTCCACCAAACCGACGGCGGAAAAAGTCGTCATATTAAAGAGCAACTGCGCTCCCGCATCGCGCATATCGTTCCCGCCGAATGCCGCAATCTTCAATTCCGGGTTTTTCGCCAGCATTTTCGAAATGACTCCCGCCGAAAGCTCGTCGCCGGAATGCTCGCCGGCAATAAAAAGAATATCCGGACGCCCGGATTTTTCGGGCAACGGGAACGCGTCAGGGAGCTCGGGCATAGAGTTTTTCATGTGCCAAATCCTACTCCGCAAGCACGTTCCCGACAATCGGAAATTTAAAAACGCAAAGTTTTTAGGAATCACGGAGCAACACCGAATCACACGGATTTTTTAAGATAAAAACGTGAGCCGAACGCGCAGGAAGAAATAAGACAGAAGCCTTTGCACTGTGTATCGGATTTGTAAATACAGTTTCGAGGCTGCTTTTTACCAAAGAGAAAAACTCCTGTTTGCAAGAAGCGTGCGCAGGGAAAGAGCATCGGAACGCTTGGCAAGGCGTTTCCCGTTTTCGTCGAGCACGAGCGGCGCGTGCGCCCAGCGCGGCGGCGGTGCGCCGAGTGCGCGATAAAGCAAAATTTGCCGTGCTGTGGATTTAAGCAAATCCGCACCGCGCACGACTTCGGAAATTTCCATGCGAATATCGTCGGCAACGACGGCGAGCTCATACGCGGGAACGCCGTCACGCCGCCAAACAACGAAGTCTCCGAAATCTTTCCCGGCGACGAAAGTTTGTTTTCCTTGAATTTCGTCAAAAAACGTAATGCTTTCTCCGTCGGGAACGCGAAAGCGCCAATTGTAATCCCCGGGCTCAGCAAAATCGCGTCCCGTTCCCGCCGGCGGTCTCCATTCGGCGGGAAAAATCGGCTCGGCGGCTTCATCTTCCGCGTGCGGTGCGCGCGCGGCGGCGGCAACGTCTTTGCGGGAACGACGGCACGGATAAATCGCTCCGGAATTTTTCAGTTTTTCCCAAACTTTCAGAAAATACGGCATATTGTCCGACTGCACATAGGGCGCAAATTTCCCGCCTACATCCGGACCTTCGTCCCATGAAATGCCGAGCCTTTTCAAATCCTCCATTGCGGCGGCGGCAAATTCTTTTTTGCAACGCAACGTATCTATATCTTCGATACGAAAAACGAGCGTTCCCGCGTTTTCCCGACAACGCTTCGCCGCAAGAGCAAAAGTGCGTGCGTGCCCGAGATGGAGCAATCCGGTCGGTGTCGGCGCAATTCTTCCGCGGTAAGCCATAATCTGCGGGAGAGGCAACGCTCCCGTTAGAGCGGATTTTCAAATCCGACAAATTCCCACGGAAGTGAAAATTTTTCGGAAAGTTCGGCGGCGAGTGCGGAAACGCCCGAAGCCTCCGTAGCGTAATGACCGCACGGATACAAATTGAAATTTTCGTCTTGGGCTTTTACGAAATTTTCCTCTTTGATTTCGCCGGTGATGAGCGTATCGCAACGCAGTTGTTTCAGAGACGGAATGGCGGCGTTCCCGCTTCCGGAGAGAATGGCGATGCGTTCGGGATTTTCGCTCCCGCACTCAATCGCCTTGAATGTTTTCGGGAAAAGTTTTTTCAGTTTTTCCGAGAGTTGAGCGCGCGGGATTCCCCGGCAAATTGCGGCAAATGCCGTGCCGTTAAATTCCAAGCCCCATTCCGAAATTTCCAATCCCAAGTGCTTGGCAAGCACGGCGTTGTTGCCGATTTCGCGATGTGCGTCGAGCGGGAGATGGCTTCCGTAAACGGCGAGATTCGCATCAAGACAGGTTTTAAATTTTTTATAAACCGTTCCCGTAACGGGATGTTGCGCCTGCCAAAACATCCCGTGATGCACGATGAGAAAATCGATTCCGCGCCGAGCGGCTTCTTCGAAAACGCGCAATCCGGCATCCACCGCCGCGCCGATTTTCGTCACGTTCCCGTTGTTCTCGAACTGGAGTCCGTTTACCGCGCCGGGAAAATCCGTCACGCTCTTTTGAGCCGTGCGCTCGTCGCAATAAGCGACTAATTCTTGGAGAGAAACCATACGAACCGAAAATAACTGATAAGTAATAACCGATAACTGATAGGTTGTAACTTTCAGTTAGCCGTTACTACTTATCAACTATCCACAAATTATTTTTTCTTGCGGGAACGCGAAGGTTTGGCGGGCGGCTCATCGCCCTCGCCCATGTCTCTGCCGAAATCGGCATCGGAATCGCCGTCCTCGTCGTCCCAGTGCATGGTTTCGTCTTCGTCTAATTTTTCGTCTTCGTAGTCGGGCAAATCGCGCACGGCGGAAAAATCTTCTTCGCTCTTGGCTTTAATTTTTTCGTCGTCATCGTCGATGCTGAGTTCGTAGCCGTCCGGGACAAATTCGAGAATATCGATAATTTCCTGGAAGAGGTGCGTTGCGCGCCCTTCCATGAACGCCTGAGTTTGCGATTCGCGAATCTGTTCTTCGAGTTCGGTAACGGTGAGTTTCTGCGCGAACGAAAGCTTGTCGTTCAGATATTTCATACGCAGCATCGTGATGTGATCGAGAAATTCCGCATAGGCGCCTTTTTCTTCGTCAATCGTATCCGGCAGCGCAAAAAGCTCTTCGTTGGTATCGAAAAACGTTTCGTTCACGCGCACGAGGCGCGCGGTTTTGTCCGGATTGATTGCCTGAATCTGAAAGGGAATGAAGGCGTTTTCGACGATTTCCGTCACCAAACCGTAGTCGCGCAGTGCGTCGAGTAAATCGAGGATGTAGCCGACTTGCCGCGGGTCGATGATGCTGAGCGCGTCCGTATCCCACTGAACGGGATCGCTGATTTCTTTCACCCACCAATTCATGTCTTCGCCGAAGCGAACGGTGCACCAAGTTAATTGCGGGGACGTTTTAGTCATAATTTTTTTCGAAAAAAAGAGAAATTTATCGTTAAAAAAGCTCCGGCGCAAAACGGTTGCCGGAGCTTTTTCTAAAAACCGTGGAAGTTACTGCGCGTTCCCGTCAACCACGATAACTTTGCGGTCTTCGGCGACTTCGGATTTCGTTCCGTTTTGAACGGCATAAGCTTCGCCGAGAGCCTGAATCTGAGCGGAATCGTCCGCGCCGAGATTTTTCAGGTAATTTTTAACCGCCTGCGCGCGCTTGTCGGAAAGAGCGAGATTGTATTCTTCCGTTCCGAAATAGTCGGAATAGCCGACGATGTAAATGTTGCCGCGGTTGACGGCGTCGATAATCGCGTCGAGCTTGGCGCGTTCTCCGGCTTCGACGTTAAATTTGTCGAACCCGAAATAAATAACGGCGAGCTTCGCGTTTTCGGGAATGCTGTTGTTGTTAATCCAATCCGCAACTTTACCGCCGGCGGCGGAATCATCGCGGGCGTCCGTTTCATCAATCACTTCACCGGTCAAAGAGTCATCTTCGCCGATGATTTCTTCCGACACGTTCTGCGTGTCCGTTCCCGTGCGGGGAGCACCGTTCCACTGATTGGGAAGATTTTTAGGACCGCAAGCCGTAAGGATAAAAGCCGCGGCAGCAAGAAGAGCAATTTTTGTGACGTTCATAAGTGGATTTTGTTTGTGCTTTTATGAAAAAATAAAACGAGCCTGCCCGCAACTACATTTTCGGGACGGCGGGCGGTTCCAGCGCGGCGATGCGCTCCATGAAACGGCGGGAAGCTTCGCGGAAGCGATCCGGAGCGTCTTTTCCGGGATCGAACTCTTTCGGATAAATCGGTTTTCCGAAGGCGACCCCCAAATTTGCGCGTTGCGGGAACGCGGAACCGCGCGGCAAAACATCTCCTGTGCCGAAAACGCGCGCCGGCACGACGGGAACGCGTGCCATGCAGGCAATGAGCCCGGCTCCGCCCTGCGCTTTTCCGAGTTGTCCGTCTTTGCTTCGCGTGCCCTCCGGAAACAGAATCAGCGCGTGGCGTTGTTTCAGCACCGCAAAAACTTTTTTGAATGCGCCGACATCGCTTCCGCCGTCGCGGTCCACGGGAATCACGTTACAATGCGGGAGCGCACGTTTCAGAATGGGGTTGTTCAACAGCGTTTTTCTCGCAAAAAAATACATTTCGCGCGGAATTACGCACCCGATCAGCGGCGGATCGATAAAGCTCACGTGATTGCTCGCAATCAGAAAACCGCCTTCCGGCAAATTTTCCAAGCCGCTCACTTCCACGCGCCCGAAGGCACTCATGAACACGCGCGCGCCGTGGTAAACCAAAGAATAAAATTTTTTATCGGTATAGAGTTCCATGGTTTTGCTGTTGGTTAGAATTTTACAGAGAAGAAATCATGCCGCTGATTTTCCCGACAACTTGCTCGAGTGTCAAATCCGTGCTGTCGATTTTGATTGCGCCTTCCGGGCAAGCAAGCGGAGCCGCTTTGCGGGAAGAATCCAGTTTGTCGCGCTCGGCGATGGAATCGGCGATGCCTTCCGCCGCGCGGCGGCGTGCGCGCGCTTCCGGATCAGCCGTGAGGAAAATCCGCAAATCCGCATCCGGAAAAATCACGCTTCCGATGTCGCGCCCGTCCATAATCAAGCCGTCGAAACCGCGTTCCCGCGCCACCTCTTTTTGCAAACGCTGGTAATCGAAAAGAAATTTCCGCACTTCCGGAATTGCCGCAAACTGCGAAACCACGGCATTTACCGCATCGTTGCGAATTTCCGCGTCCGCGGGAACGGTTCCTCCGATGCTCATCGCGGCTTCGCGTTCCCGCACCTCCGTTCCGAGATCCAAATTTTCCAGCGGATTTTCCGCCGCAAAAAAAGCGTCCGCGTCTTTAATTCCGCGCCGCAACAGCGAAAGTGCAACCGTGCGATAATGCGCGCCCGTGTCGACGTGCATCAGATTATGTTTCGCGGCAAGTCCGCGCGAAGTCGAAGATTTACCCGACGCCGCTCCGCCGTCCACCGCAATCACCAAAAATTTCTTTCCGCTCATACGTTTTTCTTTTCCAAAATAATATTGATAATTGAAAGCACATCGTGACGATGATTTTCACTAAGCATTCCAAATAATTTCAAAATTTCTAAGAAAACATCTGCATTTTCGCGACCTATGACAAAATCAGCACATTCTTTGGATTTTGCCGTGCGCCCGATCAAACACTCTTCCGTATGAAGTTCCATTACCGGAAAACATAAATAGAGCATCGGTTGCACACCAACCGCTCGCTGCTTTTCACGCGTAATAATTTCTGCAAATACTTCAAACGCTCCTAATTTCCGCACAATCAAGGGATACTCCAAAGTCGTTGCCCAGAACAAAACCCCGTTGATTTCCTGTTCGACGAAATTGCGCCGCCGTATTGCCATATCCGGATGGGCGTCAAACAACTCTCCCCGCTTCAGTTTCAAGAGCTCTTCCGCAAGTTTGCACAAGCGTTGCTGCGGAATAAATCCCCATTTGACACAGTAAAAAACATACTCCGAAAGCTCATAGAGAGCTTTTTCTTTTCCGTTCGCGCCGACAAAACGTAATCCTGCCAATGTCGAAAGTTTCAATTTTTCCGGATCTTTTACAGGAACATCATAGCCTATTTGCCACTCAACATAGCAAGATTGAGAAAACGGAACTTGGCAAGTCGCCACGGGAACGCCATATTCATTGAGCATCGTGCGTTTTTTGATGCGAATCTTTCCGCTTGTTGCTGTAAGCGGAATAGCAACGCGAAAGCTATCTTCATTTATCTTCCGGATATACATGCTATGCGACTCCTTTAAAAAGATTTTTAAAGTAAAAATCTACACGCCGAAAGGCTCCGTCCGACACATCCTTCGGAACAGGCAGAAACTCTTCTCTAAAGATTTCCGGATGCTTTTCGATGCTCAAAACCAAAAAATCGTTCTTTATTTTTTCAAATTCTTCCCGATTAATCATCACATCAAAATTTCCTAAAAAATAAGGAAGCTTTTGGGAATAATCCTTAAAAATATCGACGTAGCAATAGAGCTCTAACTTTTCCGTCGGAATATAGATTGTGTTTGCCGTATCGTCGGAAATGAACGTACGGGAACGCTTCAGCGCGTTCACGTCGCGCATGGTAAAAAATTTATATCGGGACGTTCCCGCCCTTCGCTGAACTCGCGAAGGGTATTTAGGAATATACCGGCAAACGTAATCATAATCAGAAACCGAAAACGAAATGCCTTCGAACGTCATAAATCGTCGACGAACAATATCCGCATAAGTCGTCCCGAAAGCATTTCGTTCGTAAACGGCAACCACTATCGGGAAGCCGTTGCTTTTTGATGTGTCCGAAAATTCTCGGCTATTGAGCACCAAAGCCTTTCGTAGAGCGTATTTTCGCATGAACGGCTCCAGGAGCTTGAAATTTGCCTGCTTTATCAAATAAGAAAGCGGATGCAACACAACGACATATTCGGGCGAAAGCTTTTCAAACGAAAGCAGAAAAGAAATACCCAAATCCCGAGTGCGAATATCCGATTCCATTTCACACGGGTTTTCATGCTTAATATGATTTTTTACTCGAGAAGTAACGTCGTTATATGGTGGGTTTCCGACAATCACCAACCGTTCCCGAGGAGAAATACCATACTTTTCCCGATTAATATTTTTTAGTGCATTTTCACAAAGAAAGCGCACTCGTGAAAAATTCTCAGCAGCAACATCAAGTGCAATTTCGTCGATATCTGCCCCTACAAGCCGAACATTTTTTTGCGGGAACGGAACTGAAAAAAAAGCTCCGTATCCGCAAGAAGAATCAAGCACGACCTCTACAGTTCCGGCAACTTGCGCAAATAAACCATACGCTACCTCAACCAATCGAGCCGGAGTATAAAAACTCCCTAAATTAGTTTTTTCCCGATAACTGAGATGCGCTACATCCATAAGGAGGCGTTCCCGTGTGAAAAATTACGCGAATTGGCGCAGGAAGCGCAGGTCGTTGGCGTAGAAATGGCGAATATCGTCAATCCCGTGAACAAGCATCGCGATGCGTTCCAAGCCGACGCCGAATGCGAGCCCGCTCCATTCGTTCGCGTCGATTCCGACGTTTTCGAAAACCTTCGGATCGACCAGCCCGCAACCCATGATTTCGAGCCAGCGATCGCTCAGCCGTCCGAGGTTCGGGGACTTAATATCCATTTCAAAACTCGGTTCCGTGAACGGGAAAAAGCTCGGGCGCAGGCGTGTTTCAACGGAAGTTCCGAAAATTTCCCGCACGAACGAATCAAGAACGCTTTTCAAATCTTTCAGTGTCACGTTTTTATCGACCCACAAACCTTCGATCTGGTGAAAATTCGCGGAGTGCGTCGCATCAACCGTATCGCGGCGGAAACAGCGACCGGGCGCGATAATGCGAATCGGGGGCTTGCGCGCAAGCATTGTGCGAATCTGCACGGAAGAGGTGTGCGAGCGCATCACGTAAGCTTCGTTGCCTTTTTTCGGCGCGTCTTTGGAAAGCGTTCCCGCCGGCAAAAACAGCGTATCCTGCATGTCGCGCGCCGGGTGCGATTCGGGCGTATTCAGCGCGTCAAAGCAAAACCACTCGCTTTCGAGCTCGGGACCTTCGGCAATCGTAAAGCCGAGGCGATGAAAAACACGGCAAATTTCTTCCCGCACTTGCGAGAGCGGATGCGCCATTCCGGCAAAATCATCCGGAGAGGAAAGCGAGGCGTCAATCGGATCGCCGAGCTTTGCCGCCAATTCGTTTTCTTCGATTCGCGCGAGCGTTGCCGCTAAAGCCGCGTCGATACGCTGTTTCGCCGCGTTGATAAGCTTGCCCGCTGCGGGCTTTTCTTCTTTGGGAAGCTTCCCGATGGATTTCATCACTTGCGTGAGAGAACCGTTCGGACCGGAAATTTTTGCCTTAAATGCGTCAAATTCCGGACGCGTTTGAATGCCGGGAGCGGCGGATTCCGTTTCAGAAATTATTGCTTCGAGCTGTGCCTGCATGAATAAAAAAAAATTTTGTAAAAGTTTACGCGGGAACGCGAAAAAAGGGAACAATAAAGAGTGATTAGCGAGAGGAAACCGGAAACGATGCGCCGCCGGTCGGGTATTTTTCGCGAAGCCGTTTGAAAACGCAGGCGGGAACGTAATCGGACAGGCGCGAAGAATCCAGCTTTACGATTTGTTTCACGAAAGAGGAATTGAAGCAGATGTATTCCTTCTCCGGCATCATGTAAAGCGTTTCGACACCGGGCTCAAGTCGGCGGTTATGCATGTCCAAAAGCAATTCCGACTCGAAGTCCGAGACCAGCCGCAACCCGCGAATAATCACGCCCGCCCCCAAGCGCTTGGCGTTGTCAACGGTCAGCCCGCCGAACGTAATGACTTCGACGTTCCCGGCATCCGCAAGTGCCTCGCGCAACAACTCCACACGCTCCGGAATTTCAAAAAGCGGCTGTTTGTCCGGATTGGCGGCAACGGCGACGATGACGCGATCAAAAAGTTTCGCCGCGCGGCGAATGATGTGAACGTGCCCGTTGTGCACGGGATCGAAGCTTCCCGGATAGAGAGCCACGCGCGAGGAGAGATTTTTTTTTGCGGTCATTTTTTAAATATTTTTATAGAAAAACGTGTTTACAGTCTCGACTTGTCCGCAATCTGTGGCAAGATTTTTAGGAAATTTTTTCGTGATGAAACATCTTCCGAATATTCTCACCCTGTCGCGCATTCCGCTTCTTTTCATCATTGTCGGATTGCTTTGCATTGACGGCTTTAAGTCCGATCTTGCCGCGTTTTTGCTCTTTTTGTTTGCGGCGGCTTCCGATTGGTTCGACGGCTACATCGCCCGAAAAGTCGGTGCCGTTTCCAATTTCGGGAAACTGATGGACGCGCTGACGGACAAAATTATCATGGTCGGCTTATTCGTCGCCATGCTCGGGCTCAAATGCAACGCGCCCGCGGGAACGCCGGAAACGATTTTGCCGCAGTTCTGCGTTTTCCTTGTCATCATCATCATTTGTCGTGAATTTTTAATTACGGGGCTTCGTCTCGTGGCGGCAAGCAACGGGCTTGTGCTGGCGGCGGAACGCGCCGGGAAGCTGAAAACCGCCCTGCAAATGATTTCTGTTTCGCTCCTGCTTTTTGCTCATGTCTTGCAGGATTCCTCCGCGCCCGCCGCCCTCGCCTCCTGGGTGCGCGAATGCGGACTGTGGGCGTTCTACGGAGCCGTTTTGCTGACGATTTACTCGGGAACGGGCTACATCATTCGCAATCGAAAAATTTTGATGCAATGAGCGAAAAAACCGATTTCAAAACCAAGCTTCTCGGCACGATTTCAACGCTCGGTCCGCTCGGTCGGCGGCTTCCCGCGCCGGGAACGTGGGGCTCCGTCGCCGGAGTTGTTTTCTACTGGTTTGCCTTCCAGGGAATCAACACGCCGGGAACGTGGTTGCAATTCGCGATTTGGGCGGCATTGCTCGCCGCCGTTGCCGTTCCCGTTTGCGAAGCCGGAGAGAAATTTTTGGGAAAAACGGACCCGGGTGAAGTCAACTTTGACGAATTTGCCGTGATGCCGATTTGCTATGCCGGGCTCGGCGAAATCATCGCGCAAAGCGCAAACACACTCTACTGGCTCACGGCAGGATTTGCCCTGTTCCGCCTCTTCGATATTTTCAAACCTTTCGGAATAAAAAAACTCCAAAGCCTCAAAGGCGGCTGGGGAGTTGCGGCGGACGATTTTGCGGCGGCGGTTCTCACCTGCGTTTGCCTCTGGATCGGACACTTCATTATTGTTGCAAGCTCAGCGGCGTAAATTTTTGCCGCTTTCAAAAAAAAATCCCGCGAAGCGAAATCGCGGGATTTTTTTTGCTTTTTTTTCGAAATTTATTTCGAGACTGCAGGCTGTTTTAGCGGCGGCTGAAGTTGCACCTTGTCGTCGTTTCGGCGCGGCGTTCCCGGCGTCATGTATTCTTCGGGAACGTTGTATTTCTTTTGCAATTCTTTGAGTTTTTTCTTCAGCATTGCCGTAATTTCCTCCGTTCCCGGCTGACCGTAAATATTGTTCATTTCGCTCGGGTCGGCGTTCAAATTAAACAATTCCCATTTGTCTTCCTTGTAGAAGTGAATGAGCTTCCAATCCTGCGAGCCGTCCGGCGAACGGTAGCTGACGCCGCAATGACGGCGCACGCTGTGTTCCGCCGGATATTCGTAGTAGCAGTAATAAAGCGAATCGCGCCATTCTTTGACCGGTTTGTCGGACTCGAGCAGTTTTTTGAAAGATTCGCCCTGCATTTCTTCGGGAACGGCGATTCCGCACATGTCGAGGAAAGTCGGCGCGAAGTCGATATTTTGCGTGAGCTGATTGATTTTGTTGCCCTTCACGATTCCCGGACCACTCATCATCATCGGCATACGGAAAGATTCCTCATACATGAAACGTTTGTCGAACCACCCGTGCTCGCCGAGATAAAATCCCTGGTCCGAGGTGTAGCAGACGACAGTGTTTTCATCGAGTCCGCTTTTTTTCAGGTAATCCAAAAGTTCTCCCACGCCGTCATCCACGCCGCGAATTGTCGCAAGGTAATCTTGCATATAGCGTTGATACGCCCAGCTTTGGAATTTTTGGAGCTTATCTTTATTTGCGGCGAGCCAAGCTTCGTCGCGGCGGTGTTTGCGCCATTCGTTCCATTCGGCTTCCGAGCAGATTTTTGCATCGAAAAACGCATCGTTTTTCGCCGTGTAAGCTTTGATGTAAGCCTGATACTGTTTGTCCGACATGCGCGGCGGGAACATCCAGCGCGGGAGCGAACGCTGATCCTTTGAGGGGAAAAGCTTCAAGTCCGCCGCCCAGCGCATTGTCCACAACAACGACATATCCTGCTCTTTTGCCGCGAAGCGTCCTTCGTAATTATCGAAGAAATTTTCCGGTTCCGGGAACGTAACATTGTCGTAAAGATTGTAGTATTTTTCTTTCGGAATCCAATTACGGTGCGGAGCTTTGTAATGCACCATGAAAAAGAAAGGCTTGGATTTGTCCCGCGTGTTTTCAAGCCAGTTAATGGCACCGTGCGTAACGATATCGGTGGAATAACCTTTGGCGATAATGTGCCCTTTCGGTCCTTTGAAACGCCCGTTGATGTCGCCGCAAATCAAATCCGGATTAATGTAATGCCCTTGTCCGATGAAAACCTGCCACCAGTCGAAGCCAGTCGGGTCGCTCGGCAAGTGAATTTTCCCGATAATTCCCGTCTGATACCCGTTGGCATGAAAAACCTTGGCGACGTTGTTTTGACGATTGTCGAAAGTGCCCCATTCGTTACTCATGTAGCCGTTCGCGTGAGAATGTTTTCCGGTGAGCACGCAGGCGCGGGAAGGCCCGGAAATGGAGTTTGCGCAATAATTGCGCATGAATAAAGCTCCGTTATTCGCAATGCGGTCGATATTCGGCGTCGGTGCCAATTTCCCCACGGGATGCCCGTAAGCGGAAATCGCCTGAACCGCGTGGTCATCACTCATGATGTAGATTACGTTGAGCGGTTTTTTAGTTTTCTGCGGTTCCGCCTGAGCGACGGAAACGACGCCGAAAGAAGCCACGGCAAGCGCGGCGCAGTAGGAGAAACTGGAGGCTTTTTTCATACCCCGCCGATTATGAAAAAGCTTTTTTCCCCTGTCAACGTTCCCGTAATAAAACAAAAAGCCCCGGCGAGAAGAAAGGAGGAAACTCGCCGGGGCGACCCGTAAGGGAAAGGAGGACAACCTTACGGGCTATTGGATTGGGAAGAAATTGGAGGCGTGGGTCGGAATCGAACCGACTCATAGAGATTTTGCAGACCTCGGCCTTCCCATTTGGCTACCACGCCTGAAAAAGAACAATGTGAAGAAAGACGATACCTTTTTCTTGCCCGTTGGCAAGCCCGTTTTTGACAAAAAGTTATTCGCATTTATCTTTGAGGCTTGCAGAGTGCCCGCGAAAATAAGAATCTTGCGCCAATCGTATTTTTTTTTAATGAGCGAATCGGAAAATCAACAGGAATCGGGCAACGGCGAATCCGGGAACGGACGCCGCCAGGTTTTGCGCACCGAGCGGGAATGGCGCAGTCTGCTCCTTCGCGCGGAAAGCGAAACCGCCAGATTTTTGAAATTTTACGAAGAAACCTTCCGCGTTCCCGAAGAAGAACTCGATGAGGAAGGCGACCGGCTCGACCGTTGCGCTCTCGCCATGGGCTGGCATCTCAGCGCGGAAGTTGAAGACGGCGACGGTCCCGCGATTCCCGAAAAAAACGATGCGGAAGAAAACGTTCCCGCGTTCCCGGCAGTTTATTCCCTGCACAATCTTCCGGAAAGCATCGCTGTTTCCGCAATTTACAATTTTGCCCGAAAACACTGGCAACGCATTTGGAAAACGCCTTACGCCGGAAAGCTTTCCCCGCGCTCGGCGTCCGATCTCGCCGACTCGCTCTCCGCAGCGCATCGCGATATGCTCCTCGCCATCGATGCCGAGGACGCGATGGAGTTCGGGCTCGCCGTTTGCCTGATGAAAAACGTGCACACGGCACTCAATCGCCATTTTGCGGAAATGGAATGCCTGCCGACTGCCGTCAACGATGACGCCTACTCCGCCACGGTAAACGAATTGCGCACGGCACTCATGGACTTGCGGGACATTTGCCTGCGGATTCTTCGCGACGCGCGCCGGGAGCTCGCTAAAGCGGCAAAATAAACGAAAAGCCCGGAAACAAAAAAACGCCCGGGCTTTAGCGTTCCCGCGCAGGACAAACGCTAAATTTCTATTTGTCGCAACCGCTTTCGGGAGTAAACTGCGGTGAATGAAAATTCAAATTAATCCCGGCTCTCGGCGCATGCTCTGCCTCGTTACGGCAATGATACTCGGCGGAAGCGTTCCCGTGCTTTGGCAGGCGTCCGGCGTTTTTTTTGACAACTACGCCGGGAATTTCGTTCCGTGGCTCATCATGACGATGCTCCTGTTCTCTTTCATCGACGTTAAATTCGATAAAAGTAGCACGGGCTGGAGCCACGTTCGCATTCCCGTATTTATGGTGGCGTTGGCAATCGCCGCGTATTTCATCGTGAAAAAAATCACGGAGAACGAAAATTTTGCCGCGATGGCTTTCCTTATCGCGATGTCTCCGACGGCAAACGCGGCGCCGGTCATTACCGGGCTTCTCGGTCGCCGGGAAGATTACGTTACCGTGAGCGTCGTCTCGACCAATCTTTTCACCGCATTTGCGCTTGCGCCGCTCGTGGCACTTGTCATCGGAAACGCGATACAAATCGATACTTTTTCCCTGGCATGGAAAACACTCCTTATTATCGGTTCGCCGTTTTGTGCCGCGATGTTTTTTAGGAAATACGTTCCCGCCGCCGCCGATTTTATCCGACGCTGGAAGTTTCTCTCTTTTTACCTGTGGATGGTAATGCTTTTTACGGTGTGCGCTCAGAGCTCGGCGTATATCAGCCGGCAGGAAAATCTTTCACTCGTGATTTTGGCGGAAATTTTCTCGCTCGCCGCCTGCCTGTGTGCAGTAAACTTCGGTGCCGGTTATTTTCTCGGCGAATCACATTTCAGGCGGGAATGCTCCCAATCCGTCGGACAAAAAAACACAATGCTCATGCTTTGGGTCGGGCTGGCGTTTTTCAACCCGATTGTCGCCTTGGGACCGACCTTCTACGTTGTTTGCCACAACTTGTGGAATTCCTGGCAACTGCGCAAGGCGGACAAACGCGCAACCACCATTCGCTGACAGCGCGGGAACGTAACTTCGGATTTCTATTTTCTTGCGGTTTCAGCGAGGAAAGTTCATCTTGAGGAATTTTACTATGAGCGAGATTGACCCCCAAAACGATCCGTCCTTCCGCGGGGCTTATAACGAAGCCTACCAACGCCGCGTGCGCGAAATTCCTTTCTGGAAATCTCTGATTCTGCTTCCGCTGGCGATATTTCTCCGCCTTTGGCTGATGACGCTTCGGATTCACGTATCGTCGGAAGGCGTGCAGCGCCTCTTCAGAGACAAGAATCCGCTCATCATTATTTTTTGGCACAATCGGCTTTTGATTTCGTCCGAACTTCATCGCCGCTTCCGTCGCTGGAGCAAAGTCAACGGGCTCGTTTCTCCGTCAAGCGACGGAGCATGGCTGGCGGCATTTTTCCGCATGCTCGGAATCGGTGCCGTTCGCGGAAGTTCCGGGCGGCGCGGCGGACAGGCGATGATTGAAATCCACAAAAAACTTTCCGCAGGAGAAGACATCGCGATTACGCCCGACGGTCCGCGCGGTCCCGCTTACCGCTTCAGCCCCGGTGCCGCTCTTCTCGCGCAGAAAACGCATTGCACGCTCGTGATGATTCCGTCCAAATTTCATTGCGCAATCCGCTTAAGAAGCTGGGACGGGTTCTACATTCCGCTTCCGTTCTCGCGCATTGATATTGACCCGAAATTTATTACTTACGACAAAATGTGGGAGCACATTCCCGCAAAATCCCTCGCGGAAGAATTTCGTCAAACATTGCTCGCGCTCACGGAAGACTAAGGAGTTTTCCGCACGCGTTCCCGCCTGACTTGCCAACGCTATGTCGCAACTGAAAGTCGTTTCGTTCGATCTTACGGGAACGCTCCTTGCCCTTTCTCCGTCGCTCGGAGAAATATGCGCGAATACGATGCTGGATCTCGGATTAAAAAACGTTCCCGCCGCCAAAATTTTCGACGCAAGAAAAAAACACGCCCAGCGCGTAGTGCGCGCACACGGGCTGGCACCGACCTCCGAGGCGCGTTCCCGAGAATATTGGAAAGCCATGCTTTGGGAAATTTTTGAAGGTGCGGTTCCTTCGGCTCTTTTTCCCAAAGCAAAAGACCTCGTCTACGAGCGCATTGCCGATGCCGCTTCCTGGCGCGCCGCTCCCGCCGCACGGCGCATACTTGAAACCGTCCGCTTTCTCGGTCTGCGTTGCGTTGTCATTTCCAACGGCGATTCCCGCTGGCGCAACGCACTTGACAAACTCGAACTTACGCCGCTTTTCGACAAAATTTTTCTTTCGTCGGAAACCGGCTTCGCCAAGCCGGACGCCCGCGCGTTCGACAATGTTTGCCTTTCCATGAAAATCCGCCGGGACGAACTTCTCCACGTCGGAGACTCGCTCTCGCACGACGTTTCCCCGGCTCACGCCATCGGCGCAGAAGCCGTTTGGCTTACGCACACGCCGGACGGCGCGCCTCCGGAACAACGGGTTGCCATTATCGAATCGCTTAACGAATTACCGCCGCTGCTTCAGGCGAAACTTTGCGCGCTATCCGCAAGGAGACACTTTCCGAGAAGCACGCGCAATTTACTGGCACTCTTGCGCGGACTTCCCGAAGAACAGCAGCCGGACATTCACACTATCGTCGTCAAAAAAAACTCCAGCGAAACCGGCGCACGCAAATGGCTTCGCACGGAAAATGCGCCCTATACGACGGACAGGGAATTTATCGTTCCCGCCGATACGCTCGATGATATTTTAAAAAATCACGGAATTTTTTCCGGAAGCATTCAGTCTTCAATTCGCGAAAACTGGGGAAATATCGTTCCCGCCGCCCTCGTCTCCCGTTGCGTGCCGACGGAGCTTCGCGACGGATTTTCGACCCTTGTCGTCGCGTGCGAAAATGCCGTTATCCGCCAACAAATAGAATTTCGTAAACGCGCAATTTTAAAAAAAATCCGGGAAATTTCCGGTTGCGAAAAAATCAAAAAAATCATCTTTTCCAATGATTTCTCCGGCTGAAAAAGCGGCAAAAATGCTTCTTGAGCGCAACGCGACCGTCGCCGTTGCAGAGTCCTGCACGGGCGGACTGCTCGCCGCCGCATTCACGGACGTTCCCGGTGCCAGCTCATTTTTTAAAGGCGGGATTGTTACCTACGCCACGGAAACCAAAATCGAACTTCTCGGCGTTCCCGCAGAACTCATAAACCGCGTCGGCGTCGTCAGCGCCGAATGCGCCGAGGCAATGGCGCGTAGCGTTGCCGAAAAATTCCGAACGGATTTTGCGCTGAGCACCACAGGGCTCGCCGGACCCGGCGGCGGGACGCCGGAAATTCCGGTCGGCACCGTTTTTATCGGAATATTTACGCCGGCGGGAACGTTTTCCCTGCATCTGAAATCAACGGGAACGTCGCGCGATGCCGTGCGCCGCGAAGCCGTTTCCGCCGCGCTCAACGCTTTTTTATCGGCAAGCTTTGAGGAAAACGATGAGAGTTGAGGGCTGAGAGCTTAGAGGTAAATGCGTTCCCGCAAGCGGGAAAAAGGATTTCGAAAACCTTTTTCGCGAAGCGAGGTGCAAATACCTATCCTCTCTCTCTCCTCGCTCACTTAAAACTCTATTTATAGAGATTCCCTTAAAGAATCCCGACTTGTTCACATTTGAAAAATTTTGTTCCCAAAAAAGAAAAAATTTCTTAGTCTGTATTCCCGTCTATGAAATACATTTTTGTCACTGGCGGTGTAGTTTCCTCTCTGGGAAAAGGATTGACGGCAGCGGCGCTCGGCGCCCTCCTCGAAATGCGCGGATTGAAAGTCCGTATGCAAAAATTTGATCCGTATTTGAACGTGGATCCGGGAACGATGAGCCCGTTCCAGCACGGCGAAGTCTTCGTTACCGACGACGGCGCGGAAACCGACCTCGACCTCGGTCACTACGAGCGTTTCACCAGCGGAGCTCTTTCCCGCGCGAACTCCGTTTCTTCCGGTAAAATCTACGAGTCCGTTCTCGAAAAAGAACGCCGCGGCGATTATCTCGGCGTTACCGTGCAAGTCATTCCCCACGTTACGAACGAAATCAAATCGCGTATCGTTCGCGGCGGAGAAGGCGTGGACGTTTTGATTACCGAGCTCGGCGGCACAACCGGCGACATTGAAGGACTTCCTTTCCTTGAGGCGCTCCGCCAGTTCCAACTCGATGTCGGGCGCGAAAACGTTTGCTTCGTTCACTGCGCGCTCGTTCCCTACATTCGCGCCGCCGGCGAAATGAAAACCAAACCGGCGCAACAGTCGACGGCGAAGCTTCGCGAAATCGGCATTCAGCCGGATGTTCTCGTTTGCCGCACGGAACGCCCGATCACGCAGGAAATGCGCGATAAAATGAGCCTTTACTGCAACGTTCCTGTCAATGCCGTCATCGAATGCCGCGACGTTGAACATTCCATCTACGAACTCCCGCTCACGCTCGCGGAAGAACATTTCGACGAAGTTGTCATCAACCGCCTCGGGCTTCAGGCGCAGCCGCGCGACCTTTCCGTTTGGGAAAACATTCTCCGCCGCCTTCTTCACCCGGAACACCAGGTAAAAATCGGCGTTGTCGGCAAATACATCGAGCTTCAGGACGCCTACAAATCCATTTACGAAGCCATCGTTCACGGCGGGATCGCCAATACTTGCCGCATCGAAATCAAGCGCATCGACTCGGAAACGCTTGAAAACGGCGACCTCTCTCCGCTCGCGGATCTCGACGGGATTCTCGTTCCCGGCGGTTTCGGCGACCGCGGAGTCGAAGGAAAAATCCTTGCCGCCCGCTACGCCCGCGAAAATAAAATCCCGTATTTCGGCATTTGCCTCGGAATGCAAATCGCCGTCATCGAATACGCGCGCAACGTTCTCGGGCTCGAAGAAGCAAATTCCACGGAATTTAAACCCGACACCAAACACCCCGTCGTCGATATTATGGAAGCTCAAAAATCCATCGTTTCCAAGGGCGCGACGATGCGCCTCGGCGCCTACGCCTGCGCGCTCGCACAAGATTCGCTCGCAAAAACCGCTTACGGCGAAGACGACATCATTCGGGAACGCCATCGCCACCGCTTCGAATTTAATAATAAATACCTCGACGCGCTCAAAGAAGCCGGCCTGCGCATCGGCGGCGTAAATCCGGATTCTCACCTCGTCGAAATCGTCGAAGTTGAAAACCACCCGTGGATGGTCGGCGTGCAATTCCATCCGGAATTTAAATCCAAGCCGTCCAAACCGCACCCGCTTTTCGCCGCCTTCATCAAAGCGGCAATCGAAAAGAAAGCGTAAGAACAAAAATCGAAATTAGGAATTGGCGGATTTTTTCTCCCGATTCCTAATTTCCCGTTTCCGAAGCCTCATTCTTCAGACAACGCATGGAATTTAACTTGAAAAAGGTTTTGAAAGCGATGCTCGCATCGACTTCCGAACCGCTTTCCATCAAGGATATCCAGGCCGTTATCACACGCTACCACGAACAGCGGGAAAAACAGCCGGCGGGAACGCAGGATGACGAAAATGCGGACGAAGCGGGAACGCCGGAACAAGCACTGATTCAAGACATTATCAATCAGGTTCCGACTTTGCTCACGGCAACGCAAATCCGCGAGGCTGTCGCCGAACTTAATCAGGAAATGGCGGATTCCGGCGACGTTACGCGCATTTTGCAGGGACCGGAAGGATTCCGCATGACGATTGCGCCGGATTACGCCGAGTGGATTCGGCTGTTGCGCAATGATCCGCGTCCGCAAAAACTGACGCAAGCCGCGCTGGAAACACTCGCCATCGTCGCTTACCGCCAGCCGGTAACGCGCGGCGAAATGGAATCGATTCGCGGCGTTTCCGTCGACAGCGCAATTTCCAAACTCTTAGATTTGGAACTCATTGCCGTTTCCGGAAAAGCGGATTTGCCGGGTCGCCCTTCGCAATTTTCCACGACCCCCAAATTTCTGGATTTTGTCGGCTTGCAAACGATTTCCGAGCTTCCGGAATCCGACGTGCTTTCGCCGGCGCAAATTTCCGCTTGGATCGAACGCGCGAAAAACCCGACGAAGGCAACTGCGGCAGATGTCGGCTTGCCCGACGAATCCGTTCCCGCCAAGCAGACGGAAATACCGCTCGACGACGTTCCCGCCGCCGAATAATTTTCTCTCCTCAAAAAAAAAACGTTTACCTCCGCATTTTCATGAAAGACATTCCCGCCGCCCGCCAAGAAATAGAACGCATCGACTCGGAAATTATCCGCCTGCTCGCGGATCGGCAGGAATGCGCTCGCATCATCGGCGAAAATAAGCGCCTCGCGGGAACGAACGTTTTTGTTCCGGAGCGCGAAGAAGAACTTTTGCGCAAGCTGGAAAAACTCGCCGAAAGCTTAAAAATCCCTTCGGCAAACGTGCGGGCAATTTACCGCGAAATCATCTCCGCCTCGGTCGCGCTTCAAATGCAGGATTTGCCGGTCGCCTATCTCGGACCGGAAGGCACGTTCACGCATCAGGCGGCGCGAAAAAATTTCGGCGGAAGCGTCAATCTTATTCCGATGCGCACTATCGGCGAAATTTTTGAAGCCGTCGAGCGCGGCAAAGCCGGATACGGCGTTATTCCGATTGAAAATTCCAACGCGGGAGCCGTTACCGGAGCACTCGATACGCTTGCCGAATCCGACTTGAAAATCATCGCGCAAATTCAACTCTCCGTCGAGCAATGCCTAATTTCGCGTTCGCCGCTTGAAAAAATCACACGCGTTTTATCCAAAGACATCGGGCTCGCCCAATGCTCACAATGGCTCATGCGAAATTTGCCGAACGCCGATTTGGTGCCGACGGACAGCACGGCGGCAGCCGTCACGGAGGCCGCGCGCGATGCGAACACGGCAGCAATTGCAAGCTCCGTCGCGGCGGAAATCCACGGCGTTCCCGTGGTGGAAAAAAGCATTCAGGACCGCACGGAAAACGTTACGCGCTTTCTCGTCATCGGAAAAAAAGCCAATCCGCCGTGCGCTACGTTTGAAGAAAAAACCAGCCTTGTCGTTTCCATAAAGAACGAGCCCGGTTCTTTGCTCGGCATGCTCAAACCGTTCTCGGATCGCGGAATCAATTTAGTAAGCATCGAGTCCCGCCCGTCGCGGAAACGCGCGTGGGAATACCTTTTCTTCATTGATCTCATCGGTTCGTGGGACGCGCCCAACGTCCGCGAAGCCATCGCCGAGCTTGAACGGCATTGCGTTTTTGTCAAACATCTCGGCTCTTACCCGAATTTGGCATCCGCCTCGTAAAACCGACCTCGCGAAAAAATTGCGCCGGCATTTTTTTTGGAGAAGAAAAATCTTCGGAATCCCGCTTCATTCTTTACTCTGAGCGCGGGAACGCTAAACTGGGATTCACCCTCAGATGAAGATATTTCCCTCGTTGTTATTTCTGTTTTCTTCGTTCCCGTGCCTTTGCCTTGCCGACCGGGCGGAAACGCTCCCCGACCGCACAAGCGCATCTCCGGTTTTTTGTCTTAATTCGTTCGATTATTTTAATTTCTCGGGAATGAAAAAAAGTCCGGCGGGCAACGCTTTGCGGGAACGCATTTTTTACGATTTGAAAATCTCGCCGGACACCGAAGCGCTCATCAACGACCTTAATAAAAACTACGCGCTGAACGTTCCCGAGTCCGTGGAACGCGCCGTTATCGCCCGATTTTCGCTTCCCGGCAACGGAAACTTCAATACGGCGGAATTTGAATTTTCGAAAAAACCGGAAGGACAAAAAAGCTACGTCGAAGCATTTTTTGAAAAACTGAGCAAACAAGAGCTTTCCGACATTGATTCCGCCAAGCGACGCAATTCCGAGGAATCTGCGGGAACGCGTTTCGGCAATCGGGCAATCGCGTTCCCGCCGGAATTGGCGAAAAATCTCCCGAAAGCCTTTCTGGAAAACACCGAATACGTTTCGGTCGCGCCCACAGACAACGACGCGCTGATTGTTGTCGCAACCGCCAAAACCTTTCCCGATGCACCGAAATTCCGCAAAACGGAAAGCTATATGCGAACGCTTGCCTGCGCCTCCCGTCCGGAAATTCTCGTTTACCGGCAGTTCGAACGCCGGGCGACGGAAATTGCGGGCTTCGCGCTCAGCTTCCCTCCCGGAGAATTTGCAATCACGGAAAAAGACGAACGCATCCGTATTTACGTCGATTTCCGCTGTAGAGACTCGCAGGAAGCCGTTTTCATGGAGCATTTTTTCCTGCGCTTTAAATTAAGCCTGAACCAGTCTGCGGAAAAACAGCCGGAAGCCGTTCGCGCGCCGCTTCTTTCCGTCGGAAGCTCTTTTTCCATTTCCCGCGAAGACGCGATGCTGAAACTTCGCATCGACTGCGCCTCAAAAGATTTTTCGGCGTTTCTAAATTGGCGAAGCTCGTGGTTCCCGAATCCTAAAGAAACGAAGCGTTAGACGCGGGAACGCTTGTTTTTGCCTGAAATTTATTATGAAAATCCTTTGTCTCGACATCGGCAACACGCACACGCATTTTTCCGTCGTCGAAAATCGCCGCTCCGTTTTCTCGGGAACGCTTAAAACCGCACGGATAGACGATGTTGCAGACGGCGTTCCCGCCCTGCTCCGCTCGCCCGAAATCGAAACTCTCGGCATTGGCGGAATTTCTTTTTGCTCCGTCGTTCCCGCCGCCACCGAAAAACTGTTACGCGTGCTCGAAGCGTCGAACGAACTTCCGGTTTGCCGCGTTTATCACGGAAATTGTCCGGGCTTGGGCATTCATTATCCGACACCGGCGGAAATCGGTCCAGACCGCCTCGCCAACTGCATCGGAGCGCAAGCCCGCTTCGGCGCGCCCGCCGTCATCATCGACATGGGCACGGCGGTAACGTTCGACATTCTTTCCGAACACGGCTACGAAGGCGGAATTATCGCGCCCGGGCTTGAGATTATGACGCGCTATTTACACGAGCAAACGGCACTTTTGCCCGCATTAAACCCGAAGGAACTTTTGCTCGCGGAAGACACGGAAGGCATCGGAAAATCCACGCTGAGCGCGATGAAGCTCGGTTGCGCCGTCGGTTTTGCCGGCATGATTGAAAAACTTCTGGAAACCGTTCTCGCGCAACTTGAGCGCTGGGAGATTCGCAATCCCAAAATCATTGCGACAGGCGGTTGCGCCGGCATTCTTCCGCGAACGTGGAAAAATCGCGTTCATTGGGCTCCGTTTATCACCGTCCAAGGCTTGGAAGAGGCTTTTCTGCGCACATTTCCCGCTAATCACCAAAACCAATAGCCAAAAGCCAATCCGCAAATTTCAATTTGCGGGAACGCAAAGTTTCGGTAGAATGAACTATTCTACGCGTCGAAATGAATCGTTCGTTAAAAATTAAATTTTGCAGATACGCACTTTTTTGGAAACTTGCGGCGGGAACATTTTTCGCCGACCAGGTTTCAAAGCTTTTGGTCGTAGCCACGCTTCCGCCGATGACGCCGGGACTTCCGGGCTTTGACCCGAGCGATTGCGTTCCCGTAACCGTTATTCCGGATTTTTTCAATCTCGTTTACGTCGGAAATTTCGGCGCGGCATGGGGAATTTTACACGGACAAAAGATTTTTCTGACCCTGTTTGCGCTGATTGCGCTCGGAGCGATTTTCTTTTTCCGCAAACATCTTGAAATTGAGCGCCGCCCGGTCCAGATCGCCTTCGGCTTGCTGGTCGGCGGCATTGTCGGGAACGTCATAGACCGGCTTTGGCACGGCTTCGTGATTGATTTTCTCGACTTTCGGATTCCGATTATCGACTACCGCTGGCCGGCGTTTAACATCGCGGACTGCGGCATCGTCTGCGGCGTCGGGCTATTCCTGATTTTGAACACGCTCCCGCTTTTCGGCTACAACCATCCGGAAGCCAAGCGTTTCAACGAACAGGATAATTTGAAATAGAAAAAAATATCAGGACTTTTAAATGACAGAAAAAAACGACAACCCCGTTTTCGCCCGCTTCGTCACGGAAATGCGCGTGCGCCCGGACGACATTGACCTTTACAGCCACGTTCACAGCTCCCGCTATCTCGACTACATTCTCGCGGCGCGTTTTGACCAAATGGAACGCTGCTACAAAATGTCCATGCAGGAATTTGCCGCGATGGGGCTCGGCTGGTTTCAGCGCGCGCTCACGATTAATTACAAACGCCCGCTCGAAATCGCCGAAAAATTCACGGTGGAAACTGGAATCGAACGCTTCCTGAAAGACGGCGTGGTCGTCTCTTTCAAAATTTTTAAAGAAAACGGAAAACTTTCTGCCGACGGCGAAGGAAATTACGCGCTCATCGACATGAAAACACGCCGCGCAACCGCAATTCCGGAAGAAATCCTCAAAAAATATTCAATATAATGAAAAAACTTTGCGTTCCCGCCCTTTTCTTTGTTTGCGTCGGCATGTTCGGCGTTCCCGCTTTCGCACAAGTTGCCGCCGAACCGTATAATCCGGTCAAGGCTCTGCGCGAAGGACGCGACGACTCCAACGAACGCGTCGGCTTGCCTAAAAAACATCGCGACGACAGCATCACGCTCTCCGTCGCCCCGGAATATTTTTGGGACTTCGGAAGCGATTTACCCGACGCCGACGGCTGGGGCACCAGCGTGGCGGCTTCCGTTCTTTTTGATTCGGCAACGCCGGATTGGGATTTTTTGGCGGAGCTTGAATTTCTCGCGTTCACGGCGGAAAGCGGGCACTACATTGCGAAAAGCCGTCGTGTCAAAGAGACGCTCCAATCGGGAAATATCTTGCTCAATCTCGGACTTTCGCGTGAATTTTCCGAAAAATTCGTTTTCGATGCGCTACTCGGAATCGGCTTCGGCGCGACCTACGGCGAAATCAAAGGTCCGAATTTCAAAACCTCCAGCCACGGCAACTGGACAACAACGCTTTCGCTAAAACTTCGCGGCGAATATCGGCTCGACAAAAACTGGAGCCTTTTCACCGCGTATCGCTTCGCCTACATTTCGCCTTCGATTGCCTCGAAAATCGCGGACTGGCACAATCTTGATCTGCTTTCGCAATCCGTTGAACTCGGAATGCGTTACCGTTTTTAAAAAATTGGAAATTAAAAATGAAAAATGTGAATGACCTCCATTTTTCCTCATTTCTGATTTTTTAATTTCTCATTCTTAATCCCTCAATCCCAAGACACAATGACAGACTCCACTACAGAAAACGTTCCCGAGACAAAGAAAACCTCCTCCGGCTGGCTGGCGCCGTTTTTCGAGCTGAACTTCATCGAAATGATGGAGCGCCTCGCCTACAACAGCGTGCGCGTCGTCGCACCGATTTACATTATGCAGGCGGACAACGTCGGCGGGCTTCACCTGACCGCCGCCGCCAAGGGCACGCTCTACGCGTGGTGGGCAGTCGTGCAGTGCTTTTTGCCGATTATTACCGGCGGGTTCGCCGACCGCTACGGCTACAAAAAAATGATGGTGATTTCCGTCGCCACGATGTCGATCGGCTATTTGCTCATGGCGTTTTTGCGCGATTTGCCGTCGCTGGACGCGCTCGCGGGAACGCTCGCGTTTGACGGCGTGAACGGTAATTACATCGGATTTCTCATCGGAATTACGGTTTTTGCAACCGGTTCGGCACTTTTCAAACCCGGCATCCAAGGCGCGCTTTCGCACACGCTCCCGAAAGAAAAATCCTCGCTCGGCTGGGGCGTTTTCTATTGGGTCGTCAATATCGGCGCGCTCATCGGGCACTACATTCCCGTGGTTTTTCTTTCGGAAAACTTTATGTCGGACGCGCTCGGCGTTGCCAATTCCGTTGCTCGCTGGCGTCTCGTTTTCATCATTTCGGCGGCGATGATTTTGGTGAATTTCCTGCCGCTTCTGTTCTTTAAAGACACGCCCTCGGGCGCGTCCAAAACCCTCGGCATCGGGCGCGTTCTCGTCAACGCGATTAAGGACATTTTCCAACCGCGCCTGCTTACGTGGATTCTCATCATGTCCGGTTTTTGGCTGATGATGTTCCAGCTTTGGGACTTGCAACCGAACTTCCTTGAAGACTGGGTTTCGAGCGCGAACGTCGCGGCGACGGCAAACGCGATTCTCCCGGAAAGCATTTCAAAATACTTTGTGGAAACGCTCCCGGACGGCACGTTGCGCATTCCGCAAGCGGTGCTCATCAGCGCAAACGCGACGTTTATTATTCTCGGTGTCGTCGGCGTGTCGTGGATTACGCGCAAAATGCGCACGCTCGACGCGATGATCTTCGGGATGGCGATGGCGACAATCGGCGTCGTCGTTGCGGGCTACACGCAAAACGCGTGGTTCTTCCTGCTCGGCGTGCTGTTTTTCTCGCTCGGCGAAATGTTCACGGGACCGAAAAAATCTCAGTATCTTTCCGAAATCGCGCCGAACGACAAAAAAGGCGTTTACCTCGCTTACATCAACATTCCCGTCGGCGTCGGGATTTTCGCGGGCGCGAAACTCGCGGGACTCATTTACGGGAACGTCGGCGAAAAGGCGACGCTCGCCTTGCGCTACATCGCCGAGCAAAAAGGCATCGAATGGCGCCCGTTTTTCGACAACGTGAGCGACTTGGAAAAGACGCTCGGCATCACGCGCAACGAAGCCATGCCCGCGCTCGAAAAAATGCTGAATCTTTCTTCGCAGGAAGCGACGACGCTTCTTTGGGACACATATTCGCCGAACCTCACCGTCTGGCTTCCCTTCGCGGCAATCGGCGTTGTTTCCGCCATCGCGCTCGTCATTTTCTCGCAAATGGCGAAAAAATGGAAAGACATGAACGCGTAAGATAGAGAAAAAGAAATCAGGAATTAAGAAGAATGCTAATTCCTGATTTCAAGAATTTTGAGCGCAATGGCGTCCGCAACGAGGAGACCTCGTTTTGTCGGGCGCCAAATATTTTCGGGAACGCCGGACTCCAAGTAACCGGATTCGCGCAAATCTTTTCCCAAATCGGCTAAATGCGTTCCCGCGGGAACGCCGAAGCGTTGCGAAAGTTCGGACAAATCGAATCCTTCCGCCAAGCGTAGACCGAAAATCATCGCATCTTCAAAAAGCTGCGTAGCGGAAAGTTTTTCGATTTCTTCGTGCGCGGGAACGCCGTCGGTTATTTTTTCCAGCCACAACGCAAGATTTGCCGGATTTCGGAAACGCTTTTCGCCGCATTGCGACGCCGCCGACGGACCGAAGCCGAGCCATTCCGCCATTTTCCAAGTATTGAAATTATGAATACATTTTTTCCCGCCGCGCGCGTGATTGGCAACTTCGTATTGTTCGTATCCGGCAGCTGAAAGTTGTTCCCAAGTTTTCAAATAAAGTTCCGCCTCGCGCTCGGGAGATTTTTCTTCCGGATTAAATTTTCCGGATTTTTTCAAACGCACCAAAAGCGGCGCGTCTTCCTCCAAAATCAGGCAATACGCGGAAAGATGCTCCGGCAAAAGTTTTATCGCCGTTGCCAAATCGTTTTCCCAGCGCAAAGGATTTTCTCCGGGAACGGCAAAAATCAGATCAAAATTCACGTTGTCGAAACCCGCCGAGCGAATCATTTCGTAAGCGGAAAAAATCTGCTTCGGAGCGTGGCGACGCCCGAGAAGCGCGAGCGTTTCCGCATCGAACGACTGCACGCCGAGTGAAATCCGGTTCACGCCGCAATCGCGCAAAGCGCGAAGCTTGTCCGGCTTGACTGTTCCCGGTGCGAGTTCGACAGACCATTCCGCCGGTGCGTTCCCGCCGTTGGCGCGTAGCAACATTTTCGCCAAACGGGAAAAATTCCCGGCAGAGAGCACGCCGGGCGTGCCGCCGCCGACAAAAAAAGTTTCCGCCGCGCGCGGGAACGGAACGAGTGCGAGTTCCTTTTCAATTCCGGCGAGCCAAGCCTCCACGGAAGCTTTATGCGGAGCTTCGCGGTAAAACGCGCAATAATCGCACGCGCTCCCGCAAAACGGCACGTGAACGTAAATTCCCAGCGATGCCGCGTTCCCGCCCTGCTCGGTGCTGTTTTCCGGAAAAACATTCATGTTCCGCATTTTCCGCTTCCGTGGGTTAAATTTCAATTTGAATTATGACTTCCGAATGAAGTCTTTTCGACGAAATAGAAGACTCAAGCGGAGTTTGATTTTCCCAAAGGAGCACAGGCGTCCTCGCCTGTGGCGTTAAAGCCTGCGTGCGAGACACACGTTCTCCTTTGGATAGAGCGGAAAAACGAACCCAAACTTTGCCTTCCCGCGTCAAACGACGAAGTCCGGGAGGGCTTCGCTCCCGTAAATTGAAATTTTCGTTCCTTTTTTAAAAATTGCAAAAAACCGCCAAAATTTTCAAAATGGGCGGCATGATTTATCCCTTACTCCTCGCAATTCTCATTGTTTTGTGGATTATTTCCGGAATCTATTTCAAACGGTATTCCAAATTCCGTTATGAAGCCTCGTGGTTTTACGCGTTTTTCCGACCGATTTGTGTCATTCTCTGCGCGCTGTGTTACCGCCGCCGCACGCTCGGCGAAGGCAACATTCCCTCGACCGGCGGTTGCATCATTATCGCCAACCACATGTCCTACGCGGACGTCGTGTGCCTCGGGCTCGCCTGCCCGCGCCCGTTGCGCTACGTCTCGTGGTCCGGGCTTGAAAAGCATTTTCTCCTGCGCGTTCTCATGCGCGCGATGAACACGATTCCGATTTCTCCCGCGAACGCGAAGGACGGAATGAAAGCCGCCGTCGATGCCGTGAAGTCCGGGCAAGTCGTCTGCATTTTCCCGGAAGGTTGCATGACGCGCAACGGAAGCCTTCAGCCGTTCATGGGCGGCTTCCAGGTGGTTGCACGCAAAGCGGACGTTCCCGTCGTTCCCGCGTATATTGACGGGCTCTGGTATTCCATTTTCAGCTATCGTCGCAAAAAATTTATTTGGAAGAAGCCGCGAATTTCCCGCCTTCCCGTAACGATTGCATTCGGCAAACCATTCAAAATGGGGAAGCGCGAAGGCGAAAAAACTTACCAACAAATGCGCTCCATCGTGCTTGAACTCGGCACGAAAGTTTTTTCCGCCCGCGAAGAGCTGAAAGGACACCTTGCCGCAACGCTGACAGACGCCTGCGCGCGCAGACCGTTTAAAACTGCGATTATCGACCGCTCCGTCGGGCGCCGCACGATGTCGCGAGGCATTCTTTTTGCCGCGTCCATGTGCCTTGCGCATCGGTTTAAAAAGGAACTCCACGAACGCCGCGTCGGGCTCGTGCTTCCGCCCGGGCTCGCCGGCATGGTGGCGAACTACGCCTGCACGCTCGCCGGGAAAATTCCGGTCAATTTGAACTTTACACTCGGTCGCGCCCAACTCGAATCCTGCCTCGCCCGCGCGAACATCAAAACCGTCATTACGGTCGGCGCGATGAAAAAGCAGCTCAACGACCGCTTCCCGGATTTCCCGTGGCCGGACTGCCAAATTGATATTTTGGACGAAATTAAACAGCTTCCGAAGCTCAAGCTTCTCGGCATCTTCGCGATGACGGTTCTGCTTCCGTCTTTTGCGCTGAAAAAGATTTTCTCAATTCCCACAAAGGGCGGCTCCGAAGAAGCCACTATTCTCTTCACGAGCGGAAGCTCCGGAATGCCGAAAGGTGCCGTGATTTCTCACAAAAATATTCTCGCCAACTGTGCCCAGATTGACGAATACGACGTGCTACCGCCCAACACGCGACTGCTCGGAAATCTCCCGATTTTCCACAGCTTCGGCTACACGGTTCAACTTTGGTTCGCACCGACAAGCGACGAAGTGCTTGCCGTTTCCACGCCCTCTCCTCTTGATTTCGCGAAAAATCTTCAGGTTATCCGCGAAGAACGTTGCACCGTCCTTCTCAGCACACCGACCTTCTTGCGCAATTACCTGAAAAAAGCTCCGCCGGAATATTTGATGACCGTGGATCTCGTTGTCGGCGGCGCGGAAAAAACACCCGCCGGCTTCGCAGAAGCGTGGGAAGAAAAATTCTCGCTCGCGCCGACACGCTATCTCGAAGGCTACGGCATGACGGAAGCGTCTCCGGTCGTTGCCGTGAACAAACCGGACGTCGTCGAACGCGCCACCGGGAACGTGCATCGCGGAATGAAAAAAGGCTCCGTCGGCGTGCTTTTCCCCGGCATGAACGCCAAAGTCTGCCACACCGAAACCGGAGAAATCCTTCCCTACAACGAGCCCGGAATGCTCTATCTTAAAGGTCCGAACATTTTTGAAGGCTACATTAACGACGAAGGCGTTCCCGTTCCCGTAACGGATGCCAAGGGCTGGTATGAAAGCGGAGACATTGTGGAAATGGACAAATACGGGTTCATTTCCATCAAAGGGCGGCTCTCCCGCTTTTCCAAAATCGGCGGCGAAATGGTGCCGCACGGAAGCGTCGAAGAAGCAATTCAGGAAATTCTCAACCTGAGCAACGAAACTTTGCAACTTGCGGTTGCCGGACGCCCGGATCCGCAAAAAGGCGAAGCACTCGTTATCGTTACGACCATCGAAAATCTCGATGTTCAGGCTCTCGGACGCAAGCTTGCCGATGCCGGATTCCCGAATCTGTGGATTCCGCGCGAAGTCAAAGTCATTCCGGAAATGCCGGTTCTCGGCACCGGTAAACTCGACATCAAATCGCTTTCCGACATCGCAAAAGGTTAAGGAAAACTCTTAATCCGAAAAAAGACAGGCGTTCCCGTCTGTCTTTTTTTGTCGCGTAAAATCTCCGCACGCATCTGCCGAAACAAGGATTTTCGTGCTTTTTTTGAAAATTTCCTTGTCGCGTTCCCGCAGAAGTTTAGACTTGGCGGCTTTCACGTTTAAATACAATGTTGCGCACACATACTTGCAATTGTTTGACGACTGCCGATGCCGGTAAAAAAGTCACGCTCATCGGCTGGGTCGATACCGTTCGCGACCTCGGCGGCGTTCGTTTCGTTGACCTCCGCGACCGCGAAGGCATTACGCAAATCGTTTTCAATCCGTCCAATCCCTCGGTTCACGAAATCGCTAAAAATCTCAAATCCGAAAGCGTGATTGAAGTTACGGGAACGGTTACACCCCGCGAAGCAGAAACGATTAACGAAAAGCTCGCCACGGGAACGGTTGAAGTCGTTGCCGAAGAAATTACCGTGCACAACGTTTGCGCGCCGCTTCCCTTCCCGATGGAAGACGACAAGGCGGATAAAGTGAACGAAGACTTGCGCCTTTCTTACCGCTACCTCGACCTGCGCCGCCCCCGCAACCTCAAACTCATGCGCATGCGCGCCAAAGCGGGACACGCGATTCGCAACTACCTTGACGAACAGGCATTTGTCGAAGTCGAAACTCCGATTCTTTTCAAAAGCACACCGGAAGGCGCACGCGAGTTTCTCGTGCCTTCCCGCCTGAATCCCGGACAGTTCTACGCGCTCACGCAATCGCCGCAACAATACAAGCAAATGCTGATGGTTTCCGGCATTGAACGCTATTACCAAATGGCAAAATGCTTCCGCGACGAAGATTTGCGCGCCGACCGCCAGCCGGAATTTACCCAGGTCGATATCGAAATGTCCTTCATCGAACGCGAAGACATTTACGCGCTCATCGAAGGCATGCTCAAACGCGTTTGGAAAGACGTGCTCAACGTCGATATCCCGACCCCGTTCCCGCGCATGCCCTATCAGGAAGCGATGGATCGCTACGGCGTGGACAAGCCGGACACGCGCTTTGCAATCGAAATCACGGATTTTACGGAGCTTTTCAAAAATTCCGCGTTCAAAGTTTTCAACACCGTCGCCAACACCAAGGGCTGCGTCGTTCGCGCGATTAACGCGAAAGGTCTTGAAGACATCACTCAGGGCGAGCTCACGAATCTGGAAACCATCGCCAAAACGCTCGGTGCCAAAGGTCTTGCCTTCATCAAGGCGGCAAACGGCGAATGGAAATCCCCTATTTTGAAATTTTTCTCCGAAGAAGAAAAAGCCGCGCTCAAGGAAAAACTCAACATCGAAGATGGCGACATCGTCTTCTTTGCGGCAGCTCCGTGGGAACAGGCTTCCGCCATTCTCGGACGCATCCGCCTCGAAGCGGCAAAGCTTCTGCAAGCTCGCGGACGCCTCGAAATTCCGGCAGACAAATACAATTTCCTCTGGGTTATCGAGTTCCCGCTGATGCTCTGGGACGAAGAACAAAACCGCTTCGTTTCCGCGCACCACCCCTTCACCGCGCCCGTCAAGGAAGACGTGCCGCTCCTCGAAACCAATCCGCACGCCGTTCGCGGACAACACTACGACATCGTGCTCAACGGTGTCGAGCTCGGCGGCGGCTCCATCCGTATCCATAATCCGGATATGCAGAAAAAAGTTTTTGAAGACGTGCTCAAAATCCCGGCGGACGTCGTCGAAACCCGCTTCGGCTACATGCTCAAGGCGTTCAGCTACGGTGCGCCGCCGCACGGCGGGATCGCACTCGGCTTCGACCGCCTCGTCACCATGCTCGCCGGTCGCACTTCGATTCGAGACCTCCTCGCGTTCCCGAAAACACAGCGCGGTCAGGATCTGATGGCGCAGTGCCCGTCCGCCGTTACGCCGCGCCAACTCAAGGACGTTCACATCGACCTCCGGGACGAAGAACAGCTCTGATCGGATTTTTCCGAATTCCGATAAATGAAAATGCGCTCCCGGATTTATTTCGGGAACGCATTTTTTATTTGGAGAAAATGAATCTGCCCTTGATAAAAACAGGCGGGAACGGCAAAATTCCCCTATAATGAAAGACATTGCCATTTACGGCGCAGGCGGCTTCGGACGGGAAACCGCCTGCCTGATCAGAGAAATCAACGAAGTCTCCCCGACGTGGAACTTCGTCGGTTTCTTCGACGATGGCATTCCTGCGGGAACGCAAACGCCGCGCGGCAAAATTCTCGGCGGGCTGGACGCGCTCAACGCGCACAACGGTGAACTCGCGCTCGTTTTTGCCATCGCCGCCCCGAAAACCCTTGAACACCTTTCAAAAAATATCTCAAATCCGAACATCACGTTTCCGAACATTATCGCACCGACGGCACGCATCATGGATCCCGCCACACTCCGCCTCGGCAGGGGAAATCTCATTTCTCATCAGTCGGTGATTTCGTGCGATGTCGAACTCGGCAATTTCAACCTGTTCAACACGCAAATTTACATCGGGCACGATTCAAAAATCGGTGATTTCAATATGTTTAATCCCAGTGTCCGTATCTCCGGAAATATTACTGCGGGAAACCGCAATTTCTTCGGCGTTTCCTCCGTTGTTCTTCAGGGAGTCTCGCTCGGCGACGATGTAACGCTCGGCGCGAATAGCGTCCTCGTCCGCACGCCGAAAGACGGAAAAACCTACATCGGCAATCCCGCAACTCTTTTTGATATTTAAAAATGACGTCTCAAAATTTCATTGAAATATTTTCTGCGCTCTTAACTCAAACACCTGCGGGAACGCTCTCCGAAGCAACAAAGTTCAAGGAACTTCCCGAGTGGAGCTCCCTTCTCGCGCTTTCGCTCATGGCGCTTGTCGAAGACGAATGCGACGTGCTCCTCAAAGGAGACGACATCCGCAACGCTGAAACGCTCGGAGATCTTTTCAGCGCCGTAGAACGCAACCGCTAAAAACGCTTCCGCCATGGCAAAAAATCCGTTTTCGCTTGAAGGTAAAGTCATTTTGGTGACGGGTGCGTCGTCGGGAATCGGGCGCGCTTGCGCCGTCGCCTGCGCCGAAGCGGGCGCCTCCGTCGTCATCACCGGACGCGACGAACCACGCCTTGAAGAAACTTTTCAAATGCTTCCGCGCCCGCTCGGTGCGTTTACGGCGAAATGCGTTGCGGATTTGTCCGACGAGAAAGATTTTGAAAACCTTCTCGAAGCCTCTCCCACGCCCTACGACGGCATCGTTCACTGCGCCGGAATTTCAAAGTTGCGCCCGTTCCCGTTTGCCTCGCCCCAAGTTCTCGAAAAACTTTTGAGCGTTAACACGCTCGCGCCGATTGAACTGACACGGCGTTTGCTGAAAAACGGAACCGTTCGCGACGGAGCCTCAATCGTTTTTGTTTCTTCAGTCGCGGGAACGCGCATTACTTCAGTCGGGCAAACCGCATACGCACTTTCCAAAGCCGCGCTCTGCGGTGCGGCAAAAGCGATGGCGCTCGAACTCGCTTACCAAAAAACGCGCGTTAACTGCATCTGCCCGGGAGCGGTGGAAACGCCCATCCACGCAAGCATCGGGCTGAGCGAAGCACACCTCAACGAAGACGCGCAAAAAAACTACCCGCTCCGGCGCTATGGGAAACCGGAAGAAATCGCCTACGCCGCGGTCTATCTCCTCTCCGACGCGGCGGCATGGACCACGGGAACGGAACTCGTCATCGACGGCGGGCTGACATTGCGCTAAAAGACAATTTTCTATGGCAAATTTTCGCTTCAACGGCATCGGCATCCGCGCCCTCTCCGCTTGCGTTCCCGCAGAAATTTCGCGCAATGAAGAGGCCTTAAAAAATCTCGTTCCCGCAGAAGAAATCGGAAAAACCATTAATGCAATCGGCATTCGAGAAAAACGGATTGTGCCGCCAAACGTTTGCGCGTCGGACCTATGCTTCGCCGCCGCCGAAAAACTCTTTTCAGACAATCCCGACCTTTCCCGAGAAAGCATCGACGTTTTGCTTTTCATGAGCCAAACCGGCGATTTTAAAATTCCCGCGACGGCTCCGATACTCCAACAGAGACTCGGACTCTCAAAAAACTGCGCGGCAATGGATTTGTCGCTCGGTTGTTCCGGCTACGTCTACGCGCTTTCCTCCGCTTTTGCCTACGCAAATTTGCCGACGGTTCGCCGTGTGCTTTTGCTCGACGGAGAAACATTTTCCAAAATCGTCAATCCGCGCGACCGCGTGAACGCGCCACTCTACGGCGACGCGGGAACGGCAACAATCATTGAAAAATCCGAGGATTTCGGGGAAACCTGTTTCGTTCTGAAAACAGACGGGAACGGCGAAGATTCCGTAAAAATTCCCGCCGGCGGCTGCCGCGTTCCCGCTTCTGCAGAAACGCTCTCAGAGGAAGCGGACAACGAAGGAAATATTCGCTCCGCCTGCGAAGTTTTCATGAACGGAATGGATGTTTTCAACTTTGCGATTCGCAGCGTTCCCGCCGTCATGAAAGAAACCGCGGAATTTGCGGGATTTTCGCCAAGCGAAGCGGACGGCATCGTCTTCCATCAAGCGAACAAAATGATGACCGATTTTCTTGCGGCACGCATGAAAATTCCCTCCGAAAAAATCCTGTATTCACTCGACAAATACGGAAATACGAGTTCCGCCTCCATTCCGCTCACGATTTCCGAATGCGGGAAAAATCTCTCCGCACGGGAACGCGTTTTCATCTGCGGATTCGGTGCCGGTCTTTCCTGGGGCGCCGCAACGCTTTCGCTCGCTTCGACAAACATTTCCGCTCCCGTCACATTTGGAGAATAACGGCTAATGAACATTTCCGATTTTAAAATTCATCACATCGGCGTAGCCGTCGCCGACATTGAAAGCGCCGCCGATGTATATCGGGAAAACGGCTATCTTTGCACAACGCCGGTTTTTGATCCTCTCCAAAACGTAAACATTTGCTTTGCGGAAAAACCGGACGAATTACGCGCAGAGCTACTCGCACCTGCCGACGAGAGGTCTCCCGTTTCTGACATCTTGAAGAAAAGCGGCGGAGAACCGGAAGTTTACCACGTTTGTTACGCAGTTCCCGATATTGACCAAACGATTTCCGACCTGCGCAAAGAACGATGGCTTCTCGTAAAACCGCCCGTTCCCGCTGTCGCCTGCGGGAATGCACGCGTCGCGTTTCTATACTCGAAAGAAGCCGGACTCATTGAGCTATTGGAAGAAAAATCGTGAAACTTTTTGTTTTCAGGAACGCGACGCTTGAGCCGTTTTTTCCGCGAGAAGAAACGGAGTTTTCCGGCTACGGCGATATTTCACGCGTTCCCGAAAATGCGGAAAAAATTTGCTGGTTTTACACGCTTCCGCCGGATGTTTCTCCGCAAGAAGCACAGAAGCTCGCCGCTGATTTTCTGCAAAAACTGGATTTGGTACTGACTCGGATTCCCGGCGGGAAATCGCTCGAACTCACGCGCCTCGCGCTCCCGCAAAGCGCACCGCTTGTTTCGGCGGACACGCGTTTGCGCGATACCGTTGATGCTTACGACGCCGCACTGGAAAAAATCGCACGGGAACGCGAAAACACGCAAGTCCTCGATGCACCGACCGCGTGCGTCGATTGGCGTATGTGGTTTCTTGCGCAAATGCCCTTTTCTTCCGCAAAAAAATCTCAGGAAGCAGATGTTCCCGCGCCCGTTCCCGCCGTGCGCAAAAAATGCCTTGTTTTGGATTGCGACGACACGCTTTGGGGCGGAACGCTCGGCGAAGACGGATTTTCCGGAATCAAAATCGGCGGCGATTTTCCCGGCAACGCTTTCACGTTTTTCCAAAAAAAATGCGTCGAGCTTGCCGAAAGCGGAATCATTCTCGCCGTTTGCTCCAAAAACAACGAAGGAGACGTTCGCGAAGTTTTTGAAAAGCATCCCGCAATGATTCTGCGGCGTGAACACATTTCCGCGTGGCGTGTAAATTGGCGCGACAAAGCGGAAAATCTGCGTGAAATCGCGGCGGAGCTCAATATCGGCTTGGATTCGCTTGTGTTCGTCGACAATGAGGCGCGGGAACGCGAGCGCGTTGCCTCGGCGTTCGAAGGTATTGTCGCGACACCGGAATTTCCGCGCCGTGCTTACGAGCTTCCCGCGTTTTTTGAAAAACTCGTCGATGAATTTTTCCGTTGCGAAAAATTGACCGCCGAGGATTTGTCGAAAACGCAACAATACCGCGACGCCGCCGCGCGTAACGAAGCCGCGAGGAATTTTTCCTCACTCGAAGATTACATTGCCTCGCTGGAAATCCGGCTTCTTGTCGCGCCTGCCGACGATTTTTCGTTGCCGAGACTGGCGCAACTTACGCAGAAGACGAACCAGTTTAATTTGACAACACGGCGGCGCACGGAAACGGAATTGCGCGATTTTCTTGCCTGCGGGAACGTCGTTTTCTCGCTTTCCGTTGCAGACAAAATCGGAGATCTCGGTATCGTCGGCGAATCGGAAATCTCATTTTCCGCAGACAAAAAAATCGCCCGCATCGAAAATTTTATGCTGAGTTGCCGGGCACTCGGGCGCGGCATCGAAACCGTATTCGCCCAAAAAATCCTTTGTATTCTGCGGGAACGCGGCGTAGAAACCGTCTTTGCGGAATATTTGCCGACGGCAAAAAATGCGCCGTGCAAAGATTTTCTTTCATCTCTCGGATTTGTTTCCGGGGAAAATTCTTCTTCGTCTTTTCGCTTGAATTTGCGGGAACGCGATGCGATAAAAATCGATCCGATTTACCAATTTGTATCCGATGAATAACGACATTTCCCCTCGCCTCGAAAACGTTTTTAAAACGACACTCGGTATCGACGCCGTTCCCGCCGGGCTTTCGCAAAAAAATTGCGAAGCGTGGGATTCCGTAAACCACCTGAATCTGATTCTCGCGCTGGAAGCGGAATTCGGCGTTGCGTTCGAGCCGGAAGAAATTGCCGCCATGCAGGACTTGGAGACGGTAAAAAAACAGCTCGCGGCGAAGCTGTAAACCCTGAGTATCGTGCTCTTAATCGCGGAGGATGAGCGCGATAAAAACGAGGTTTTCCGTTCCCGTATTTTCAAGCCCGTGCCCTTTCCCGCTCGGCGTAAACGTTACCTCGCCGGGAGCTACGGACCGGATTTCTCCGTTGTCGTTATACGTTCCCGTGCCGGAAAGAATGTAGTAGGTTTCGCTCTCGCCGTGATGCTCGTGGTAGCCGATGGAACACCCGGGCGCGAGTGTGATTTCGGCAAACATACGAGTCTTGTCATTCAATTCCGCCGACGTAAGCAGATGTTTTTTGACAGTGTCGCCGTTCCCGCCGGCAACGTTTTTCGCAATTTCAATTTTCGGAAACATATTTTCGATTATTTTTTCAAATTTTTATTTTCATTAAAGAGAACCAGTCCCTTAACCGTCAGGCGGTATTTTTGGCGGGGATGGTTCGGCTTGTCCGGATATAGCGGCACCGCCACACCGGATTTCAGTGCCGGACTTAGCGTATATTCGATGAAGTTTTTACGATCTTTCAAACCGACCGCCGCCATCGCCTCTTTTACCGAAAGCGCAGTCGTTCCCGTCGCTAAAACAAAGCGGCGGACATTTTCGCTAAGCTCTCCCCAAACGGCAACCGAACTTGCGGCGGTGGTATTACTACTTACGGGGGAACTTGTGGGGGAGCCCTCGAAGCTTGCGGGGGAAGTTGAGGGGGAGCTTACTGGGGAGCTTACTGGGGAACTTGTTGTCGGACTTGCGGGGGAAGTGATGGGCGTTCCCCATTCTGCGGGAGCGTTAACGAGCAAGTGGCGATTACTCAACTGGTTCATTTCTCCCAAAAGCAGATTTCGAAAAAATCGAACCAAAAATTCAAAATTCGGCGTGATGCCTTTTTTCACGTTGCGATAATTGGCGCGAACGAGCGCGTTGCGGAAATACCACGAATGCCGTTCAAACAAAGTGTTGTCCGCCTCGAATCCGATAGAGCGCAAATATTTTATGATAAAAATCGCTGTCGTTCGCGTGTTCCCTTCGCAAAACGGATGAATCTGCCACAAGCCGGAAACGAATTTCGCAAGATGAAGAATCGTTTCGTTCATGTTCAGCCCCGCATAGGAAAATTTCCGCTCCTGCATGATGTCGTATTCCAGCGTCCGCACGAGTTCCTCGCAACTGACATATAGTACCGTGTCGCCGCGTAGCACCCATTCTTTTTTAGTGATGTCGAACGGACGAAGCGTTCCCGCGTGGTCAAACACGCCTTCAAAAATGCGGCGATGCGTCGAGACAAATCCGGGAACGCTGAACGAAAACGATTTTTCGCTGAGCAGTTTTGCGATGTTGACGGCAACTTTGTCTGCCTCCTGCGCCTCCGCTTCGTCGGGAAGCCGCGCTGTTCGCGTTTGGTAGTAGCCGCACACTAAGTCCCGTGCGTCGTCGATAGAAATTTCGCCTTGGATGTGGCGCAACGCCGTTTCCTTTAAGTATTCGGAAACGTGAAGCCCGTCCACAGCTTGCAAGCCGATAGCCGTTTTCCATGCGGAAGCACGTTCCCGCGTATGCGGTTCGCTCACGCGAAGATACTCGTCGAAATTAGAAAATTTCGCCTCGTCTTCCCGCAGATATTCTTCGAAATCCATCGGCTTTTATTGTGTCCGAAAAGCCGCGGGAACGCGAGAACAAAGGGGATTTTTAGTGAACAATGAATAGTGAATAACAAATAACGCTTTGTGTGTGTTGCGCTGCAAAACGAAAGTAATAATCATTCACTATTAATCATTTGTTATTCATTAAAATCTTGCTTCCCGCTCCCGCCAAGCACCCGGCATTGCGATCTACACACCGTCCCACTCTTCCCATTACTTTCCTCTCTTCCCTCCCATTTTTCGCGCTTCAATACGCATGCGCGACATCTTTTCTTTCAAACCGCCGTCTTCGAGAAATTTTTCTTCGAGTGCCGCCACTTGTTTATCCAGCAGAAAGCCTGTTTGGTGAATGAGCACAATAATGATGTTGGCGACCACGTCCGCCGGACGCGTTTCGATAAATTCGCGATAGTTTTCGTAACTGCCGCTGTTTTTGCGGCAAAGCCCGCGGACAAATCTTGCTTCCCGGGAATCCGTATCCCACGCCGCGTAGCCGTGAACGTTGAGAAAATCTTTGTAATCTTCGAGAAGCTCCGCAAGGCTCGCGCGGGCAACATTCGTCAAAAAAAGCTCGGATTGCTTACTGCCCGCGCCCGCCATCGAGCCTTCTACGATGTTTTGCTTGCCGCTGCGCGCCGCCTGAATCATCTGGTCGATGGTGCGGTCGCCGCGCTTGAGGAAGCGTTGCGTGAATTTCACCGTCGCTAAGAAAACAACGTTCGATCGCTGATAGGAAAGAAGTTTTTCATAGGGCTTGTAACTGAGGATTTGTTTCACTCCGGGGCGGGAAGAACGAGAAGAACGGGACGATTTTTCGAGCTCGGACATGAGAACTATTCTTCAATCCGATTTCCTACTTTGCGAGTAGAAAAAAAACAAACCTTTCTCAAAAAAAAACCGCGGGAACATCCCGCGTTCCCTCCCTCATCCCATCTTCCCGTTCCCCTACCAACCGCACTCATCCGGCACGCCGACACCGCCCCCTTTAACGAAATTCACAAAAATGCCTATCTTCACAAAAAAATCTAACTCAGATTCTCAAATATCAAAAAAATCATCTATCTTCTTCTTTATCGCGCAAAGAGCTTCTTTATCTTCTCCTTTATTCTCATCGATACGCCGCTCCAGTTTATTTGCGATATCCTCTTTATTCCACGCAATCTGTGAGCAATAAAACTCCCCGTCAGCGTTCTCCAAACTCAAGTGTAAAGCACAAACCGTTGCAACCAAAAAGCCATACACATAGTCTTTACTTTCAGAAAACAAGCCTTCGAGCTTAAATTTCTTTTTTTTCTCCATTGATAGCGAACACGCATATAAAGAAAAAAGCCCGCAAAGAGAAGAACATTCAAGGAACGCAAGCTCTCTTCTTTCAATCCATCCCTTCACCTCTGCGTTCGGTTGCTCTTTTTCCGTTCCCTTCGACTCTTGATTTCTATAATTTTTAGAGTTAGAAGCCACCCGAGTCACAATTCTCTCCTCGGCTTCGTGCATACATACGTTAACACGCCTATGAAATTCTTCTGCGATTTTCCCTATTTGCGTTCCTAGTGCTTCTGATTTTGATTCTAGCTGTTTTTCTGCATCTGAAATCTTTGACAAAGTATCAGATAACGTTCGAGACGCATCCGATACTGCATTTGTTGCATCTTCAATTTTTGCAAATTGGCGATTTATATCCGCAGAAGATTGAACTGTTACAAAAATTGCGAGAATTGATAGCACGATTGATGTTATTGTCGATGCGAACGAAATATACGAGAAAATTTCGCTTCCATTTCCTACGCATTTGCTTGTTGCTAAGAGAATCACGGCAGCACACAAGAAACCAACGATATAGTTCCGATGTAATTTTACATTCCTCTGATTCAAGAACGCTTCCATATTCGTATTTGCTTTCCTCTGAGAACAAAAGCCAAACACGATAGCAACAATCGCAACAATTGCTGCACATATAATTAATGTGATTAGTAACGCGTCATTCATGTTAGTTTTAGAATTTTATGTTAAAAGCATATAATGAATACTTAGGCTCCATTTGTCGGAAAAACGAAGATTCTAAACAAATCCTGGCAAAGCCTCAAGATACAGTATACTGACGAAAAAATTATGGGAACAACTATCATTACTTTGCCGACTTTCCACCATCCGCAGTCCCACAGAGAAAACTCTGGGACAAGGAAAATAAAGACAATTTCGAAAAGTGATAAGTAAATGGAGAATCGATAAAAGTCTCTCAATCGATGCAACTCCGTTCGATAATGAAAAATTTTGCGGTCGTATAATAGTTTTTTTAAAGGAGTATTGAAGATTATTGATAACGACGTAATCTCGAATCCGATCACAATGGACAAAAATGTTATAAGATTTGAATACATCGTTCCACTTGCCACATCGCCAACATCAAAGAACCCACCAATGACAAGAGAAACAATAACAATACTCAGGAATATCTTCAAATCACGCCCTCGCATCGCGAATCTCCTTTAGTAATCCGATTTTTACCGACTCGACATCAAACAAATTCTCCTCTGTTTTAAGAGCATCAACCTCGAAAACCGTGTATGCCTGAGAAATAATCGCGGGAACGTCATCTGAAAGTAAGGCAATTGAAACCTTATCGCCATTACGGGAAGTAACCGGACCATAAGCAAATTGTTCCCGCGTAACGATTTTGTATGACGACATATCCGTCCCGATCGTGTTGGCGATGGATGGGATAAATTCTTTGGAAACACTAACGCCGAGCAAGCGCGTTACCGCCAAATCGCGGTTGCGGGAATCAACTTCGCGGATGTAATCCCCGAGGCGTTTGTAGTCGGTTTTATTCATCAGAGGGTTTTCGGGCATATCCGTGAGTAAAGTATCAATTTTCGGCGTGTTATTTTACTTTTGGGGCTAAAAGTAAAATAAGGCACTTTCTTATTTTAGTTTCGAGGCTAAAAGTAAAATAACGGATTTTCTTATTTTACTTTCCGTAAATAAGGCAGGCGCGGGAACGTCAGGAGGTGCCGGCGTTCCCGCGCCTGCTCATTTGCTCTTCCGGACACCGTTTGAGTTATTAGAGATTTTCGAATAACTACCGTCCTTTTCGATTCTCCTGCAGCTTAATTTCGTAGCCGAGGTTTTTGAAGAGGCTGAGCACTTTTTCGCGGGAACGCGCTTCCTCGGCGAGCAATTCGGACATCTCGGCTTGGAGCTCGCGCATTTTTGTGTCGAAATCCACGGATTCATCGCGATTGACGAACTCGATGTATTTGCTGGGGACAAGCGACCAGCCTTTGGCTTCGATTTCTTCGAGCGTGGCGGAGTAGCAATATTCGGGAACGTTTTTTACTTTCCGCGTTTTTTAACGGAGGCGGGAAGCTCGTATTTTTCCCAAACTTTGTAGCCTGCGGGGAGCGGAGCTTCCGCCGACGGACGCGCGTTCACGCCGGCAAACACGTAGCGTTTTTGCTGAATTTTTACGCGGCGCAAAAAGTCTTCGTAGCTTCTGTTTTCTCGGTTGCCCCATGCGTTCTCGCTCATCGCGCTCAAGCGAGGGAAATAGTGAAATTCGAGAACCTGCTCGTTCGGAGTTTTTTCGCCCCAAAAGCAGGCTTGCACGCCGAGAACGTGTTTCTGCTCTTTTTCGGTCAGTCCTTTCGGAACCGGGTCAAAATCCCACGCCTGCTTCATCGGCATCACGCCGCCTTGCGAGAGCACGAACGGTTTATCTTCCTTGCTGTAAGCCCAATTGTAGTAGCAACGCGGGCGCGTCGCGATGATGAGGTCGTGCCCGGCACGCGGAGCAATTTTCGGGTCGGTGTATTCGCGCCAATGCATCACGGTGCAATTTTCGGGAATGCCGCCTTCGACGATTTCGTCCCAACCGATGACCTTTTTTCCTTTCGATTCGAGAAATTTCTGAATGCGGGCGATCGTGTAGCTTTGGAGGCGTTCTTCGGCGGTGTGTCCGTTCCCGGCAAAAAGTTTTTCGTCTTTAATACGTTTTTGGCAATCGGCGCATTTTTGCCAAGCCCCTTTCGGGCATTCGTCCCCGCCGATGTGAACGTATTCTCCGGGGAAAAGGTCGATCACTTCCGTATAAATCTGTTTCAAAAACTCAAAGGTTTTTTCCTTTCCCGGACAGTAAACTTTTCCGAAAACGCCGCCGCCGAGCGGCAAAGCACCCGGCGAACGCCCGTCGCAGGAAAACTCCGGATAAGCGAGCAACGCCGCTGAAGAATGCCCGGGAATTTCTATTTCGGGAACGATGGTAATGAAGCGTTCCCGCGCGTATTTGACGATTTCGCGAATGTCTTTTTGCGAATAAAAACCGCCGTATTGCCCCTCTTTATTCCAATGCGGAGAATCTTCTTTCACAAATTTCGGATTTTCGCGAATGAGCAAATTCGAACGCCACGCGCCGACTTCCGTGAGGCGCGGATATTTTTTAATTTCAATGCGCCAACCCTGGTCTTCCGTCAGATGCCAATGAAAACGGTTCATTTTATGCCACGAAATCGTGTCGATAAAACGCATGATGGCTTCTTTGGAGAAGAAATGCCGCCCGCAGTCCACATTGGCACCGCGCCAAGCAAATCTCGGCGAGTCCGTAATTTTGGCACAGGGCAAGCTCCAGGAGATTTTTTCTTTCACGGGAACGCGGGAATAAATTTCCGGCGGCATCATCTGCCGCACGGTTTGCAAGCCGTAAAAAAGCCCCGCAGGTGTCGACGCTACGATGTGAATGCGCGAAGTCGAGACATCAAGCGTATAGCCTTCAGACGGGATTTTTGCCGTTTTTTTCAACTCCAAGCGAAGCGTTGTTTTCCCCACGCCTTTTTCCGCCGTTTTCAGTTTCATTCCGGTCGCTTTCGCAATTTCCTTCGCAAAATAACGCGCCACCGGCTTAGCGTCTTTCCCGACATACACGATGAGCGTTTCCGGATGGAAAATAAATTTTCCCCGCTTCGCCACATAGGTTTCGGGCTTCGGAATAATCGTGTGTTCAGACGTTCCCGCCCGCCCTTTCGATTGCGCCGAAAGCGTTCCCGCCCACAAAAACAGACAGAGGACAAAAACGAAAATTTTTCGAAAAGAAACCGGAGTTATAAAATTGCACGCAAACATCATGCGCGATTATGAGTTTTTCCGACCAATCGTCAACCGTTGCGATTTTGTTTTTTTCTTGCGGACGCCATTTGTCTGCCTACAATTTTGACTAACGTGCGCAAGGTTCTTTTTTTTGCGTTCCCGCAGAGAATCAAACCGTTGCACGCCTCCTGTTTTTTTGTTCATAAAAATCCTCTAAATCACACCACGAAATCTCGAATCATTATGGCATCCCCTAAAGTTATCTGTGTTATCATGGGCGGCGGGCGCGGCACCCGTCTTTATCCGCTGACGGCCGCACGTTGCAAACCGGCGGTTCCTCTCGCCGGCAAATACCGCCTGATTGACATTCCGATCAGCAACTGCCTCAACTCCGGCTTTAACAGCATTTACATCCTCACACAGTTTAACACGGCTTCACTCCACCACCACATTCAGCGCACCTACAAACTCGACGTCTTCGGGCGCGGCGGTGTCGACATTCTCGCGGCGGAACAAAACATGGAAAGCGAAGCCTGGTATCAGGGCACAGCCGACGCCGTGCGCCACAACCTCCAACACTTCGCAATGAAGGACGAAGACCTCGTTCTCATTCTCTCCGGCGACCAGCTCTTCCGCATGGACTTCCGCCCGATGATTCTCCAGCACTTGGAACAAAACGCAGCCGTTACCATCGCCGCTAAAGCAATGCCGAAATCCGAAGTAACCGGGCTCGGCGTCATGCGCGTTACCGAAGACAGCGAAATTTCCGAATTTGTCGAAAAACCGAAAGACCCCGCCGTCATCGATTCCCTCGTCATCGGAGGAAAGCTCCGTGCGAACCTTTCGGACAAAACCGACACGGAATACTGCCTCGCGTCGATGGGCATCTACGTTTTCAACGCAAAATTCATCAAGGAATGCCTTGCCAACGACATGAAGGACTTCGGCAAAGAAGTCATTCCCGGCTTGCTCGGAAAACACAAGCTCGTCGCCCACGTTTTCGATAATTACTGGGAAGACATCGGAACCGTTCGCGCCTTCTGGGAAACCAACCTCGCGCTCACGGATCCGGTTCCGCCGTTTGATTTCTTCGACGAACGCGATCCGATTTACACGCACGACCGCCTGCTCCCGGCGGCAAAAGTCAACTCCTGCGTTTTCGACCGCGTTATCTGCGCCGAAGGTGCGATTCTCTCCAACGCAAAATTGGAACGTTGCGTCATCGGCATCCGCTCCGTCATCAACAACGCCAAGCTCAAAAACGTTGTCATGATGGGCGCCGATGTTTACGAAACCATCGACGAAATTATCGCCAACAAAGAATCCGGGCTGATTTCCATCGGCGTCGGTGAAAACTGCGTCATCGAAGACACGATTATCGACAAAAACGCACGCATCGGCGAAGGTTGCAAACTCTCGCCGAACGGTATTGAAGACGGTTGGGAAGAAAACGGAATCTGCGTCCGCGACGGCGTTCTCATCGTCAAAAAAGACGCCGTCGTTCCCGCGGGAACGGTTATCGGAAAACTTTCCTGCACCTGCGCTTGCTCTGAAAAAGATTAAGCTGCAAAAAGACGACAACGCCGCCTCTTGGACCCGATGCAAGAAAGTCCAACCGACGACCTCAAGCCCCGTGAACGCCTCGAGCGTCGCGGGGCGCGTTGTCTCTGCGACGACGAACTTCTCGCCGTCTTGCTCGATACCGTCGGGAACGCAAAAAACACGCCGGAATCCGATGCTCATAAAGTTTTACAAACATCAAACGGCTCCTTCTTTCAGCTTTCCCGCTGGGAGATTTCCGATTTTCTCTCCCTCGGAATCTCGTGGCTGCGCGCCTGCAATCTCGTTGCCGCATTCGAAATCGGCAGGCGCATCGAGGAGCGCACTGAATTTTCGGCTCCGCTAACGACCGCCGAAGATATTTTTAAATTTTTCGAACGAAAAACCCTCCCGCTCGATCGCGAAAAATGCTGGGTGCTTTGCACGGATGCAAAAAACAGAGTCATCCGCTTTGAAGAAATTACGGCGGGAACGGCAACGGCATCCGTTTTTCATCCGAGAGATTTTCTTCGCCCCGCAATCCGCGCCAACGCCTCCGCCCTCGCCCTCGTCCACAATCACCCCAGCGGCGACGCTTCGCCCTCCGCAAGCGATATTCGCATCACGCGCTCGCTCGCGGAAGCCTGCAAGATTTTCGACATTCGACTCCTCGATCACGTCATTATCGGCAGGCGCAATATCCCGCCGCACACTCGCGGCTACTTTTCCTTTTCCGACTCCGGACTTCTCCCGTAAAAAAAAGAAAACGGGAAAAACTTTGCTTTCTCCATGCGATTTACTTCGTTTAAACGTTCCCGCAACGAAACGCCCTGCGAATGGCTGATTGAGCCTTTGCGTTCCCGCGAAGGCTTTTTTGTGCGGCGCACTTTCGGATGCTGGTCGTTTTACATCGGAGAGAAAAACGTTTTGCTTTACGTTCCCGCCGGCGACGAAGACGGCGAAGGCATTTTGATTCCGACTTCGCCGGAATTTCACGCATCGCTCACGACGGAATTTCCCGCACTCGCACAACATTCGTTGTTGAAAAAATGGCTCTGCCTCGGAGCCGGAAACGAGGATTATGAAGAAACCGCCGAAGCGATTGTCCGGCTCATCTTGCGCGGAGATGCGCGCATCGGCGTTCCCGGCAACATCCGAGGTCGGGCGAAGGGACAAAAAAAGCCTTCGAGGTCAAGAAAATAAGGCGTTCCTGTCGCCGTTTTTTTTGAACTTTTGTTCTTGTCCAAGGATAGATTTTCGGGCAGGTTTTTACATGCTATGAAGAACTTATTTCTCTCAGCCGCAATGATGTCGGCATTCGCCGGAATGGCGTTTGCCGCAAACTCCTCATCAACTGCTCCGCAGAGCGACGTTCCCGAATTGAGCGTCGATAAATTCCTCTCGGCGGCGCACAACATGCAGGAAGCCATCAAAAACGAAGATCCCGTTCTCGAAAAATTCAATCTCGATGTCGACGATCTTCAGATTATGATGCCCGACGAACAGTTCCAAGCCGTATGCGATGCCATTTCTTCGCACTACGCGGAAATCGCAATCGGGGACAACAACAGTGCTAAGTTCGAAGACGCAAAAGCGATTTTCGGAGCGGAAAACGCAAAGGAAATCCAGCCGTTTATCGGAAACCAGCCTGCCATCGACAACGCACGCCGCCAACTCCGCGGTGCCTACGAAGTCTTCGCAGACTACCACTCCACGCAGGAACTCGCGTCCTCCGTCGTGGACTGGAACTGGGGCGATTCCTGGGGCGTAACGATTAACCCGAACGTCGGGACACTCGGTATGGGGATTGATGCCGGATACGAATTTAACCGCTTCTTTAAAGTCCGCGCCCACTACGGCACGGGCCGCTTGGATACAACGGTAACGCTTTCCGACACGGATGCCTCCCTTGAATGGGAAAATCAGGACAACTACGGGCTGTTTGTTGATTGGCACCCGAAAGGTTCGCAGTTCCACGTCACGCTCGGTCTCATGCGCATGGATCCGCGCATTCGAGTCGAAGCGAAATACGACGGACACACAAGCCAAGATTTCACGGCGATGGGCGGGTCTAAGTATGATTACTATGTAACCTCCGATTACATCATGGAAGGTGAATGGAAAAATGAGATCCAACCGTATGTCGGTATAGGTTGGTCTTCTGACGGAAGCAAAAAACGCACGCTTTATTTCTCCATCGACCTCGGTCTCGCTTACTTGGGAGAAGGGAATTACAAGCAAAGTGGATCTCCTCACTTCTACCAACGGGAAAATGGCGGAGCTCCTTCAGCAGGCATTGCTAACGCGGACGCAATGGCAACACTCCAGCAGTTCGACTCGAATGTCCGTGAAGCCGTGGATAAAGTGGCGGACTTCCTGAACGACATGTATGTCTATCCGGTCATCCAGATCGGTGGCGGTATTCGCTTCTAATCGGCGTTCCCGCTTACAAAAAAAGCTCTTTCGCAGTTTTCTGCGAGAGAGCTTTTTATTTCCCGAGAACGTTTTTTGCGGGAAATTCAAAATCTTCGAGGTGCTATAAGCCGGATTCCGTAGCGCGGGGCGCTTTCGCGTTCCCGCGTTCGCATTCATTCCTCTGAAGCGCGTTCCCGCGCCTCCCGCCTTGCGGCGGTGCGACATACCCGCGAGCATCGGACGGGCAGCCCGCTCGCCTATTCTGTCTTGCACCGGATTGGGTTTGTCCTGCCTCCTTCGTTGCCGTCGGAGCGGTGAGCTTTTACCTCGCCTTTTCACCCTTACCCGCGCGTTCCCGCGTAGGCGGTTTGTTTTCTGTGACACTGTCCGTCAACGCGCCTTGCGACGCGCCGCCCCCGTTTTCACGGGGAATCCTGCCCTGTGGTGTCCGGACTTTCCTCTCGCAAAAACCTGCGTTCCCGCGAGCGAATGCGCGCACCTCGAAGACGCCCTCCATTGTCGGAAGAACTTTCCGAAAAAGCAAACGGAAATTTGTTGTTCCGGGCGGAACAAGAGTGGAAAAGTGGAAGAGTGGATTCGGTGCACTTTATGATGAGGCAAGGCGCACTCGTTGCGTTCTCTATTTACAATTCCGCGGAAATAATACAGAATGAACACTTCCTTTTTTTACAGATTGGGCGCGGTGCCTGATCGGAAGGGAAAAACAACCATCAACCCTGCGCAAACACGAAGTTTTCGCAGATCAAGAAAGTTAAAACCACAAATGTCATCCTTAATGGAACAGCTGCTCGCTGAAAGCAGCTTCGGAACGCTCACCCCGGGCTCTATCATCAAAGGCACGGTTATCGAAATTCGCCAAAACGACGTTGTTGTCGACATCGGCGGCAAATCCGAAGGGGTCGTTCCCGCAAATGAATTCGCCGACATCACGGAAGTCCAAATCGGCGACGAGATTGAAGTCTATCTCGAAAAAACCGAAGACCGTAACGGCGCTCCCGTCATCTCCTACGACAAAGCGCAACAAAAGAAGAACTGGGAAACCATCGTCGCCGAATGCAAGGAAGGCTCCATCCTTCCGGGTCGCGTCAAAGCGAAAGTCAAAGGCGGGCTCATTGTTTCGATGGGCATCGATGCGTTCCTTCCGGCTTCGCAAATCGACGTTCAGCCGCCGAAGAATCTCGACCAATACATCGGCCAAACCTACGACTTCAAGGTCCTGAAAATCAATCTCGACCGCAAAAACATTGTTATTTCCCGCCGCGAGCTCATCGAAGAACAACGCAACGAAAAGCGCCGCGCCCTTCTCGACGAAATCAAGCCGGGCGACATCCGCCGCGGTATCGTCAAGAATCTCACGGACTACGGTGCCTTCATCGATCTCGACGGTTTGGACGGCTTGCTCCACATCACGGATATGAGCTGGGGTCGCATTTCTCACCCGAAGGAAGTTCTCTCCATCGGCGAAGAAATCAACGTCATGATTATTGAAGTCGATCGCGACCGCGAACGCGTTTCTCTCGGACTCAAGCAATGCACGAGCAACCCGTGGGAATCCATCGAAAAGAAATACCCGGTCGGAGCGAAAGTTCACGGCAAGGTCGTCAACCTCGTTCAATACGGCGCGTTTGTCGAAATCGAACAAGGCGTTGAAGGGCTCGTTCACGTCACGGAACTTTCCTGGACGAAGCGCATTGCAAAACCGAGCGACGTTCTCAAGATCGGTCAGGAAGTTGACGCCGTCATTCTCGGCATCAACAAGGAAGAACAGAAAATCTCCCTCGGCATCCGCCAGCTCGAACCGAATCCGTGGGATATGGTTCGCCACAACTACCCGGTCGGCGCCCGCGTTCACGGCAAGGTCCGCAACCTCACGACGTTCGGCGCGTTTGTCGAACTCGAAGAAGGTATCGACGGCATGGTTCACGTTTCCGACATGAGCTGGACGCGTCGCATTAATCACCCGGGCGAAATGCTCAAGAAGGGCGACGAAGTCGAAGCTATCGTTCTCGACGTCGATGTCGACCAGCAACGCATCGCTCTCGGCATGAAGCAAACGCAGGACGACCCGTGGTCTGACGTGGATCGCAAATTCCACATCGGCGATATCGTTTCCGGCAAGGTTACGAAGATCACGGCGTTCGGTGCGTTCATCGAACTCGAAGACGCGATCGACGGTCTCGTCCACATCTCCCAAATCGGTGAAGACCACGTCGAAAAAATCAAAGACGTGCTCAAAATCGGACAGGAAGTTTCCGCCCGCGTCATCAAAATCGACAAGGACGATCGCCGCATCGGACTCTCGATCAAGGCCGCGAACTACGACTCCGCGCAACTCCAAGCGGAAATCCGCGCTTACGACCGCATCCGCGGAAACTCCGGCGACCGCAACAATGCGCCGCAAACGACCTCGACGGCGTCCGACGACAAGGGCTTCGGCTCCCTCGGCGACCTCCTCGACAAAGCGTCGTTCTAATCCGGATTTTAAAATCCGAAACAAAAAAACGTTCCCGCAGGTTTTCCTCGGGAACGTTTTTTTTTGTGCGAAACACGGGAGAAAGGAACCGCGAATTACGATGCGAACAAAGGGGAAGCGGCACTCCTGCCGCTTCTGCAGAAAATAGCGTGCGTCCCTAACGTAAATTTTTGTGAAACGCATTGCGTGCGAAAGCGAAAAAACCTTCTCTTTCGCACCGCGTTCCCGTCGGAAGCGGCAAGAGTGCCGCTTCTCCCATAACGCACCGCAAAGCGGCGGCGATTTTTTTCCGAATCACTCCGAAATAAAACCCCATCGGCTTTTTCGCGAAAATGCTTGTAAACCGTTTTTTTTTTGTAAAATCGGTCTTTCTAAACGGGACATTTCCTCCTAACAAACAAAAAGCACGGTGCTTTTTCAAAATGTCTCAAAACACAAGGTTTCTCATGAAAACAAAATTATCCTTTATCACACTCCTCGCTTCCGCCGTCGCGGGAACGCCTCTTTTTTCCGCCGAAGAAGACTATTCTTACGGTGCTCTTTCTGGATGGGATTTCAGCAATCAAGATCTCTCATTTTCAAATTTTTATTGTGCAGATTTGGCAAACGCTAAATTTGTAAACGCAATTTTGATAAATGCTAATTTTTCTAGCGCGAATTCACGAGTTCGTACAAATCTCACTAATGCCAATTTAGAAAACGCCAATCTTTCCAATGTGAATTTTGAATTGGCAACATTAGATAACACGAATTTTGAAAATGCGATTATTACGGGTGCAAATTTTAAAGGTGCATACTCTCTTACGAATGAGCAGATTTATTCAACCCAAAGCTATCGGGAGAAAAATTTGAGAGGGTGTGACTTTGGCTATTTCTATGCACCTAATTTAAACTTCTACGAACAAGATCTTGAGAATGCCGTATTTACTCGCGCCACGATTTCCGAATCAAATTTTAACGACACAAATCTTACAAACGCAGTTTTCCAAAGAGCAAATTTATCCGGCACAACGTTTTTTAATGCGATAATTGTTGGTGCAGATTTTGTCGATACGACAAAAAGGGGATTTACCAAAGAGCAACTATACTCAACCCAAAGCTACCAAGACTATTGCTTGGAAGGAATCGATTTTAGGTATAACGATTTTTCCGGATGGAATTTTTCCAAACAAAATCTCACGAATGTAAATTTTGATTCGGCTGAGTTAACAAGAGCCGATCTCTCCGGCGCGACCATTGTCGGAGCTAATTTTGACGAAACGGTTTCGAAAGGTTTTACTCAAGAGCAACTTTATTCCACAAAAAGCTACGGCGAAGGAATCCTGGTCGGAATCAGCTTAAGGAATAATACGCTTTCCGGCTGGAATTTCAGAAATCAAAATCTCACGGGAGCAAATTTCTCCTTAAGCACTCTAAAGGAAACGGATTTTCGAGGCTCGGTCGGCTTCGGTTTGATGTGGGATTCCGATAAGAAATCATTTTACTATCATGATACGAGCGGAACAAACAACCATGATACGAACGGAACGAACGTAATTCTCGCAGACGGAACAATCGGAAATTTCGATGTGACGACGGGAACGAATTTCCGGATTTGCGCACACGAAATTTCCGCAAAACTAAATGACAACGGAATAATTGCGGACGGCGGAAATATGGAACTTGCCGGCGGTGTGCTTGAAGTAAACGGAACGTTGGTAAACTACGGGAACATCAGCATCAATGCGCGCCAAAACGGCGGGAACGCACAAATAGTGATTAAAAATGAAGCAGGTCTTACCAACGCCGGAACGATACTTATTCATGCCGGAAGCCTCTCGGAAAAAGAATCCGTCACGATTTTTGCCAACGCCGGCGGAGATGCGGTTGCGTTCAACCAAGGCACCATCAAAGCGTTTGGCGGAACTTACGCAAACGGCATTTTCACGGCAGGCGCAAAGAACGAAGCCGTAGCGGGAACGCCCCTGAATGTTGAAGTCAGCGTCGGCTCATCAATTACGATTGAGGACAACAATCGTGAAACGGAAACGGGCGCTAAGCACACGGTTTCATTATCGGCTTCGGCTCCGGTTGTCATTGAGTCGATTACGAATCTCGATATTGCCGAAATTGTTCTCGGCGAAACGACTTACGAAATCGGAGCTTCGTGGGATTTCAAATTCTCCGAAAAAGCCGACGATACGGAAGTTTTGGTGACGATGCAGGTCGGCGCCGGGCTTTCTTTGGACACGATTAAAGTTTTCCACCGCTCGAACGAAGCCGGGGCAGCGTGGACGGATTACACCGACAATGTCGGAAGCCTCACATATAATTCCGTTACGGGAGAACTCAGCTTCCTTGCGACGGATTTTTCAAGCTACGCCGCCACGGGAACGCACAGCAGCATTGCCGTTCCCGAGCCGTCGGCATTCGGTTTGCTCGCGGGTATCGGCGCGTTGGCGCTCGTAGCTTCGCGTCGCCGCCGTCGCGATTAATCGCAGAGCGATTGTGGATTTCAAATTATTTGTGATAAAAAAGCGTTCCCGTGGCGAAAGTCGCGGGAACGCACACGCAACGTATCCGCAGGAGACGAACAAAGGGGAAGCGGCACTCCTGCCGCTTCTGCAGAAAATAGCGTGCATCCCTAACGTAAATTTTTGAGAAACGCATTGCGTGCGAAAGCGAAAAAACCTTCTCTTTCGCACCGAGTTCCCGTCGGAAGCGGCAAGAGTGCCGCTTCTCCCATTATTCCCGTAAATCTCCGAGCGACAACATCGTTCCCGCACATAGTCTCCGAACGAGACAAACACGGTCGCCCCCCCCTTTTTTTTTTAATTCGGGAAAATTTTCTTGCTCACGCATAGTCGATTAAAAGAAAATGTTTTCGTGAAATACGCCCCTAAATTTACCGTCGCCCTTTGCGCGCTTTTGTTGGCGCTGAATCCGTGTGTTCCGTCCGCGTTTGCGGACGTTCCCGTGAAATCGAAATCGACGCAATCCGCCGCCAAGAAAAAAACCGCAGCGAAGACGTCCGGGAAAAAAGCTTCGGACAAAAAAGGCGACGCCAAGAAATCTTCCGACAAGGACGATAAAAAAGCCGCGCCGACCGGAGGCGAATGGGGCGATCCCGGCAAGCTTCAGCGCCGCATCGAGCAAAGTATCGGCAAAAATTTCAAAACGTGGTCTCCGGCGGAACTCGACAAATTTTTCAAGGACGAAGACAATCTCAAAAACCTTGCCCGCTGGGAACTGCTTCGCGCGCTTCAGGAAGACGAAGAGGAATTTAAGGATTTTAAAATGTCCGTGAAAAAATCCGACGTTCGTCGCTTTTACGGAGAATTTTCGGACGACTTAGAATGGATTGAAGGCTACCTCTACACGGCTCCGCCGAAAAACGCACATTTTGCCATGAAGCTTCTTCGCGCATTTATCGAAAAAGACGAAGAAGTCAAAAGCGTTCCCGCGATAAAAAAAATCGCCACCGGCGTTGTCGGGGAATTTTCCCGGCGCGGGTGGTTTGACGATGAATTTGAAACGGATCCGGAACTCAAAATCAAAAACGGGCCGACCCGCATCTACAAGCGCTTCAAATTTTTCTCGGAAAGCTGGCGCGAAAAACGTTTGAATAAAATTTTTGACGATTTGGATTTTTGGGACACACGAATTATCGTCGGCGTAACCGGACGCACGAACAATATTTATTTCGGAAGCGAAGAATCGCTACGTTGGGGGCAAGACAACGTCAAACTCCCCGAAGCCGGCTACGCAAGCCCGCGCGATATTTTCCAAATGCCTTACCGCCTTTGGAACAAGGTCGGCGACAGCGTCCACTCGTCCGATTACTACGCACCCTTCATGAGTTGGTATGGAAACAATCAGCTCAAGCGCGCACGAGAAGTAGGCTGCGTTTGCGGCGGTGTCTCGCACTACGGAGCCACGGCTGCCTGCGCAAACGGCATTCCCGCCGTTACAATGGGCGAGCCGGGGCACTGCGCGTTTGCCACGCGTCAAAAGGGCAAGTGGCGGGACAACAACTCGGTTGCATGGGATCGTAGCCTTCATTGGCGGCTTTGGGACGAAACCTCGTGGCAATTTCTTCATTTAACGCAAGCGGTTTACGACGATGTTAAAACCGCCTACGCCGCATTCCGCGCGGGAACGCTCGCGCGCATCGTCGCGTCCGAAAAGAAAAAGCCGACTCCGGATCGCGTGCTTGAGCTCTACGAATACGCGATCGAAAAACAGCCGATAAATTTCCCGATCTGGCGCGAATATCTTGAATTTGCCCAAGCGCAGAAAAAAGACAAGGCGTTTTGGAAGAATGCGCAAAAGAAAATTCTCGATGCCTTTTTGCCGGAATTTCCGGATGTTGCCGCCACGCTTCTCGGGAAAATCGTTTATCCGAACCTGCTCCCGCTGATTGATAACGACGACGAAAAAATCGCTCTCTTTTCGAATTTTTGGGAAAAATCCGAAAGTTTCGGTTGCGGTCGCTGGGATTGCGAAGCGTCCTGGGAATACGAAATCCGCGCACTCGGCGGGAACGCCGAAAGCTACAAGGCGTTTCGCAAAAATTATAATGCGAAAGAACCTTCCAAGCCGCCGAGCGGCGGTGCCGCCGGGCGTTATTTGGAGAAAATTGCGCCTCTTGTCTCCGCCAAAAAGGATTATTCCAAGTGCTTCGAACTCTGGAAATCGGGAACGCCGAGAAAATAACGGCAAGCTTTCCGTTTTTCGAACCTTCAAAAAAGGAAAACATTTCTATGCTCAAAAAATTTTTTATCGCCCTGCTCTGCCTGATTTTCGCGGGAACGTCCGCATTCGCCGCGTTTTCCGCCAAAACGTTTGCCGCAGCGAAAAAGCGAAACCCCAAGGATGGAATCATCGTTTATTTTTACGGTCCCGACTGGGACGTGCGCAGCACCAAGATGCTGAAAACGCTTTGGGAAAGCTCTGAAATAAAAAACGCCTGCGGAGACGCTTCCATGCTTTCCGTTCCCGTTTATCAGGAACCGAACGAAAAACAGAAAAAAAATGCGAAAACAATTCGCGAAGGCATGAAAGTGCCTCACATTTTTTCTTATCCGGCAATCGTGATGTTCACGGAAGAAGGAGAAAAATATTACATTTTGCAAGGCGACGAAATTTTTGAGAATAAAGCCGAAGTCGCCGAAACCATCAAGGCAAAACTCAAACTCTTTCGGGAACGCAAAGCTATCTTGAAAAAAGCTGAACGCGCGAAAGGAATCGAAAAAGCGAAGCTTTACGGCGAAGCCCTTTTGGAAGGAATCGAGCCGCCCGCGAACGCGCTTAAAACAATTAAAGCAAACGACCCGAAAGGCGAAACGCCCTACGCCAAACGCCTTGAGTTTGACGTTTTTAAGTTGCTGACGGATCAGACCTATAAAGATCCGGACAAACCGGACAAAGTTTTAATTAAGCCGGACGCCGCCGTCGCCCTCGTCACCCAACTTGCCATAGAGGACGAAACCACCTATTTGCCCGAACAACGCCAAGAACTTCTCGCCTGTTGCGCCGCCTACCTGCGCCGCCTCGACAAAACCGATTCGCGCATCAAAACGCTTCACAAAAAAATCTTAGAAATCAATCCCGATTCCGTTTGGGCGGATTTCGTGAAGGATTCGGAAGCGCAGTGGATGGGTGTTGAAAAGAAAAAAGATAAAAAAGAAAAACGCCGCAAAAGGAAGTGAGCGAAAACCGCGTCTCTTTCTAATCTTTAATCCTCAATCTTTCCGCTCTTTCTTCGCTTCGTTTTCGAGCATTTTTTGAGCGGGAACAAGTCCTTTTTCCGCGGCTTTTTTTGCCCATTCAAGAGCTTCTGCCCGATTGACGGGAACGCCCTCTCCGTTTATCAGACAAACCGCCAAATTGAATTGTGAAGCCGCATGTCCCTGCTCGGCGGCGAGGCGGAAAAGGCGCACCGCTTTCGCTTTGTCGGCGGGAACGCCGCGTCCGTAATAATAAATTCGGGCAAGTTCATATTGTCCGATGACAGAGCCGGCTTCAGCGGCGGCATTCAGCCATTTAATGCTTTCGGCGATTTTCCCTGAATCTTTGCAAAGAACGCCGTAAAGAGCGCGAAAATAGGCTAATTTTTTCGGATCAAATTCTTCCCCCGGCGCAGGCTCCACCGCAAGTTCCAGCCAATGCGTGCCCTGCGCGCGGTTTTTCCGCATTCCGCCGAAGCCTCCGAGATACGCGTCCACCAGAAAAGAGCGGGCAAACCAAAGACCTTGTTCCGCCGCCTTCGTTATGCGGAGAAGACCGCCTTCGATGTCTGCGGGAACGGCTTTCCCTTCTATCAGCAGGCAGCCGAGGACAAAATCCCCGTAAACGCTTCCTTGGAGAGAGGCTTTTTCCGCCCAGGAAACGGCTTCTTCCGCGTTCCCGTTCGTGTAGTAATAACTTGCCAAAAATCCCTGCGCGTCCGCGTCGTTTTGCTCTGCGGCAGAGCGCAAAAAAATCACGCCGAGAATTTCATTTTTCTCAAGAATTCCCCCGCGAAGATACTCTTTTCCGAGCCAAAACTGCGCGGGCGCGAAACCTGCCGTCGCCGCATCTTTCATCAACTCTGCGGCGCGCGCAGGATCGGCTTCGCATACGCCCTCGACCCCGGAAAGTAAAAATAGAGCCAGCGACGCTTGCGCGGGTGCGATTCCCTGCTCTGCCGCCTTTTCCCACCAGAAAAAAGCCTTTTCCGGGCTTTGCTCAATCCCGGCGAATCCGCCCTGCACGTATAGCCCGCCAAGAGTTCCCTGAGCGGGAGCGCAACCGCCGTTTGCCGATTTTAAAAGCCACACGAAGGCTTCTTCGGGATTATTCAAAACAGTCGCGCAATAAAAGTAGAGTCGATACTGAGCTACGGGATCGCCGGCTTGAGCCTTTTGCAAATCTTTTTCGAAATCGTAATTCGGCGTTCCCGGAGCGGCGAACTCGGACTGCTCCGGAGAAAAATCCGCAGGTTCCGCCTCTTGGGCGAAAAGAGGCGCGACGCACACGCCAAGCGCAAGGAACGAGGTTACTTTTTTAAAAAAACCGAAATTTTGCTTCATAAAGCGTATAAAAATACGAGAAATTCCGCATTCGACGCAAAATCGAAATTTGTTCGCGGGTTGTAAAAAATCCGCGAGCGCGATAGAATGCGCCTTTTGCCTTTGAAATGAAATATTTGTTCAGTTTTATCGGAGCGGTTCTGCTACTGATGTTTTGCGGTTGCGAGGAAAATTCCCGCCCGAAACTGGTAATGGTAACCGAAGCGACGTTCCCGCCTTATGAATATCGGGCGGGAACGCAAATTGTCGGCATCGACCCGGAAATTGTCGGAAAAATCGCAGAAAAGCTCGGCTATGATTTGATTATTGAAGACATGAGCTTTGATTCGGTAATCACCGCAGTGCAAACCGGCAAAGCGGACATTGCCGCCTCCGGAATTACGGTTACGGAAGAACGTAAAGAAAAAGTGCTGTTTACGCGTCCCTACGTCATCGCGCGCCAAGTAATTATCGTTCCCGAAAATTCTGCAATTCAGGGAAAAAAAGATTTGAAAGGAAAGCGAATCGGCGTTCAGCACGGGACCACCGGAGATATTTTTGTTTCTCAAAATATTCAGGAGCCTGAACGCTTTTCCAACGGAGCACTTGCCGTCGCCGCGCTCGCCGCCGGCAAGCTCGACGTCGTCGTCCTCGACGGTGATCCGGCACAGATTCACGTTTCCCGCCGCTCCAATCTGAAAATCCTCAGCGAGCCGCTCACGCACGAAGAATACGCATTTGCCCTCGGAAAACATAATCCGAAATTGCACGCACAATTCAATGCTGCGCTACAGGAACTTCAGGCGGCGGGAACGCTTGACGCCGTGCGGGAAAAATACGTTTCGAAAATGCTTGAGGAAGCCGACGGGAACGCCGCAAACGATGCCGGATTTTTCAAAAAACTAAAAAGCTCGCTCGAACTGAATTTTCTCAAAGACGCCCGCTACCTTTATTTGTGGAAAGGCTTTTGGACAACCGTCGAAATTTCATTTTTTGCCGTTTTACTCGGCGTGCTAATCGGATTCGGAATCGCCGTCATTCGAAGCACGGCAGACCAAACCGGAAAGCTCAAAATCTTGAATTTTCTCTGTAAAATTTACCTCACCGTAATTCGCGGAACGCCTGTCGTCGTCCAGCTGCTCATTATTTATTTTGTGATTTTCGGTGCCGTGGATGTAAGCAAAGTGCTCGTTGCCGTCATCGCATTCGGCATCAATTCCGGAGCTTACGTTGCCGAAATTATCCGTAGCGGAATCATGTCGATTGACCGCGGGCAACTTGAGGCAGGACGCAGCTTGGGGCTCAGCTACTGGCAGTCCATGCGCGAAATTATTTTGCCGCAGGCTTTCAAAAACGTGCTTCCCGCGCTCGGGAACGAATTTATTGTTTTGCTGAAAGAAACCAGTATTTCCGGCTACATCGCCATCGTTGACCTGACAAAGGGCGGCGACATTATCCGCAGTCAGACCTACGATGCGTTTCTGCCGCTCATGGCGGTTGCGCTGATTTATCTCGCCGTTGTCATGTTGCTCAGCGGCTTGCTCGGACGTTTAGAAAAAAGGTTAAAAAGAAATGAGTGAAATCGTTTTCGAAATAAAAAATTTGGTTAAACGCTTCGATAATTTTACGGCGGTCGACAGTGTTTCCGCGACGATTCGCCGCGGGGAAGTCGTTTTCATTGTCGGGCCGTCCGGCTCCGGAAAAAGCACCTTCCTGCGATGCCTGAATCTGCTCGAAACGCCGAGCTCCGGAGAAATTTTGTTCAAAGGAAAGGAAGTCGTTCACGCCAAGCGCGACATCAATCTCTTCCGGCAACAAGTCGGAATGGTCTTCCAGCACTTCAATCTCTTTCCGCACCTTTCGATTCTGAAAAACATAACGCTCGCGCCCGTAAAAACGGGGCGTTTCACAGCAAAGCAAGCCGCCGAACGCGCCGACACACTGCTCAATCGCATCGGGCTTTCCGCCAAGCGCGATGCGTTCCCGCCGCAACTTTCCGGCGGGCAAAAACAGCGCATCGCCATCGCTCGCGCACTCGCAATGAATCCGGACGTTTTGCTTTTCGACGAACCGACATCGGCACTTGACCCAGAAATGGTCGGCGAAGTGCTCGCGCTCATGAAAGACCTCGCGCAAGACGGCATGACAATGGTCGTCGTTACTCACGAAATCGGCTTCGCGGCGGAAGTCGCCGACCGCATTATTTTCATGGACCACGGAAAAATCATCGAAACGGGAACGCCGGAAACAGTGATACGCAACTCGAAAAATCCCCGCGTTCGGGAATTTTTCTCAAAAGTTCTTTAAAAACAAACGCAGTTTCAACCCGCACAAAAAAACGTTCCCGCCGGAAATCCGACGGGAACGTTTTTTTTAAGCTTTCAGCTTTTTGCCGATTAAAGCTTGCAACCGAGCGCGTCCGCAGCCGTGTCGCGTTCTTCGCAAAGCTCCTTAATCGAAAGATCAATCTTTTCGCGAGCGAACTCGTTAATCGGAAGATTCGGGACGATTTCCCAGCTTCCGTCTTCCTTCGTGCGAATCGGGAAGCCGGTGATGATACCGGGTTCCGTGCCGTATTCGCCCTTGGAGACAACTCCGACGCTGAACCAGTCGCCGGCAGGAGTCGGGTTGACGAGATTGCGCACCGTTTCAATCGCCGCATTTGCCGCCGAAGCCGCCGAGGAAGCACCACGGGCTTCGATGATTGCGGCACCGCGCTTTTGCACGGTCGGGATAAACGTCGTTTCAAGCCATTCCTTGTCGGAAATCACTTCCGTCGCCGGCTTTCCGCCGATCGTCGCATTGAAGAAATCCGGGAACTGCGTCGAAGAGTGGTTGCCCCAAATCGTCATGTTTTTCACTTCGGAAACATGAACGCCCGCTTTTTTCGCGAGTTGGGATTTGCCGCGGTTTTCATCGAGGCGCGTCATCGCAAAGAAGTTTTCTTCGGGAACGCCGCAAGCATGGCGCATTGCAATCAAGGCGTTGGTGTTGCACGGATTGCCGACAACGAAAACGCGCACGCCCGGCGCCGCATTTTCCGCGATAGCCTTACCCTGCCCGACAAAGATTTTGCCGTTGATGCCGAGAAGATCCTTGCGTTCCATTCCGGCTTTGCGCGGAACCGAACCGACGAGCAAGCACCAGTTCGCATCCTTAAACGCAACCGCAGGATCCGCCGTCGCCACAATATCCGTCACGAGCGGGAACGCACAGTCTTCAAGTTCCATCACCACGCCTTGGCACTTCGGAAGCGCCGGTTCAATTTCGAGAAGATTCAAGGCAACCGGCTGATCCGGGCCGAAAACTTCACCCGCAGCAATGCGGAAAATGAGCGAATAAGCAATCTGACCGGCAGCACCGGTGATCGCGACACGAATGGGAGCTTTTGCCATAATTTTTGTGTGTTGAATAAGGTTAGAAATGTTCTTCCAAGCATGATGCGGGAACGCAAAAAAATCAACGCGAAGTTTTTTGAAAAAAAAATGTAATGATTACAATTTTTTACTTGCAAAAACCAAAACATCAATTATTGTAATGATTACAAAATCAAACAAATCTTTAAAACTAAACAACAAAACAGAAAGAAAACAAAATAATGAAAACGATTAACTACACTCATATTAACGAAGCCTCCGCCAACAAGATTGCCGCCGCGCTTTCCGCACTCCTGGCGGATTTTCAGGTTTACTACACCAATTTGCGCGGCTTCCATTGGCACATCAAGGGACACGCGTTCTTCCAGCTTCACAGCAAGTTCGAAGAGCTCTACGACAACACCGCCGAAAAAGTCGATGAAATCGCAGAACGCATTCTGATGCTCGGCGGCGTTCCCGAAAATAAGTTCAGCGAGTATTTGAAGATTGCCAAGGTCCGGGAAGTCGGCGTCGTTTCCTGCGGCAAGGAAGCCCTCCAAAATGTGCTCGATACGCTCGGATATCTGATCGGCGAAGAACGCAAAATCATTGCTCTCGCAAGCGAAAACGGAGACGACACGACTGCCGCGCTTCTGGGCGATTACCTGAAGGAACAGGAAAAGCTCGTTTGGATGCTTGTCGCGTGGTCCGGCGGAGAATGCCAAAAATAGTTAGTTTCGAAAATTAAACAAAAAAAAACGTTCCCGCATCGAAAACAGCGGGAACGTTTTTGTTTTCCGAAAAAAGAGATTTTTCCCGCTTTAAAAAATCTTGTCGCGTTCCCGCGAAAGGAACAGAATTTTTCCCACTTATGAGCAAAACAGTTCTACTCGTTATTCGTGACGGTTGGGGAGCCAACCACAACGCCGCGCAGGATAAATTCAATGCGCTCAAAATCGCGAACATTCCGTTCTCGAACAAACTTTCCGCCGAATGGCCGCGCACGGAAGTCGCCGCACACGGTCCCGCCGTCGGGCTTCCCGAAGGCATCATGGGCAACTCCGAAGTCGGGCACCAAAATATCGGCGCCGGGCGCATCGTTCCGCAGGAAATCATGCGCATCGACCTCGGTTTGACCGACGACGGCATGAAAAACAACGCTGTGCTCCAAGCCGCATTCGGGAACGTAAACGCGAAAAATTCCACGCTTCACCTTATGGGCCTCGCTAGTGCCGCCGGCGTGCACTCCACGCTCCCGCACCTCTACGGGCTTATTCGCGGCGCGAAAGCCGCCGGAGTGCAAAACGTTTGCATTCACGCTTTTATGGACGGACGCGACAGCCCGCCGACCAGCGGCGTCGGTTTCATCAAGGAAATCGAAGACGAATGCGCCAAAATCGGTCTCGGCAAAATCGCCACGGTTTCCGGTCGCTTCTGGGCGATGGACCGCGATAACCGCTGGAACCGCGTCGAAAAAGCTTACAACTGCCTCGTCGGCGGAGACGCGCTCACGGCGGAATCCGCCACCGCCGCCGTAGAATGGTATTACAACAATCCGTCGAGCGACTCCGAACAGGGCGACGAATTTGTCCTCCCGACCCGTGTTGTTAAAGACGGCGTTCCCGTCGGCTCCATCAAGGACGGCGACAGCGTCATCTTCTTCAATTTCCGCGGCGACCGCCCGCGTGAACTCACGCACGCGTTTATCGACGATACTTTCGACGGATTCCCGCGCGCCAAGAAGCTCGATATTTACTACGCGACAATGACCGAATACCAGAAAGGTCTTTGCCCGAATGTCGTCTTCCCGAAGCCGCAACCGATGAAAAATATTCTCGGTGATTGGATTGCGCAACAGGGCTTGACGCAGTTCCGCACGGCGGAAACGGAAAAATTCCCGCACGTTACGTTCTTCTTCAACGACTATCGCGACGAACCGTTCCCGGGCGAAGAACGCGGGCTCATTCCGTCGCCGAAAGAAGTCGCCACCTACGACCAGAAGCCGGAAATGTCCGCCGAAGGTGTTTGCGAATCCACGATTAACGCGCTCCGTTCCGGCAAATACGCGCTTATCGTAACGAATTTCGCCAATCCAGACATGGTCGGGCACACAGGCAAGCAACCCGCCATCATCAAAGCTGTCGAAACGGTCGACAAATGCCTCGAACGCATCTGCGCCGTCGCCGACGAATGCGGCGTCGACATGCTCATCACCGCCGACCACGGGAACGTCGATGAAATGTATGACGAAACGACGAAAGGTCCGCACACGCAACACACGCTCAATCCGGTCGAAGTTGTCCTTTACGGGAACGGCGTCAAGAACGTGAAGCTGCGCCAAACGGGCGGTGCGCTCGGCGATATTGCCCCGACCCTGCTCGACATGATGGGCTTGCCGACTCCGCCGGAAATGACGGGCAAATCCCTGATTGAAAAAGCTTAAAACTTACGGATTAAAGACAAGAAAAAGCGTTCCCGCGATTCATCTGCGGGAACGCTTTTTTTGTGCGAAATTTTATCTGCCGCAAACGAAAAGCGCGGTTAATTTTTTGCGGCGCGATAAAGCAAAATAAATCCGACAACCTGATAGAGAATATTCGGCAACCACACCAAAATATCCGGACGGAACGCCGGATCCTCAATCCAGGAAACGAACGTTGTCAGCAAATAAAACAAAAGAGCAAGCCCGAGCGCGATCCCGATATTTACGAAGGTTTCCGAGCGCGACACACGAATACCGAGCGGGATTCCTAAAATTGCGAGAGAAAAAACAGACATCGCAGAAGTCAGATAATTCTGCATTTGGAACTGAATTTTAATGCGATCTTCGGCGACTTTTTCCGGCTCATCTTTTTCCGGATCAGCCCGCCATCCGATTTCGCGCAACTCCATCAGCTCCGTAATCGTAAACCACTTGAGTTTACGGCGTTCTTTGGGCAACGTGCCGTCGCCGAGAATTTGCCCGAGCGAAACGGAAATCGGTGCGTTCCCGATACTGGAAAAACGGATTGCGGATTTTGTTACGTCCGCCGCATTGCTACGGGAACGCTCCTCTGTCGTTGCGTTTTTCAACGTAATTTCCAACGCGTCTTCCTGCACAAAGGTGTTTTGTGATTCCACAAAACGAATTGTCGCCTCTTCCGCATGCGTGAAGCGCGCCGGAAGTCCCTGATCGTTCAGCTCCCAAAGCCAAAAATTTTTCAGCGCATCGCCCTCTCGAGAATCCGCATAAATTGCAAATCCGGGAAATTCCTTGAAAACCACTTTCGGAACGATAAGGCGCGTCGGAGCTTCGCGAAAAGTGCTTTTCAAAATCGTTTTGTATTGGTTCGCCGCCTTCGGTGCCCAAAAACAGTTAATGTAGCCGCTGACGCAAACGCCAAGCAAAGCAACAAAAAATATCGGAGAAACAATGCGCCAAAGATTCATTCCGGCGGATTTCATCGCGATAATTTCGTTATTTGCCGACATTCTGCCAAGCACGATCAAAACGCCCGTCAGCATGCCCAGCGGCATCGCGTAGGGAATAACGCTAACGGAAATCAGCCCGATAAGCTCAAACAGCGTCGGCGTCGAAAGCCGCCCGTTGGCAAGCTCTCCGATTACCTGTCGCAAGACATTTCCCGTAACGAGAACGAAAATAAACAACCCCAGCGACATCACGACGGCAGAGGCAACTTGAACAAATAGATAACGATTGAGGATTTTCACGAGGCTCTTTCAGAATCCCGCAAAGCGGCAACAGCGTCAAAACATTTTTCACGTTCCCGCCAAATTAATTTTCAAAAACAAGGTTTGAGTGTCGGGCAAATAAAGCGTTAAAATCCGCAACTGATTTATGGAACACCCGGATTTTATTCTCGTCAAAAACGGACTTATCATTGATCCCGCCAACGGACGGGAACGTGTCGGCGACATCGCGATTGCTCACGGTAAAATCGTCGCCGAACTCACTGCCGAACAGGAAGCTCAGGCGCAGATTTTGGACGCATCGGGGAAAGTTGTTGCCCCGGGGCTTGTGGATTTGAACGCGCACATTTACCAGCCGGGAAAAACGGCGCGGGAAACATTCGCCTCGGGAACGGCGGCGGCGGCGGCTGGCGGATTTACCACCATCGTTTGCACGCCGGATGAAAACATCTGCATTGATAACGCGGGAACGGTGCGCCTCGTTAAAGAACTCATCGACGCCGACGCCTGCATCTCCGTCCTGCCCGCAGGCAACATCACGCTCGGCGGAAAAGGAGAATCACTCGCACCCATCGGAGCCTTGAAAAAAGCCGGCTGCGTTGCTATTACCGACTCCGTCGGCGGGCTCGTCAACAACGAGATTATGCGTTGCGCGCTCGATTACTCCAAAATGTTCGACATTGCCGTTTTCGACCATTGTCAGGATTCCAGCATGACGCAAACGGGCGTGATGCACATGGGCGCAGAATCGCTTCATCTCGGGCTTCGAGGCTTGCCGCGCGCGGCGGAAGACATTGTCGTTTCCAGCGATATTTTACTCAGCGAATCGACGCGTTCCCGTCTGCATCTCCAACACATCAGCTCCGGGCGGTCCGTCGAACTCATTCGCGAAGCAAAAAAGCTCGGAACCAAAATCACGGCGGAAGTTTCGCCGCAACACTTGCTCCTTACGGACAAAGACATCGGTGATTACGACACCAACAAAAAAATTAATCCGCCGCTCCGCGAAGAAAGCGACCGCCGGGCTCTCGTCGACGGGCTGAAAGACGGCACCATTGATGCAATTTCCAGCGATCATTCGCCCCGCACGCCCACGGAAAAAGACTGCGAGTTTGACTACGCGCCCTTCGGCGTAATTTCGCTCGAAACAGCACTCGCCGTTTCCCTCGAAGCACTTTATCACAGCGGTGCCATGACACTCCCGCAAATTATCGAAAAATGGACGGTTGCGCCCGCACGCATTCTTGGTATTCCCGCGGGAACGCTCTCGGTCGGCTCAGATGCGGATGTCGTCATCTTTGATCCGAATTCGGAATGGATTCCCGATGCGGAAAATCTTCGCTCCAATTCAAAAAATTGCGCCGTTCTCGGACGCAAACTGCGCGGGCAAGTTGCCGCGACCATCTGCAAGGGAAAAATCGTTTTCACGCGAAAAGACTAACGCCAAGCGCGAAGTTTTTTTACCGGATACGGCGGGAACGCAGTCGTTTTTGCGTTCCCGCCGAACCGTAATATCGTTCTGCTAAAAACCGAATGTTGAATTGAAATAATCCTGCAAAATCACGGCGGCGGCACGGGAATCAATTTCCCCCGTAGCCCGGTGTTTTTGGCGCGAACGCGCATCGCGCCCGCCCTTTCGCTTGGCGGACATTCCGGATTCCGCCTCATAGCTGGAAAGCGTCTCGTCCACCCGAATCACAGGCAAGCCGAATCGCTTTTCCAGCTCTTCGATGAACGCATCGACCTCCCGCGTTTTGTAGCCGTGCGAGCCGTCCATATTAACGGGATAACCGACAACGAGCGTCCCGATTCGTCGCATTTTTATCTCGTTTTCAATATGTAAAAAACGAGCTTCGGGTTCCGCTTCCACCGCCGCCGGTGCCGGCATGGCAATTCCGATTTCGGAATCTCCGTGAGCCAAACCGATTCGGCGCGCTCCGTAATCAATCGCAAGAAAATTCATTTTTCAAAAAAAAACGGCGGGAACGCATTCTGACGTTCCCGCTACCGCTTAGCGCCCGCCGAACATGGGGCACGATCGCGAGAACGTTGCTCCGTGTTCAAGAAGGATTTCGTTAAATCTTTCCGTTTCGATTTCTCCCGAGCCGCGTTGCTCCTGCAGGCCCTGCAAAAGCTCTTTTCCTTCCGGGCTGAGCACCGTAACGGAAACATCCATCGAGCGTAGCGCGCCAAGGGTTTTGGAACCGAAATTTTCGTCAAAAACAACGGAACCCGCGCTTGCGACAAGGGATTTGTCAAATGTTACAATTGTGGTGTCCGGGTAAACGTCGCGCAATTTTTGGACAATTTTGGAATTGTTGACGACGGCGATTTTCGTTTTTCCGTCGGTAAAATCGTCAAACCAAAAGAACACGAAAAAATCCACGATCCCGTCGACAAGAAAATTTTGCATTTCCGAGCGCCATGCGGAGGCGTTGTATTTTTTCCCGTCGGAAGGATCCTCAATTTGCTCGCCGCCCTTCCAAAATTTAGAAGGGATTCCGGAAGCTTCCGATTCGCCCTTTTGCCCGATAATATACGGGATTGCGTATTGAAAGGTGTCTTTCGCATTCAGAACGGCTCTGTAAAATCCGTAGACGAGGTTACCCGCGTTGGACGAAGTTTTAGAACCGAACGGAGACTTATGCTCAATTTTGTAAGCAACGGCGCACAAATCGCCCTGCAACAATTCCTTGGAACCGCGTTCCCGCCTCACTCTATCCTGAGGGCGCGAGAAAAACATAAATTCCGGCACCGAGTATTTTTCAAGGTTGGAAACTTCGGATTCGTAGCGCACTTCGAACCAATAGTTTCCGTCATCGGGCATCGACGCCGAAAGCAAATCCTCCTGAACGGGATCGAGCACCATACTCGAATCCGCGTTGGTGGAAAGTGTAGAAATCGTCTTATCGTAAGCGCGCAACATATTGATGGCGATATTCGTCACGAACATCACGAGAATAATCATGATCGCCGTCGCCGCCATCAACTCCACCAGCGTAAAGCCTCGGCGAAAAGTTTTTTTTCCGTTTTTTTTCATCATCTCGGGAACGGGCTCCTCTCTTTACGCTTAGCGTGAAACCACAAGAAATTGTGTCAGCACCGGAATTTGTTCTTCGGACTCCGCGCTACCCGGCGAATACGGATAAATGTCCACCGTCAGCGGCAAATACGGGAGCGCATAGCGGTCAACATTCGCCGGAAGAGAATTTCCGACCGCATACTGCGTCGGCAAAACTTCCCCTTTCGCGTCCATCTCGACATAGCGCCCTTCCAGTTGCGGCGACAAATAAACCCGCATAAAATACGCCGGACCTTCTGAATTCAGATCCGTCAATTCCGCCTGCGTCGGCGTGCCGGAAGCGTTTTCGCATTTGATAATTTGAAGAACATTTTGCGGCGCGGAATCGTCCGTCGGGTTCAGTCGGCGGGAAATGCACACGAGGAAAAGCGCGTCGTTCCAGTTTTTTCCGGTTTTTCCCTGAAGCCAATCGTAAACGTAATCAAACGAGGGCTTTGTCATCTGGTCGGACTTCACAAAAGCGTTCCCGTCCGGCAAAACAACCGCATCGACGGAAGCCAACGCACGATCCAAGCAGGAATAAACGCCGAGTGCCTGCCGCGTCAGCACATTTTTGCTGACGGTTTCAAACGTCGCATTCATCAGCCCCATCACGGAAAGCATCGCGATTCCCAAAACGGCGAGCGCAAGTAAAACTTCGACCAAGCTGAACCCTTTTTTGCGGGAACGCAGTTTATTTTTTAAAATGTTCATGTTTTTTACGGTAAAAATCAAAATACGCAATTCTGAGAGCTCGTTATTCCTCCGTTGCCGCCAAAGCTTCCTCATCATCTCGCGTGAACGAAATTGCACCGCTACGATGAACAACAAAGCCGGAAACGAAGGGATCTTTTCCGAAATCCACGTCTCCGTTCGACGGGTCAATTTGTCCTTCCGCGAGCATCACGACCGCTTTCGTCATATAGGTTTGCCCGTTAGAATCGAACAAATAAAGATACCAACTTTTTTTTCCTTCGCCGAATTTTTGTCCCTTGACTCGAACGTCCGGATCAATTCGCACTTCGGAACTGCCTTCAAGAAGCTGGTTCTCGCTCCTCGTCCGCACGCCGGCGGCATTCGGCGGCACAAAGTAAACGCCCTGAGGGAGCGTTACGCCTTCCCCGGCGGCATACCAGTAATAATCGGCAATATTCGTTTTATCCGCATTGTCGGTTCCGCCGACAATCGGCTGAACGAAACGCAAATGGCGGTCTAAATCATCTGGCTCGTTGAGAATAAGCACGCCCGCGCGAATGTTGAAGCGTTCGTTCACGGCGGGATCGCGGTCCGGATTGCCGCCAAGCAACGCCTTGCTCTGCGCCACGCGAAATTCCGACGAAATAATCCGCCGGGCATCTTCCAAGCCGCGCGGATTTCCCGGACGCAAGCCGACGATAACCGAAGCGACGATTCCGATGATGGCAATCACCACTAAAATTTCAACCAGCGTAAAACCGCGTTTTCCGGAAACCCTGCGCAACATGGATATTTTCTGTTTTTGTTAAAAAAAGATGGAAATTCTCTGCGTTCCCGTGCGGGAACGTAACTTAACGCCAGCTGTAAACGGACTCGTAGTCCTCGCCGTCTTTTTCGGATGTGAAAATGATAACGCGCCCGAGCATGCCTTTTTCGTTGCTTTCATCCTCCGTCGCATCGCTCGGCAGGTATTGCTGGGGAATTTCGACACGTCCGTTCCCGGTCGTATCCATCACGATATGAATATTGTTGTTCCCGAAACCGTCAACAAGCTTTCCGAACTCCACTTCCCCGCTCGCCTGCGTAAAATCTTCGCCGGAAAATTCGCAAAACGTCGTTGCCTTGCGGTTGTATTTCGTGCGCTCGGATCCGGTCAGCTTGTCCCCGGTTTCCGGGTCTTTTCCGTAAAGGGATTTTACAAACGCCTCGCTGTTGGAGCCGTTCGCGAGGTTGAAGTGCGCATCGGAGCCGGAAGGCGTATTCTGCCCGAGCGTCGGATAAAATCCGTAGGTCATTTTGTATTGTTCGACCGCCGTTACCCATTCGTTAAAGCGGGCTTTTGACTTTGTCTTCGTCAGCGCGTCTTTAGCGCCGCCCGCAACCGGAATCATAATCGCGGCAAGCAAGCCGATGATGGCGATAACGACGAGAATTTCAATGAGTGTAAAACCGCGTTTTTTCATAAAATATAAAAAATGAGGGGAGTGGAGTTTAAGGGGTGAATAAATGGGGAAAAACTGCCGTAGATTCTGACAAAATCCCGCCGATTGGCAACGCTTTTTGCGCCGGCTTCACGAAGCATATGCGAAAAAGAACGGCGGTATTTCGCAGGTAATTTCGATGCGTTCCCGCGTGCGCGGATGCGTGAACGCCAGTTTTTCCGCGTGCAAGGCGAGGCGCGGAGCGTTCCCGCGTCCATACATTTTATCGCCGATCAGCGGATGTCCCGCCTCGGAAAAATGCACGCGAATCTGGTTTTTACGTCCGGTCAACAGGCGCACGCGAAGCGATGTCCAACGCGCGGCACGGCGCAAAACCTCGTAGTGCGTTGCGGCAAAGCGGGCGCGCGAACCCAGCGCATTTTCGCCCGTTGCAAGCGGAGCGGGAACGCTACGCACGCGATAATTTTCGTCCTCAACAAGCCAAGATTCGATTATTCCGAAATCCTTTTCGACATTCCCGCAAACCACGGCGAAATACGTTTTTTCGACTTCGTCCCACGCCTCGTGAAGTTTTTCCCGGAAAGCAAAAGATTTAGCAAATACCAAAATTCCGGAAGTCTCGCGATCCAACCGATTAACGGCGAAAAGTTCCTTCTTCGATTTCGGATTTCCCTTGCGAAAAAAATGCGTCATCAGCGAAAGCGCATTTTTATCCGGCTCATAGCGCGCGGGAACGCTCAGCATCCCCGCCGGCTTGTCGATAATAACCAAATCCGAATCTTCAAACAAAATACGGATTCCGCGCGGCAAATATTTTTTCGGCGGCGGCTTCGGCATTTTTACAAAAAATCAGTTCCTTACCGGAAGTTCCGATTTTTTCCACGGCGTTTTTTTGGCAAGCGGCACCATCGCGCGGCTCTCCAAAACCGTTCCCGTGGGAATTTTCATTCCGATGAGAAAATCCCGCGCCGGAAGCATGCGCCCGCCCGGGCGTTGCAAAGAATGAATTTGCAGAAAATCCTTCCCGGTCGCGACAAGCAACTCTCCCTTTTTCCACGCCATCACCGTGCCGGGCGCGGCAGGCTCAAGCTCGGGAACGCACACGGCTTCGACGTGCCCGAGCTTGATTTCCATTCCGTTAAACGGGAATGTGCACCCCGGCCACGGAGAAAGCGCACGCGTTCGCGCCGCAATCATTTTCGCGGGAACGGAAAAATCAATCGCCGAATCCGCACGCGAAATTTTGCGCGTGTAGGACGCATGTTTTTCCGGCTGAACAATGCGCTCCGCATCGCCGCGAATAATGCGCGGAAGCGTGTCTATCGTGATAAACGTGCAAGCCTCGGAAATGCGCTCGCGCAAAGACGCGCGCGTGGAATCATTGTCGAGCGGGATCACGGCACTTCCGACAACGTCGCCCTGATCAAGCGCGGGAACAATGCGTTGCAACGTTACACCCGTTCCCGTGTCTCCGCTTGCAATCGCCGCTTCAATCGGCGCAGGTCCGCGAAAATGCGGCAACAGCGACGCATGATAATTGAAAAATCCGAGCGTCGGCGCGTCGAGCATGTCCTGCTTCAAAATATGCCCGTAAGCCATGACAAGCCCGATGTCGCACCCGATTTCCTTGAGCCGCGCCACATCTTCCTCTCCGAGTTTTTCCGGCTGATAAAGCGGAATTTTAAAATCCTTCGCCCATTGCGCAATCGCGTTGGGCTGAATTTTTTGCCCGCGCCCCGACGGTCTGTCCGGTTGCGTATATATTGCCTCGATACGCACGAGCGCACGCAACGGCGCGCTGATCAAAGTTTCCAGGACGGGAAGCGCAATCGCGTCCGATCCGAAAAAAACAACTTTTTTAAGCTCGTTCATATTGAGGAGAAATGGTGGAGAAAACAAAAATCAGAAAGAAGAAAAACCGCGCGAGCCGATTTTCTATCGCTTCCCGCGCCGTTTTTCGATCAGAAAAAGTAATTGAGCCCGACGGAAACCGCGTTGTCGCGCTCGCCCGCACGCACCGTTCCCGTGTAATCCACGAAAACTTCCGTGCATTCCGAAAATGCCCAATTCAGCGATGCGCCCGCTTCCAATGCGGACGTTTCGTTTTCGCGGGAATCAATCACGTATTCCGTGCGCGTTCCCGGCATGTAAGCGTCGAGCGAGCAAGTATCGTTACCGAAATCAACAAGCCACGCCGCGCGCAATTTCAGTTGCAAAGTATCGCTGAGCAAAAACGCGGAAGAAATCCCGACGTTCCCGCGCACGCCGGCGACGCCGTCAGAATCGACGGAAAGCGCGCCCTCGCCTCCGTTTTCGCTAAACGAACCGACGTGCGAATACGCGGCGGAAAGCCCGGCAAAAGCGCGAAGAGCGAGCCAGCTTTGTGCCCGAAGCGTCGCCCCGAACTCCGTCATCACGCCCACGCGCCAACCGTCGAAATCTCCGGAATATTCGCCGCGCGTAGAATCTGCCGAGAAAAACATTCCCGCCGTTCCCGCCGTCCAATCGAACCAATCGTTTTTATAAAATGCGTAGCCGGACAAACCGTAAGCGGAAATTTCCGCCTCGTGGCGCGTATCGGCGCGCATGTCGTAATTTTCCTCGCTTCCGGTAACCGCGAGTCCGAGCTCCCATTTTTCAAACGGCACGGACGCGCCGACAAGCGCGCCGATGCGTTCGGAGTCGTAAGCGTCAAAACCTTTGCGTTCCCGCTGTTCGCCGAAAAACGCATTTCCCTGCGCCCAAAAATTGACCGTACGCGCGTTGAGTTTTTCCGCCATCGCCAATTCCTCCTTGCGCTTGGCTTCAAGCTGCGCGGAAACTTCGCCGCCGCGCTGACGCACTTTTTCAATGTAGCCGCGCATGTAAGGCGATTGCAGTTTATACGCGCCGTAAAGTTCCGGCGTGAGCGTGCGTGAGCCGCCGCGCACAAGCGTTTGGCGCATGAAATCGTAAGTTGCATTCAGCGATTCTCTTTGCAAGTCGCCGTAGAGCGTGCCGTGGAAATTTTCTCCGTTGAGCCCGAGGAAAATCAGTTCTTTCGCCGCCGCGTCCCACACAAAACGATCCGAAAGCGAGTAGTTTCCGACATCTTCGATTTTTAAATTTTCAAAAATCGTTTCGTCTTCGATTCCTAAAACCGGAAGCGCATCCTTGGCGACAAGCTTTGTCGCGTCAATGCGCACAACACCGTTGTTGAGCGTGATTTTTGTTTCATCGGCAATTGCGGAGAAATCAATCGCGCTGTTAAACGCCGTAAGATCAATCGTTCCCGCGAGAGATCCCGCCGTATTTCCGTTCGTAAAGCTTGAGCCGTCCGCAATTTTTAGCGTCGAATCTTTATTTACGATGAGCGTTCCCGCGTTGACAATGTTTCCGGAAAGCTCCGTTTCATTGTCGGCGAAAATGCGTCCGTAATTATAAATATTTGAGGAGGAAACTTTCGCTCCGGCGGCAAGCTTCAGCGTCGCGTTCGCCGTTGTTCCCGCCGCACGCGTTGCCGGCAAAGCCGCGCCGTAGTAAATATTCACGTCACCGGAAACTGCGGTCGCTCCGCTCATTGTCATCGTCGTGCCGTTGGAGACGTTGACGTTCCCGTCAATTTCCGCGAGCGAAATCGTTCCCGTGCCGGAAACATCGCCCTGAAGCGTTCCCGCTCCGGAAAGCGCTCCCGTGTTTCCGGCGAAATTCGCCGCGCCGACAAAGATCGTCGACTCCGTGATTTCGAGCTCACCGGAAAGCGTGAGAGACTTCGTCTCCGTTTTTGTAATCGGATTTCCGTTTTCATCCGTGGTGTTTTCCGTCACTTCAAGCATTTTGAAGCTTTGGTTTTCGCCGGCGGTGCCGAGCACGGATTTGGCGTTCCCGCTCACCGTGAACGTTTCGAGCCCCAGCGTTTTTCCGCTTTCGGTTAAAAGCGTGCCGCCTTGGAGCAAAATATTTTTCTTCCCGGCGGCTTGAGAATCGGGCGCGAGTTTAAGCGTTACTCCTTCGGAAACGGAAATCCCGGCGTCCACTTTCACGGAAGCTGCGATTTCAAAACTTCCCTTGTAAGCCGTCGTCGTTTCTTCTCCGGTTGTTTCGTCCTTAAATTTTTCAAAAAATTCCGAAAAAGAAATTTTCGTCGGCGGCTCCGTTGCGCTTGCTTCCGTGTAAAGCACAAGTTTCCCCGTGCCGGAAATTTTCGCGAAAACGTCGCCTTTTGCCGTGCGGGCAAGGTCGACAATGCCGAGCGTTGCGCCGTTCGCGAGCGCAATCTCCGCGCTTCCCGCTTCGGTGAAAATAAGTTTTTCCGTAACATTAAGCGTTCCCGCGCCGTCGAGTGTAAGCGTTCCCGCACCGACGGAAAGTTGCGCCACCGTCAGGCTCGCCGAAGCGTCCGCAAAATTAAACGTCGTGCCGTTTTTCACGGAAAACGTTCCCGCGCCGGAAATTTTCGCCGCGCCGGAAATTTTCGCTTTCGCTCCGTCAAAAGCAAGCGTTCCCGCGAGCGTTGTTTCGGAATCTGCATTAAAATTCCAAACGGCGTCGGCTCCGGCAACGTTGAATTGCCCCGCAATTTCCGCCGTTTTGTAGCCGGCGAGTTCTTTTTGAAGCGAAACTTCCGCGTCGCTCGCAAGCGTCATTTTTTCAAGCGAAGAAACCGCGCCGCCAAGCGTCGTTTTTCCGCCTTCGAAATTCATCGAAATTTTTTCGGCGTTCCCGCTTGCGGAAATTTCGCCGAGCGTCAAATCTCCCGCACCCGTTTTCGTCAGCACCAGCTCCGCGCCGCCGGCAACCGTGATTTTATCGGCGAGCGTCGCAGTTTCGATCTCCGTGCGCGAGACGCTTTCGTCCTCGTTTTGCGTCAGCTTTGCTTTTGTATCGAAAATCACGGATACAACGGATTTCGCTTCCGTTCCCGTCGCAACGCCGACGTAAATTCCGTCGCCGTTCGCGTTTCCGGAAATTAGAGAGTTCCCGGAAATTTTCAGCGTGCTCGCCGTTTTCGTTCCGGCGTCGACAAAAACCGCGCTGCCGAGCGTTGCGGTGTTACTTTCAATCGTCGCGTTTGCGAGTTCGACGTTCCCGCCGGCAAGATAAATTGCGCCGCCAAAAGTTTTCCCCGTTGCGCCGCTCGCACTTGCCGTGTTGCCGGAAAGTGCGAGCGTTCCCGCTGTTTGGCGGAAAGTGCCGCCGACAACGGAAATCGCGCCGCCGCGCGCAACGCCGTCTGCGCCGCTCGCCGTCACGGAATTATTCGTGATTTCATGATCAAAATTTCCGTTCACGGAAAATGTTCCGCCCGCAACGGCAATCGCGCCGCCGGATGCCGAATCCGTTCCCGCCGCCGCATTTCCGCCGACGGAAAATTTTCCGCCGACGCGGAGCGTTCCCGCCGAGTAAACGGCGCCGCCGGACGCATTTTTCGGAGCCGCATCGGCGACGCCGCGAGATTTATTTCCGCTTGCCGTAAAATCTCCGGAAACGTCAAAAATTCCTGCCGATTCCACGTAAACTGCGCCGCCGTGAGCATCACCCAACGCGGCGGCGGAGATGTTGTTCGCGGAGAAAGTCTTCGCGGAAAACGTTCCGCCCGCGACATAAACCGCGCCGCCGAAAGCCGCGCCGTTAGTGTCGCCGGCGACAGTTGCCGAGCCGTTTCCGAAAGAAACGTCTTCAAATGTCAGCGTTCCCGCCGAGTAAATCGCGCCGCCCGCCGCGCCGGAACGCAAGCCGTTTGCGTCCGCTCCGGAAGCGGATTCCGCGAGTGCGGCACTTGTCGAAAATTGGGTCGTTCCCGAAAAATTCAAAACAGCGGAAGTCTCGGCAAAAATCGCGCCGCCGCGCGCAAAAGTCGTTCCCGGCGCGAAAGCATCCGTTCCCGCGAGAGCGTGGTTTTGCAGAGAAAACTTGGCGTCGTTAAAATTCATTTCGCCGCCCGCGGCATAGATTGCGCCGCCCTGCGCAATGCGTGCGGAAACGCTGTTTTTCGAAAAATCCGCCGCGCCGAGCGTGAGTTTTCCGCCGCTTTGGAAAATCGCGCCGCCTTGGGCAAGCGCATCATCTTGCGCGGAAGCGTTCGCCGTGTTTCCGGAAAAATTCAACGTTCCCGCGGAAGCCAAATCAAGCGTTCCCGCAGCAACGTAAATTGCGCCGCCCTGCGCGGCGGGAACGAGATTTTCCGTTTGAGTCTCGCCGGAAGCGAGCGCGAGAAGCGTAGCCTTGTTGTTTTCAAAAACAAATTCGCCGGACGTTTTCAGCGAAAGCTCCGTGATTTTGTCGAGCGAAGCAAGCGCGCCGCCCTGCGCAAAAGTTTTTCCGGAAACGGAATTTTCGGAAAACGCGATTGAGGTCAAATTTTCGCCGGAAATGACTTTCCCGCCGACAAGCGCGAGCGCGCCGCCCTGAGCGGAAGATTCGACAATTTCCGTTTTCGGATTCGACGTCGTTCCCGTTGTTTTTTCCGCCGAAAGCCCGCTTGCGGAAACGCGATTCCCGGTAAAGCTCAGCGTTCCCGCAAGCGTCGCCTGCGCGGTGTGAACTTTTTCTTTGGTGCCGTCCGGCTTCGTCACGGTTTCCTGCGTTCCCGTAATATAAAACGCGCCGCCGAGAAGCGCGGAGCCGCCGAAGTCCGAAGAAATTTTATTGCCGCTAAAATCAGTTTTTCCCGCAAGCGAAAGCGAAGCGCCGGAAAGGACGATTGCCCCGCCGCCGGCAACGCTTTGTTCGGCGCCGAGCGCAAGGGCGTTATTTTCAAAAAGAAGCGTCGTTCCCGCGTCAAATTTCGCTTTTGCGTTTTCGCCGAGTTGGAGCGCACCGCCGAAAGCTTTTCCGCCGGAAACCGTGCTTCGCGCTTGGTTGGCGGAAAATGTGATGTTTCCGTTTGTCGCGTCAAAATAACCGCCGGAAACGGCAACCGCGCCGCCTTGTGCATTCGCGCCCGTTGCAGAATTTCCGGAAAAATTCAGCGTTGTTGCGGCAACCTGCAATCCGAATTTCTTTTGCCCGGTCTCATCGGTAACGCTGTCCGGATAAACGGAACTTGAGCTCAGCGAACCGTCCTTGTTCAGGCTTGCGTTGACGATAAAAATCGCGCCGCCCGCCGCCGTTTCTTTTTCGGAAACGGCAGAATTATTTTCAAAAACGGTTTCGCCGGAACCGGAAACGGCGAGAAGCCCGGACGCGGAAACCGCGCCGCCGCCCGCAAAATTTTCCGCGCCGCCGTGAGCGACGTTCCCGCGAAACACCACGTTCCCGGAAGTCGCAGACTCGAGCTTAATCTCGTCCATAATGTGCGCGGAAACAAGCGCGCCGCCCTGCGCACGGTAATTCGTAAATTCGTCTGCAACGAGACGGCGGTTTTCAAACGATGTTCCCGCCCCGATATTAATCGTCGAGAACAGGGAATTGCCCGTTATAAAAACGCGCCCGGTTTTCTTCGTTTCGTCTGACGTTCCCGCGAACTTAATATTTTCAACGGAAAGCGAAGTTCCGCTCAGAAAAAACAGGTCGCCGGAGCCCTTGACGTCGGAAGAAATTTCTCTCGAAGAAATCGTAAATCCCGCGCCGGAAAGTTTGCAGCCCGTCGCCGAAACGGAGATTGCGTTGTCCGCGTAGGTGATGTTTTGCGTTCCCGTAACGTTGCCGTCGGCGTCCTTGATTTCCTCCGTTTGAGTGCGCGTCGTATCAACGGTGATGTTGCCCGCAAGGGTGATGTCGGCGTTATCGTGGTAAATTTTATCCTTTTCCTCGGTGGTTCCGTCCAGCTGGTATTTTTCGGAAAGAGCGGCGCGCAAGCCGGCTTCGTCCGAAACGGAAATTTGTTCGCGGGTTCCTTCCGCGAGCGCGGATGAGAAAGAAAGCGTTCCCGCCGCCAAGAGGGTGAAAAGCGACAGCGTGTTTCGGGATGTTGCAAATAAATTCATATAAAAAAGATTTCGGGAACAAAAAAATCGTGCGGAAATTTTAGCGTTCCCGTCGGCAATCGCAAACCGTAAAAACACGCGACGGCTTCCCGAAAGCGGATTTTTGAAATCCCCGAAACACACAAACTCAAAATTGACATTTGCCGCCATAAATGCGGATAATTCCACTGAACGGAATTAAAGAACGTCCGTTCGCTTTTCTTACAATTATGACACAGGAAATTCAGTCTGATTTTCTCTCTTCCGGAGAAATTTTTGTGGCAATCAATCTGTTGCTGAGCGTAACGTTTCTGGTCTGCTACCTGTATCAGTTTTTCTATATCGCGGTTCCGTTTTTTTGCAAAGACAAAGCGCACAAGCCGACGCGCGACCACCGCTTTGCCGTGCTCATTTCCGCTCGCAACGAAGAGGCGGTCTTGCCGATTCTTTTGGAAAGTTTGAACAAACAAACTTACGCCCGCGAAAATTTTACGGTTTTTGTCATCGCCGATAATTGCACGGACAAAACCGCCGCCGTTGCCAAGGAAAACGGAGCCGTCGTCTACGAGCGCGCGAACCGGGAAAAAGTCGGCAAAGGCTACGCGCTGGATTTTCTCTACGAAAAAATCGTCGCCGATTACGGGGACGCGCATTTCGACGCTTATATGATTTTTGATGCGGACAACGTGCTCGATCCGCACTACATCGAAGAAATCAACAAAACCTTTTCCGACGGCTACGAAGTCATCACCAGCTACCGCAATTCCAAAAATTACGGCGACAACTGGATTACCGCCGGCTACGCGCTTTGGTTTTTACGCGAAAGCGAATATTTGAACCACTCGCGAATGCTGATGAACTCAAGTTGCGCAGTTTCGGGAACGGGTTTTACGTTCTCGTCAAAAATCATGCGCGAAGTCGGCGGATGGAAATTTTTCCTGCTCACGGAAGATATTGAATTTACCGTCTACAATGTCGTAAAGGGACGAAAAATCGGCTACGCCAAAGACGCCGAACTTTACGACGAACAGCCGGTTACCTTCGCGCAATCATGGCGCCAACGCCTGCGCTGGGCAAAAGGCTACATTCAGGTTTGGGGCAAATACGGGAACGTGCTCATGAGAAATATTTTCTCGGACAAATTTGCGTCCTGCTACGACATGACGATGACGATTATGCCGGCACTCGTGCTAAGCATTCTGACGCTGATTAATTGCGCCGTCGGCACGATTTTCGGTCTCATCTTCGATTGGGAAATCGGGAAAATTCTCACGAGCTTAATCCTGACTTTTGCCGGAATTTACGGCACGCTTTGGATCATCGGAGCCGTTACCACGGCAACGCAATGGAAAAAAATTCACTGCGGGAACGTAAAGAAAATTTTCTATACATTCACGTTCCCCGTTTTCATGCTCACCTACCTGCCGATTGCAATTACCGCCATTTTCAAAAAAGTGGAGTGGAAACCGATCGCCCACAATCAGGCGAAACGCCTCTCGGACATCACGCGGTAAATCACAAAGCCGGGGAGCAACATTCCGCCGCTTCCTCCGCCGACGGGAACGCGACGACTCATTCAAAAATAAGCGGCGAGAAAACGGAAGCCGACAACATCAAACGTTCCCGGCGAAGCAGAAAAACGCCTCGATAATTTTTTGTCCGCAGGCAAAGTAAACGGCAGCGGCAATCAAAAGCCACGGTCCGAGCGGAAGCGCAGAACCGTCATCTTCGTCCCCGCCTTCCGGCTTCGCTTTTTTCTTTTTTGAAAAAATCCGCATCATCAAGACTGCAAAAAGCCCGATAAACGAGGAAAAGAAGAACGCGAACAGCGCCCCCTGCCAGCCGAGAAACGCGCCGATGCCGCCGAGCAAAATCACGTCGCCCTCGCCCATCGCTTCCCGCCGGAAAACCAGCGACGCGAAGTAGCGGAACCAATACGCCGTCATTGAGCCGACACCCAAGCCGATTAAAGAAGCAAAAAGACTACCGAAAACGGTTTCCTCGCCCGACATTTGCGGGAACGCCGCCGCACAAAACAGCCCGGCGAGCACGAACGGCGCGTTCACGCAATCCGGCAGATACATCGTGTCCCAGTCAATAAAAGCAAGCACGATTGCGAACGCCGAAAAAATCATCGCGGGAACGGCAATCTGCCACGCAAAGCAATGCCACAACGCGGCAAAAATCACAGCCGTCAACAACTCTACGGCAGGATAACGCAGAGAAATTTTCCTCCCGCAACAAGCGGCTTTTCCCCGCAAAAAAAACCACGCCAAAATCGGCACGTTCAGCCACAGCGGAATCGGTTTCCCGCAAGCGCAGTGCGAACCCGGCACCACCACGCTTTCGCCGGCGGGAATGCGGAAAATACAAACATTTAAAAAACTTCCGACGATTGCGCCCGACACAAAAAACGCACCCGTGAAAAACCACGGGAACGCAGTATTTATTTCCTGAAATAGCGAAAGCATTGCTTCTTTTTTCCGGAGGAAAATTGTAAGCAATGCCGACGAAACGCCAAGTTTTTTATGGAATCTCAAACAGCGGGAAATGCGCACCAATCGCCGCGCGTAAAATCCGGAATCCGAACCGGCGCGGAACCGAGGCTCACCGATTGCGTCGAAAGCTCGACGATACTGCTCCACGCCGCCGCATCGTAAACCGTAAGTTCCGGTGTAATGCCGCGGCGGATACAATCAAGCAGACGAAAACACATCACGTAGTCCATGCCGCCGCGCCCGCCTTTTCCGGGAAGCGGACAAGCTTCCGGGCGGAACAAATGCCGCATTTTTGAAAAATTCCGCTCATCGAGCCAGCCGCGTGCGTTCCCGCCGTCTTCGTCGTTATAACTCGGCTCAAGGTCATATTTTTCGGGAAAATCGAGCGCGAGCCTCGGCGGAAATCCGGCAAAAGTTGCCTCCGTTCCCGTCAGCAAATTTATGCGGGAATACGGGCGCGGAGAAACCACGTCGTGCTGGAGAAGAATGGTGCGCCCGCGTGCCGTTTTTATCAGCGTGGAATTGACGTCGCCACAAGCGTATTTTTCGTTCGAAAAACGTTCCCGCATTGCGTTCCCGCCGCGCCTCGTTTCGTTATCTCTAAACGAAGAAAGCCCCGCTTCCGGCGCGCTCATCGAAACGAGAAAATCCAATGCGTCGCCGCGATTCACGCCAAAATATCGACACACGGGACCGAGACCGTGTGTCGGGTAAAGATTTCCGTTAAGCGTTTTGTGATATTCCCGCCGCCAGTCGCCCTCTGAGCCTTCCCGGTAAAGCATTGCCCGCAAATCGTGAATATACGCGCATTCCGCGTGCGTTAATTTCCCGAAAACGCCGCTCCGAACCATGTTCAGCACAAACATTTCTTCATCTCCGAAGCAACAGTTTTCGAGCATTACGCAATGTCTCCGGGTTTGCTCCGAGGTATCGACGAGCGAGCAGCATTCCTCAAGCGTGAGCGCAGCGGGAACTTCGACAAACGCATGCTTACCGGATTCCATCGCCCGAATCGCCATCGGCGCATGCCACCGCCACGGCGTCGCAATGAAAATAACGTCTATGTTTTCCTCCTCGCAAAGAGTTTCCCATGTGCTTTCCGTTCCGGAAAAAATTTTCGGCGCGGGAACGTCCGGACGCCTCCGGCGGCAAATTTCCGCCGCTTCTTTTGTGCGCTCATAACTTGTATCGCAAATTGCGGATACGCGAGCAAAAGGAATTTTCAAAATTTCACCGAGCAATCCCCGGTAAACGCCGTTTCCGCCGGGAACGCTCCTGCTTCGGGAAAAACTCCCGAGCCCGCGATGCCCGAGCCCGATAATTCCGACGCGCACCGTTTCAACAGGCTCCGTCTTCAAATTTAAAACGGATTTCACGCCCGGCGCGCGGGAACGCATCTCGAAAGCGGGCTTTTCTTCGCTACCGGAAACGCTACTTTGTTTTACCGGGTTTTCATCGGACAAGGCGGCAAGCGCACTCGGGAACGCCGCCGCGCCCGCACCGACGAATGCGAGTTGCTTTAAAAATTCTCTTCGGGAGTGATTTTTCGGGAATGACATTTCTTGCTTCGGGAACGCCTTTTAAGCGTCGCCGAAAGCAAGAATTTCTTCGGGAGAAACGGTTGCCGTTCCGAATTTTGCCACGACGATTCCCGCCGCCGTGTTGGCGAAATGCGCCGCCGTTTCCAAGTCCGCGCCTGCCGCCAAAGCCATTGTCAGCGAGGCAATCACGGTATCTCCCGCGCCGGAAACGTCGTAAACTTCGCGCGCATACGTCGGAATCAGTTTCTCCACTTTTCCTTCGCGGGAAAGAAGCATTCCGTCCGCGCCGAGCGTAACGACCAAGAGTTTCGGGTGATGTTTTTCCCAAATGCGGCGGCAAATTTCCTTTGCGGGAAACTCCGTTCCCGAGATTTCGTTTCCGATATCGGCAAGCTCAATCGCCTCGTTGCGGTTCGGCGTAATCAGCCCGATATTTTCAAACGGAAGGCGGCGGCGCGGTTTCGGATCGAGCGAAACGAGAATGCCGCGTTTTTCGGCGGCGGCAAGCACGCTCGCAAGCAATTCCATATCAATCGCGCCTTTCGCGTAATCGGAAACAATAACGGCGTCCGCGCGGTTGACTTCGTCGAGCAAGGCGGCGCGCACTTCCGGCGCATCAAGTTTATATGCCGACGGAGCTTGCTCGCGGTCAATGCGGCACAACTGCTGATTGCGCACAACGACGCGAGATTTAATAATCGTTTGAACGCCTTCACGGCAAAATGCACGCGGGAACGCAACCGCGTTTTTTTGAAGAATTTCTTCCAAGTCCGCTCCGGCGGAATCTTTTCCGTAAAGCCCGCAAAGCACCGCCGCCGCACCGAGCGAGCGGATATTCAGCGCGACATTGGCGGCTCCGCCCGCAACCGAGCGGTCGCGCATGACATTTACCACGGGAACGGGAGCTTCCGGCGAAATGCGCGTCGCGTCGCCGTGAATGTAGTGGTCGAGCATAACGTCGCCGATTACGAGAATCCGTTTTTTGCTGATTTCTTGGAGTAAAGCTTTCATCGGGTAAGGGTGCTGAGAGGTTGCGTAGAATCATACTGAGATTCTTTTATTTTGAAAACAGAAATTTGCCGAATCCCGCTTCAACCGATGCGTATTTCGCGTGCAAAACAATAAAACTTTCGAACTCGCGAACTTTTCGACATTTATCGAACAGCCCAAAAGCCTTAAACTCTTTGCCATGCTTCAATTTTTGAAAATCCGAAACCTTGCGCTGATGGACGCCGTCGAGCTTGAATTTGACGGCGGATTCAACGTCGTTACCGGAGAAACCGGCGCGGGCAAAAGCGTGCTCCTCGGCGCGCTGGCGATTCTCGCGGGCAATCGCGTCTCCAAAACCGTCATTCGCAAGGGCGCGGAATCCTGTGAAATCGAAGCCGTCGTCGCGCTCGAAAATCCCGTTCCCGCCGATGCGGTTTTGGAAAAACTCGCGCTCCCGCTCTGCGAAGACGGGCAACTCATTTTGCGGCGCACGATCCACATTGCCAAGCCCGGGCGCATTAGCGTCAACGGTGCGCTTGCCACGCTCGCGCAACTTTCCGAACTCGGCGAAACCTGGATTGATTTTCACGGACCCGGCGAACCGCAAAAACTTTTTCACGAAAAATATCAGCTCGAAATTCTCGACCTCTTCGCCGGCAACGTTCCCGCACTCGAAAAATTTTCCGCCCGTTTTCGCGACTGGAAAAACCTGCTCGCCGAAATCGAAGCCATTCGATCGCAGGAAAAAATGTCGCCCGACGAAATCGCGTTCGCACAGTCTCAACTTGATGCGATGAATCGCCTCGACCTCGCCGACGAAGCAATTGAGCAACTCGAAAACGATTTCGCCAAAATCGCCAACGCGCAGGAACTGCAGTCGCTGCTTGGCGGCATCGACGCCGCGCTCGGCGACGACGGGCTCGCGAACACGTTCCCGCAGATTCTGCGCCTTGCCGGAGAAATTTCCGCCATCGTTCCCGCCGCCGAAAATCTCGCCTCGCGCGCCAATTCGCTTGCCATCGAAGCCGAAGACCTGCGCGCCGAATACGCCGCTTTGCTCGGCGAAACCGAAGCCGATCCCGAAACCGCCGCCGAAATTTCCGAGCGCATGAACGCGTGGCTCGAGCTGCGCCGCAAATACGGACCGGACGCCGCAAGCGTCCGCGCCAAACGCGACGCGCTCGCCCTGCGTATCGAGCGGCAAAGCGATGTCGCGGGAACGCTCGCTCGCTTGCAGGCGCAAGCCGATGTAATTGAAAAAGAATTACGTTTGCTCGCGGGAACGCTTCACAAATCCCGCCTTGCCGCCGCGAAAAAACTCGCCGCGGGAACGCAAAAAATTCTCGTCGAACTCGGTTTCAAAAAAGCCGACCTCGCCGTCAGGCTTACGGAAACGAAAACGCTTTCCGAAACGGGAACGACGGATTGTGCTTTCCTTTTTTCTCCGAACGCGGGAACGGATTTGCTTCCGCTCAACAAAATCGCCTCCGCCGGCGAAACCGCGCGCGTTATGCTCGCGCTCAAAGCGATGCTCGCCGAAGCCGACTCAACGCCCGTGCTCGTTTTCGACGAAGTCGACGCAAACGTCGGCGGCGAAATCGCCGTGCACGTTGCCCGCAAGCTTGCCGAAGTGGCGCGCACGCATCAGGTTTTCTGCATCACGCACTTGGCGCAAGTCGCCGCGCTCGGCAAACATCATTTTTGCGTCACCAAAACGCAGGACGACACGACGACGAAAATCAAAATCGCGCAACTCGACGGCGACGCGCGTTCCCGCGAAGACGAACTTGCCCGCATGCTCGGCGACCGCCGCTCGCCCGCCGCGCTTGCGCACGCCCGCGAGCTTCTCGCCTCTTCGTAAATTTCCCGCCGCGCCGCAGATAAAATGACATTGTTCGGTTACAGCTTTTTGGCGTTCCCGTGGCTTGCGTTCATCGCTCGCCGCAGCTCGCGCGGGACAGCGGCAATTCTGGCGGTTTTATTGTTTTGTGCGATGCTTCCGGGACCGGTGATGCCGTTTTTCGTCACAGAATACGGCGACGCAACATGGTTGCATTATTTCGCCTTTTTGTGGTCGTTCGGATTCGCGTTTTTGCTCTACGCCGCCAACGGACATTCTTTCGGCGGAACATTTATTTTCCTTCTTGTTGTCTGTTCTACTTTTCTTGCAACAACCTTTTGGGGAATTTTACTTATTCCCTTTCTGTGGCTTTATCTCGGCTTTGCAGCGGGAATCGTTTGGCTTATCGAACGCTTCTCCTGTTCCTGATAAAAGAGAAACCGGCACCGAGCCCGGAATAACACGCATTTCAAACTCGAAGAAATTCAATTTGCGTGAGGATTTTCGGACATATATCGTCGCACAAAAATTTTTCTGTTATGCCAAACACATCCGAAGAAAAAAAACATGAAATCCATGCGGCATTCCCGCAAAGCCGCCGCATTTATGTCGAAGGCTCGCGTCCGGACATTCGCGTGCCGATGCGCGAAATTTCGCTTTCGCCGACACGTTCCCGTAGCGGAGAAATTTTGCACGAAAACGCTCCCGTCCGCGTTTACGATACCTCCGGTCCGTGGGGCGACGAAGCCTTTCACAAAGACATTCGCAAAGGACTTCCCGCCCTGCGCACGCCGTGGATTCTGGAACGCGGCGACGTCGAAGCCGTTCCCGCAAGCTACACCGTTCCCGAAGTCAAAACCGCCTGCCACGTCGAGCAGTTCGACCGCGGCGACCGCAAAATTTACCGCGCCAAGCCGGGTGCGCACATTACGCAAATGGACTACGCCAAGCGCGGCATCATTACGCCGGAAATGGAATTTGTCGCCATCCGCGAAAATATGAAGTTGCAGGCTGCGCGCGACGAAATCGCAAAATCCCCGCGCCAAAACCTCGGATTCATGCACCCGGGAGAAAGTTTCGGCGCGGCGATCCCGCAGGAAATCACGCCGGAATTTGTGCGCTCGGAAATCGCGCGCGGGCGGGCGATTCTTCCTGCCAATATCAACCACCCGGAAGCCGAACCGATGATTATCGGGCGGAATTTTTTGGTCAAAATCAACACCAACATCGGAAATTCCGCCATCGCATCCGGCATTGAAGAAGAAGTCGATAAAATGCGCTGGTCGTGCCGCTGGGGCGGCGACACGCTGATGGATCTTTCCACGGGGAAAAACATTCACGCCACGCGGGAATGGATTTTGCGCAATTGCCCCGTTCCCGTCGGCACCGTTCCGATTTATCAAGCGTTAGAAAAAGTCGGCGGAAAAAGCGAGGAAATCAACTGGGAAATTTTCCGCGAAACACTCATCGAACAAGCCGAGCAAGGCGTCGATTATTTCACGATTCACGCCTGCGTGAAAAAAGACTTCGTGCCGCTCGTCGCCAACCGCGTTACCGGCATCGTCTCCCGAGGCGGTTCCATCATGGCGAAATGGTGCCAACGCCATAACGCGGAGAATTTTCTCTGGGAACATTGGGACGAAATCTGCGAAATCATGGCGGCTTACGACATCGGCGTGTCCATCGGCGACGGATTGCGCCCCGGCTCTATTGCCGACGCAAACGACGAAGCCCAATTTGCCGAACTCAAAGCGCAAGGCGAGTTGACTAAGCGCGCTTGGGAGCACGGCGTGCAAGTCATGAACGAAGGTCCCGGGCACGTTCCCGCGCAACTCATTCGCGCGAATATGCAAAACCAGCTCGACTGGTGTCACGAAGCACCGTTTTACACGCTCGGACCGCTCACAACCGACATCGCGCCCGGCTACGACCACATCACCAGTGCCATCGGCGCGACGCTCATCGGTTGGTTCGGTTGCGCTATGCTCTGCTACGTTACGCCGAAAGAACATCTCGGCTTGCCGAACCGCGAAGACGTTCGCGCCGGCGTTATCGCCTACAAAATCGCGGCGCACGCGGCGGATTTGGCAAAAGGGCATCCGGCGGCGCAATACCGCGACAACGCGCTTTCCCGCGCCCGCTTCGAGTTTCGCTGGGAAGACCAATTCGCGCTCTCGCTCGATCCGGAGCACGCACGCCGCCTCCACGATGAGGCGCTCCCGCACGATGCGGCGAAAAAAGCCGCGTTCTGCTCCATGTGCGGTCCGGATTTCTGCTCCATGCGCATCTCCGCCGAGTTGAAAGATTAAGCCGAAACTTGCGTTTACGCGGGAACGCGAGTAAACTTTTCATTTTGAAATTTTTCTCTGTTTTTCATTAAAAAATTATGTGCGCTAAAGCTGCAAAAACCGCTATTTCTCCGCGTCGGGACGAAGATTATCCCGAGTGGTATCAACAGGTCGTCAAGGCCGCCGATCTCGCCGAAAACTCGCCGGTGCGCGGCTGCATGGTCATCAAACCGTGGGGCTATTCGCTTTGGGAAAATATTCAGCGCGACCTCGACGCGATGTTTAAGGCGACGGGCCACGTGAACGCGTATTTCCCGCTGTTTATTCCGAAAAGTTTCATCGAAAAAGAAGCCGAGCACGTAGACGGTTTCGCTAAAGAATGCGCCGTTGTTACGCATTCCCGCCTCGCTGCCGACGAAAGCGGCAAGCTCGTTCCCGCGGGCGAACTCGAAGAACCGCTCATCGTGCGCCCGACGTCGGAAACCATCATCGGCGCGACTTACGCCAAGTGGGTGCAGAGCTACCGCGACTTGCCGATCCTCGTCAATCAATGGGCAAACGTCGTCCGCTGGGAAATGCGCACGCGCCTCTTCCTGCGCACGGCGGAATTTCTCTGGCAGGAAGGACACACCGTTCACGCCACCGCCGAAGAAGCCGAAGAAGAAACCCGCAAGATGCTCGACGTTTATGCGGATTTTGCCGAAAACTACATGGCGATGCCCGTCATTCGCGGACACAAAACCGCGTCGGAACGCTTCCCGGGCGCCGTCGATACGCTTTGCATCGAAGCCATGATGCAGGACCGCAAGGCGCTTCAGGCGGGAACGTCTCACTTCCTCGGGCAAAATTTTGCCAAGAGCTGCAACATTCAGTTCCAAAACGAAGCGGGAATGCTTCAACACGCGTGGACAACATCGTGGGGCGTTTCCACACGCCTCATCGGCGGCATGATTATGACGCATGCGGACGACGACGGCATGGTCGTTCCGCCGCGCCTCGCGCCGCAACACGTCGTCATTCTCCCGATTTATCGCGATCCCGCGCAACGCGGCGAAGTGCTCGCCTACTGCGAAGCCTTGAAAAAAGACATTCTCGCGCAACGCTACGACGGACGTCCGATTCTCGTTTCCATCGACGACCGCGATTTGCGCGGCGGCGAAAAAACTTGGGGCTGGATTAAAAAAGGCATTCCGCTGCGCGTCGAAGTCGGCGCGCGCGACATTGCCGAAGGCAAAGTCTTTGTCGGGCGCCGCGACACGGGCGAAAAAGCGGCGTTCCCGCGCGACGAATTTGTTGCCACGCTCCCGCAGAAACTTCAGGAAATTCAGGACAATCTGCTTGCGCGTGCGAAAAAATTCCGCGCCGACAACATGCGCGAAATCAACACGAAGGAAGAATTTTACGAATTTTTCACGCCGAAAAACAAAAACAAGCCGGAAGTGCACGGCGGCTTCGCGCTCTGCCACTGGAACGGCTCGGCGGAAGTCGAAGCGCAAATCAAGGCGGATTTGAACGTGACGATTCGTTGCGTGCCGCTCGACGACACGGAGTTCCCGCCCGAGCCCGGTATTTGCCCGTTCTCCGGCGAGCCGTCCCCGCGCCGCGTCGTCTTTGCGAAATCGTATTAATAATAAACAGAAACCGCGAATAAACACCAATTAACACGAATGAACCGGCAACAAATAATCCGCCAAATAAAATTCGTGTTCATTTGTGTTAATTTGCGGTTCCTTTGTTTTTCTGCCGCGCTACTAAAATGTATAAAAATTTCTTCAAGCGTTTTCTGGATTTTACGCTCGCGCTCTGTGTGCTGATTGCGTTCTCGCCGATTTTGCTCGCGGTTTCCGTCGCCCTGCACTTCGCCAACAAAGGCGCCGGAATTTTCTTTACGCAAGCCCGCCCGGGAAAAAACGGGAGAATTTTCCGTGTTATTAAATTCAAAACCATGACGGACGAACGCGACGCCGCGGGAACGCTCTTGCCCGACCATCAGCGGATGACGCGTGTCGGAAAATTTCTCCGGAAAAGTTCACTCGACGAATTACCGCAACTTTTCAACATTCTCCGAGGAGATATGGCAATCATCGGCCCGTGTCCGCTTCTTCCGGAATATTTGCCGCTCTATTCGCCGGAGCAGGCACGCCGCCACGAGATTCGTCCGGGCGTCACGGGCTGGGCACAAACCAACGGACGCAACGCCATTTCGTGGAAAAAGAAATTTGAGTTGGACGTTTGGTATGTGGATCACGTTTCGTTCGCGCTCGACGTAAAAATTCTTTTTCTGACGGCGCTCAAAGTCGTGAAACGCGAAGGCATTAACCAATCCGACGCTCCCGGCACGGAAATCACAATGCCGAAATTCGACGGCACCAATTAAGCTAATCGGGAATTTGAACCCGACGCTAAAAAACGGGAGAAGCGACACGCATTTCGCTTTCAACGTGAAGTTTGTGCGAACGGAAAGAAATTTTCGTAACATAACGTTCCCGTGCAAAGCAAAATTTTCTTTCGTGGGCAGAGTAAAGCTTCTCGCGCAAAGACGCGAAGACGCAAAGCCTTTGAAAGATAAAAAAACTTCGCGGCTTCGCGCGAAAAAAAAGCCATTTCACGCACAGGCTCTTCGCCGGAAGGCGTTTTGTGAGCGAAGCAAAATGAAACACCATTCAAGGCTTAAAATTCTCGCGCAAAGACGCGAAGACGCAAAAAAAAATACTTTGCCGTAAAAAAATCCGTGTGATTCGGTGTTTATCCGTGGTTCCCAAAAACTTCGCGGCTTAGCGGCTTTACGCCAAAAAAAAACGTTCCCGCGACCGAAGCCACGGGAACGCTCACACTTAATATAATTATATTACTAAATTATTTGCGGCGGCGACGCGATGCCACGAGCGCAAGCGCGCCAAGCCCAGCAAGCATTCCAAACGCCGACGGCTCGGGAACAACTGTTGCTGTAACCGAAAGATTTGTTATTGTTGTTGTATGTCCTGCGGAGCCATCTCTAAGAAGCACGACCAACTTATCCGTATCCGACAATTCCAAGCCCCCGATTTGATCGGCTGTCAGCGAAAAGCTTTTTTCTCCGCTTTCTCCAGTTTTCAGAGCATTACTCTTAACGTTATAGACTTCTTTGAACGAGTTTTCTCCAAGAACATAAAGTCCGACCCAACCATCACTCTCCGACGACGACGAACGAGTATACGAAAGATCCAACTCAAGCCCTGAAAGATCTTTTATCGTATAATCCCCTATTAAAGAATTAATCGCAACGACCTGCGCAAAAAGGGTATCCACTGCTGCGGCACCACTTCGTCCTGTCAAAACGAGGTCTCCGTCACCGTTGATAGAGACTTGCCCTGTGGTCGCCTCAGCCGTTCCCTTGTTGTTGAAACCATAACTACCAGACGTCGTAATTCCTAACAACTCGAAATCCGTCTTCAAATTTTCAACAGTAAGACCATTCCAGTTGATATTCACCCATGCAGAATTATCACTGGACATTTCCCAGCTAATTTCCGTTGGCATTATATCCGTTGTTATTTCTTCAACTGCATTAGCGCAGGCAGTTCCTGCGGCGAGAAGTGCCGCGAGTGTGATGTATTTTTTCATAGACTTTTAATAATGATTGAGTGTTAAAAAAGTATTAAAGGAATCGGGCAAACGGGCGTTCCCGCCGATTTGTCCCAATTCTTGACGCGGATTGTCGCAAAAAAAAAACGTCTCCGTCAAGCATATTTTTGAAAAAAAAAGCGTATATTTAGCCCGCCTATTTTTGTAATGAATTTAATACAAAATTATTGAATCTTTTTTCTGCTTCGATACTCTTTGGCGACCTATGAACGTAATAAAACGCACGGGAACGACGGAGGCCTACGACGGCAGAAAAATTATCAACGCCATGGCAAAAGCGTTCGGAAGCACCGGGAACGCCGTCAGCCGGGAAACTTTGCAAAAGCTTCTCGGAATTATCGAAAAGAAGCTGGAAGCGGAAACGCCGAAGACCGTCGAAAAAATCCAGGATTTGGTGGAACAGACTTTGATGGAGGCGGGCTTTTTTGAAGAGGGGAAGCGCTACATTCTGTTTCGTCAAAAACGCAATGAGTTTCGCCGTTTGCGGGCGGATATTTGCGAGCTGATTGTGCACGGCGATTCCGCCCAGCGGGAACGCTTAGATAAGGTTTTTTCGGGCATTCAAAAAGATTATTCCGACGATGTTTATTCCCTTTCCATTCTGAAAGCGAAGCTGATGTCTTTTCTGAAAGACGGAATGACGAGGCAGGAACAGCTTTCCACGCTTGTTCGCGCGTCCTCGGAGCTGGCGAGCCCGGAAGGTCCGAAGTGGGAATTTATTGCCGCGCGGCTTCTGAATTTTTCTTTTCGGGAAACGCTTTCCGCCAAAATCGAAGAGCTCAAACTCGGGAATCTGTTTGAAAAAATCGAATACCTCACGGAAGAAGGCTTATACGGAAGCTACATTTTGCGGGCGTATTCCAAGGAAGAAATTCTCGAAGCGGAGCGCTTTATCGTTCCCGAGCGCGACCATCTGTTTACTTTTTCCGGACTCGATCTTTTGCTGAAGCGTTACGTTATCCGCACGCGCAAGCACGTTCCCGTCGAAACGCCGCAGGAAATGTTCCTCGGGATTGCGCTTCATCTTGCGATGAACGAAAAAGCGAACCGGATGGAATGGGTGCGACGCTTTTACGACATTCTCTCCCGCATGGAAGTAACGATGGCGACGCCGACACTCGCCAATGCGCGCAAGCCGTATCACCAACTTTCGTCCTGTTTTATTGACACCGTTCCCGACAGCCTCAACGGGATTTATCGCTCGTTGGACAACTTTGCGAAAGTTTCCAAATTCGGCGGCGGCATGGGGCTTTATTTCGGCAAAGTGCGCTCTATCGGCTCCTCGATTCGCGGATTCGAAGGCGTCGCCGGCGGCGTGATTCGCTGGATTCGTTTGGTAAACGATACCGCCGTTGCCGTAGACCAGCTCGGCGTGCGCACGGGAGCCGTTGCCGTTTACCTCGATGTCTGGCACAAGGACTTGCTTGAATTTCTCGCGCTACGAACCAATAACGGAGACGAGCGCATGAAGGCGCACGACGTCTTCCCGGGCGTTTGCTATCCGGATCTTTTCTGGAAAATGGCAAAAGAAAATCTCAATCAGGACTGGTATCTGATGTGCCCGCACGACATTCGCACCGTGAAAGGCTACAACCTCGAAGATTTTTGGGGCGAAGAATGGGAAAAACGCTATTGGGACTGCGTGCACGACAACCGCATTGCGAAGCGCGCCGTTGCGATTAAAGATGTCGTCCGGCTTATTCTGAAATCCGCCGTCGAAACGGGAACGCCCTTTGCGTTTAACCGCGACACGGTCAACCGCGCGAATCCCAACCCGCACGCCGGAATGATTTATTGCTCCAACCTGTGCACGGAAATTGCCCAAAACATGAGCGCGATCAGCTCCGTTTCTACGGAAATCACAACGGAAGACGGAGAAACCGTTGTCGTGACCAAGACAAAGCCGGGCGATTTCGTCGTGTGCAACCTTGCTTCGCTGTGTTTGGGAAATCTCCCGCTCGAAGACAAAGCCTATCTTTCCCGCGTCGTTCACACGGCGATGCGCGCACTCGACAACGTGATTGATTTGAATTTCTTCCCCCTGCCCTACGCACAGCTGACAAGCCTCGCGTATCGCCCGGTCGGGCTCGGAGCAAGCGGCTGGCACCACGCGCTCGCCAAACGGAAAATCCGCTGGGAAAGCGACGAGCACCTGGAATTTGCCGACAGTGTTTTCGAATGCATAAATTTTGCCGCCGTCGAAGCCTCCTGCAATACGGCGGAAGAGAAAGGAGCCTACTCGCTTTTTGAAGGTTCCGACTGGCAAACGGGAACGTATTTCGAAAAGCGTAATTACACGTCGGAAGCGTGGAAAAAACTCGCGCTCCGCGTGCAAAAACACGGCGTGCGCAACGGCTACATGCTCGCCATCGCGCCGACAAGCTCCACGAGCATCATTTCGGGAACGACTCCCGGAATCGATCCCGTTATGAAGCGTTGGTTTCTCGAAGAGAAAAAAGGCTACATGCTCACGCGCACCGCACCGGAACTTTCGCCGGGAACGTGGTGGTTTTACCAAAATGCCCACCAGATCGACCAAAGTTGGTCCGTTCGCGCCTGCGGGATTCGCCAACGCCACATCGACCAGGCTCAAAGCATAAATTTGTATATTACAAACGAATACAGCATGCGACGTGTTTTAGACTTATACCTGCTGGCATGGGAAAGCGGCGTAAAAACCGTTTATTATGTCCGCAGCAAATCCCTTGAAGTCGAAGAATGCGAAAGCTGCTCCGCATAAATTTGAATCATCACTAAAAACCAGAAAAAAAATGAAAACGTTAACCAAAAGCCCCCTGTTTAATCCGGACGGAGATATCGACGTCCGCCTCCGCCGCATGGTCGGCGGGAACACCACGAACCTGAACGATTTCAACAACATGAAATATCCGTGGGTTTCCGCGTGGTATCGCCAAGCGATGAATAATTTTTGGATCCCGGAAGAAATCAATCTCTCGCAGGACACTAAAGATTATCCGAAACTCGATAAAGCCGAGCGCACAGCCTACGATAAAATCCTCTCCTTCCTCGTGTTTCTCGATTCCATTCAGACGGTAAACCTGCCGAATGTCGCCGAATATATCACCGCAAACGAAGTCAATCTCTGCCTGAACATTCAGACATTCCAGGAATGTGTTCACTCTCAGAGCTATTCCTACATGCTTGATACGATTTGCTCACCGGAGCAGCGGAACGACATTCTTTATCAATGGAAAACCGACGAACACCTGCTTCGCCGCAACTCTTTCATCGGCAACACCTACAACGCCTTTCAGCTTGATAAAGACTTTTTCAGCTTCATCAAAGTCCTTATCGCAAACTACATTCTCGAAGGCATTTATTTTTATTCCGGATTCATGTTTTTCTACAATCTGGCGCGCAACGGAAAAATGCCCGGGAGCGCGCAGGAAATCCGCTACATCAACCGCGACGAAAACACGCACCTTTGGCTCTTCCGCAATATTATTTTGGAACTGAAAAAAGAAGAGCCGGAAATGTTCACGCCGGAACGCGTCGAAGCCTACGCCGCCATGATGCGCGAAGGCGTCGATCAGGAAATCGCGTGGGGAAAATACGTCATCGGAAACAATATTCAGGGGCTGACGCCGAAAATGATTTCGGACTACATCATGTATTTGGGAAATCTGCGCTGGACGAGCCTCGGCTTTGCGCCGCTCTACCCCGGCTACGACAAAGAACCCGAAGACATGGCGTGGGTTTCTTCCTATGCGAATGCCAACATGGTAAAAACGGACTTTTTCGAAGCCCGCTCCACGGCTTACGCCAAAAGCACCGCGCTTGAGGACGACCTGTAAAAACGTTTCCGCGAAAAAAACTCCTTCTCTAAAGCAGAGGAGGAGTTTTTTCATTTAAAAAGCGAAAGCAGGCGGGAACGCGCTCACCAAGCCCGGAAAGCATTTCCCGCAACGGAATCGTAACAAATTCGCGTTCCCGCCAACGCGGATGCGGAAGCGTCAAAAAAGCCGTATTCCGCACTTCATTTTCGAAAAAAATCAAATCCAAATCCAAGGTGCGCGGCGCATTCGGAAAAGGACGTTCCCGCCCGAATTTTTTCTCGATATCAAGCAATTCCGCCAAAAAATCCTCCGGAGAACGCGTTGCGGGAACGCCGACGAGAGCCGTCGCATTCAAAAAATCCGGCTGGTTCAAATAGCCGACCGGTTTTGTTTCGTAAAAAGAAGAACGCGCAAGAACAACGTTCCCGCGCGCCTCCAGCTCGGCAAGCGCGGCGTCGAGCGTTCCCGCACGATTGCCGAGATTTGCGCCCAGCGCGACCACCGCCGGGCGCAAGCTTCCAAAATTTAGCGACGAACCGTGCATTTCACGGCGCGCTCAATATCGAGCATGATTTTTTCAAAAACCTTCATCACTTCCGCATCCGTCAGCGTCTTTGTTTCCGAACGGAAAACGATTTCGAACGCGAGCGATTTTTTACCTTCGGGCAAGCCCGTTCCCGTGTAAACGTCGAAGCAGTTGACTTTTTCCACGTTAAATTGCTTTGCCGTCGCCTTCGTCGCCGTCGCCTTGAGGCGGTCCGCCACGTCTCCGGCGGGAACGGACGCATCGACGATGAGCGCAATATCCTTCGTTACCGGCGGGAACGAGGAGAACGGTTTGAAGCGCGGACGCTTCGGCGCGTTTTTAAATACGTCTTGCGTGAAAAGGATTTCTCCGGCGATAACGTTTTCGTTGATGTCCCAAGTTTGCTGAGCAAGCTTGACGTTGATCAGCCCGAGCGAAAGTTCCGCCGCGCGGGCGCGGTCGCTTCCGGCGGCAGCGTGTCCTTTTTGCCAAATCGGCGTCGCTTCCGCATCCATCGCGGAAAAGAGCAGGCGTTGCTCCGCGATCCCGGCGCGAGCGGCGAGCTCAAGGCAAAGTTTTTTCGCAAAATAAAAATCGATTTTTTCGCGGGAACGCCAAGTGCGCGCCACCGGTTCGGCGAGCGCGACAAAGGCAACGGAAACCATTTCACGCAACGAACCGTCCTTTTGCGGGCGGAACACCGTGCCGATTTCAAAAAAGCGGCGCGGTTCGTTGTGCGCGGCAAGATTGAGCTTCATCGCGTCCAGCAAGCCCGGCAAAAGCGACGGGCGAATGTGGGACTGATCGCTCGTGAGCGGATTTGCCAGCGCGAGCGCGGCAGTCATTTTTTCTCCGAAGCATTTTTTGAGTTCAACGGAATCGCGCAAAGTGTAATGCACGCATTCTGCAAAACCCTGCCCCGTGAGCAAAGCTCCCGCCTTGCGGCGAAATTCCGCCGCGGGCGCATCGCTGTCCGGCGCCTTCGGCGCGGGAATTGCTTCGGACGGAATTGTATCCGTGCCGTAAATACGCACAAACTCTTCAACGAGGTCGATCGGGCGATCCACTTCCGGGCGAAACGCGGGAACGAGCACTTTCCACGCGTTCCCGTTTTCGGAAACGGAAAATCCGAGGCGGCGGAAAACGTCGAGAATTGCCGCATCGTCCACGGCGTAGCCGCAACGTTCCCGCACGTAATCGCCGGAAATTTCGATTTCGCGATCTCCGCGCGGAAACTCGCCGAGCGCGATCTGCGGACCGGAAATTTCGCCGCCGGCGATTTCGCAAATAAGTTGCGCGGCGCGCGCTCCCGCCTTGGCGACCATGGTCGGATCGACATCGCGCGTGAAACGCATTGAGCTGTCGGAAGAAAGCGCGAGCCTGCGCGAAGTTTTGCGGACATTTGCCGGATTAAACCATGCGGCTTCAAGCACGACGTCCGTCGTCGCGTCCGTCACGCCGGATTCTTCGCCGCCCATAACGCCTGCGACGACGAGCGGTTTTTCCGCGTCGGCGATCAGGCACATTTCGGGCGAAAGCTCGTAGGTTTTTCCGTCGAGCAATTTAATTTTTTCGCCTTCTGCCGCTTGGCGCACGCAAATCGCGTTCCCGCCGATTTTAGCCGCGTCAAACGCATGAAGCGGATTGCCGAGCTCCATCAGCACCCAGTTCGTGATGTCGACAACGTTGTTGATCGGGCGCAAGCCGACGGCGAGCAAATCGCGTTGCATCCATTCCGGAGAAGGCGCGATTTTCACTCCGCGAATCGAAAACGCATTGTAAAGCGCGCAGTTCGGCGAAGTGATTTCAAGTTTTTTCAAAAGGGAATTTTCTGCGGGAACGCTACTGATCGGCGCAAGATTTTGCGGGAACGCCGGCAAATTCAGCGGTTTGTTAAAATACGCCGCGAGGTCGCGAGCCACGCCGAGAATGCTCAGGCAGTCGCCGCGATTTGCCGTAATCGAAATGTCAAAAACCGTGTCTGCGGGCGGGAAATGGTCGTTAATCGAAGTGCCAATCGGCAAATTGCGCTCCGTCAAAATAAGCAAACCGGCGTGATCTTCGCTGATGCCGAGTTCGCGCGCCGAGCACATCATTCCCTGAGAAACTTCGCCGCGCATTTTGGTTTCGTTGATGGCGAAGCCGCCCGGCATCACCGCGCCCGGAAGCGCGACGGGAACGATATCGCCCGCTTTAAAATTTTTGGCGCCGCAAACGATTTGGCGAATCGTGCCGTCGCCGACATCGACTTGGCAAACGCTCAAGTGGTCGCTGTTCGTATGCGGAACGAAGGAAAGAATTTTTCCGATAACGATATTTTTGAGCGGCACTAAACCCGCCGAGGAAATTTCTTCGACTTCGAGCCCGATCATCGGCAAAACGTCCGCGATTTTTTCTGCGGGAACGTCGCTCAAATCCACATACTTATTCAGCCATTGCAGGGAAACTTTCATAATTGGCGAAAAATGATAGACGTTCCCGCCACGCCGCGCAAGTATGCAAAATCACCGCGATGCCGCCCGCCTGCGGCGGCGCGAAGAATTAAAGCAAATCCGATGCCGTGTGCCGGGCGGCGGCGTCGACGGCGAGCACGTCTTCGAGCGAAGACGGTTCGCGAAGCGGGAACGCGGCGAGCGTTTTTTCGATGATTTCGGGAATTGCCAAATACGGCACGCATTCCCGCAAAAACGCGTCGACGGCGATTTCGTTTGCCGCATTAAAAATTGCCGGAGCGATTCCGCCGACGCGGGAACATTCGCGCGCGAGGCGAAGGCATTTGTATTTTTCGTAGTCCGGAGCGCGAAATTCCAGCGACAGCGTTTGCGAAAAATCCAGCGACGGCACAACGCCCGCAAAGCGATGCGGGTAGAAAATACAATTCTGAATCGGGAACGTCATCGACGGCGGCGCAAGATGCGCAAGCACCGAGCCGTCCGTAAATTTCACCATCGAGTGAACGATGCTTTGCGGGTGGACGACGATGTCGATTTTTTCCTGCGGCAAGCCGAAAAGCCAAGTCGCTTCTATGAGTTCCAAGCCTTTGTTTGCCATCGTGGAAGAATCGACGGTAACTTTCGGTCCCATTGCCCAATTCGGATTCTTCAACGCATCTGCGGGGCGCGCGCGCGACATTTCCTCCAAGCTCGAATCGCGAAAAATTCCGCCGGAAGCCGTGAGAATAATGCGGTCGAGGTGCCGCTGAGGCTCCGTTCCGATGCACTGAAAAATGGCGTTGTGCTCGCTGTCCACCGGCAAAATTTTCACGCCGTATTCGCGCACGGCGTTCATCACAAAACGCCCCGCAAGCACGAGAATTTCCTTACTGGCGACGGCGACATCCTTGCGGGAACGGATTGAGGCAAGCGTCGGGCGCAAGCCCAGCGTGCCGACGACGGCGGTAACGACCAAGTTGGCTTCGGGAAGCTCCGCGAGTTCGCACAAACCGTTTTCCCCCGTATAAAACCGCGTTCCCGCCGGAAATTCGCCGGAGCGTTCCGCTTCCTTGGCGGCGGTTTCTTCAAAAATCGCCACGTTTTTTACGCCGTATTTTCGGGCGATTTCCGCGAGTTCGCGCCAACGGGAACGCGCGGCGATGCCGACGAGTTGCGCCTTGTCGCGGTGTCCGTCCAATACTTTCAGCGTATTTTCGCCGATTGATCCCGTCGCGCCCAACAAAACTATTTTCCGCATCGTCGTCATTTTTTTTTGAGAAAAGCAAAGATGTTTTTCTTTCTAACACGTTCCCGCGCTGCGTGCGAAGTTTTTTAAACGTTTTTTTTTTTCTCTCGCCGCGCTCGCGCGTTCACGGTTTGATTTTGGTTTTTCATACAATGAAGAATTGTTGCTCAGACGACATCGAAGAAGAAATCGACCTTTGGCAGGAAATGCGTTGCCGGGCGGAACAAATGTTGCAGGCGGAACCGCTGATTGCGCACTTGTTCGTTGATTTTATTCTGTCGAAAAACAGTTTCGCCGACGCGCTCGCCACGCGCCTCGCGCATAAGCTTTCGAGCACCCGGAAAGAATTTGATACTTTTTTTGCGCTTTCAAAGGAAGCGTTCACGGCAACGCCCCGCATTCTAATACAGGCACAGAACGACATGCAGGCGACGGCGGATCGTGACCCGGCATGCGATTCCGTGCTCGCGCCGTTTCTTTGGTTCAAAGGCTTCCTCGCGCTTTCCGCCTACCGCGTATCGCATTACTTCTGGAACGCCGGGCGGCGGCATATCGCGCATTATTTGCAGAGCCACATTTCGGAAACGTTTTCGGTGGATATTCACCCGGCGGCAAATATCGGTTGCGGAATTTTGCTCGACCACGCAACGGGCTTCGTTGTCGGCGAAACCGCCATTGTCGAAAATAACGTTTCGATACTTCACGCCGTTACGCTCGGCGGAACGGGAAAAACGCGCGGAGACCGCCACCCGAAAGTGCGCTCGGGCGTGCTCATCGGTGCCGGTGCAAAAATTCTCGGCAATATCGAAATCGGCACCTGCGCCAAAGTCGGCGCAGGCTCGGTCGTTTTGGACAACGTTCCCGCGCACACAACGGTTGCCGGCGTTCCCGCGAAAATTGTCGGCATGGCAACGGAAGCGGAACCCAGCCTCGGCATGAATCATCAATTATTCAGTTAAAAATAATAAAAAAAACGCACACATGGCAGAACTTATCAATTGGTGCTTTGAGCACATTAATTACTGGACGGTTACGCTCTTTATGGCGATCGAAAGCTCGTTTATCCCGTTCCCGTCGGAAGCCGTCGTTCCGCCCGCCGCCTACAAAGCAGCCGCCGGCGAGATGAATATTTTCCTCGTCGTTATTTTCGCAACCGTCGGAGCGAATATCGGCGCGCTCTTCAACTACGTTCTCGCGCGCTGGCTCGGACGCCCCTTCGTTTATAAATTTGCCGCCAGCCGCCTCGGGCATCTTTGCCTTGTCGACGAGGAAAAAATCCGCCGCTCGGAAAGTTTTTTTGAAAAATACGGCATCATCGCGACGCTTATCGGACGCCTCGTTCCCGTGATTCGTCAGTTTATCTCGATTCCTGCCGGATTGGCGAAAATGCCGATTTCGACCTTTCTGATTTACACCACCGTCGGTGCCGGAATTTGGAACATCATTCTCGCCGGAATCGGCTACTACCTGCATTCCTTTGTTCCGAAAGAACAACTCATGGACAAAGTTTACGAATACAGCCACGCGATCGGCTATTCAATTGCCGCGGTCGTCGCGCTCGGGCTCGCGTTCTTGGTTATCAAATCTTTTTTGAAGAAAAAAGCCTCCGAGAATTAAACGCTTCGGAAAAAAATCCGCAGAAAAAAACACATTTTTAATTCCTTTCTATGAATAGCCTTCAAATCATTTTTTTGATTTTGCTCGCCGCGAAAACCGCCGCATCGGTTTTCCTCGACGCGCTCAACCGCAAGGAAATCCTGCGCAACGCCAACCGCATTCCCGAGGCATTTCGCGATTCCGTCGACGAGCCGACGTATCGCAAATCCGTCGCCTATTCCCTGCGCAAAATTGATTTCGGCTACATCGAAACGTTTTTCAGTGCCGCCGTAACGCTCCTGCTCGTGATTTCGCTTTTGCCGCCGCTCTACGATTTTGCGGGAACGCTTTTCGGACTAAACGACGAACTTTCCGGCTGGGCTCGCATTTGGCGCGAAGGCGCAGTTCTCGTCTTCATTTCCTCGCTCATCGGGCTTCTCGACCTACCGTTTGACTGGTATGAAAATTTCCGCATCGAAGCTCAATTCGGCTTCAACAACTCGACACAAAAACTTTGGATTTCGGACAAAATCAAAGGGCTGATTCTCGGTTGCGTCATCGGACTTCCGCTCCTTTGGGCAATTATCGCCTTTTACTACGCGTTCCCGCAAACCTGGTGGATTTGGGCGCAAGCATTTTTCATCGGCTTTCAGTTGCTGATGCTCGTCATTTTCCCGAAAGTTATTCTGCCGCTTTTCAACAAACTTTCCCCTTTGCCGGAAGGCGAGTTGCGCGACACGCTCAATTCGCTTGCCGAACGTTGCGGCTTCATCGCAAAAAAAATCGAAATCATCGACGGCTCCAAGCGTTCCGGGCATTCCAACGCGTATTTCACCGGCTTCGGGAAATGGCGTCGTATCGTGCTTTTCGATACACTCGTTGAACAACTTTCGCCGAAAGAAATCGAAGCCGTGCTCGCTCACGAAATCGGGCATTCCAAGCGCGGGCACATCACGAAGCGGCTCATCGTCTCCTCCGTTATCGGGCTGGCGATGCTCGGCTTTGTCGGCTGGCTTTTGGGACAACAGGAATTTTTCACGGCGTTCGGCTTCGAATTTGTTCCCGGGCTCATGCTCGTTCCCGCGTTTTTACTCCTCTCGCAAATCGCTCCGCTCATCACTTTTTGGATTTCTCCGGTCTCCGCGCATTTCTCGCGCAAACACGAATACGAAGCCGACGATTTTGCCAAAAAAGCAACGGGAACGCCGGAAACGCTTATTTCCGCGTTGCACAAGTTGCATGAAAAAAATCTCAGCAACCTGACGCCGCACCCGCTTTACAGCGCATTTTTCTACTCGCACCCGACGCTTGCCGAGCGCGAAAAAGCGCTGAGAAAACCCTGACGCGAGCTTCGCGCTACGCGGCGCGTTCCCGCCGTTTTTTCTACAACGCAAAGCTTTCCGGCGCGATGAGAACGACAAATTCTCCCTTGAGGTTTTTTCCCGTAAGTTTCGGCAAAACCTCGGCAATCGTTCCCGTCAGCACCGTTTCGTGAAGCTTCGTCAACTCGCGCGCAAAGCAAACCACGCGCCGCTCACCGAGCACTTCCGCAATTTCTTCCGCAAATGCACGAATGCGGTGGCAGGATTCGTAAACCGCCAGCGTTATTTTTGAGCTTCGATTTTCTTCGAGAAAACGCCGCCGCGCCGCCGTTTTCGGAGCCAAAAATCCGTGATACGCAAAAGCGTTGGTCGGCAAGCCGCTCACGGAAAGTGCCGCCACCAACGCGCAGGGACCGGGAACGCTTTCGACCGCAAGCCCTTGTCGGCGGCACTCGCGCACGACGCGAAAACCGGGATCCGAAAGCGTAGGCGTTCCCGCGTCGCAAACCAGCGCGACATGCGCGCCCGACGCAATTTTTGCCGCGATTCCGGCGGCGGAAGCCTGCTCGTTGTGTTCGTGGTAAGCGAGTAGCGGACGGGATATTTCGAATTTCCGGAGCAAATTCCCCGTCGTGCGCGTGTCTTCGCAGGCGATAAAATCGGCGGCGGAAAGAGTTTCTTTCGCGCGCGGAGAAAGATCCTCAAGATTCCCGATCGGCGTTGCGACTACGCTCAGGCGAGCTTTTTGCGGGAACGCGTTTTCCCTTTCCGTGCATTCTGCTGAAAAATCGTTTTCCATGAGAAAAAAATTACGCTCAAAAAATATCAATCACGACAAGCTCCGAACAGCTTCCGATACGATACGGAATGTGCCAAAGCCCCAGACCGGACGTCACGTAGCCGTGCGTTCCCGCCTCTTTCCAATGCCCGTAAACATACGGATTAAACAAGCCGACGAGCCATGTCGCCGGCCAAAGCTGTCCGTTGTGCGTGTGTCCGCTAAAAACGAAATCCGCACCCGCGCGCACGGCTTCGTCCGCGCCTTTGGGCTGATGGTCAAATACGAAAAGAAAAGCATCTTCCATTGCCGCGCTCGGCAGGCTTTCAAGCAAATCCGCCAGCGGCATGCGGGAACGGTTGCTCGCATCGTCGCGCCCGACGAATACGATTTTCATGCCCATGCCGTCGTTTACAAGCACCGCGTCGTCGATAAACAGGCGAATCCCCGCGCGGCGAAAAAACGCCTTTTGCTTTTCGATATCGCCGAAGTATTCGTGATTTCCGAAATTTGCAAAAATACCGAGCGGAGCGTCTATTTTTTTCAAAACTTCGTCTAAATTTTCCGCTTCCACCGGCTCAATGCGCCCGTCGATTAAATCTCCGGCGATTACGAGCAAATCCGGGCGCTGCGCGTTAATGAGGCGCACGAACCGCTCTGCACGTTCCCGCCCGATTCGCGTCCCCAAGTGCCAATCCGCCGTTGCCGCGACGCGCAATCTCGGCTCCGCCTTCCTCGCCTCCTCCGCCGAAACTTCGTAAACTTCCCCGGCTTCCGGATTCCACGCCAAATACCGCACTTCCGGATTTTCAAACTTCCAAAATCCGTAAATACAAACTGCCGCAATCAACGCGACGCCCGCTCCCGCAAAAGCATATTTGAAGCGGCGAACTGCCGGAAAAAACTTAAACGCAAGCGTTCCCGCCGCCGCCCAAAGTGCCAGATAAACCATCGGCACGAGTGCCCACGCAAGAAATTCCCAAGCGAAAGCAAAAAGCGGATTTTCGTGCGCACGAAGTAAAAAACCGACAAACGAAAGCGCAAAAATGCCGAGCACCGCCAACGCCGTTCCCGCCGCCGCAATCTGCAATTTTCTGTCCGGCGCAAAAAATTTCCACAACGCCCAAGCAAGAAAAAGATTAAGCCCGAGTATCGTTCCCGGCAAAGCTAAGAAAAAAATCCACATTTCGTAAGATTCTACCGAGGAAAACTTTTTTGAGAAACAGAATTTTCCGCCCGCACGAAAATTCCGGGGTAAAGTGCCGCGAATGCAAAGTTTTTAAGCATTTCTAAAGCAAGCGCAGCACCGGCAAAGTTTTTTCTAAAAAAACGCTCACGCGTTCCCGCCGAGAAACTGTTCGCTAAAATCCGGGAAATATAAGAAAATCTCCCGCATGAAACAAATTCGCCTCAAACTCGCCGCGCGCCCGGCACGCGTTATTTTCGGTCATCCTTGGGTTTTTTCCGGAGAAATCGAAACCCCGCCGCGCATTGCCGACGGGGACGCCGCCGAACTTCTCGACACGCGCGGACGCTCGCTCGGATGCGGCATTTGGAATGCGAAATCTCAAATCGTGTGGCGAAAATTTTCGTCGGCGCTCTGCGACTGGAACGAGGAATTTATTGCCGCCGCCTTGGAAAAAGCCGTCTCCAAGCGCGTTCCCGCTCCCGCATCGCGCCGCATCGTTTGGTCCGAGGCGGACTCGCTCCCGGGGCTCGTCGTCGATCGCTTCGAAGATTCTCTCGTCGTTCAGGCGCTCACGGCGGGAACGGACAAGATGTTGCCGTTCATCGCAGGTTGGCTCGACAAAAATCTTTCGCCGAAAGAAATCATCTTTCGCAATGATGCACCGTCGCGCCGCTTTGAAGGGTTGGAAAATTCCATTTCATTTTACAAAAACCGCCCGCATGAACCGCGTTGGTTCGAAATTGACGGCGTGCGCTATTTCCTCGATTTGGCAAACGGGCAAAAAACCGGATTTTACCTCGACCAGCGCGAACAACACGCAAACGTTGCCAAATACGCACGCGGAAAAACCGTGCTCGACGCCTGCTGCAATCAAGGCGGCTTCTCCTTCCAATGCGCCAAAGCGGGCGCGGCGGGAACGCTCGGAATCGACATTTCCGAATTCGCCGTCGAAACCTGCCGCCGCAACGCGACCGAAAACGGTTTTGAAAATTGTGCCTTCGAAACGGCAAATCTTTTTGACTGGTTCGGCGCCAATCGGGAACGCAAGTTCGACGTAATCGTTCTCGACCCGCCGCCGTTCGCGCGCTCAAAAAGTGCCCTCGAAGGCGCACTTCGCGGCTACAAGGAACTGAATTTGCGTGCGCTCAAAATGCTCAATCCCGGCGGCATTCTCGCCACGTATTCCTGCTCCCAGCGCGTCGGACTCGAAAAATACATCGACGTTGTTTCCCGCGCCGCGCACGACGCCAAGCGCAACGTTTCCCTGCTCGAAATCACCGGTCAGCCCGAAGACCATCCCTGCCTGCTCAATTTCCCGGAAAGCCATTACTTGAAGGGGCTTATTTTGCGCGCCGAATAAAATTTTGCTTTTTTTTCAAAAAACAGCATCTAAGGGGTCGCCAAAACGTAAATTTTACGTTTCAATACGCGTGAAATGTCGAAAAACGAAAAGCACTTTGCGGAAAAACAAAAATCCAAAGGCGGGATTGCCCGAATTTGGCGTGCGTTTCGCTACACTTGTGCCGGGTTCGCGGCGGCATTCCGCGGAGAACAGGCATTCCGGCAGGAAGTTTTCGTTTTCGTTCCCGCGACCGTTCTCGTTTTAATTTCACCGATTGATTGGATTTTTAAAGCGGCTTTGCTGTTCCCGCTCGCACTCATTCTCGCCGTCGAGTTGATCAATTCCGCCATCGAAGCCGTTGTTGACGATATTTCCACGGATTACCGAGAGCTCGCCAAACGCGCGAAGGATTTCGGCTCCGCCGCCGTTTTTTGCACCATCGTTTCCGCCGTTATCATCTGGGTCGCCGTCATTTCGCACTGCTTCGCAATCGGACAATTCGACGCATGGTTTCCCTACGGAGTCGCAATTGCCGCCAAATAGTCATGACGGCAAAAACAGCGAAGGAAATTAGAGCGGATGTGCTCATCATCGGCGCCGGCATGAGCGGACTCGCCGCCGGAATCCGCCTCGCGCATTTCGGGAAAAAGGTTCTGCTCGTCGATCGCCACTACTCCGTCGGCGGGCTCAACGGATTCTATACCATCGACGGGCGCGGCTACGACGTCGGGCTCCACGCGATGACCAATTACGTTCCCGCCGGCACCAAAAACGCGCCGCTGACCAAGCTTTTGCGCCAGCTCCGAATCCGCTACGAAGAGCTCGATCTCTGCCCGCAACGCGAATCCGCCATTCACGCCTTCGGAAACAAACTCCGCTTTTCCAACGATTTTTCCCTTTTCGAAAGCGAAATCGCGCAGGCGTTCCCGCAGGAAATCGACGGTTTCCGCAAACTCGACGAATTTCTTAAAAACTTTGACGAAACCGCCCTCGACGCCAAAGACAGCTCCGCACGCGCCTGCGTCGGCAATTTTTTGCGTTCCCGCGAACTCGTCGACTCGCTTTTCATTCCGCTTTCTTTCTACGGAAGCTCCCTGCCCGACGATATGGCGCTTCCGCAATTTGCCATCATGTGGCGAAGCATTTTCCGCGAAGGTTTCGCCCGCCCGCACATCGGCGTGCGCCAAATCCTGCGTCTGCTGAATAAAAAATTCTCGGAGGCGGGCGGCATTAGAAAATTGCGTTGCGGTGTGAAAAAAATTCATGTCGAAAACGCTCGCGCCGTTGCCGCCGAGCTTGACGACGGCACACGCGTTTACGCCGATAAAATTCTTTCCTCCGCCGGATCCACGGAAACCATGCGGCTCTGCTCTCACGTTCCCGCCGATTTCGGGGCGGAAAATATCGGGCAACTCGGCTTCTGCGAAACCATTTCCGTGCTCGATGCCTCTCCCGAAAAGGATTTCGGCTGGAACGAAACCATCATCTTTTTTAACGACGCGGAAAAATTTAATTATCGCACGCCGCCCGGCTTGATTGATCCCCGCTCCGGCGTAATTTGTATCCCGAATAATTATACATGGAGCGATCCCGCGCGCGCGCCGCAGGAAGGTTGCCTACGCGTAACCTGCCTCGCCAATTACGCACAATGGAAAGCCCTTCGGAAACGCGGGGAAGAAGCCTACGCGCAGGCAAAAGCCCTTGCTTACGAAAAACTGCTCGATGTCGCACTGACGCACCTCGCGCCCGTATCCGAAGAAAAAATACGCGCGAAACTCCTCGCCAAAGACATGTTCACGCCGCTTACCGTGGAGCGTTTTTCCGGCAAACTCGGCGGCGCTATTTACGGAGCCACACATAAAAACCGGACGGGAACGACGGATGTCAAAAACCTTTTCCTCTGCGGCACAGATCAAGGTTTTCTCGGGATTACGGGCGCGATGCTCTCCGGAATTTCAATGGCGAACCTTCACGGACTAAGCTGAACGCGCATGAATATTTCTCTTCTCACAACGGATTTCCCCGGATACGCCCTGCTTGATTCCGGAAACCGGCGAAAGCTGGAACAGTTCGGTAGCATTCGCATCATTCGCAGCGAGCCGAAAGCGTGGTGGTCGCCGACGCTCCCGCCGGACGAATGGAAAAAAGCCGTTGCAATCCACGAAGACGATTCCCGCGAAGGTCGGTGGAAATTCCGCGGGAACGCCGTGCCCGAGCCGTGGAGCTTGCGCTTTCGCGACGCCTTCGCCTTGCAGCTTCGCTTTATGGATCGCTCCAAGCAAATCGGAGCTTTTCCCGAGCAGTCTCCGCATTGGGATTGGATTTTGAAAAATCCCGTAAACGGAAAAAAGCCGATGCGTTTGCTCAATCTTTTCGGCTACACCGGAGCAGCAACGCTCGCGGCAGCGCGCGCAGGCTGGCACGTAACGCACGTCGACGCGTCCAAGCCGGCCGTTGCCTGGGGACGCCGCAATCAGGAACTTTCCGGACTCGGGAACGCGCCCGTTCGCTGGATTCTTGAAGATGCCGTAAAATTCTGCCGCAGAGAAGCACGGCGCGGGAACGCTTACGAGGCGATTTTGCTTGATCCGCCGGCATTCGGGCGCGGCCCCGACGGCGAACTCTGGAAGGTGGAACGCGATTTGCCCGATTTGCTTCGCGTTTGCCGCGATCTGCTTTCTCCGGACGCGCGAGCGCTCATTCTTACGATTTATACGATTGATGCGTCTTCCGTTCTCTGCGGAAATTTACTCGCAGAAACAACGGCACATTTACCCGGCGGGAAAATTGAAATCGGAGAGCTCGCCACGCGTGAAAGCTCGCCCGCCGCGCGCCTTTTGCCGCTCTCGCTTTGGGCACGTTGGAGCCGCTAAATCTTCCGAGACTATTGCTTCGAGGCACCGCCGCAAATTTTGCAATCGGGTCCGCTCGGGTCGTCCGTTAAATATCCGCGTGTATTTTTAAAATTTTTACAATTCGAGTTGTGCACTTTTCCGCTACTTATTGTTACCCAATATAGAGGTTTTGCGGATTGGTCCGCGTTGTCCGTTTCGGGAACGTCCGCAATTTCCGGCTCGGCGACCTCGGGGAGTTTTCCGCTTTTGCGGGAACGCCGAAAATCCCATGGGCGAACGCCTCCGTTCGGCAAACTCCAAACGCCCGATTTATACTTCCGGGCAAAAGCTTCTTCCGCGCGCAAACCCGCATCATTCGGATAGTAATACACGTAATGATAGGCAAGCCCTTCGTGAACCAAAAGCTCATTAACGTCCACTAAAACAAAAACGCGCCCGAGTTGCCTTCCGTAGCGATCCTCAGAATCCGTTTTTACGACAATCGGGCGGTTTTTCACTAACGCGGCAAGACGCTCTTTGGAAACATTTGCAAACGGTTGCCCTTTTTCCGGCGCATCAATTCCCGCCAGACGGATTTTGTGAGAAACATTATTTTCGTCACGAACCGTCAGCGTATCTCCGTCGGCAACAGAAACCACGTTCCCGGAAATCTCTTTTGCAATCAGTTCAAAGGGAAAAAAACAGCACGCGGCAACCGCAGCCCACGCGCACATAATGTAGCGGTTCATGATAAGTTTAGGTTAGAAAATTACCAATCAGAAGTTGCCCGCAGTCTAATTTTTGAGGGTAAAAAAATGCAATCGAAAATTTAATTCTTGCGTAGAAGAACAAAAATCCGTTTTATATGCGCATTCTTTTTTTGCCCGGATGGCGAAATTGGCAGACGCGTCAGACTCAAAATCTGATACCGCGAGGTGTGTGGGTTCGACCCCCACTCCGGGTACCAACTCAAAGAATCCCGCTCAACCCTTTGTTGACGCGGGATTCTTTGTTTATGCGGGCTTGCGGGCGATTTCGATTTTTTCAGTTTTTTACAGTTTTTGCTCGTTTTTGTCAGTTTTTTGTAGTTTTTTCGAAAAATTGATGTCAAATTGATGTCAAAAAATTCGAGGCAATATGAAGAACCTCACAGTAAGAAAAAACCGAAAGAAAAAATACTGCGTCCAAGTCATGAATGACGGGAAACGGACGTACAGATATTACTACACAAAAGAAGAGGCGATAGCCCAACTTGACAAAATAAAGGGCAACAAACTTTTAGGACTTGCCCCCGAGATTGCCGCAGAAACAGTGGTTTGTCTTCAAAAGCTCGACGGCAAGGCGACGCTTTCGGAGGCGGTAGAGTTTTTTCTCAAAAACGCGATTACGGACACGGAAGCTCCGGTTATTTCCGTCGCGACGAAGCAATTTGTCAAATGGCTCGAAGAAAGCGGTCGCTCGAAAAGCCACGTCCGCACCACAAGTATTCACTTAAAAGCATTCACCGAGGAATTCGGAGATAAAGTTCCGTCCGTAATCACAACGCTCCGCATGAGTGAATGGATAAAAAAACTATCCGCGGACCACAAGCACAGCCCGAGAACAAAGCTCAACCAAATAGGAACCGCGAAGAATTTCCTTGGCTGGGCAAAAACACAAGGGTGGATTAATTCCGTTCCCGCAGTTGATGAACGTATTTTACCGCGCCAAGAAATCAAGGAGCCGGAAATCTACTCCGCAGAAGAAGCTCGAGCATTCTTTTCGTTGCTTGAAGAGCAATTTCCGCAACTCATTCCGCATTTTGCCGTCCGTGCATTTCTTGGGTTGCGCACATCGGAAGCTGAACGCCTCTCATGGGACGACATTGATATGGAAAACAAAATGCTCCGTGTCCGAGCCAAAAAGACAAAACTCGGCATTGCTCGGACTCTCGACGAAGACCTTGTCCCGCCGACAGCATTTGCTTGGCTTAAAGCGTATCGCGAAAACGGAGTATTCAAAGTAAGCAAACACTACGCAGAAAAACTCGCGAAAACGTTCCCGATGAAAAAGAACGCTTGGCGTAAAACCTTTGCAACGATGCTAACGTCGCTCCGAAAGAACCAACAGGAAACGATGTATGCCACCGGGCATACATCGCTATCCACGTTGAAAACACACTACGCGGGAGCAAAGCAGGCGAAGCGTGAAGCCGAAGCGTATTTTGCTATTCTTCCTCGGAATCTTCCGTAATTTTATCGACAAGACGCATAATTGATTTTGCACCGCCGAAAGACTTGCAGAACTCAACAAACGCGTCCTTACCCTCGACTTCTTCGTCGCCAAGCATTGAAACCGCCTTTGCCGTGTGCGTTCCCGTATTGAGCAAAATCGAAACGGACGGAAGCGAGGCGGCAACAGCCGCAGGACGACGCCCCGGCATTTCGGCATCAAACGCCCAATTTGCAATGCGCCGACCGACATCCTCAATGTTCATCAAATCGAACGCGACAAATGCAATCGTTGATCCGTAAAGTCCGCCTCCGACCGTCGCGGCACCGAGTTCCCACAGATTCAGCTTTTCCCAAAATGTCGACTCATCGTCATCGTCTCCTGAAAGAGCGATGAAAACGCTCTGCATCACGAAATCGGAAAACGCGCCAAACAACAAGTGATACGCCACCACGGATTTTAATGCTCTTTTCCAACGTTTCGCGCTTTTCAAATCAGATGCAAGATCCGAAAGCACACGAGATTCGTTCCCGAACGCTTGATCGTTCATCGACTTAAACTGCCCGAGGATCTGCCCGGACAAGCCGGTGTCGCGTTGGAGACGCGTTTTATTCATCACGCGACGCGTCTGTTGCGTTTTTTCCGTCAGCGCTATCATGTCATTCATTGCTTTTTCATGCGCTTGCGCATCGGACATACCTTTCCGCAGATTTTGTGCATAGAACATCCGATAAAAGCCGACGCCGCAGGTCATAATCGGAACAGCATCTCCAAAGCGCACTCCGTAAAGCGATGCGTTTTTCAGCTTTTTGAAAAGACGCTTCGTCGCACCGGGAACGCCCGTTCCCGCGCCTCCGCGCAATGCCTCTTGTTCAACAAAACGGGCGGCTTCTTCGTATCGAGCCCGGAACAACGGATCGCGAACCACGCGCAACAGGTCTTTCATATACTGCCCTCCCCACAGCGTTCCCCACACGGCATACGTCATTGCGGCCGTCGTTGCGCCCACTCCGAACGGAGATTCCGCCGCATAGGTTCCGCCACCTGACATTTGACGAATCGGCGTAAAGAGATTCCCAGCGAGAGCAAGCACAGTTGACGTTCCCGCGACGAAACGACCCATACGGGAAGCCTCGCCCTGTTGCGACGGCAAAGCCAAAATATCTGCAAGATGATCCTTGAATCCTTTCACGTCGCTATAAGCCACACGAGCATTTCGCACGTCGGAAATTGCGGCATTGCCCATGAACCGTTCCGCATCACGATGAACCTCGGCATAAGCAATCGTATGAAGCGTGTTTTCCATTTGCTCAAAAACGACCTCGGCGAATTTGCGATTCGCATCAAGCTCGGCGACGTTAATCGTGCGGCTTTGAAACCGGCGACCCACGGGAAGCATAATAGCTCCGGACTTAGCAGTTATCCCCGACGCGTGCGCTTTCGCCTCGGACTTTAACCGAAGCGGATAATAATCCGTTTCCCCGAACGGATCATACATATCAAATCCGTAAACTTTGCGATAAGCCTCGTTGAGTTGCGGGAGAATCTCTTTCCACCGAACAGACCACGCGGTTTTGAGCTTCCAAAGCACACCTCCCTTGTGCGTTTTCAGAAACGTTTCTAACTCACCTCCGTCTTTTGCCTGCTTAATGTATGCCTTGCGGGAAAGTAAAGCACCTTCCGATTCTTCCGAAAACATTGCCGGGTGTAGCAACGGTGCCTGAAAGCTCTTTTGCCGAGCAGACATATAAAGATGCAACGCGTGCATCGCCGTCAACCCGTCATCGGTTTTTACGCCGCTCCGAGACGTGCGGTCAAACTTTGCAAGTTCCGGCACGACAACTGTCGAAAGCTCGGCAATTTTTGCCTGCCATGCTTTTCCGAAAATCTCCCGCATCGTGCGAATCTGCCAATCATGTTGAGCAATCACGAGGCGGTCATACTCGGAGGCAGCGTCCGAAAAACGACGCTCAAAATCATCGACAAACGCAGAAGCCTTTTCCCAAAGTTCGCCCTTTGCGTTTTTAATCCAACCGCGCAAGCGGTCTCCAAGACTAAGCCCGTTCTGCGACGTTGCGTTTTCTTTCACGGACTGCGTCGTGCTCTTGTCGGCGGGCTTTGCATGAGGATTTGCTTTCAGTGCCTCGACAAAAAATGTTGCACGTTGCTCCACGTCCGCCCGGCGTTCCCGCAAATCGGAAACCTGTTCTAAAAATGCCGTATCGCGCTCCGCGAGTATCGTCCAAAACGCCATATCCAACATTTCTGCCGACATATGCTTTGCCCCGCCAACCATTTGCAATGCCTGCAATTTTGCGGTTGTGTGGTCGTCTCGGTTTTCAAGAGATTCCAAACGGTCGATTTCCGCCTGCACTTCCTCGAAAGACTTTTCCCACCAAGCGTTCCCGACTTCGCGCAACTGATTCGCAAGAACTCGGAAACGCGCAGAATAGTAGGACGCATCATCATCTGTCCGCTCGTCCAATTTCGGGAGCGAGGAAATCAATCCGCGCAACCGACCGGAAAGATACGGAATGTTCGCCTCCGCTTCGCGAGTGCTTGCTGTCATAAATAGCTTGTAAGCCTTGCCGAGTGCGTCGCGAAGCGTGACGGCACCACGCAACGCAGAAAGAGCATTCGCCACCGAGAAGCCGCCGCCCCGTTTGAGCATGTCTTTCACAAACTCTTCCGCGCCCTCTTTGAAAACTTCGGTAAACGTTCCCGCAGGGGCTACAACGTCACGGAAAAGCAACGCCTCCTCACGGAGCTTATTGCGTTCTTCATTCGCCTCACGGCTTTCCTCAGAGGAAAGCGTTTTACTGTGCAGTTTTTCGGTAATCGCATCCGCCTGCGCGTCCAAATCATCGGCACGTCGTTCTGCCGACAAAACGATGAATTTTAGCACAGCGGCGGGATTCGTCGCTCCGTCTTCGACATCGGCGTTATAATCGACACCGCGCAGTCCCAATGCACGCGCCGTGTTTCTCCATGCAGACACAAGGACACTCGTCGCCACGCGACGGGCAATCATGGACGGGTCTTCTCCCTCAAATCCTGCAAGCGCGGCTTTTTCCGACCGTTGTGCTCCTGCGCTTTCCGCCTCAATTCGGGAACCGACAGCGCGATCTTTTACCATGTTCATTCCCGCAACGAGCATCTCGTTTTGGACAGAAATCGCCGCTTCCACCTCGGTAAGCAAATCTGCCGCGTTCGCACGAAGAACATTTGCGGCATCGCCTGTGCCGGCGAACTCTTTCGTCGAAACCTGTCGGCGGAGCTCTCGGAGTTTTTCCGTCGGCAATGCCGCATCTTCGGCTTCGGCAATTATTGCATCAATTACGGTTTCCCGTGACGAATCTCGCGGCATGAAGCGAGATTGCGCCGCCTGCAAAATCACGCGAGGAAACGCCATAGCGCGTTCATGCAACGTTTTTGCAGATTTACCCATTGATGCCTTTGCCCCCTGCGCACGTTGCAGAGCTACGCCGAGAGCTTTCGTTGCATCGCTTACACTTGAGGGAACATCAACGCGGGAACGTGCCATGCGTTCTGTTTCGTCTTGGATTCTGCCGCGAGCCATGCGCTCAACGGAAACACCGTTTGCCATTGCGTCCGCCGCGACAGCGTGAACGAACCGTTCCGTGACTGCACGGTTCGCTTCAATCGCCGCAGTATTTGCGGCATCCGCACTCATTGAATTTTTGATCAAACCACGAGCTTTCGCTACGCGGAAAAGATTGAACGCACGATTAATCGCCCCGATACGTTCCCACTCCGGAAGTTCCTTTAGCCACGCCGGCAAGCGAACATTTTCCTTGCCGGATTGAATCATTTTAGAAGCAAGAGCCACGGCATACGCCATTCGAGCCAATTCCTGCTCGTGAGTATCCGCCGCGCGATAAGCGCGGGAATGACGTTCCGGATTGACGTCCCCGCCCGAAACGGTAGCATTGCCAACGAAGTTCCGGTTTGGACCGCCCAATGCCATAAGGTCATTAGAGGGATACGCGTTCGCCCTCCAAACCGGAGCTTCTTTTTTGTATGTGTTATTACGGATCGGATGCCCATTTCCGACATCGTAAAAATCTCCAGCTTCTGATTTCTTCAAGTAAATCAAAACCTTATCCGCACTTCCGGATTCCCCTCTTAGTCTCGCGACAAGATCAAACCCGCCATTGCGACGACGATAAACCTCTACGACGTTTTCAATTGTGCGCTCCACAAATTCCTGTGCGCTACTCGCCCCCACTTTTGCAAGTTCGTCCTTGTGTTCACTCCAAATGTGCTCATACGCATCATCGTCGCAAACAATCTTTCCTCGAAGCTCGGGAACAGCCGCCGTCACGGATTCGGGAATCGTCCATTCATTCTCTCCGATTTTTGCAAAGTGATTCGCCAAGCTCCAACGAATATCCGGATTGCTCGCATCAAACGTTCCCGCGTTGTCCGTAGCCGATTTAATTTGCTCGGGAAGGAAAACAATTCGGAAATCATCAGAAAACGTTCCAACAGGAATAAATCCGTCATATCCCAAAACTTCAATAATTCCGCGCAAGGCATCTTCCTGCCCCCACACCGAAAACAATTCTCCGATAATGTCCGAGTCAGATGTTTGGGAGTAATTCTTACGCGTCGAAAAGATAGCTTCGACAGCTTCATTTAGTGCGTTCTCATACCACGATTTTCCCGGATAGCCTTTACTGCTAATCGCATAATCCGCAACCGTGTCTCCATGCGGGTCGATAAAACGAATCACACGCTTCAAATCTTCCTTTGTGATTTCATTTTTCGCCGGATGAAGCGGGTTCTTTAAGTTAAGGAACACGGAAAATACGTTCCCGCCGAATCCGGACGCGTATTCCTCGTCAGTGGTAAAATAAAATCCCCGCCCAAGCATCGCGCCGTTCCGCATCGTAAACTCGTGCGAAAACGCATTAAAGCTCGCTTTACTTCCGTGATACACCACCAACGGCTCACCGTTCTCGTCAACCACTTTGGAAACGTTGAAAAACGTGTTGACGTAATCCCGCACCTCGCCGATACTACCGCCGAAGCTCGATGCGGGGATGCGCTTGGATTTCGATTCAAGCCTTCCCACTGAACCGTCGAGCTTTTTTATTTCATCAAGCTCAACGCTATAGAGCTTGTTTCCGGTCGTGTTTTTTACCGTAAGCACCGCAACGACATGGTGCCCATCGAGATAAAAAGGCGAGAAAAATCGAAATACCGACTTTACGTTAGCATCTCCGTCGTCGTCCTCAAACTCGCCAAGCAAAACGGCGTTTTCATAAAGACTCGCGACTTTAGAAACAGCAAAGTTGTGTTGATCGAAAGAGAACCCGTTTTTGACAGATTTGTCTTTTGCACGACCGCTAAGAAGCTTGTCTCGTTGCGTCGAATTAATCTGTGCAACAATCCCCGTCTGCGTGTTCACAAGGTCTTTCCCGGCAATCTTCATCAACTTTGTTTTGGCATCCGCATCACGAGTTTTTTCACTTACGAATGTAAACTTCGCAAGGCGCTCCCAATCGCCGAACCATTTCTTAAACGCCTCCGTGCGCACCTGCACCCATTGGCGCGGGTTCAGATTCGACGGCTTGCCGTTCGGAGCTTTCAGCCACGTCCCGTTTGCCTTGGCTTCCGCCTCAATCCTCTGCGCTTCTGCGTCCCCGCGAGAGAACCCTCGTCTCCTGCTCCAACGCTCATCGTCCTTGCGTCGCGTTTCTTCCGCATCGTCCCATCCGCGCAGGAACAAACGAAAATCCGCCGCTGTTTTGTCTTGATTGGAAAGAATCCATTTGAGAACATCCGCAGTCGAAGTCGCAGGAGCTTTGACACTCGAATGCGCCGAAATTGCTTTCGGTAGCCGTGCAGTCATGCCATCTGTAGCTTTTTTACCGAGCTTGAACGCCGCTTTTAAGACACTTTCGGATTCTCCGGATGCAGTCGTTTCAGTCCACGCGTTCAAGCTCGCTTTTTTTATGGAATTTACGGCTTTCACGCGAAGCGAATCTTCACCGGTGCAAGTCACGGACACATAAAACGGTGTCCCATTAAAGTCCACGACCCCTCCAAAGCTCCCGTGCCGAATGCCTTTGAACTCCCTGTAAAATTCCTCGGCATTCGCAAAAAACTCCGGCAGTTTTAAGACAAAATCCAACGCCCCATCCCGGAATTTACTCTTCACGTTCGGCATATGTTGAAGAATATTTGCAATTCCGTTTGATGTGATTTCGACAACGCGTCCGTCGGGCAAATCCACTTCTCGATTTCCTTCCGGAATTACCGCGAGCATTTTTCCTGCAAGAGCACGACGAGCAGACGTAGCGGCGGTTTCACACCAAGCGTCCGCCGCTTTTCGAATTTCCTCCGAAAGCATTCCTGTGACGGAAACTTTATTGTTTGCCTCGATTCGTTCTGCAACTTCGCGCGGGGACTTTCCGTCGGGAATGTCTCCCGTTCTGTTCATCGCGGCAGCTGCCGCTGAATAGCGTTCCCAATTTATCGGAGTAAGCCCGACAACGTCCACGCGCTGATTGTCAGGAAGCACCGTTTCGGTCATCTGCATATTTTCGGAGTTGTAGGGAGTTCTATGGGGTTTTAGCAAACTTTTGCCCGAATGTGCTGATGTGTCGAAATGGGCTCCTCCCTCAGCTTCCGCATAGTATCGGCGAGCAGAATCCGTGATTTCGCTTTCAACGGGACCGCCGCGTAAATCGCCTTTCATCTCTCCGTCCAAAAATCCTTTCATAAGCTCGCGAACGGCGTCATGAGCATCGCCCGTTTTTTCGTTCCCGCGAAGCTTTTTGAATGCCTTTCCGAACGTTTTCTGCAATCCGTCCCACCAAGAACGCGACTCTTTGTTAAGTCCGTTCAGAAAGTCTCCCTCGAACTCATTCTCAAACATGAATGCGCCGATTTCGTCGGAAATTTCGTCAAAGCTCACACCGGACTTTCCGGCGTAGTCCTGCGCAATCTGTTCCCGCAACCAACGCGGAGCATTGCGAACGTAGCTTTGCATTTGCTTGTAAAGCTCCGGAGCCGATTGTTTCGCCCATGCCCATGTCGCGTGCCACACAACCTCGTGTAAGCCCGTGCCGACAAACGCATCATCGGCAATCCAAACTTTCCCGGAAGCGTAAGCCCCGTTGATTTCTCCGCGAGCAATAGCCGCCTGTGCCTCTGCGGAAGCCCATGCGGGAATCCCACCCAACTGCACTTGCGTTCCCGCAAAAATCTTTCCGAGCATTGTTTGCATTTTCCCGCGTTGCTCATCGGTAAGCGTCCCGAGCGAACGCCGGTTCTGCGTTCCCGCAAAATACGCCAACCGCATAAAACGTTCATAATTCGTGTCCGGACGAGCCAACGTCCCGACGTGCTGAAAGCCGTAGTAAAGCACACGCGCCGCTCGAGTCTTTGCGTTCGTGCGCGTTTTCAGATTAGCATCGCAACCGGCGGCATAGGCATCAAGGAACGAAAGGAACTCAAATGCGCTCGTGCAACGTTTCGCGATACCGTTTAGCGCGGCGATAACGTTTTCATCTGCGCCCTCTGCATCTTCTCCCATAAAAACGGCGCGAAGCTCTTTTGAAATGTCCGCATCACCCATCTTCGGAGAAGACTCCAAAAACCGCCCTACAAGCTCGCCTAAATGCTCACGCGACAAAGTAGCCGGATTTACATCAACGCCGCCATTACCGGGCAACGTCGCATTAGCGAAAGCATCCTGCTCTGCTTCTTTGCCCTGCAATTGCTCTACACCCTCGTTGAGTTGCTTATCGGTTGCCGCTTTGAATTTATCAACCGCTTCCTTGACCTGTTCGCCGGCAACTTCCGATGCGGCATCGAGCAAATCGAGAGCTTCACGCATTTTTGAGGAAACGGATTTGCCACCGTTAATCGAACGCAAAAACGCATCTTTTTTCTTTGTGTTCCACGCACGATCGTAAACCTCCGTTGCGTTCCCGTTTTCGTCCACCGTGGGAATCATTGCTCGATGAACAAAAGCCTGCATGTCGGCGGTAAGTTTCCCGTCGCCGCCGAATGCTCGACCGTCGGACGCATTATCAATTGCCGCCATTACCTCAAGCGTTGCTTTTCGGGCATAAGCATTCTTTGCTTCGGCAATAAAGATTTGTTCCGCTTCCGCACGAGATTCGGGAGATGCTCCCGAACGACGCACTGCGGCTTCGACTGCTTTGCGGTGATCGTGCCATTTTACCCCGCGAGCCATAGCTTGCCCGCCCAATGAAATTGCAAAAACGCTCGCCGCTAAATCGAACCCGTCTTTTCCGAAAGACGAATCCCACAAAGAATTTACGGCTCCGCTCTGCCAGTCGCCGTCAATTGCCCATTGCGTAGCTCCGCCCTCCAGCGCGGACTGCGAAAGCTCCGTTCCCATTTCGGATGCAAACGTTCCCGCAAAAGATTTCACCTCCCGTGCAGATTTTTTCCAAAGTGTTTTCGGCAAAAACAAATCCGCCAAATCAGAGTTCGACACCTCGGAAAGACTTTTAACGACGCGTTCCGTGCTTTCTCCGAAAAGCCCCTGCGTGAAACGCGTAAAACCCCGACTGGCAACCCCAAGCAGACGTGAAACCGGTATTGCCTCCAATGCCGCGCTTCCTACGCCTGCAAATTTTCCTGCGGAGACAGCGTCCAAGGCTGTTGCACCGCCTGCCAAAGCCGCGTTTGCCGTTCCCGCATAAGAATCCGCACCGTAGCGAGCCATCATCGCCGGTGTCGCCCAACCGTAAGTTGCAATAGATGCTCCAATCCACATCAAATTTTCCGTAATGCTCGGTAAATTATCCGCGGTCCAGTCCCCTACCGCGTTCCCGTCTTCAAATTTCTTCGCATAATTCGACAAAACAACGGAACGTGCTTGAGCGACATCTGCCGTCTCTTCGCCGATTTTGCGGTATTCCCGCGTCAGCGCGAGTTTTTCCTTATCGTTCAATTTATGATACTTGCCCGGTTCGTAAACAATTCCCTGTTTTAAAAGCTCACTGCGAACAGCATCAGCGTATTCCTTCCCCGCCAAACCAAGCCAAGCATTCAAATCAGTTAATTCTTTTTCCGTAAAAGCACGTCCCTCTTCAAACGCGACTGCGCCGAAAGAAAGAATTTTCGACGCGTCTTTCGCAAGCCCCACGTTGACAAAATTTCCGCTCGAAGTATCAACCATTTCCTCAAAGCGTGTCGCAAAACGAGAAAACCAATCCGAGTCCGCTTCCGGCAACCGGGTCTTTACAGCCTCAAGAACAGCCGAGCGGCGATGAGCAGGAATATTGTGCTCCCGCACAATATGCGGGAACCAATCAGACATCGTTGCTTTGTCGCCCGTCGCCACCCGTTCCGTCAAATCAAAGACAGAAAGAATCTCGCCCGCAGAAAAACCGTCCGACCTCAAAGCCTGCCAATCACGAACCGCTTCACTATCAAAGATGCTTTGCCGGAAAGCATCAGCAAGCTTCGAGCGTGTTCTCGGCGCGTCGGGATAATGTTTGTAGGTTTTATCCGTGTTCGGACCAAGATTCCGAGGAGCCGTTCTGGAATATTTTTCCAAATCGTCAAAATATTTCTGCAGCTGTTCGTCATCTAAAGCAAATTGCCGGGCTTCGTCCAAAGGTATTTCGCCGCTCTCTATTTTTTCGGCAAAATCCAACGCATCCGCGTTCCCGCCAAGAATCTCAAACAGGCGATTAGCACAATTTCGCGGATTGTCAGTTCCTGCACCAAACACGCGGGAACGCATTGCATCTATGTATTCCACCTCCGAGGCATCCGGATTCAAACGAAGAAACATCAAATATCCGGCACGAAGAGCAGAACCCTCGTCCCCCGGATTACGTAGCCCCGCCTGCACATATTTTGAAACGGAGCGACGAGCCCGCACCTCTCCCACATTCGGAGCATAGAGGGCAACACGCTCTCCTGTCTGTAAATCCGTACGAATACCTTCAACATCCACGTCGGGAAGATTCAATTCGGGAACGGGAGACGTTGTATCTCCCGGCTCCCGATTCGAATTATCATAAACTGTAATTTCCGGAATCGGTCGCAACTCGGACGCTTTCGGTTGCGGATTAGGAACCGGTTCTTCAACGGAAATTTTTCCTGTCGCGGGATTAAGCATTTCGCCCGCAAGAGATTCATTAGTGAGCATTGTCGTCTGAGTCATTATTTTTCCTTTTTGTAATTGATACGTCGGTCGTGTGTAAATTCAGCTCCGAGCGCGATATTGAGCGAACGAAGCATGTCGAGACGCCTGTCCCATGTGGCTCCGCTGAGAATTGCCTCTTCAATCTTCGGGAACCTTTCTTCTATCGCTTGCCGAAACGTAGAGCCTTTTTGATCCATTCCATTGTTAAACTCGTTGCAAAAATCGTAGAATTTTTCGAGCTCCTTAAAATACGCATCTTTTGAATGTTTGTCGTAAGCTTCTATGGTCGAAAATCCATACGCTTGCGCCGCCTTATCCTTGCGCCTTTTCGTCGACGAATCAACGGGACGACCTTGGGCATTTACGGGAGATTCGCCGCTCAAAATCAGATAGATTCTATCCGCATACTCTCTCTGTTCCGGTGTCGCATTCTTTGCGCCCTGAAGCACCTTGGAAATTAGGCGAACGTCCGAATTAGTAAATGCCATACGTGAGCCGAAAAGCATGTTCGCGACATAAGCTAATTCTTCCGGAGAACCGCCGTCATAAGCAGTTCGGCAAGCTTCGATTATTCGCCCAAATTCTCGAGCAGACGGGCGCCGACCTCCTGCGCTTGAAGAAGCCCCCGGCAAAACATCCGTATCGTCCGGAAGCACATCAAAGCGAAGAAGACTTCCGTCCTTTTTTGCGAAACCCGCTTTTTTCAGAGTATCAATCGCATCAGAATCCCCCGACAAAAACATTTCCAATGCTTCGGCCAGTGCCGTGCATTGTGTTTCATTTCGTGCTTTCAGTTCCTTTTCATAATCCGACTGCCATGCATTTTCTAACTGCTTTTTCGATTCATCCCAGCGTTCCCGCATAGTTTTTTTCGCTGTAGCGACATCTCCGTCAAAATAGGCGGCAACAAAATCCTGCCCCTCTTTTGTTGTATCCAATTCCGAGATACGGCGAAGAACGTCTTTGTCAATTTCGGCGACATTCCATTTGTGCTTCTTCTGAATTGCCGTTTTTAAGTTTTCCCGCTCTTTCGCAAAAAATTCATAAACACGGGTCTCGCGACGGTCTTTCTGTTCGGATTCCGTTCCCGCAGAAAACGCCGCGTTCGCATACTTTATCGCCTCGGATTTAAGTTTTGCTTCTTGCGCGTTAATCTTACCGTCTCCGTCCAAATCAACATTCGGAACAATACATTGCTCAATCGTGGTCGCAATCGCATCGGCACGCCCCAACAGGAACTCCTGTTCTCCCCATTGTTTCAGCGATGCAACCTGCATATCAATGTCGCTCTGAATCTTCAATGCCGCGCCCTCAATCGATGCCGCAAGCACTTGCTCCGGTGTTGCGCCCTTTGCGAGCGCACGCTCTTTTGCTTCCGCAAACGTGTCGGGAGTTGCAAATGCTTCCTGTGTTTGCAAAGACGACAACGCCTCGTCGCGTTCCCGCGTTCTGTTCTCACGAAACTTCGTAGCAAACGCTTTTCGCACAAAACGCTCCACGTCCTCCGTCATCGCAGTTTTAAGGTTTTGCCCGACGCGCTTTGCCCCTTCGCGAATACTGTCTTGCTCAACGACCTCGTCATGCCAACTTGCAAAATCTTCTTTTACGCTCTTGCACCAAGCTGAAAGTTTTTCCTCTGTCGATAAATCGTCGTCTCCGCGAAGCAACCGTTCCTGATAGTCAAAAAGTTTGTCCGAAAGGGCTTTCTTGTATTCGGCGACGGCAACCTCGTTCTCGTTTTGCTCGAGCTCTGCCGCATATTTTATTCCCGCTCCGGCGATTTGTTGCCCCATTTTTGTTCCCGCAGAAATCATGCCCTGCAACGCATTCGAGCGAAGCTGAACCCCGCCCATTGCGCGGTTGTAAGCCTTTTCCACTGCCGCATCACTCAAAAACACCGGTTGAGGAACCGATGTCGAATTTTTGATCATAGAAATCGTTGCCATAAAAATTTTCCTTAAAAAGTTAAGCTGCAGAAGCCATAAAACCGGCGGCAGAACCGATGCCGCCCAAAATCGAAGTTGCCATGTTCATCTTGCCGGCAGACGTTGCGGCTTTCGCCTGTTGCTTCAGAGAATTTATATTCAGACGGGATTCCAACTGCATCGAAACGGACTGTTCAATTGCCTGTTGCCGAATCGACCATTTTTCCCGAGCAACTTCCTCTTCCTGCTTGCGGAAAATATCCTGTGCCGTTTGCGAATCCTGCCGAATCCCCGACGCGGCAATCGACGCACGCGTGTTCGCCTCCGCACTCACACGATGATCTTCGAGTATCCGCAACTGCACGCCCGTGTTCCGATGAAGCTTCCCCAAATTCATTTGCGTGATTTTCGCCTGCGACTCTGCTTGAGACCGCAGAAGTTTCGCCTGCGTGCGACTACTGAAATAAGACGCAAGCCCTCCGATAATTCCGCCCCCGACGGATATTGTGGCTCCGGCATAGGCCCAATCCTTTTTACTTGCTTCTGCTGACATTTAAATTTTCTCCTTAGTAGTGTTGCGTTCCCGCATAATCATTTTTGCGCCGTGCCCGATTCAGCACTTGCGTAATCACTCGCGGGCGATGAATCGCCCAAAATTCCTGCTCCAACGCCTGTCCCGTTTTCAAATCCCCGGCTCCGGCACACGCTACACGAGCCGCCAAAAGTTTTACCGTCAGTCCGAAAAGCTCAGATGACCATTCGGCGGGGTTTTCCGAATAACGAATAAACCGGCAAAGCACGCCGCTGTCCAAATCCGCACCTTTCACGAACAAATATCCGCCCTCCTCTTCCCAATGCGTTCCCGCACTCAAAACACGCAAGCAGTCTTTCGGCTTATAAAAACAATATCCGCGCACGGCATCGCTCCCTCCCGTCCACTGTAGCTTCCGCACCTGAATGAGTTCGGGCCACCGCGTCAAAGACTGAACTTCCCGCATGACAGGAGCCACACAACTACGCAACGCTGACGCAGGAATACTCGAATCCCCCAACCAATCACTTACAGGCGGCAATCCGAGCAACCGCAACGCAGACTCACAAAGCCCCGAAAGCGACGAACCGTCCACCTGCCCGTGAACACGCAATTTATCTTCGATTTGAGAAGAGACCGTCGGAAAATATTCCTGCCAAAAACGCTGTTCCAATCCCGCCGCACCCGACAAATCATGCGCGATGCCCCCCAAAATTCGAGCCGCCAAAAGCTTCACGATTCCCGTCGTAAGAAGCGGCGACCACTCAGCGGGATTTATCGAAAATCGCAAGTAAACGATATTCAACGCTTCGGGAACGTCGTTCCCGCGCACCCAAAGTTTTGTTCCGACTTCTTCATAAGAATATTCACGCTGAGCATCGCCGACGCGAATGAGCTTCAGGTTATCCGCAGGAAGAGTGAACGGCACCCCCATGGCAGAAACAAAATCACCCTCGCGGGAAAGCTCTGCCGCCGTCTGAAGTTCCGGCCATCGTGCCAAGCACTGCACCTCTTTTATCACGGGGGGTAATTGCGCTTTCAATGTCAAATGAACGCCTGTCGATTCATCTGAATAATCGGCTATCGGTTCCTGTCCAATGAGGTTTAAAGCCGCATTACATATTTGCGTAAGATTATCCATCACTGATTTTTCTCCGTTTGACTAATTGCCCTTTTAAAAAACTATCGGTGTCCCATTCCGTTCCCGCGCTGGCGGATGCGGCGTATCCGAACGACGGATATACGCGCCGATTGCCAATAAAGAAAACTCCCCTCGACACTTTGTTCGCACACCGACAACGGCTTCCTGCACATAGCCGCCCGACCAAGAAATCCGGCGGCAACCCGCCACTGGGGAAAACTGCCCCTCGCCTGTAATTCCTTTGTATTGCTCACGGAAACTTTTCCCGCCGTCAAAACTCACATCAAACGCGCAATCCGTTCCTGCACATCCATAAAGATCGAGTTTGCCGATAATACCGCGCCCGCCATAGCTGTTTTCCCCGTCCAACGGCAATGCGTTTGTCAAAACCTCGCTTTCATAATCCGTGTTACCAAAGTCCGTAAAAACATCGCTTCCGGAATCGATTCCTGCAAAAACGAGTCTCTTTGCTCCGTCCTGCAAGATTTGTTCGAACATTACCACCAATGTGTCGCTCGCATCTCCGTAAATCACGCCGAGATCCACGGCTTTCAAACCCTCTTTCGCGAAATCATACGTCGACCATGCACCCACATTTTGTTCGTCATTGAAAACGAACCGAGCCAAGCTCCCGTCCGCACGCAGAACAAACAGCACCGTATCGGGAGCGCGAAGCCCCACAAGTTTTACCGCCCGTTGCATTCCCGAAAACAAATGTCGGGCAAGCACGTTTACTTCTCCGGAAACATAACGTGCACGACCCGAATCATAAACCTGTGCATGGACAATCTTACTCCCGGCCTTAATGTAGAAGATTTTATCTCCGAGAGAACAAGCATCCGCATTAGCACTCCCCCATGCGCTTTCATTTTCCAAAGCAAGCGAGGTCGGATTCAGAGAATACTGATTGTCTTTCCCGACAAGATTCCCCTCCGACTGCGTGCACCCGAACTGAAATTGGCCTTTTCCGTATTTCAACCAACGGGCAAAATCCGGCGTTCCCGAATCTGCCTCGAAGCAAAGCCCGTCATCTTTCTCCGTTCCCGTCGAAAAATTCGCGATATCATCAACTTTGCTTGCCCAAAAATATTTCGGATAAGTCGCTGTCGAAAAAAACCACAAACGCTGTTGCGCAATATCCATTGTCAGCGGATACCCCGTTTCCTTACGGAATGCGCCGACTGAATAACGGGAACACGAAAATTCTTTCGGAGAAACATTCAAACGACGCACCGTCGCCTGTGTATCGCTCCCGCCGCTTTCTTTCGAAAAATAGAATCGCCGATCGCCCGTAATGCGAAGCGTCCACTTACACCCCATGTCGGCAGAATAGCTTTTCGCTCCCGGAGAATCCCCCTCCGTATAATAAAAATGAGATGCCGCAGAGCGAGACAGCAACTTCACCCGAACCCGTGCATTATAGTGATTTACTTTAAACGTCACGGCAGGAGAAAGTGTCCCATCCGCCGCCGCCGTAATATAGCCCACATCAATCCATGAGCAATCTTCGTCGGCAACATCAGGCGTATCGTAGCTTAGCTGCAACGCAAGTTGCCCTGTCCAACGCCCGCCGGCAGAAAAAAAGTAAAGTGTTGTGTTTCCGCTCGCATAGTAAACATCGCTCACCGCACCTTCGGGCTTTGCGTCGGGTGTTCCGTGCTTGCCCCAGTCTTGCACAATTTCTTCGCCGGAGGTGTTTTCCAAGGCAAGCATCTCCGAGGCTTTCACCAACGAAAACGAAATCTTTTCATCGTAAACCGCCGTCGCCGCAGGATAAAAAATCGTATTATCCTTTACTGAAAATTCTCCGCCGTCCATAGGAACAAATCCGACCAACGGCGGAATCGTCCACGGGAACGCAGACAAAACAACGCCGCCCTCAGCATTGTCAAAACGTTGCCGAGCCGTGCGAACCGTGTTGTAGGTCAGATTTTCAAAATGATACGTTCCAAGCTCCAAAGTTTCCGAATACGGTCCCGTCTCACCCGTCGAAACATTTTTCGTCGTCAACTCTGCTTTCAGCGTCACGTCAAACGAGTAGCACCCATCGGGAAGCGTCAACCCCGTAAGCGATACTTCCAAGCCTTTCAAGAGCCCGAACGGAGAAACTTCATCATTGGAAGGCACTCCAACAAAATCAAATTTCGATAGAGCATGCCCCGAAAAAAGTGCTTTCGGATAACGCACATTCAACACCGAACGATACGAATAATCCTCTTCAAAAGGAGCCATAACTTGATACGGGAAAATTTGCGACGAATACCCGAATCTAATCAAAAAATTTTCACCGCTCTCTACTACTTGCGGCTTCGCTCCGTTCATTGTTGTTAAGCTCGTGACGTAATAATTAGCGTCAGACACCAAGCCCTCTATAGCCGTCGTTTCCAAATCCGGATTGTTAAACGTATCCAAAACCGAATACGTCCACTCATATTCTCCCGTTAAAGCATCAACCAATGTCGCCGTTTTCGTTTTCGGCTTCGACGAATCCTCTTCTCGCTCCTCATATACCGTTATTGTTTGCGGACGCGTCGGCGACTCAAAGCTCACAAATTTCACCTGACAGACAGGCAAACCGTCCCCGCAAAGGAAAAGCACATCGTTATACTGGCGAACACGGACATTTTCTTTTTTCAAAACGCCCATGTCGACTCCGCCGACACTTCCGGCCGCGACAAAGCGTTTATCCTCCGCTTCCAAACGTGAATAGCTCGCGTAGAGATTCCCATCGCTCGCATAAAAAAGAATCAAGACCTTTTCTCCAATGAACGTTCCCGAATAAAAGAACACCACCGGGTAATCTTTTTCCAAAAGAAACTCCGAAAGCGGTTCCGCCCCCTTGCGACGAACTATCGCACCCGTCACGTCGATGTCAAAATTACGCAACCGTCGGCAACTACCCGCATATTTATCAATATCGGTGCGGTATTTAATCGCAGGAGCCGTCTCTCCTGTCGAAAATCCGAACATTTTTAATTCTTCGCCCATAATCCGCTTTACCCCGTTTCTTGTTTTTCAAACAAAAAGGGGAGCAGAACATCACCCCTGCTCCCCTCCGATTACCAACAACTTCAATGGTTACGCACCTGCCTGCGTTACGGAAATCGTTTTCTTAAGCGTCGAATCGCCCTCGTATCCGATTACGTCAGAGTAAACCTCAATCGTGCCCGTGCGCGGAGATCCGGTCGCATTCTCCGTAAAGTCGATTTTGATGTCCTGCGTTCCCGTCCCTGAAATAACCGTCGGTTTAATCCATGTATCGGAAACGACGATACGCCAGTTCTGAGTAGTGATACGCTTTGCATTCGTTGCAACCGTAATCGTCGCGGATGTTGCAGACTTCGCAGGAGCAAGAGACGTCGTGGAAGAACCGTCGCTTTTGACATCGAGCGTCGGGACAAGCGTCGGAATCTTAATGATCATAACACCGTTGTCGGACGTGCGAACGTATCCGAGCGTTTCTTTGCGCCACGTGCGAACTTGATTATAGGCCGCTCCGTCTTCCATGAAATCAACGACCAATCCGCCCCATGTGCATTTCGAAACTGCAAGCGGGTTGAACAAAACCATCATAGATTCGTCCAAGCCAAACAGCGTAGAGCCGTCTTGAGCCACAATGTCTTCGAGCATAAACGGCGTGATGCCGCCCTCAAACGGACGAATCGTATCAAGCTTGGAAATATCCGAACCCGGAATGTAATCGTTGTTTTTGAGAATCTTCTTGTGCGCGTCATAGAACGCAACGTGCGCCATCGGAGACATCGCAAGAATCTTCTTCGTCCCGTTCATGTTCTTCGTGAGCGCATTGAGCGTCGCAATTTCACGGAACGAAATCGTATCCGGAGCCTCGCTTCCGCACGCTGCCGTAAAGTATCGCGATTCCGGAAGAGAAACGAGCATGGTGGAAAGATCGGATTCTTCATTGCGTGTCGCACGAAGAACCTGCTTCGCCGTAAGTGCTTTAAGCCAAGCAACATTCTTTGCGGTAAGAACGTTAATCGCCATTTTTTCGTGCTTGTCTCCGCGAAGATTGAACGAGTTTTGAAGCTCTTGAAGATCGTTAAACCATGCGTGATCAATGAACACTTCCGGTTTTACGACTGACGCTTCGTATTTCGTATCAACGTAGTGGCGTCCCTCTACCATGCGGTCTTGTGCTTCACTCGTGAAGCCCGAACGCTGATAGTCCAAAATTTTCGCATTAAAATCCGCCTGCGGAACCGGCGTGATTTTATCCGGAAGCATCCAAGACCGATTGATGACGGTGCGGACCGGAGAAACGTTCCCGCGAGAATCCTTGCCGTAATCACCGCTCACCGGCGTAGCACGCGAAAGCGAATCGTAGAGTTTACCCTTAAACGAGCCGTCCAAACGCTCGTGAATATCAACGACGCCCTCTTTTAAGCCAAGGAGTTTGGAGCGATCGTCTGTAATAATAGTCGGCATGATATGTTTTACCCTTTCTGTGTGGAGATTTGTGGTTTGTAGGTCTTGACCCGAGAAAACCGCCTTGTCTGCACTCGCAGGGGCTAAAAACATCCGCTCAAAACAAGGAATAAGGGCGTTCCCGCTTATCTCTTCCGACACGTTCGAGCCTCCGTTTCCCGCGTCGGCTCATAATTTCGTCCAACTTTACCCGCAATCCAATCCGGCAACCTTAGTCCGCTCTTAGTTTTTCCGCATTGACGTTTAAAACACGAAAGACAATCATCTCTGCGTAGATTCAAAAGAACAGGAGAAGGAAATGAGCACCGCATCAAAAAAACAGGTAAAACGAAGAAACATCTTTGTCGGAACAAAAGGAATTTCCTATCCGGAAACCCCGGAAGTTGCGCACACTCTACGCGTTATGCAAAGAACGATGAAGTCCATTGAGGGTCGCTCTTTTGAAGAAAAAATGGCTTTCATTAACAACATCTCCATTACCCCCTCGCGCTCAAAAACGATTGTGTTATGAACACTCCGTTCCCGTTCATCGGATATCACGGTTGCGACCGAAAAACCGCACAAAAAATTCTCATCAATCACGAAGCACTACATGAGTCCGATGCCGAAAGCGAATGGCTCGGAACAGGAGTTTATTTTTGGAATAACGATCCTCAACGCGCACTCGAATGGGCAAAACACAAAGAGGTCGAGACACCCTATGTTATCGGCGCAATTATTCAGCCGCAGAAATTGCTTGATTTCTCCACACGTGAAGCAGAAAGCCTTGTAAAGTGTGCCTACGATTGGCTTTACGACGAATACCAAAATAGCAACGAAAAGCTACCTAAAAACCAAAAATTCGGACAGGGAGATCTTTTTTATAAAAACCGAAAACTCGACTGCCTCGTGATGAATACGCTACACGCGAATTCCTTACAAGAACACGACGTTTTTTCCGCGCCATTTCTCGAGGGAGATCCCATTTATGAAACCGGATTCTTTCTGAGAGAAACACACGTCCAAATTTGCGTAAAAAATCTTAATGCTATTGTCGGATATTTTCACCCGTCGGAGAAACACAGCCTAAACTTGCCACCTCTTGTTGACTAATATTCAAACCGCTAAAAAACCGCTCATCGTTGGGCGGTTTTTTAGACTCAAAGAATGTCTGTGTGGTCGGAACTCGGCTCACGAACTTTCGCTCCACCGATAATCTCCATTCCCATAGCGAAACTCTCGCACGGAACGCTTCCGTAAAACACGCCCCCTGCGCACAAATGTGATTCAAGCGGATTGTTGGAAGGAGGGTCGGTAATTCCGGGATCGCCGTCCGCCGTTTGTGTGATACTCGCCGTCGTGCCGCAAGTAGGGCATGTGTAAACGACAACGGTTCGGTCTACCCCTGTTGTGTTGGCGGGAACGTTTACAACGACGGCTATTGTGCGTGTTGCAATTGTTGCGTTTGCCGTGTCCTCAATGTCTTTCATCGAACCTTGAATGTCCATCACCGCCCCGGTTTTCGTGTTTATCCAATGCTCGCAAACGACAAGTATCGGAATAGCCTTGGTATCTTCCGTTATTTCCACGACCACGTTCCCACCCTCATTCGACAACGGATTCGGCGTCGCGGTGATTGAGCGACAACACAGGTGTTCGTGGCGAACCCCACGAGGCACTGTGTAGGTGTAGGCAAGTTTCCAAGCACCCTTGTCGTCCTCTGCTTCCTGTGTCGCCGTAATTACCAAGCCACACGGAGGTGTATGCGCGCATTGATACATCGTGTGCGTAAGCGGCGCACCTGTTGTGTTGGCGGGAACGGTCAGCGAAACATTCACACCGTTCTCTTTTTGCAACTTCGCTTCGCTTGGGCGCGGTTGTTCGTCGCCCTCTATTCGCACTTCTATTTCTTCCGTGACTGCATGTTTGTAAGTGTTCCTCTTGCGGTAAACGGGTGTGCGCAAAGTATAGGGAATATAACGCGCAGTTCGTGTTCCGCCCCGCGCCGGGAACACAGTTGGTTGACTTACCTCTTCACAGTGATCGTGTTCTTCGTTGTAGCGGACAATCGAATCTTCGCTCTTAACAAGCACCCAATCGTCGCCGGGAATTTCCGTTCCCGCTGCCCAACGCCCGCTCGCGCCCGGTCCACCCAAAGAATTAACAACAACGAATGTTGCCGTGTAAACCCCTGTCGGACCGTTATATACTCCTGTCGCTTCACCGTACGTATAGCCCGTCCAACGACCGTTCGCGTCGTAGTTGTTGTGTCCCGCCGCCGTCAGCCTCCAAGAGCCGATAGTCAGCGTAGCGGAATCGTCCACATTCCAAATGCGGACGGTTGTGCCTGTTTCAATGTAAATCGTCCTGCTCGCCACGGATTAGCCCTCCGAACGTGTTGCCTCCAATGCCGCCACGCGTGCTCCAAGCGCGTCGTAGTCCGACTTTGAAACAAATTTGTCCGCGAGTAAGTCGACCGCATCGTAGGCGATGTCGAGCGCGGGAGTGTAGGACTGTCGATTCGCCGCTACCAAATCCTGCCCCGGCAAAATTGCCCCCGACACATGAGAAGAAACTTTCACACCCCATGCGTCTGTTGCCGTCGCGATATTCGTAGCCGCACCCGTTTGAACAATGGCGACTTGCTCGGACGAAGGGATTGCTCCGCGTCCGTCTTTGTTTACCATCTGCCACGTCATTGCTTCCCCCGAGCCGTAGTCGCTTTGTCGAATTGTGTTTGTCGACTCAAATGCCACTCGCCATTCTCCGGTTTCGGCATCGTAGCGAAGAACGCGCAAGAAGCGTTGCATGTCCGCAAGAGTGTTTCCGCCGCTTCCGCGCTTGTAAGCTGTGATTGCTGTCGGGGAGATATTGCATTCGCCGGAGACGCGCAAAAGCTCGCCGAGCATTCCGAAAAAACCGCGAACGTCCGCATCGCCTGTTATTTCCGGGCAAAGCACCTTTGCGGGAACGCCGACGTAGGCTTCGCGTAAAACAGGATTCGTGAACGCCTCTGTCTTAAATTCGCTAAGCTCCTTGCGGCGAATAACTTTGTTTTGTTCGTCATTCGCACCTCCTGCCACCGTGAATACAAATTCTTCATATTGCCCGTCGGTTGAGCCATAGGCGCGAATCTTGTTCCAAAGCATGGCCAAGAGATAGCGCGTCCAGTTGGCTCGCGACGACTGGCTTCCCGCTACGCGAAAACCGCCACGGTCTCCATCTCCGATTGCAAATACCGTTTTCCCGAAAATCCCGGACATATCATCGGAATTATTTGCGGGCAGATAAGGGACAAGCCCTGCCTCGGCTTCTTGCGCACGCTGAGTTTCGGCGTTGATTGCATTGGCAACTGTCTGCAACTGCGCGCCGACGTCTTCGCTTGTGCTTTCTTTAAATTCGCGCAACGCGTCTTCTATCTCCGTTTGCGTCGGACGTTCAGAGAAACCCTCGGTCATATCCGCACGCACGTCGCGAATTTCGTTCGAGAGTTGTTCGGTTATCAGTTGCTGAAAAGCTTCTTGGTTTTCGGGGATTTGACCGACACCTTTTTCAAGCCATTCAAGGACGAGTTTGCCGACATCTACCGTGCCTCGAACAAAATAGATTACGTCGGATTCAAGCGTTCCCTCTGCTTTGCGTTGCTCGTATTTCTCACGAGTAAGCACCTCATAGCGGTAGCTCTTAATTTCATCAATAATTTTTTGCCCCTCAAGTGCAATCAACGCACGCAGTTCTTCAAATTTTACAGAAAGCTCCAACGAAAATTCTCTTTTTAATGCGGTTGAATGCTCTTTCAACGATTCAAAATTCTGCTGTGCTTCCGCGATCTTTTCCGCAATCGATTTTTCCCCACGAATCAAAGACTCGTGCAATGCCTTAACGCTCGATGAAAAAACTGATGAAAATTCTTCTTTCAACGCTACACTTTGTTCGCGTGCGCTCGCGACTTCCGCTTTAATTTGAGCCAAAGCTTTACGTTGCAATTCAGCTGTCGCATTTTCCGCATTAGAGACGATACGAAGAATTTCCGCTTGAGCAGACTTCACCATTTTATCTGCTTCCGAGAAAACATCGTCTGCAAGTTGTTGCATTTTTTGCAACAACTTCTCCGCACTACGAGACGATGCTTCTGCCGACAAAGCAAGGTGTGCGGTTTCACCTTTTGCCGTTTCTGCTCGTTGTGCCGCCGCTTGAGCTTTTTCGACCCATTCATTCAAAACCTCAACAACAGGCAAATCATCTACACGAGGCTGACCATCCGCATCAAAAACGATTGTTTTCCCAGCTCGAACCTTTGCCGGATAAGAATGAATTTTACGCAACCACTTGTCCGGAAAGCGCAAAACCGATTTCATCTCGGCACGCAATTCCTCAATTGCACGTAGCAGAGAGCGTGCCTCCGAAAGCACGGGAGACTGACACCCGATAACGCCATGAAGCTCTACCCCCTCCGTTCCGAGAAAGCGATACGTTCGTTCCGTAAGAGAAACGACTTCGCCCGTTGCCAAAAGTTGCCCCAGTGTTCCGTCAAAAACTCCGCCCGTGGAAATTACAAAAAACACTAAAACATCATCAGTGTTTTTAAAATCGAAAGGGAGCGATACCTCAAACGTCCCTTTTCCGGCAAAAACATGTTTCTCGAAACTCATAAAAAAAGACAGCCTTTCGACTGTCCTTTATGTTTTAATCCGCGTTCCCGCAAAAGCTCACGCAGTTAGTTTATGCTTGGTTTCGGCAAAAGCCCCGCCGCACGCATTTTTGATTTCTCAATCATCAAAGCCATATACTGGTCCTGCGCTAAAGCGAAACCGGGGGATTTTTCATCATTGAACGCCGCAGAACTGCGAACTTCACTAATACGTTTTTCCAAATCCTTGTAAGACATCTGCGTTGCGGGAACATTCGGCGCACGAGATTCCGCCACTTTTTCCGCACATGCAAGGAGCATTCGGCACATATTCACATCGTTTTCCAAGCCATACGCCTGCAATTTTGAAGCAACTTCGGGAAACTTTCCGATAAAATTCCGCACCGCGCTGATATTCGCATCATATTCTGCCCCCCATTCATGACGCAAATCGCGTTCACAGTCCGCGCATCGACGTGCATTTTCCGCTTCCCACAATTCGGATTCGCGCTCGCGGACAGCAGCAAAAAGCGAAATAACCTTGGAGTGTTCGATATCAGAAAATCCGTTCTTGAACATATAAGCACTCATCACATTGAACGCTTCTTCGTCCAAGCCCACAAGCGACTCGGCGTTATGCTTCGTCGTATAGTTTTCCGGAGCCTCAATCCCGCCTCGACGCGCCGTAAAATACGCGCTCCACGCTTCCTCTCCGGCATCGGGGGCAGGAGCTTTTAATCCTTTCTTCCCGGCAAGTGCGACCAAATTCGTATAGCTTTTTAACGCATCGTTCGCGTCCTTAAATTTACGAAGTTCGGCAGAGCCGCGAAGTTCTTCCGGCAAAGCGTCAACCCAGCTCGTCGTTTGCCCGCCCGCGTTCGAAGAAAAAATGCTATTCTTAGTAGCCGGCGTTCGCTTCGAAGTATTGGTAGAAGATTCCTCCGGTGAAGACGAGCTTGCCTCGTGTCCCACCCCGCCAGACTCTTCCGGCAAAGGCTTGCCGTCAGCTCCCGTGCGAACGGAAGCCGTTTTAGAAGCGTTCCCGTCCGGATTAGCGGGAATAGACTGCATGATGTTGCCGTCATTGGTATCTGTTATGTTGTTTTCTTCCATAAAAATTATTTTTCCAATTTCTCTTTAAGTAAGGCTTCCACTTGCCCCCAAACCCAACGCCGTGCCATATAAAAATGCTCTTTACGGGCGTCATCAAAAACAGGATACAGATGCGCCCCGCAAATCTGCGTGCGCAAAAATTCCAAAAATTCTTTTCCTTCCTGCGATCGAGAAAGTCTTTGTGTTGCCACGACAACACGCCGACGTGATTCGTCCGCTTTCTTCTTTGCCGCCGCAACCCGCGCTTTCTGCTCCCGCGCTTTTTCTTCCCAATCCTCGTGAATTAATTCTATATCGTTCATTAAGAAAGTAGCGAATAAAGTTCTTTTGCTCCGCCCACACCGCCAAGTGCCAACGCGAGGAACGCAGTAATTTTCCAAATCAGAGCCTCAATGTTTTTGAATCGCTCCTTGTGGTCTTCATTGTCTTCTTCAAGCTTCCCCACACGGGCTTCAACACCCACCGTTCGTTCTAACATTTTGTCGATTTTCTCGCCTCTTGCGCGACCTTCCTCTCGCAAAAGATTTACGTTTTCGTGAAGTCCGCTAAGCTCAACTTTAATTGCGTCTTCGCTCACGGCTACACACCTCCGTCCGAAGTCTTTTCCGAAGCCGGTGATGCCGACGAATCTTTCTTCTGCGTCTTTCGGTTGCGAAAGTAATTGGAACCGAGCTTTACCAATCCTCCCGCTCCACCGAGCCCGACAAGCGTCAAAAGAACCGACATCGCATCCAACGCATTAGCTTTTGTTTCGTCTGAAGCGTTTACGATTGCCGCGCTCACTTCCTGCGCCTTTTCCCGAAGCGTTATTTCTTCGCCCGTTTTTTCGCTTCGAAACGAACAACTCACTGTCAGGACAGCCGAAGCGACCGAGACAATGCACGCAATCAAAACAACCTTGCCAATCTTCTTCATAATTTTTGCCTTTCATTAAAAAATTAAAATCCGCGACGCGCCGCATAACTCCCCGGTGCGCTTTGACGCTGAGGATCCATTTTTTCCATCATTGCCAAGCGTTCCTCCTCTTTTTGAGAAGCTTTCACTTGTTCTTCGATTTCCGCCTGCTTCGCCAAACGCGCTTTCTTTGTCCGGATAATATCCTCCGGCAATGCGTAAAAATCCCCCAAATGAGCGAGTGCCGCATCAATATCAAAATACGCGTCAAACATCGGTCCGAAAGAGGCTCGAACCTCCTGCAACTGCACAACGCGTGTGAAAAAATCTCCGATTTTGTTCGTTTCCGCGTCCAAAATCATCGACCACAAGACAGAAACGTATTTTACGCGAACACGTTCCCGCGAAACTTGCTCCGGCAACGGTGCGAGAACGCCATTATCCAAGAGCAGATCCAAACACCGTTGTAGCAACGGAGAAAGCAAATCATTGTGAACCGCCAACGCGATTGAGGCTATCGCTCGAACCGATTGTCCTGTTCTCCCGCGAGCCTCCGTCGCAGACATTGTTTTTGTCATTTCATCAAATGTCTCAAACGCATCCAACAGATAGTTCGCCCGAATGTTCATCATCGAACGTTGTTGCTGGTCGCGAATGTCCGGCAACTGCGGCGGGGGTTCCACAATTGAATAAGAATCCCGAACAGATCCGTTTGCTTCCACGTAATTAAACGCACCCGCTCCACGATCGAATCCGTCCCACGAATACGGAATAATCATCGCCGGATTCACCGTTTTCTCCAACGCTTCCCCCAACTGAAACTTAAGTTTCGCCAAATATTTAATATCCGGCAACGACATCTCCGTCGGACTCCAACTATAAACGCTTCTCGATGACTCAGCCCACGGACAACTCGGGAACGGAAAAACATCATAACCGGAGACTTCAACCAAATGCTTATTCGACGTATCGACCAAAATCGCACCGAACGCTTTCTTGTCTTGCGGAACTACCGGCAAAGTTTCGCTCTTTTGTAAAATCTCGTGCCGATAAACCGCTCGAGGGTAAACCAACCAAAGATATTCCGATTCCGACGCCGCGCCCTGCTCGGTTTCTGCCTGCTCCAAAACGCGGGGAGAAACTTTATTCCCGTAGCGTTCAATTGCCTGCTTAGCTGTCAAAACAAACTTTCTCGCAAATTGATCCGGACGACCTCGCGAGTTCGTCGACAAATAGCAATCCCGCCCAATCTGATACGACGAAAATTCCAGCCGCTTCGTTTTCGTGTTAAATTCCACATACATTACAGCGCGACCCGCAATCGCCATATCATTCAAAGCCCCCGCATAAACAGGGAAAAAATTCGTATCCGAAAGCTCCCGAATCACTCCGAGCGTCTTGCTCTTTACGGCTTTCATATCTTCGCTTTCCGGACCAAGCTCTCTCCGCAACTCATCGTCCGTATCGAAGCGGAAAAACATCTGCCCAAGCCCGACCGTATTCGCGAACAGATACTGAGCCGCACGCCACGCACATTGCGCCGCATACGAATCCTGTTGCGGCACCAACTGAACATTCGCAGGGGCAACAGGCATCGTCCCGCCTTTCTCCCACAACGGCGACGCATAGCGGCGACATTCGTCCAAAGCCTTTTCACGCGCCGCATACTCGCGGTGCATATTATCGGCAACCTGCGTTGCCCATGCCACCAATTCCGCGTCCGTCATCGCTTAGCCTATCGTTTTGCGCCCCGAGCTTGCCGTGGACTTCTTGGCAAACGAAGAAGTCTTGCTCAGCGAATATTTCGCCGCCAACCGTGCTCGTCTCTCATCTTCAAGCGCAGGCGTTTCTTCCGCGTTGTTCTCCGAAAGTTCCAATTCGGTGCGAGAAGCCAATTCCAACGCTTTTTTATCGGCATCCGCCGCCGCATCAGCCGCTTTGTCCATGTTGTCAAGCTGATCGCCGGCGACCATCCCTCCTGCCGCGCCGATTCCCGCTCCTGCGAGAGCTCCCCACGGACCGCCAACAAACGCTCCCGTAATCGCTCCCGAAATAGCACCTGTAGCCATCGTCCCCCACGCCTTGGACGAACGATCAAATCCCGCCTTGCGCCCGACACGGCTGACTTCTTTCTTAATTTTGCTCCAAAATCCCATCGTCTTTCTCCTTTCGCTTAAACCGAACCACCCGATTTACGAATCGAAGCTCCACCCGTTCCCGGTCCGCCTCGCGTTCCGCCTAAAACCTTACCGGACTTAGCCGCCGACGTCTTTTTCAACGAATACTGCGCGGCAAGCCGCTTCCGTCGTTCATCATTGCCCAACTCCGACTGCCCCTCGTTCGTCAGAGTGTTTTGCGTGTCCGTCCACGGCGCAACATCCGGCGCTTCCGTGTCCATACCGACCATCCGCTTTATTCCGCCCTTGTTGTGGTCGTAAATCATGTAGTCCGTCCCCAACGACCCCATCGAGGCAAACGACACACCCGCCATCGCCCAATCCGTCGAGTCAAAGTGCCGAACCGTGCTTTCCGCTTTTTTCGCCGCCCGCCGCGCCTCTCTTCCGACATCGCGGACCGCTTTTGAAATCGATTTTTTGAAACTACTCCAACCCATGACGCTTTTCTTCGAAAATTACATTGTTGCCTGTGTTCGTTTTCTCAAAAATCGCCTCAAAAACGTCCCCTCTCAATCCGTCAGCCTTGGTTCGTCGTTAGTTGCCGCAACCGTGCCGCGTTCCCGCACCCAAATCTTAAAAATTCCACTGTTCGTCTTGCGCACAGACACAGAAATCCGCTCCCCTTGCCGCCTCGCCAACCGACACGCATTGTAAACACTCCAAACGTCCCGATAATTGTCCAATTCAAAGCCCGCCCCCACAGGAAGACGCTTCAACAAGCGCAAAAACGCCCGTTTTCTGTCCATTTTCCTTTGCTTTTCGTCAAACTCCTCCAACGTCTCCCAAAAACATCGGATTTTTTGCCCCGCGTTCCCGTCAGTAATCATACCGCACCCCCTTTACAGCACGCAAAACAGGTCGACCATACTGACCGATACCCGTTTTTACGTTCCCGTCCGCCCTCAGCAAATACATCGTTCCGTAGCGCACACAGTCGATTAAGTGATCCCCCGCGCGCCCTTTCGGATTCACCTCGTCCGTATTCTTTCCCGCTTCGCCTTTCGGCCAACAGTATTCCTGCGTCTCTACCGCCCAGTGCGAGCTACGGTTCGTCACCCGTAAAAAACGGCGCAACATCAACGACAACCCAAACCGAATACTCCCTTTTGGCTTCTCTATCGGCTTAATCCCCGTCCAACCGTCCGCATACAACGTCTCTATCTCCAACGCTCCCGCAGCATCCGCCGCAATAATCGCATTCTTCGGTATTCCTAACGCTTTCAAACGCTTTACCAAACAATCCGCCCCTGGTGCCGTCTCCGGTGCCGTCAACAACAACTCTTTCTCGTAAATCAGCTCGTCGACATACAAATCATTCCCAACTATCGCAATCCGTGCAAAAACCAACGGATCCCGCCACCCAAAGTCCAAACAGTAAACACTCGGAACCGTCACCATCGGCGGGAACGATTCGTTCGAACACCAATCCCAACTCTTGCCCTCCGGAAAAACCAAACCCTCCATGACGGCAAAAATCCCCAAACCATAAACTTTCCACCAATACTCATCCGCAGTCCCTTTTGCGATGTTCTCTGGGGTAGGCTCCCAACTCGCAATCTGCTCTCGAATCTTCGGCGGCAAAAACTTGTTATCCCGCCACGTGCTCCGATGAACCCATACCGCACTCTTGTCTTTCTCCGGATCCGAAAACTCATTCGGCAATAGCTCCTGCCGCGCCCAATGATTCGTAAACATCTTCGGATTACAGTCAAAAAACGTCCCCAGTTTCGTTCGCCCGTCAACCTGCCGATAATAATCTTTGGAAATCTCCGAAATCTCATTCAGCCACGTAATATGAGGACTCACACCCATGCCCGACGTGTCGTCCTGCGCCCCCGCAAACCAAATCGCACTCCCCGAATCCTTGAACGTTATCGAAAAATCACTCTTGTTTACCTTCAACAAGCCATTCTCTTTCCCATCCACAGGCCAAATGTTCATTCGCTTACAAACCCAAACCACATCCTCCCATAACGTCTTCTTCACATCCTTGAACACCTCTCGCGCAATCAAAATCGTCGGTCCCTTTACTCCCTCTATCCGCAATTGCTTCTTCCACCGAACCGGTAAAACATCGTCCGGCTTCAACGCCGCACAAACCATCCATATCATCAACTGTCGCGACTTCCCCGAACGCATCCCACCCATCAACAAAAACTTGCTGTAAGGCTTCTCTATCGCTCGGCACAAATCCGCATACATCGGGTTTACCTCAAGCTCCCCACTCGCAACAGGAACCTCTTTCTGCCGCAATCCCCTCTGCTCACGCTTACCTCCCCTTACAGCCATGACAAAACCTCCAAATTGGTGCAATTTTTCGCACAGCTCTGTATATATCGCCATCCCCCGGGGGGTGTTTTCGGGGGGCGGGGGTGTCTCCCTCTCTCAAAATCAAAGCCCCCTCCCCCTCCAAACAACACTGAAGCACACACCAAACACATCAGCCCTCCAACATCCCACGACACAACCCCGCTACGCGGAAGCCGGGAATGCATAGCTCTCAGAGAACAGCTACGCATCATGCCTCTTCCTCCTTTACGGCATCCTTGCGGACTTTAATGTTAATCTCGTTCTTCTGCGGCTTCTGCGTGTAAGCTCCGGTCAATTTGTTAATCATCTCTCCGAGCTGGCATAAGCCACGCACTTGGTATTCCCACTCCTTAAGATCTTTCGGCTGTTTTGCCTCCAATTCGCGAAACTTCTTGCAAACCGTGTTCAGCACGTCGTCTTTCACAAGCGGAGAAGCGGCAGAAGCGATATTTTGCAGTTCGTCCGCAATCCGTTCGACCCGACTACGTATCCACCACTTCTTCCACAGCTTCGGACCGCATCGTCTTGCTCTGCAGAGTTCGACGCCGGGTTCGATGAATTGTCGGTAGGCGTCAGTCATGCTTTCAGCGCGAGCAACGGCGCGGCAGAAAGCTTCGTAGTTAGCGTGTGGCAAGGGCTTCGAGGTATCGAGGTCCTTAGGATATTTTGGGTGAATGAGTCTCAGCATTTTTGATGGAATGCCGGACGGGAGAGAGAAAGATTGCCGAAGATGGTAAAGAGTGGTAGTTCGGCGGCAAGTTTACGGAATCAACAAAATTGTCGAGAGATGAGCTTAAAGCCGAAAAGGGAGGAAAAAATCCCGAGAATCGGAGTTTCTCAACTTTCTTAACGGGCAAGTTGAGTAATGAGTTGACTTCTATCCCGCATGAATACTGGGATTTTTTCCGAAAGTTGAGAAAGTTAAGGTTTTTCGTTCCCAATAATATATACGCGTAATTACGTTTTTTCTTACATATGCGTATTAAGAAATAATTACTTAACTATATTAACTAAAAATATAAAATCCCTTTATTTATGGGGATTATCGGGGTTAAGTAATGAAAAAGTTTCTCAACTTTTAGGTTAAGTAAGTTGAGAAACTGCGATTTCTGGCTTTTTTGACGGTCTAACGACCGTGCTATCTTAGCAAACTCGCAATCCTTTCGGGGGTAAAGGGGGTTGCCGCTTCGCGGTTGTGCGGCGGGGAGGTTTTCGGAGCGAACGGGAACACGACGCGAGCGACCGCCGCTAATCGCCTGATTAAACGGGCAATGAATCTACTGTTGGTGCGAGGGAAGCAGAATTTCGACCGGACAGCACCAACGCGCTTCCTTGCCCGTTTAATCGCTCAGCGTCGGTCATATCTCGTCTTGCGGATACGGCACGGCGAGCTTCGCCCCCGGAGCAACGGCTCATCGGCGAAAAGGCATTTGAACGCCCTCGCGTTTTGAGACGCCGGCAAGCCGTCGCTGCAAAACGACGCTACCGCTCTCGTGCATTCAAAAGACTTTTCTTGATGCATTCCCTTGCTCCGAGACCTCGCTCTTCCCGGTGGGAAGAAACGCTCCGTCCAGCGGGAGCTGTTGCGCGGATTACGGCGCGGGAACGCCTTGATCAAGGACCGCGCAATAAAAAGTCCGTTGCCGGTGAGAAAGGAGGAAAAACCGACAACGGACGAGTGAAGAAATTGCTTTTCGAAGAAAGTTCCCGCTCAAAGCCTAAGGCTAAGAGCGGGCGATCTCTAACTTCTAACCTCAAAAAAGTGGCGGCAAAGGGCGGATTCGAACCGCCGCGCTGTGAAATCCCGTAGGGGAAATTCGACCGATCTACCAACTGAACTACTTTGCCGAAAAGCAAGAACTACTCCGTTCCTTGGCACGTCTGCCGGTGCTACATTTCCTCTTGCTGATAAAAAGAAAATTCCGTTCCCGTATCTTTTGCAATCTCCTGCAATCAACAAAATTTCAAGCGTTCCCGTTTTATCGGGGAAAAGCCTTTCCCCGCGAACGAACCTACGTTTCGTTCTCCCCTTTCTCCTAAGGCTTCGCCTTAAAATCCAAATTCGTCCAAGCGCTTCGCGCTGAAATCGCAGAGTCGCTTTCTTTTCCAATCCCTACGGAATCCGTTTTTAAACTGTTTCACCGCGTGTCCGCCTCGAACCGCTCGACCGCGTCTTTTTTAATTTTTTTCACTTTCTTTTGCAAGCAAAACAAAGCTCTCTCACCGCGCCTGCGGCGCAAAAATTATATCGTGCGCAAACGCGCACTCGACATGAAAAAAAATAAAAAAAGAGGTCTCGTCTGAATTTTCGACATACCGCGCCTACGGCGCAAATACCCAAAAGCTCCGCACAGCGGAGCCGAAAATTCTTTCGGGCGCCCCCGCTTTTTTTGGTGAAAACAGTTTAAAAACTTCTTCCTTCGGTTTTGGGAAAGAAAGCTGAGATTGAGGTCAAAGACGTTTTCAAAGTTCTTTTTCATTCCAAGCTCTCGCGGCTCAATGCTTCCCGCTCGTTGGCGGGAAGCGGAAAGCCCGGCATTCTGCGGGAGCTATCAAAAAAAGTGCGCTCGCCGTGAAACAACCACGAACGAGCGCGAGCGGGAGAAAAAGGATCTCCCGTGCCGTTGAGAATGCGCGGCAAGAATAAAAATACGCTATGAGCAAAACAGTATCAACCGCCGATCATTCGGCAACTAAAAAATGGATCGAGCCGCTTATCGTCTCGCTCGTCTATCACATTTGCCTACTCGCAATTGTGATTGCCGCCGTTGAATGCGCGTAAATGTCAACCGTTCCCGCCGAGAGGCGGGAACGTCAAAGAGAAAGAAACCTTTATGAACGAACAGAAATTTATTGATGCCGTGCGGAAAGCGGCACACCCGCAGAAGATCATACGTTTCTCTGTGTTTACTCACGGGGCGCGCGTAAATGTTTACGCAGAAAAAGCCCCCGGCGGTCGATTTTACTGTGTCCATTTCATGCGAAACATGACCGCAAAAAAAATTGAAGAACGAGCAATGGAATCCATCCAACTTTTCGACAACGAACTTTACGCCTAAATATGAAGAACTAAAACTTATGACGACTCACAACAGGAATGAAGAATTGGTGCTTGCGCATTTTGAGGCGCATGCGACGGACGAACAGAAACGCTCGGCAGAAGTTGCCGGGAAGACGCCTGCGGGAGCGATGGCGTATGCATACGAACAGGCGCGTGCGTTACCGCGCACGGGTAGCTGTGTTGCGGTAGACGATGCGACGGTGTTTGCATGGACGATGCGCTACTTTACGGACGCGGCGATTCCGGCGGATCCGGACGGACAGCAAGTAGTGCGGTCGCACCCGCCGGCGGAAGTCAAAGCATCGTCGGCGGCGAAGTCCCGGAAGGCGGGTGCGGCGAAGGCATATGAGATTCCGGCAAGGGTGAGGATTTGTATAAAAAGGATGCAGGCGCCGAGCCACGCTATGTGGTTTTTTCGGGGATTCCCGGTTGGATAACGGTTTGGGAGAAAAATGTTTCTGCGGGAACGATTGACTGGACGTTTGACTGCGGGGCGGCGTTTTCATACGAACCAATCGTAAACCCGGAGGCTTTGTCGGAGACGAAGTATGCGCGTTGCGGCTGGGTGGCGGGCAGGATCGGGCTTGCGGATTATTTGCATCTGTATGAGGCGGATTCGCGCGTGGAATATGTTGCGAAGGCGGGGCTGTGGAAGCTTGTTACGCCGGGCGGGATTAAGCGGCTGGGAGAGAACCGAGAATTTTTTGAGTTTTGCCGGGAACACGCGGCGGAGATTAAGAGCGGGGAATTCGGGATACGGGAGATTCTTTCGGCGATGCGGCGGAAGGTATCGCTTGCGCGAGCGAAAGCGCATGCTGAAGCGGTGAATGTTTTTGCCTCTTGCGGCGGGATTCCGAAGGCGGCGCGGGAACACGCAGAGAAACTGCTTGCGTGGAGTGAGCGGCTACGGGAGGCAGACGGAATTCGGCTTGGTGAATATGTCCGGTATTTGTGTTTGGCGGATCGATGCGGTCGGGATCTTTCTGATGAGAAAAACCTGTTCCCGCCGGCGGCACGATTCCCGGAAATCCTTGAGCGCGTTGAAGCGGAGGCGGACAAGCTCGATAAGCGATTGAAGTTGAGAGACTACAGAACGGGCATGAAGCGAGCGCGGGAACGGTTCGGGCATATTACGGGAATGAGAGCCGGCGCATTGAGTGCGGAGATTCCGTTTTCGAAGAAAGAGCTCCGAGCGGAGGGGCGCGCGATGAAAAACTGTGTCGGACGGTTTGGCTACGATTCGAAGATTGCTCGCGGCGCATCGCTTGTTGTTTTTATCCGGCGGAGCGGAGAACCGGATGCGGATATGGAAATTCACCTTGGGGCACAGCCGCGTATAGCGCAATTGTATTCTGCCGGGAACGGGAAGCCGACGGAAGACGTCGAGGCATTTTCTAAGAACATTCTTCGTCGTGTGAAAGAAGCGTATCGGAAGGCACAGCGAGGGGGCGCGACTTCGAAGAACTTTTTAACGATTAAGCATTAATCATTTTTTCCTCATAGCCACACCGTTCCCGTCGTCGATTTGACGGCGGGAACACCTAAAAAAATCCAAACAATAAAACAAAGAAAACTTATCTACGAATTAGGAGATTTTTATGAACATCACCAAAACGACACCAAAAGGAAAACGCGTTATCTTTTCATCACCGACGGAAGCAGGATTTTCCGCTCTGCTTAAAAAATATTTTTGCGCCGGCTCGTGGAGATTTCCCCCCCCCTAAATCTTTTGCAAGCACTAAATTTACACTGAATTTTCTCTGATTGCACACGGCAATCTACCGAGCGAAACAATAAACACTCCCGCCCTTTTTAAATCCGTGATTATGTTCTCATCAATTTCGTCCGCACCGTTCACGGGAACGATTAACACCCGCAAATTGCGTTCGGCTTTCAACCGAAAAGCCGTTCCGATCACCTTGTCCGTTTGCGCGAAAGATGCAAAAAAGGCATACACTCCGACATCACCGGAAATCCAAAAATCCGGCTTGTATTCGGATTCGTGCGTCGAATCGTTTACCGTTTTAAATCTGTCCGGCAACACAGCCTTAATACTCCGAAAAAAGCGTAAACATTTCTCGCGCTCGAATGTTTTTTTCAAGTCTGCAAAAACAATCTCTTCCCCGGCAAGAGCCTCCTCGCCATTAAGTGCCCGCAGTAACGCGCAGACGACGTTAGAAAGCGGAAGATGCCGCTTTACGGCATAATCGTCCAAAAGCGTTCTCGCCTGCGCGTCCAAAAAGAAATTAGCCCGTTTCCCTCGCTCTTTCATAAAACCAATACTATACACACAAAAACCAAATACAAGTTTTTTCTATTGCAGAAAAACAAACATATTACACACTTACTACACACAAGAACAAAAAATATGCAAAAAAAACCAACCGACACCCAGCGCCGAGGACGCCCCCGTTCTCACAAAAAACGAATCAACATCACAATGAATCCGAAACTCGCGAACGAGATTTCCCGTGAAGCTTTTCGCCTCAACATCGACCGCTCAACACTCATTTCCGTGCTTTGCACTCAATGGCTCAAAGAGGGGAAGAATAACCAAAAAGCAATCGTCTGATGCCCTCATCCGAAACACTCTTTCCTTTTTACCGCGCGACACGTGAACTCGGCGTTTCCCGTGCCGTTTTCCGCGAACTTCTTGCAAAATTCCGCGTTCGCCCCGTCATTGAACACCGCCGGCGGCAATACTTTTCGGCAAAGCAACTCAACGAAATCCGCGAAGCTCTCAAATAAATTTCGGCGACGGCAAGGTTTGCCATATCCGGATACGAGAGAGAGAAGATGAATCCTCCTTGCCGTCGCCTCCTCAATTTCCGTTCCCGCGGGAACGCAAAATAAAATACACACAAATACACACACAACCACGATAAACCCAATGATACTATCCGCAAATACCACCAACTCATCGTTCGAGAAAGCCCCCAAAGGGATGGGGCGTGCCGTCATTGTCGACATCACGCCGCCCGAAGAAGTGATCTCGAATTTCAACGGCAAAGAAACGAAGCGCAAAGTCTTCAGCATCGTTTTCGAACTCGACCCAGAAGCATTCGGGACGCGCACCAACGGCGAGCCTTACAACGCATGGTCGCGTAAGTTCACGCTCACGCTCGACGAACGCTCCAACACTCGGCAATTCCTGCGCTCAGTTCTCGGACGAGACCTTACCGCCCAGGAATTGCAGGCATTTGACGCCGAAACGCTCATCGGTTTTCCCGTCGAAATTATGATTGCCCATACACCGAGCAAAGACGGCTCCACAACTTACGCCACAATTGCATCCGTTGCGCCATGGATTCCCGAAAACAACGGAGGGAAACCTGCATACACTCCATCAGGAAAATTTGTCCGCAAGCAAGACCGCCCGCCCAAAGACGCTCCGACCGGAGCAAAAGCAGCATATCGCCGAGCAGACGTCCCCGAGGACGCCGGCAGAGAAGACTGGCAGCGATGCAAAATTCACGTCGGAAACTTCAAAGGTTCTACGCTCGATTCTCTCGATGAAGAAGCGATCATGAACCTCTACAACCGATGGCTCCCAACTCTATCTGCACGCCAAGCGGCAGGAGAACGCATATCTGCCGACGACAACCGTCTCGCCGGCGCACTCGAAAAGGCAAAAGCCGCACTTGATGCCGCGAAAACGGCGGAGCAATCCGCCGAAGACGTAGACACACCGTACTAATTTGACCTATGGAAAACGAAAACACACAACAACAAACACAATCGGCACCGACATACGACCTCGTCCCGATGCCGGACATGAAACCGGAAACCCGCACGCTCTCTCACGCCCTCACAGAAAGCGAAATCGCGGAGCTCGGCACCAAACTCGCCCAAACCATCGGCGAGCAAAACGACGCTTTCGCTCGTGCGAAGTCATACTTAACGAAAGCAAGCGACAGCAAAAAATATGCCGACGTGCTGGGCAAACGTGCAGAGTCGATCAAAGAAACAATTCTCGCAAAAAAAGACTACCGCCCGCTTAAGTGCCTTTGGCACGCAAACATTCCCGCAGAGGGGCAAATGTCTCTCTTGCATCCGGAAACGTTGAATATTATCGAGACGCGCCCGATTCCCGGAGCGAACGAACCGCTTCCCGAAAATCTCTCTCAGACACCCGAAGAAGAAAAACCCGCCGCCCCCCAAGACTGCGGATATTAACTCCACAATGCTCCCCGCAAGGGGAGCAACAAAACAACAAAACCTCAAAAAAAAATTATGGACTACATTATTCCTCAATCCACCCCGAACAAATTCTCGCTTTCTCCGGCATACGGGAACGCAATCGACCAACTCAATACTTCCATAGATGCACTTCCCGAAGTATTTGAAGATCACCGAGACGCAGCGCGCGCCGCCTCTGTAATCGCAACGATTGCAGGCATCAAAAAACTTATCGACAAGGCACACGCGGAACTAAAAAAACCATTTCTCGATGCCGGGCGCGAACTTGATGCCATTAAGAAAAAAGAGACGGCGATTCTTGATGCGTTAAAAAACAAAATCAACGATCGCATCGTCGCCTACCAACGTGCAGAACAGGAAAAACTGCGTAAAGCACAGGAAGAAGCCGCTCGAAAACAGGCTGAAATCGAAGACGCCGCTCGAAAAGAACGCGAAAACCTTTCCCCGGAACTTCAAATCGCACACGCCGCCGCCACCGACATCGTCGTGCAACGCACCGCGCAGGAAACCATCGCCGCCGCCCAAGCCACCCCCGTTGCCGGAATGCGCATCAACCGCACGGTTAAAATCCTCAGCGTCGACATCGCAACCCTCATTAAGACTCGCTTTGACCTGTGCAACGTCGAAGCCAACCTTATTGCAATTAAGAAAGAGATTCTCTCCGGTAATAAAATCCCCGGCGTCGAATACCGCATCGACGAAACCGCCGCTTGTCGTGCGGCCTCTGTTAATGCTACCAAATTCGACTACTAACCATGGCAACCCTGCGGGACATTCTTGCTCAGACGCAATCCAAAGCGTCTGAGCAAAAAAAAAATAGTCCTCCGCGATCCGTTTGCATCGCTCCCGCCGATTTCTCGGCAAGCAAGCGCGGGAACGCCGCAGGAACAAATTGCACGCCTCCTCGGAGCGACATCACCGGATGTTCCATACCTCTTTCCGCGCTCGGACGAATCCCGCCCCCAAGCACTCACCCGAGAGATACTGACGGCGGAACAGACCCAACTCTGCATCTACGCTCCAATCGAAACTCCGGAGACCGCATGGATTGCCGTGAGACTCCAAGGAGGGAAACTTGCACTGCTGACCTCTCTCCCAAGAACGCACCCAACGGAGCCGCTACCGTAAATCTCACATGGATTCCCTTTTCACAAACTAATCAACCCAACAAAAATTATGAGCAACAAAAACAAAAAACATACATCACGTTTCACGGATTCGTCGAAGAAACTCGAAAACCGTGCCTATGCTTCAACGCATGGAGACCTTGCAAAACATCCATCGATGCCCTCGGCAGACCTCGATACGCCGAATGGAACTGGCAAACAGCCGGAGTCATCCTCTACGCCGAGCTCCGACTGCCCTATTAAGCTACTTTTACCAGGAATGGTCCTTCTGTTAGAAGAAGAAAAACTCCTCCGAAAATCAACCGTAACACTCCGCAACCACATAGCGTGGCTCGGCGCCTGCATCCTTTTTATACAAATCCTCACCCTTGCCGGAATCTCATATGCCTTCGCTCAATAACGACATCGCAGGGAAGTGGCAAACGTTCATCGCCTGCATCCCGCCCCGCACGACCGCCCAACAGCACAAGCGAATTTTTAAAAACAAAGCCGGAAGAATGTTTCTCGGAACGGACAGCAACGGAGTCGCAGTCCAAAACGAACTCTGCGCCTTACTCTCAACGCACCGCCCCCCTGAATCGTTCCCGCGGAACTTGCCGATCGCCTGTAGTATCCGACTGTTTTTTCCCTACCGGAAAACGGAAAAGAAAACTCCCGTAAAACTCCGCGCACACATCGCACACACCGTCCCGCCCGACGCAGACAATCTCGTCAAATTCCTGCTCGATTGCATGACACGGTGCAACTTTTGGAACGACGATTCGCAGGTATTCCACCTCAACGTCGAAAAATACTTTCACGTAAGCCCCGGTATACAAATCGGCCTTGCTGCATTCACAAGCAACGTTTTCGCCGCTCGTCCCAATGTCTTTTCCTAAAGGTAAAAAAAAGACGGAATCTCTTGTCGACAAACGCACATTCAGCGTGAATGTCGACAAAGAGATTATCTCGGCACTCGATCGAGAAGCAAATCGCACGCAAACGTGCCGCTCTGCGATTGTAGGGCATATTCTTTCGCGTGCCCTGCTCACACGGGCATCGCGTAATCCGCAAGAGTCGTCGGAAATATCTCCGTGGAAAACCGGACCGGCAAAAATTGAAATTTGTATATACGTTCCCGGATACGCACCGAGAACCTACACAGCGCATTGCCCGCAAAACGAAATTTTAATCTCACTCAAAAAAATCGCAAACACCCTCACACTCGAACAATGAAAACAGAAAATCTTGTCAAAATAACCACAATTGGAGCATTAGCTACTATTGTCCTCGGAGTAATCGGAGGTTGCGCATACGGAATCCCGAAGTATCAGGTATGGTACGCTTCACTTGAGGGCGAAGCCGAACTTCGCAGAGCCGAGCAGAATCGACAAATTGCAATCGAAGAAGCCAACGCAAAACGTGCGGCGGCTGAATCTTTAGCAGAAGCCGAAATTATCCGCGCCAAAGGCGTAGCAGAGGCAAATCGAATTGTCGGCGAATCCCTCAGCGACAGCGAAAATTTCCTGCGCTACCTGTAGATTGACAACATCGGCAACACGTCAAACCAAATCATTTATATTCCGACTGAGGCTGGGCTTCCCATTCTCGAAGCGGGAAAGACAAACAAATGAGCAACAAACCTACGCCACACCCGCACGCCGAGCTGATTAAAGCTTGGGCGGACGGAGCAATAATTCAAGCCGAGACGATTGGAGGCGGATGGACTGATGAACCTACCCCCCATTGGTTTCCGCAGGTTAAATACCGCATCAAGCCCGAAGAGAGCAACGAGCAGTGGAAGCCGAAAGAGGACGAAAAATACTTTTATTTGAACGTCATCAACGGGGAAGTCGATGTTGACTATAACAAATGGTGCAACGACGAGATTGACAATGCGCTATATCGCCTCGGCAACATCTTCCCCACCAAGGAAAAAGCCGAAGCCGCTATACCCCGCGTTGAAGTCGCACTGAAAGACGCGCTGAAAGCCGAGGATGTTTCTAAAGCCGAGCAAGACGCAATCAAGGCATTTAAAGCTGAAGAAAAATTCACGCAAAACTTTCACTTCGCAAACAAGAAAGAGCTCATAGCTCACGCAGAGTCCGCGCTGAAAGGCAAGAATGGCGACAAAGTGATGAGCCGCGAGGAAGCCGATAGCGCAATGCGTAGCGCAATCGGCATTTGCGCTATCATTGACAAAAACACTTCCTTGTTGCGCGAAAACAACAAACTCAAAGAAGAACTCGAATCGCTCATAATCCGTTGTGAATATCTGCAAAAGGCAAAAGAGCAGTTGATTTCGCAGCAATCCGAAATCGACGGCAAGCCGCTCACGGACGGCGAGAAAGCACTCATTCGGGCGTTTAGGAATGGTCGCCTGTGCCGCCAATTCTTCGGGGCGAATTCCATAATAGTGGAAGGGCATGACAAAGTCCCCCAAGGCGTTGCGACTCATCGCGAATTTGTTGCGTTTTTTATGCACTCTCCGATGCAAAACGACGAAGTCCGAAACGCACTTGAGCAAATCAAAGCGGAACAGGAGGCACAGAATGAAGCTGACTAAAAAAAAGAGGCTCCCCCGAAATGGGGAGCCGGAGCCGACCCCGCGATACGATGCATGTTTTGCGCAGATGGTAAGAAACTACGAACCTGCGCCGGATAACATGACCTATTTAGAGAAAGTGCTTGAAGAAGCATCACTCTACTTAGCGTTAACGCGCCACGGGAGGCTGTTCTCATGAGTGATTTTCGGCAACTTGTTTCGGTAGAAGAAGCGAAGAGAGAAATAAAATGAATGCCGAAGACTTTCTCGCTCTGCTCTTTTTTCACTTCGTTGCAGGACTTACCTACACCATAGGAATTTTAATCATCTGTGAATACTTTGCAGACCAAGACAAACACGACAAATAATGACAAAGCAAACCCTTTACATAATTCGCGGGCTTCCCGGTAGCGGGAAGTCTTTTCTCGCCTCGCAGATTTCTCGCGTCACGGGCGCACTCTTGCTTGAGGCAGATCAATTCTTTATCCGAGATGAGCAATATCGTTTCGACGCAGGGCAGCTCAATCTCGCTCATTCACACAGTATCGCACAAGCAGAGTTTGCGCTCTCTGCCGGCATGGACGTCATTGTCGCGAACACGTTTACTACGCCCGCCGAAATGCAACCCTACATTCACGCCGCGCAAAAAAATGCAGCCCCTCGCATTATCATCATTCGTTGCGATGGTACTTGGAAATCTCGCCACAACGTTCCCGTATCTGTTGTGCATAAAATGCGTGAACGCTGGCAAGACCACCCCGGAGAAATATCCGCAATTCACTTTCGCAAAATCTTTTTTAATAAAAAACGACAATGCAACTCCATCTCGCAATCCCGCAAAACAACATCAACGATTCTTGTGCCCGATGCATCCACTGGTGCTACGCCGACAACGGATACGGCTACGGATACGGAATCTGTCGCAACCGCCCAACCACGCGGAATCAATTCGGATTCGCGAAAAGAAACGCCCGGGCTCCCGCGTGTGAGGCCTTTACTTTGCGACCGCTGTAGACACCAAGTTTGCGCTTTCCCTCCGGAAGACAAATACGCGCATTCCAAAGGCTATCCGACAACGGGGTGTCTCATTTGCGACATGCAGTTGCCGAGACCAACGGTTTCCTGCACCTCATTTATGCCTCGACCTGCAGGCATGAACCGTCCATGCGTCTACCGCCGATAATGCAACTCCCGCCCTGTCCATTTCTTTGCACGACCGATCGAGAACCGCTTTGCACGCTTCGCGACTGCATCTGTCTCAGCAAACTCAATTGCCGGTCCTACGAAGCCTACATCAACGGAGAAATCGACGCCTCCGGAGAATCTACAGCATACGACAATGATGAAGACCAATAATTACAACGTTTTGACCAAGCGTGAGGAAACCTATCTCACACCTCCCGACCTCATAGAAGAACTCCAACGCGCCAAACACTACATCTTCAACCTCGACCCGGCCTGCCCGCAGAATATGCCGTGGCGAACGGCGGAAACCATGCTCACAAAAACCGAAGACGGTCTCGCCCGGGAATGGCACGGACACGTTTGGCTCAATCCGCCTTACGGAAAAGAAACCGCAAAATGGATGCAACGCCTCGCCGAGCACAACGACGGAATCGCACTCGTTTTCGCACGAACCGACGCACAGTGGTTTCACGATTTCGTCCTAAAAAAAGCAGCCGCCATCTACCTGCTCAAAGGGCGTATCCGTTTTTACAATACAGACGGTTCCCGCACCCGCGATTCCGCTCCCGCGCCGTCGGTTCTTGTCGCTTACGGCGAAGAATCCGCCTACGCCCTTGCTATCTTTGCCTGTCATCAAAAATTCCCCGGTCGTTTCATTGCTTTATGAACAGCACCACTCTTTCCGCACACCAAGCTCACGCAATCAACGCTATCCGTTCCCGCTCCTGCAACGTTTTCCTCACCGGAATGGCAGGAACAGGAAAATCTTACCTTATCCAGTCCTACATCGCATCGCTCACAGACTCCGACTACGTCGCCGCCTGTGCCACCACGGGGATTGCCGCGCTCAACTTGCAGGACAACATTCGCCGATTCGCACAAAAAGACATACCTGCTCATACCATCTACCGTTGGGCGGGAATCGGCATCGGCCCCGTCGGAGAGCAAACAGATGACAGCTTTATTTCGGACTTTTTGCGTTCCCGTGCGCCGCATCATTCTTCCGCTCGCTGGCGTATCCGGAAAACTCAACAGCTCATCATTGACGAAATATCGATGCTTCCGGGCAGAATTTTTTCCTTACTCGATCGCCTTTTTCGCGTTGTGCGGGAACGCCCCTCGGATCCGTTCGGCGGAATGGCAATCGTGGTTGTAGGAGACTTCCTCCAACTTCCGCCTCCGTCCAAAACAGGAATCTACGATTGGTGCTTCCTCTCGCCATCGTGGAAAGCGGCAGAATTTCAATCCTTTTACCTGCAAGACATCTTCCGTCAGTCTGAGCGTGAATTTATCGACATTCTCAACGACTTTCGTATTGGAAAGCTTCGAGGAAAGTCCGCAGAAATTATCCAACGACGTATCGCGATTTTTCCCGACAATCGAGTTGTTCGGCTATTCACTCACAATGTTCAAGTTGACCATTGGAACGACGCTAAGCTTGCCTGCATTGAAGACCAAAAAGAATATGTCTTTCATGCCAAGACCGGCGGAGACCCGACAGAATCCGCCATGCTCAAAAAGAACATCGTTACGCCGGAAACGCTCCGACTCAAGATCGGAGCACGCGTGATGATTACTTCAAACATCGCATTCGGCGGGCAACTGCTCGCCGCGAACGGCGAAACGGGAACAATTACGGATATTGACGAAACAACGGAGATCATCGAAATTCAAAAAGATTCCGGCGGGAAAATGATTATCTCTCCCGTGACGTGGTTTTACGACAAACGCAAATCGAACACCGGATTCTTTACCCAGTTCCCGCTTCGTCTCGCATACGCCATGACGATCCACAAATCGCAAGGATTGACGCTCAATTCCGCCGTGGTAGACATTCGAGCCGCACGCGACCCGGGTCAAGCTTACGTTGCTGTTTCCCGCGTCCGCACTCTTGCCGGGCTTTGGCTTAAAGATTCTGTTTCGGGAATATTTGTTTCTAACGAAGCGATAGAGTTATACCGGAGACTATCTCGCAACTAATCCGACGCCCTTTCCACACACCTATCCTTTCACAAAATCTGTTCTCATGAACACCGCAACATCACAACTTTCGGCCGCAAAAACTTCGTTTTTCTCCACGGTATTAGCTAAAACAGCACAGCAAGAGTGCACGCTTTTCGACGTGATGCAAACCGTCGCGTCCAACTCTCTCAAAGAACAAGTCGAGGCTATTCGTGCCGCCGTAGAAAAAGGAAGAGACGATGAAGCGTCTCGCCTCAAACACAAACTTCCTGCCGTCACCACGTCCGTCATTACCTACACGCGAGATGCCTCCACGCCTGTTGAGCAGAGATTCGGTCCGCATAACGGTTTCCTGCAAATCGACATCGACGCAAAAGACAACCCTCAACTGAAAGAAATTTTTGACGATGTGCGGGAACGATTTAAGACAGACAAGCACATTGCCGCCGGATTCCGTTCCCCGTCCGGAAACGGGTTGAAACTCCTTTTGCGAATCGCAGATTCAAAAACGTTGCACAAGCGGAGCTGGATTGCCGCTGAACGATACTTCCTTCAAACATACGGACTGAAAATCGACCGAGCCACCTCGGATGTGGCTCGCCTATGTTTTCTTTCCTACGATCCCGAGGCATGGATTTCGGAGACGGAGGCGGAAGCACTACCGCCTGCCGAACAAGAGAACGCAACCGGATATAGTTCTTCGCGGGCATCGCTTTCCGACTCTGCCGACATCGAAGAAATGCTCTCATTCTTAAATTATCGTCCCGATTATCCGGACTGGCTCCGTATTGCATCTGCCGTTTGGAACACCGTCGGAGAAGCTGAGGGCACCGCGCTTTTGCGTAAGTATCTTCCCGAAGAACGCCAAGGAGAATATGAAAAGAAATACACGAAACGTCTCACAACAATCAACCTCGGCACTCTTGTCCACTACGCTTCGCTTTGTGGATACGACGTAAAAGCAGCAGCCGCGAAAAAACGGTGGGCAGGACGCATCTACTTTGGAAAAAACGGGAACGCGCTCTCCCCAGAAATCGCACAAACACGCGCAGAATCCATTGAAGCCGAAATAGAAGATTCCGCCCCCGTAGTCCTCACGCAAATTTACATCGACCAATGCTTTGATCGGCAACAACGCGGGGATGCCGAACTATTCGCTTCTATTCAGCGCGGAATCTACGAATACGATCATCTTTCCATGTGTTGGAGACATTATGCCGACGGCGTTTGGACTCGCGACGAAACCAGCTGTGCGCTCATCGACTTACAAGATACCGTCGCGTTGGCTTATCGGGAACGCATTAAGGACTATGAAGCAGAATCGAGAATGGACAACGCAGATTCACGCACAAAACAACGCAACGCCAAAAAAATCGACTTCATTGAAAAGCGCATCGCAAAAATTTACACGAAAGCTTACGCATCATCCGTGCTTGAAATCGCCGGTTCGTTGCTCGCATCCAAAGCAAGCGACTACGACGCAAACCCCTATCTCGTCGCCTGTAAGAACAAAACCATAGACCTCTCGTTCGGCGAAGCACGGCAACACTCCCCCAAAGACCATTTGACAATCGCTCTCAATGTTGATTTCGACCCCGATGCGACCTGCCCAAAGTGGGAAGCCTTTCTGAACGACATATTCTTAAACGATCCCGCACTCATCAACTATATTCAACGCATCGTTGGATACTGCCTTTCGGGAACTACGTCCGAAGACGTAATGTTCTTTCTTATCGGTGGTGGCGCGAACGGAAAATCCACATTTCGCTCCGCACTCGAAATGCTATTCGGAAAATATTCTTCCTCAATTAAGATTTCTGCTCTGCTCACCACAACTTCCGACAGTAATGTTGACTACCAAAAAGCGACAATAAAAGGTCGACGTATCATTTGGACAGACGAGGTTCCCGAGGGTAAACGTTTCAACGAATCTCAAATTAAAGCAATGGTCGGCGGAGACAAAATTCTTGCACGAGCAATCTTTGAAAAGCCTTTTGAATTTACGCCGACACATAAACTTTTTCCGGTTGGCAACCACGTCCCGATAATCACGGGAACGGATAATGGTATTTGGCGCCGCATCGTGCTAATTCCTTTCGGCGCAACATTTTCCGAAGCAACCGACAACGGGAACAGCACAAAGAAACGAGACCGTTTTGAAATTCTTCGCGAACTACAGCAGGAATTGCCCGGGATTCTCAATTGGGCATTACGTGGTTGGCTTGACTACTCTGAACGAGGGCTACGAGATCGTCCGCAAGCCGTCACGAAAGCAACACAGGAATACCGAGACTCCCAAGATCAAATCGCCTGCTTTCTTGATGAATGCTACACAATCTATCCGGCTTGCCACCAAGAAGAAAAAATCAAAGCTCAAGATATTTACTCCGCTTATACGCACTGGTGCGAAGACAACGGCGAAATTCCGGTGTCAAAAACCAAACGCAATCTCATGGGGAAACTCAAGGAACAAAAGCTTGAAGTCCGGCAATCATCCGGCGGCTACTACTTTGTTTTCGGCATCCGTCGCAAAGAAGAACCGACCGTCTTATCGCTTAATGAACCACAGCAAACACGCCTCGCATTTTACCACAATTAACACCCACACCCCCTGCGGAAACGCAGGTTTTTTTTTCAAAAAAAAAACTTTTTTTTGATGTCAAATTGATGTCATACATGCTACAATCCCTTATAAATAAACAAACTCTTATAGGTTCGACCCCCACTCCGGGTACCAATTTAAAAGCCGCATAAATACGTTTATTTATGCGGCTTTCTTGTTGAGATATACCGCGTTCCCGCCCTCATTTTAATCGTTGTAAAAAAAATTTTTTAGAGCAAAACGTTTCTAAAAGAAAAAAAAATTCGCCATGAAAAAATCTGTTTTCGTAGCTCTCGCCTTTATTTTCGGATACGCGATGCTTGCGTTCGCGCAAACAATGCCGAAACCTAAAGACGCCGCCGTTCCCGAAAAGACAGGTCTACCGGCAATGACCCGCGATTCACGTTGCGGACAAATTCTGACAACCTGCTTCGTGGACGGACACCCGATGCGCATGATGCTTGATACCGGTGCCACCCACACCGTTTTGCACAACGAGAGTGTTGAAAAGCTAAAAAATCCGCGTTGGCTCGACACCTCTCGCATTACGTTTAAGGGCAATTCGAAGCAACGCCCGAAAATTCTTATCGCGCCGCTGAAAGTCGGTCCCGGCACTTTTTCTCAGCATTCCGTAATTGTCGTAAGCCTCGCCGCCGTTCGCAGCATGATGGGCGAAAAAATTGACGGCATTATCGGAATGGACATTCTCGGAGCACTTTCGTTCACCTTTGATTTACGGAAAAACGAATACTACTGGGGCGTTCCCGCGACGAATAAACTCATACCGATTCCCGGTAAATTTGACGCCAACGGACGCCTTTTCATGCATGTTCGCAACGGAGAAAAATCCTTTTCTCTTCTGCTTGACACCGGAAGTAGTTCCACACGCATCCGCGCGGAAGATTGGTCGCCGGGAATCGCCGGACAAATTTCCGCGAAAATCGGAAATATCGACACCGCTTCGCAACAAAAAATTCGGCAAGGCAATCCCGGGTGCTTGGAAGTTGTGCCCGACGTTCGACTCAAAAAAATTTCACCGCTTATTTGTGATTCCGGCGATTTAACCATGCTTGGAATGGATGCCTTGGAAGATAACGTGCTCGTCCATATTCCGACAAAAAAATCCCGCTTCGGAGCATTCTTTTTTGCCGAATAAAAGCTGAGCGGGAACGCATTTTTCGCTATTTTTTACTTTGCCAATCAAGCGGGAACGGCGTTTGATGAATTGCTATTATGTCGCAATCGATTGAACTCTGGAAAAACAACCTGCTCGGCAACTACGGCGTCCCGCCCGTCGCTTTTTCACGCGGCAAAGGCTCTCGCGTTTGGGACGAAAGCGGGAAGGAATATTTGGATTTTGCGTCCGGTATCGCCGTGCTTTCGCTCGGTCATGCCCATCCGCACTGGCTCAATCGCGTCTGCACCCAAGCCGAAAAACTCTCGCACTGCAGCAATCTTTTCGCCAACGAAAACGCGCCGCGCGTCGCCGAGCGCATCAATCGCCACATGGGCGGCGGGAAAATGTTTTTCTGCAATAGCGGCGCGGAAGCCAACGAATGCCTGCTGAAAATCTCCCGCCTTTGGGGACGTTCCCGCGCGAACGGAGAAGAAAGCAAAATCTTTAAAGTCGTCGTTTGCGAAAACGCTTTTCACGGACGGCTTTTCGGCACCATGGCGGCAACCCCGCAGGAAAAAATCCAAAACGGGTTCCGTCCCCTTCTCCCCGGAATCACCGTCGCCAAACTAAACGACATCGAAAGCTTCCGCACGGCAATCGACGATGAAACCGCCGCCGTTCTGCTTGAACCCGTTCAAGGCGAAAGCGGGCTCACGCCGGCAACGCCGGAATTTCTCCGCACGCTCCGCGAACTTTGCGATGAGCGGAAAGTTTTGCTCATGTGCGACGAAATCCAATGCGGAATCGGTCGCACGGGAAAACTCTTCGGCTTCGAACACGCCGGAATCGTTCCCGACTGTTTTTCCATGGCAAAAGGTCTCGGCGGCGGATTCCCGATCGGCGCCGTTTGGATGCGCAACGAACTCGCCGACCTCTTTCACGCGGGATCGCACGGAACAACTTTCGGCGGCAACCCGATGGCGTGCGCGGCGGCATTGGCGGTATTGGAAACGCTTGATGCGGAAAACCTGATTTCGCACGTCGCGGAAACCTCCGTCGACTGGCGGGAACGCCTTGCAGAACTCGTCAAAGATTTCCCGGAAACGCTCGTCGAAATCCGAGGAATCGGTTTCATGAGCGGATTGAAATTCCGGGAAACTCCCGCGCCGTGGATTGCGAAATTCCGGGAAGCCGGCTTGCTCACCGTCGGTGCGGGCAACAATGTGGTTCGCCTTTTGCCGCCGCTGAATGCAAGCGTCGAAGAACTGAACGAATCCGTCGAAATTCTGCGAAAAGTCCTTTCCGCCTAAAAAACGAAGAGGCGAACCTTAGACATTTTTTACAGGATTTGAGAGAACCAAAGGCGTGCAAACAATTTGCACGCTTTTGGTTTGAAGAATTTTATAAAATCTTAGCTTCGCGGTTTATTTCCGAAAAAAAAAAGCACAACTACGTGTTTTGCGGAAGTTGCTTACGGATTTATATTCCGGACACCGTCCCTGCGAATCGAAAGTCATCGTAATGACCGTTCCCGTGGCGGTATTTGTCCGGCACACCGGACGGTTTTCCGCGTTGTAGGAGATTTGCCACGTTCCCGTGGACGTGCGAATCACAGTCGCGTTCCCGTCCGCGACATAAGCGCTATCATCAAGATATCGCGGTTGTAGAAATCCTTGCAACGGAGACTCGCCTCGAATCGTTATGCTGGGAAAAGCAATCTCCTCTTCTAAATCACAGTTATATCCCGTAAAAACCTGTTTGGTCAGGGCGAAGAGCATTCGATAGCAATGGAATGAATTAGTCGTTCTATTTTGTCCTTGTTTTCGTTTTCCACATAGATCCTCTCCGGTATTCCATCTCCGTTGAAATCAACACTTTGGAAACTTAAATCAGGCGAGGAATGGAAGAAATAAAAGCGAAAGCCTGAGTCTTGAAAAAAAATGTCAAAAGAATCCTCTTTATTAGTAGCCAACCCGACAAGGTGATTGTCTTTTAACAGGAGTGTTCCATTTCCTTGCGGGTCTATGTACATCTGTATTTTACCAATACTCAATGTCCCCCAAACCCAACAACACACACAACCTAAGAAAAAGAAAATTCCGGCAACGATGATATTGGTTATGAATATTTTCATAATTCTAAAACTTTTATTATTGAGCGATGTTTGCAGCTTCCTTAGCCATATCGCAGACGGTTTTCCAGTCTCGCTTTAGCTTTTTGCAATACTGCGTATAATCTTTTCCTATACACTCCATCATGTATTTATTTCTAAATCGAATACATTCTGCTCCGAGATAAGTGGCACCCATTGCTAATGAGTAATTCTTTATATCATCGCCTGTAGATTTGAAGCCTAAGCATCTCTTTAACCATTCCCAAAAACTCCATTTTCCCAATACATCCCACTTAGCAGTTGGAGCATTCCCGACGAAGGCGTAGAGGTTGAGACCGCCTTGTTCGGCGATGGGGTCGCGGGAGAGGAAGCGCCCGAGCGAGGGTGAGTAGTGGCGGTAGTTGTAGTAAACGAGGTCGAGTTCGGAGTCGTAGTGCTCCGAGGACCATTGGAAGTTTTGGACGACGCCGTTTTCGGAAGCGGAGACGGAGCCGAACGGAGTGTAGGAATACGCCGCGCGGATGTAGCCGTTCGGTCCGAAAAGTTCGCAAACGTTTTTCGTGATGTCGTAGCCGTAAGTGAACCAAGTGCCGTCTTTTTGGAGCGCGAGCGGACGCGTCGCCGTCGGCTGCGTCGGATCCCAGGTAACCAGCCACAACGCCGAATGCGCTGCGCGCGTTAAATCCAACGCCGCAATTTGCAAATATCCGCGATAAATGTAGCGGTGGTGTAGCATCGTCGTTCCCGCGACCGTTACTTTCTTCTCAAACCGTCGCCCCTGCGAATCGTAGCCGCATTCCACGACGGTTTGCGTTCCCGCTTCAGTAAAATTCTCAGCTGTATTTCCCTGAGTTTTCATTTTACTAGAGCCATTAAATCTTCAAATATTTTTTTGTAGAAAAATAATCCACAAAAAATATTTTTTCACGGGTAAACCATTTTGTTTCGACGTAAAAAAGATTTTTTCCGGATTTTTCTTTTGCCAGGTAAATCGTAAGCGATTCTTCAAGAGAGGGATGCGTAAATTTTGCAACTTCACAAATAAAAATAATCCTCCTAAGACGTAAAAAAAATCTTGTAAAGAAATCTTTTTGTTTAAGAGCGTTGTTCTCATTGCACACCTTGATGTTACACAGCTTTTTAAAAAACGATTCAATATCAAAATGGGAAACAACAACTGTCGTTTCGTAAGAATCATGACTCCCCCCTTTTTACACGAAAATGAATCAAATTATTCGTGCAAAATTCATATGATAGCGTGAATTTATGCGGCATTTCTTCTAAAAAGTTTTTTCATTTTTTCCTTATACCGCCCCCTAATAAAAACGAAATCATTTCCGGATAATTCTTTTTTAGTGTCTGTATCCCTTTTCCTAATATCGGAAAAACAATAGCGATGAGAATAGCCATCGCCCAAGATGATTCGATGCTAAGAGTGTTGTTAAAGAAAAGTTCTATTAATTCCGACAAACGGATAATCATTCGACCACAAAAATAAATCATTATAAAAGGAAATACTTCTTTCCATGCGGACAAGTACATCATTACAAAGGATTTAAATAGAATCACGACAACACCTCCCCGTGACCGAAATAATTTTGGTATAAGTTGCTTCTTCCGGGATTCCGATTGAAATATCAAGCATTGGAATTTCTAACGGAATAGAAAACCACCTTATACTGTATTTTATTCCGACTTCATAAGAAACTGTTTGCCGTGAACCCCTGCAAACAAACGATGGAGGCAAAAAACAAAGCTCTTTCTTGATAGGTCGAAGCTCTTTGTTTATGACTTGTTCAATACTTACTTCTACCAAGTCTATAACCAGCAAAGAAACATAGGTGAATGGGTTATCAACGTTGCTTTTCAAGACGGTCAAATTCGAAATTGATGGTTTACAGGTGTCCGTCATTTCCTCGTATGAAAGCTCTCCTGCCCAAACTCCTAATCCGCCTTTGAGAACAACAGTCTTTAATCTTAATCCAAGAGAATCTGTGTGGGTTGTAGGAGTATTTCCGACGAACGCATAAAGATTCAACCCTCCCCGTTCGGCGATTGGGTCGCGGGAGAGGAAGCGACCGTGGGCGGGTGAGTAGTGGCGGTAGTTGTAGTAAACGAGGTCAAGTTCGGAATCGTAGTATTCGGAACTGAACCGGAACGGGTTGAGGGAAACGATGTCGAAGGAGGCGGACGAATCGCTGTGCGTGCGCGTTACCGCGCCGAAGGGCGCGTAGTCGTAGTGCGCGCCGATGCCGTTTGAGTTTAAGCGATAGAACACGTCGGAAACATTTTTGTTCCCGTCGAAGGCGTAGAAAAGGTTCAGGCTGTTCGGCGCGTAGCGGAAGACGAGCGGACGCGTGGCGACGGGTTCGGTCGGCTCCCAAACGAACTCTTTGAACACATTGTACGGCTCGTTGGAATAGAGCACCTGTACGCAAAGATAGCCGTCGTAGAGGAAACGTAGCCACGTGTTCTGTGTGCCGTTCGTCACGGATTTGTATTCCGTGCGGCGACCTTGCGAATCGAAAGTCATCGTAATCACCGTTCCCGTGGCGGCATTCGTCCAACGCACCGGACGGTTTTCGGCGTTGTATTCAACGTTCCACGTTCCCGTGGAAGTCTGAACCGAAGTCATGTTCCCGTCGGCATCGTAGCTCGGATTAAACGCAGGAGATTCGGCGGGCGTAACTGACAAATATTGATTCAGAGAGTTCGTCGCGTAGGCATTTTCCGTTCCCGCGACAGCCTCCGTCGCTCTGTTTCCGATGTGGTCAAAGGCGTAAGCGTAATTGTAATTCGCATCGGTGTCGGAGACGGCGGAAACGAGTTCCGAGCGGGCGTTGTAGCCGTAAGCGAGGTTTTCTGAAGCCGCCATCATCGTGCCGGATTTCACAGCGGAAACACGCCGACCAAGCGCGTCGTGCGTGTAGTCGTATTGCGAAATGACGTTCCCATTGACGGTGTTTTTCACGCAGGCAATCAAATCACGTTCCGCCTCATAAGTCCACTCCGCCGTCGCCGCATTCGGATACGTAAGCTTCGATTTCAGGTTCGTTCCCGCAAGATATTCCCACGCGAAACTGTCGCTTCCGGCGACCATTCCGACAAGGCGACCGCTTGCCGCATCGTAGGAAAGCGTCGTCTTGCGCGTGTTCCCGACGGAATAACCCGTGCTACGCCCGAAACTGTCGTAATGCCGCACAATCGTTTTGTTAATGCCCGAAAAAGTTTCCGAGGTGAGGTTGCCGTCCGCGTCGTAAACATTCGTGCGCGTTCCGGAAGCGTCGGAGACGGAAACGACGCGCCCGAGAGCGTCGTAAGTTTGAGAAACGCCGGGCGTTGTGTCCGAAT
>SUVQ01000016.1 GCA_015061905.1 Verrucomicrobiota bacterium
ATTCGGACACAACGCCCGGCGTTTCTCAAACTTACGACGCTCTCGGGCGCGTCGTTTCCGTCTCCGACGCTTCCGGAACGCGCACGAATGTTTACGACGCGGACGGCAACCTCACCTCGGAAACTTTGCTCGGCGGCGGCAAAACGCATTTGCTCACGGAGCTTTACGACGCGTTCGGGCGTTCGCTCGGTTATACTTACTCAAAGGACGGAAGCGTTCAGCAGACGGTCGGGACAAGCTACGATGCGGCTTCCGGGCGGATTGCGACGGTGAGTTTCCTGCACGGCGGCGCGGCGAAGACCTTTTCTTATAACTACCTCGCGGGAACGCCTCTTTTGGCATCGCTCGCGTGCCCGAGCAATCTGACGATCGAGCATGCGTACGAAGCCGGGCGCGATTTGGTCGCGGGCATTACGATTCGGCGCGGCGCGGGAACGAATGTTGTTTTGCGTAATTATACTTACGATACGCTCGCTCGCCCGCTGACGCGCTCGACTTCGCGCAACGGCACGACGCAAAACGATACATTCGGCTACAACTCGCGGAGCGAACTCGTTTCCGCGACGCTCGGGAACGATAATTATTCCTACGCTTTCGACGCCATCGGCAACCGCGAAACTTCTTCCGAAGCGGGAACGGCACTCGCTTACGCGACCAACAATCTGAACCAATACACGAGTATTGCCCCAAGCTCCTCCTCTTTGCAAGAGGAGGGGGACCGCGCCGAAGGCGTGGTGGAGGCGTTGACTTACGACGCGGACGGGAACGCGACTTTGATTCAAACTTCCACGGGAACGTGGACAATCGCCTACAACGCGGAAAACCGCCCGATTCGCTTTGAAAACGCGGGAACGCAAACCGTCGTGGAATGTGGCTACGATTCGCAGGGGCGGCGTTTTGAGAAGAAAGTAACGGTCGCGGGAACGACGATGCTACATCACCGCTACATTTATCGCGGGTATTTGCAAATTGCGGCGTTGGATTTGACGCGCGCGGCGCATCCGGCGTTGTGGCTGGTTACCTGGGATCCGACGCAGCCGACGGCGACGCGTCCGCTCGCGATTCAAAAAGACGGGACGTGGTTCACCTACGGCTACGACCTCACGAAAAACATCTGCGAAGTTTTCGGCCCCGCCGGCTACATCCGCACGGCGTATTCCTATGCGCCCTTCGGTGCGGTCTCTGCTTCCGGCGACGTCACGCAACCCTTCCAATGGTCGTCGGAATACTACGACTCCGAACTCGACCTCGTTTACTACAACTACCGCCACTATTCGCCCTCGCTCGGCCGCTTCCTCTCCCGCGACCCCATCGCCGAACAAGGCGGGTTGAATCTTTATGCGTTCGTCGGAAATAGAATCTCTTATTTGACAGATCTTCTTGGGCTAAACTCTTCTGTTTTAGGAGAAATAGAAGAGCTTTTGAAAAAAGAGGTCGAAAAAATTGCTCAAAATTGGGAAGCTCGGCTTGAAAAAGAAGTAAAGAAATTAATCGATCGAAGTTTTAGGAAAGCATTACGAGAATTTGGTGAACCGAATATTGATTATTCGGATGTGACGTTGTTTCCCATTCAGAAAAATGGCGGCCTGAGTAGCGAGGGTTTCTTTTTATCTTTTTCCGGATATGTTACATCCCCGACTTTAATTAAAACAGGAATCGGTGATAATCGTTACTCTGTCCGAGGCAAAAAAGAATGGAGAGTTTCGAATTCTGGAATTTCCTCCCAGAAATCTGTAAAAATTTCTGACAATCCTAAAGTTTGCGGATGGGAAGTTAAATTTGGAATGGCCATAACTGAAAATGCCGAAATCAACATTTCATATAACGGAAAGTCTTCATATGACTCATTTAGTGAAAAACTTGAGCAAAGTGTTTCATTTGTTTTCACATCAACGTTCTAGGAGGAATTTAAATTATGAAAAAATTGACACTTATCTTTTTCGTATTTTTTTGCGTGCAGGGATATGCACGAGTTTTTGATTTTTGTGTTTCTGATTGTGATATTTGGGGAAAACCAACGCTTATCGGAAGCGAAAATGGCGAGGAGCTTCCAGGTAATCCGAACGTTCGTCTGATTGAGGAATATACTTCTCCTGATTTTGAATTAAAGATGAAAGCCGCGATAGATTCGCCAACAGACAACACGGAAGACCTTATTGTTTTATGTGCCATATGGGCAAACGTAGCGAATACAGGTGACAAGGAGCTTTTAAGATCGAAACTTATAAAAAAAACGACGGGGCTTAATATTGAGGAATTAAACACCCCAAATGATATATTAAAATCTTCATGGGGAGCCATTTCACCGCTCGATTCTCGCCTGTCCGCCTATTTGACCTTAATGCTTGCAGATAAAATAGGAATTATTCCCGGTTCTCCCGACGGAGAGGGATGGGGAGAAATAGGATTTTCTCAAGGAATAAGTCTCCGATATTGGTTTGGTGCATATTCTTTCGGAATGGAAGAAAAATTCAAACATATCGAAAAATCATTTTGGTTGTTTCCTTTCCTTGCCGATGAACAGGTGCAATGGCGGATCGAATTTGAGATCTTTCGACAAATACTATCCTATGAATTTGATGTATTTGAATTTTTAAGAGACGAGCAAGAGGAAATCGATGAGTATGTTGATGCTCTCGGAGAGAAGCATTCGGGGGGCAGGCTGTTAAAAGCGTTGCGGGGCTTGGAAGATTCTCCTGAAGTTTCGGAACGTGAAATTTTGAATTTGGCCGGTGATTTTTTTGTTCCGTCATATCCTTTTGCCGAAAGAATTCTTCTGCGAAAATTTAAGTATAAGGAGGCGGCTTACTTCCATTATCTGTCTCAGCGAAATCCAATGAATATTCCGGAAATGGAATTATTCTTTCTCCGATACGGAGGCTCCGACTCTTCGAAAGTTATGCGAATGAAAACGTTTTTGAACGAATTGCTTGGTGCAAAAATGTTTGAAGAGGCAAAGGCATACGGGGCATATCTTCTTTCTTTGGATATTCCGTTCAAATATAAGACAGAAATAGAACGTTATGTCCTTCGGGAATTAATAAGAAACGGGTGCAGTATTGACCGAGAGAAAGTTCTTTCTTACAGGAAAAACCGAAACTTCACTATCCGAAGTTTTGAAGAAAGATTTGAAAAAGAATTAAAGGATTATGACGCTCAAAGAAGAGAATAGCCGCTCAACGTTACGGCTCGGACCGCCGATTCGTTTTGAGGACGCGGGAACGCTTTTTTCATTCAAATAAATCAAGAATCGATTCTTTTCCGGGCACAAGGTGATACGCATACCAGCCGCATTCCCGCGCCGCCGCGACATTTTTCGCATTGTCGTCGATAAAAAGCGTCTCTGCGGGAACGATTCCGGCAAGCTGTGCCACCTTTTCGAAGATTTCGTGCGACGGTTTCACCGCACGCAACAAATCCGAATAAAAAGCCTGCTCGAAAAGCGCATTCATGTCGCCTCCGATCTGCTCGGAAAAACGCCGCAAAAACGTTTCGCGATGCGCTTCGTTGGTGTTGCTCAACAAAAACGTGCGATAACTTTTCCGTAAATCGCGCAAAAGTCCGATGCGGGCGGGAACGAAATCGCCGATCAACTCGTCCCACGCCGCATGAAGCTCGTCATCGCTCCGATTCGCAAGCTCCGGCGCGCGTTCCCGCAATTTCTGCCAAAATTCCTTCCGCGTAAAATCTCCGCGCTCGTTCGCTTCAAAAAACGTTCCCGAACCGACCTGCGTTTCCGCCGCGCTTAAATTTTTCACACCGAGAGCCTCAAACGCACGCACGGTTTTGGACAAATCCACGTCGAGAATCACGCCGCCAAAATCAAAAACAATCGTCGAAATTCCCGACGGGAACGTATTTTTCAATTTCATTTTATGAAAGTTATCTGAAAAGCCGCAGGCGAAACGGCAAGCGGGAACGCCGCCGAATCAGCCCCGAATACACAGTTTTTTGGTTGAAAAAAAAAAATTACCAGCCGACGGCGTTCTTTTCGCCCTGCTTGGTAACGGTTTTTTCGCCCATCCAAACAAGATCGCCCGTTTTCGCATCGGCAAGTTGCATCGAAAACACGTAGCTCACCTGCTTCGTCGAGCTGGCGCGCGCCTGCACTTCCGCAATTTTTCCGATCAAAGTCAAATCCGGCAAAATCGTTTCCGTTGCGCCCATTCCCGCCATTTCCTGACGCACAACATCGCGTTTGCGATCGATACTCATCGACATCGAAACCGTCGCCAATCCGGATTCCAAAATGCGTTGCTGAACTTTATCCGTCAGCAAAGAAACATCAAAATTTTGCGTTGTATCATTCTTAATAAGACTGAGCGCGATGCGCGGCTTTTTCGCTCCGGCAAAAGCATCACGCATGAGCATTTGCTCGACGAGTGCGTTCGACGCCATCGTGAAATCCTGAATATCCACGGCATTCAGCGAAACGACGGTTTCCTGTCCGTCGGGATCAATATAGTGCGCCGGCGTCGCGCACCCGGAGAAAACAGCAACGGCAAGCGTCGCAGGAACAAACATTTTTTGTATCGATTTTTTCATGACGAATAACTTTCTGTGAGAATTAAAATTTATTTCAAAACGGATTGCGAAACCGCTATCGAGCCGATTTTTCCCGTTGTTTTTACGACAACGAGATTTACTTCCCCCGGCAAGAGCTCCACTTCGCGGGAACGCTCGCCGACATTCACCGTAACACGGCGGGAACGCGGCGTTTTCATCCGAACTATCGAAAAATTCTGCGGCAACGTTTGCCAGCAACGCACATCCGCATCACTCGACGCGTAAGTATAAATGCTGCTTCCGAGGTGAGCGGCGAGCGAAACCAAGGCTCCGTAGCCGCTGTCGTCCTGATTCGCGTATTCCACGCTCGCGGCATTAATCGCCGCAGCTGCCGCCGATTTCAAAAACGCAGAGATGAGCGTGCGCGTCAGAATTGCCGGATACGCATTGTCAAAATCCGTGCGGACAATGCTATTCATATCGCAAATTTCGCTCGCGGGAACGCAGTTCGCGGAAAGAGGAGGAATGATCTCGGGCATTACATCACCCGGAACATACTCGCCGTAAGCAAAAAAGGGAATATTCCAATATTTTCGCTCATCGGAAAGCACGAGTTTCGGCAAGGCGATGCTTACGGGAATCCACACGGAATATCCGCGTCCGGTCGGCACGAACAGCATGGTGTCAACCCGCACGGTTCCGATTATCGGCGCGCAACCGCTTTCAAAAACGACATAAGTCAAGGGTTCGGACGAAGATTTTCCCGTTTCAGCCAAATCCAAATCCGAGCGGATGTAATTATTTTCAGGATACATTTCGGAGACGCGCTTAAGCGAAACGCGCGCGCGCTCCGCGTCCGCGCCGTCCGTTCCCGCGTGAAGGAAATAAATCCCGTGCAACCACGTGGTGAACGGATTGACATAATCCGCGAGAACGCGCACGTCTGCCAAAGCCTGTTTTTGTTGCTCCAACTTTTCGTCCAAGCCGCTTTCCGTAAGCAGGGACGGAATATTCACCGCGCTCTCCTCCGCCTCCCGTTGCGCGTTTTCTATTTCTTTCGCATTGCGCTCAACGGCATCACGTTGTGCCTGATACGCCGCGTTTAAAGCAACACGAGCCGCATCGACCTGCCCCGCTTCAAGAAATCCCAGCGCGCGATATGTGTGTAACATTATAATATCGCTACTGCGCCCGCGATACGGGAGCACGGAAAGATTCGTCAGCGTTGCAAGCGTTTCGCTCGAAAGCAAAATCTCCGGAGTTTCCTCCCAATGCCGTAGCGTGCGATTCGCCTTTTCAAAAGCATCGACCGTTTCCTCCGCGTTCCCGCAGGCTCTCAACGTTGCCCCCTGCTCCAATTGCCACAAAAGCAATTCATCGGAATCTGCATTTTTGAGCGCGTTCCCGGCAACGCGATTCGCCTCGACAAATTGCCCCTGCGTCCAATGCGCACGCAAAGTCCGCGCCTCCTGCTCATAGCTCGCGCATCCGACAGAAAACGCGACAGGCAAAAGCGCAACGAGAACAAGGCGGATTTTTTTCATTTTTTTCAAGAGAGCCGAATCAGAAAAGGCGAGGAAAGCCTAAGGCGCAAGGCGCTCGATTGTCCACTCCGAAGATTTTTCGTCCGCTCGCGTGTAGCAAAAACGGTCATGCAAGCGATTCGGGCGTCCCTGCCAAAACTCCACGCGCACGGGAACGACACGGTAGCCGCCCCAAAAATCCGGAAGCGGAACTTTCCCTTCCGTGAATTTGCGTTTCATCTCATCGAGTTTTTTCAAAAGAATCGAACGCGAAGAAATCACGGTGCTTTGATGCGAAACCCACGCTCCGAGCTGGCTTCCGAACGGGCGGCTCAAAAAATACTTCAGCGATTCCGCCGCCGAAATTTTCTCCACCCGCCCTTCAATTTCAACCTGCCGCTCCAAGGAAACCCACGGGAACAGCAACGCCGCATGCGGATTCTCCGCCAATTGCTTCGCCTTGCGCCCCGTGTAATTCGTAAAAAATACAAACCCTCGCTCGTCGTAAGCTTTGAGCAAAACGGTGCGGGCAGACGGCTTTCCCGCCGCGTCCGCCGTGCAAACCGTCATCGCGTTCGGCTCATTAATTTTTGCGGCGCAAGCCTGTTCAAACCAGAGTCGGAATTGCGCAAACGGATTCTCATTAAGCTCTTCGCGATCCAAGCCGCCGTGCGTATATTCTTCTCGAAATGCGGACAAATCCATGTCCCGATTATCTCGCGGGAACGCCTCGACGTAAAGCTTCTAAAATCTCCCCCCAAAAATCCCCGCTCACGCGAAAAAAAAAACGGGACGGTTACTCCAACTCAAAAAAAAGAACAACCGTGAGCGGTTGTTCTTTTTTTTTATTCGCGGAACTTCGTTCCCGTTCTTAGCGGATTTTCTTAATCGGACGAACTCCGCCGACCTTTTTCACGCCGGCAACACCGACCGGACGCGGAGCCGCGACGCGTTGCGGTTGCGTTCCCGTCGGAACAGCCCGATGCTGTTGCTGGTATCCGGCCTGTTGCTGGGCATAAGCCTGAGCATACGTCTGTTGCTGGTTCGGAGCATACTGCTGTTGCTGAGCGGCGTAAGCCTGCTGGTAAGCTTGCTGTTGTTGCTGATACGCGGCGTAGGCCTGTTGCTGAGCATAGTATTGCGCCTGCTGTTGCTGATACGCCGCCATCGCCGCCGCGTCTGGAGTCTGCGCGCCCTGCGGCGCGGTTTGGGCGGGCTGTTGCGGCTGAGTTTCCGGCGAAGCCGGCACTTGCTGCGGAACGGCGGCTTGAGCTTGCGCCTGCTGTGCCGCCTGCTGTTGCGCATAGTATTGCGCGTAAGCTTGCTGCTGGGCGTAAAGTTGCTGAGCGTAAGCCTGCGCGTAAGCTTGCTGCTGGTCGAGCATGTTCGGATTGCTTTCGGTAGGCGACTCTTCGCCCTTCTTGGATTTCTTTTCCTTCTTCGGCTTTTCCGGTTTCGGCGGCTTCACGGGTTTCGGGAAGTTTGCGGGAACGCCGAGAATCGACATCGTTGCGCAAAGCAGGAAGAACATCGACATCAAATCGCCGCAGTTAAAAAGCAGAACGGCGCGATCAAGCCCAAGCTCGTTAGAGGCGACAAGGAACGTTCCCGCGCTGTAAATAACCGCCGGAAGTGCCACCGCGATAAGTGCCATCAAGCCCGTGCGATCCTGCAAATTGTCTTCCGAACGCTTTTGGACTTTTTTCGCTTGGGAAATAACGTAAGTAACAATCAGCCCGATTCCGCAAACCAAGGCGGGAATCCCGAACATGAGCGCGGAACCCATTGCCAAAACCTTTTGCCCGACCTTAAACGTCGCCGCCTCTTCAATCATGTCGGCGGGAACGTTAAGCGTCATCGCCGCGGAAGCCATCGCCTCTCCCGCCGATGCGAGCCCGAAGCAAAGGAATGACAAAATAATCAGCGGGATCAGCGCAAGCTTTTGCATGCGCTTGTATTTAAAGCCGGGCAAAAACGCCAGCCCGACAAAAATCAGAGTCGCCCACCACGCCCAAAGCCCGGTGCGCGCCGCCACGGCGTTCGCCGCGATTTCCCGATGCTGATACAAAAACTGATTAAATTCCCATTGCGAATACATCGCCGCAAGCCCGACGCCGAACGCCGCGACCGCGCCGAGAATGTGCGGAAGTTTTTCCTGCACGCGGGAACGCGCAATCATCACACCGCCGACGGCGAACCCGGCAACGGCTGTCGCGTAGTGGGAATAAAGAGCGATTTTTTGCGCGGAATTGGCAAGCTCCGGCGCGGAACAAATAAGGGTCGGTTCGGACATAAGTTAAATGCAACTGAGTGATAGAAAATAGCTTTTGCGGAAGCGGAAACAGTTTTATTTCAAGCGTCGCGCAGTTTCAATATTAAAGAAAGATCGGGAATTAGAAATGAGGAGTTAAGAATGAGAAAGAAGCCTTTCCGATTTCTCATTCCTCATTTCTAATTTTTTCAAAAAAACTATCCGTCGATTTTTTCGGAAAGATAGGCGACGAGCTCGTCTTCCGTGAGGCGAATCTGCTGAAGCGTGTCGCGGTCGCGGAGCGTAACCTTGCCGTCTTTTTCAATCGTATCAAAGTCCACCGTAATGCCGAACGGCGTGCCGATTTCGTCCTGACGGCGATAGCGACGCCCGATTGCGCCCGCCGCGTCGTAGAAAACGTTCCAGCGGCGTTTGAGGCGTTTGTAAAGAGCTTCGGCGCGTTCAACGAGTTCCGGCTTGTTTTTCACGAGCGGGAACACGGCGGCTTTATACGGCGCGAGGCGCGGGTGCAGCTTGAGCACGAGGCGTTTCTCGCCGTCCACTTCCTCTTCGCAATACGCTGCGGAAAGCACGGCGAGGAAAATGCGGTCCACACCGACGGAGGGCTCGATGACGTGCGGCACGTATTTGCGCTTCGCCGCTTCATCAAAATATTCCATCGACTTGCCGGAAACCGTCTGGTGCTGCGTCAGGTCGTAATCACCGCGCGCGGCAACACCCTGCAATTCCTGCACGCCGAACGGGAACTCAAACATAATATCCGTCGTGCCCTTCGAGTAGTGCGCGAGTTTTTCTTTCGGGTGGTCGTAAAGCGAAAGACGCGATTTCGGGATGCCGATCCCGTCGAACCAATCCATGCAGTATTCGATCCAGCCTTTGTGAAGTGACTGCCAGTCCGCGTCGGGCGAAATGAAATATTCGATTTCCATTTGTTCGAACTCGCGGGAACGGAAAATGAAGTTGCGCGGATTAATTTCGTTGCGGAAAGCCTTACCCGTTTGCGCGATCCCGAACGGCACTTTGACGCGCCCGGTATCGACGATATTTTTGAAATTGATGAAAATGCCCTGCGCGGTTTCCGGGCGCAGGTAGGCGACCGCCGTTTCGTCGCGCAACGCACCGACGTAGGTTTGGAACATCATGTTGAACGCGCGCGGCGGCGTGAGCGAACCGGGCTTGCCCGTCGCCGGAGACGGAATCAGCGCGTATTCCTCGGGCTTGGCTTCCGTGTAGTCTTTCAACACGATTGGCGCGAGTTCGCCCTGCTTCGCGAGCTTGCGCTTCATGTCGAGCGCCATTTCTTCCGCCTGCGCCTGCATGCCTTCGTCTTCCAAAACGGAAACGTAGCCGATGGTTTCGCCGGCGACGATGACGGGAGCGAAAAACAGCTGGTCGGCGCGGTAACGCATTTTCGATTCTTTGCAATCGACGAGCGGGTCCGTAAAATTATCAACGTGCCCGGACGCCTTCCACGTCGTCGGGTGGTGAATAATCGTCGAATCAAGCCCGACAATGTCGTCGCGGCGGTGCACCATATCTTTCCACCACGCCTGCTTGATATTGTTTTTCAACTCGACGCCGAGAGGTCCGTAATCGAAAAATCCGTTGTAGCCGCCGTAAATATCGGACGACTGGAAGATAAAGCCGCGGCGTTTGCACAGGTTGATGATGTCGTTCATCAGGTTGGAGGAAGATTTCTTTTCGCTCATCGTTTTTTATAAAAAGGTTTCGGGAGAAAATAAACGCGTTCCCGCTAAAAGACAAGCGCGGGAACGCATCCGAAGCAATCAACACTGCCCCCTCTACCCTTAACGTGCGGATGTAGCCGGCGGGGCCGAAGACTTCGTAGACATTTTTGGTGAGGTCGTAGCCGTAGGTGAACCACGTGCCGTCTTTTTGAATCGCGAGCGGACGCGTCGCTTTCAGGCGAACGCCTTCGGAAACTTCCCGAGTCCAAGTCGTCGAAGCGAGCCGATTTTGCGCGTCATACGTGTAGGCAATCTGCCCTTCGTCCGAATACGTTTTCGTGAGCAAAAGCCCCGTCGTGGCGTGGTAGTTCCACGTCGTTTCATCCGCCGTTAAATCCTCGCGGGAACGCGGATCGGATTCGAGCGTTTCGCCCAGCACGCGGAAAAGCTTTTGCGAAACGGGATTGTTTTGCGTAAAAACAGCACAAGAGTTCATCTTACAGGACATCAACATCCATTCGGGTGATGGAGAGTCTTTTTTTATCTTTAATAGCGCCTAAAAGCGTCGAAGCGAAATGCAATGTGAGTTCAAGTGCTACAAAAAAATTATTATCACTTATAGCATATGTCCCATATCTGATACCGGAAAGTTTTACGTTAAAAGAATACGATTCTCCGACAAAAAAATCTTTTTGCGAAATTTCTAGATTTAAAGTTTTTTGATCGGGCGAAGCAGAAAAAAAGAAGACAACGACTTTTATTCGAGAAAATTTCACGACCACTTCGCCCCGCGTCCGATACCAGTTATTGAACATTGAAAGTCCATTTTCCAAAACGATGAGCGGGGACATCCCTAAGACCCGATACTCTTTACTATTCGACTTTCCAATAATCGAACAAACGTAACGGTCGCCCTCTTTGGTGAAAAAAATCTCTATAACGTCACGACCACCCGCTACGCATTTTGATTCTGCAGACGTTAACAACATCAATTCTACCTTTCCACTAACAGTCTGCTAGGCACAATGCATAAGCAGTAGAAGCTTCCTTTTTGCAAAACTTGTTCCCTGTCTCGTCAAATGGATACGTTGCATCGCATATTGCACATCGGATACGATACGCCGCCTCACAGGCACTTTCGCAGGTAATTCTCGCAGCAGTCTTTCTACACATTTCATTTAGTAGACATTCACAAAGAGAAATTCCTAAGATTCCCGCAGCGGCATAAAAAGCGTATATGCCTATTCCTGCGTAGCATCCCGCTGCGACTGCAGGTGCCGCTTCTCCCTTTGAATCCGTCAAAAGAATTGGATTATTTCGGACGAAGGCGTAGAGGTTGAGGCCGCCTTGTTCGGCGATGGGGTCGCGGGAGAGGAAGCGGCCGAGCGAGGGCGAGTAGTGGCGGTAGTTGTAGTAGACGAGGTCGAGTTCGGAATCGTAATACTCCGAAGACCATTGGAAGGGTTGGGAGACATCGCCGGATTCCGTTACGTTCCCGAACGGAGCGTAGGAATACGCCGTTCGGATGTAGCCGTGTTGACCGAAGACTTCGCAGATGTTTTTCGTGATGTCGTAGCCGTAGGTGAACCACGTGCCGTCTTTTTGAATCGCGAGCGGGCGCGTCGCCGTCGCTTGAGATTCTTCCTTATGTTTTCTATACTTAGAACCTAAATTAATTATCATACGAACAACTAAGAAAGCCAATACCTGTCATCTCCTCGTAGGATATCAATCGCCACGATGAACACGTCATCGGTTTCACTATCACGAAAACGGGCACGTATTGAGTCTATCCAATCCGCTATGAAATATCTTTGCTTTAAAGAAAATTTTTTCCAGCGATGCTGAAATTCCGCATCGGAAACAAATAAATCAATGGTGTACTCTATGCAAAATCGGCAATCATCGAAATTTTTACGAGTAGCAAGAATCAATGCCGGGAAATAGTAAACAAAAGCATTTTCAGGCAGAAAAAAGAATAGTGAATAGTTGCGAAAAACAGAACTACTTACTGATGTATACTCTTTACCAACGATGGTAGAGATCTCAGCATACAACTCCTCCGACAAATTTTCGAATGTTGGAAGAGGTCTTATCGGAAAAAGATTTATCACTGCTTTCATCAAAAACGTCCTTTAACGCCCGCATTGTGCTGTAAAAATAGTAAGGCAATTATCTTCCTGGCGGCAAACATTCGACAACTGGTTGCGATGGCTTTCGTCCCACCGTCGAAGCATTGATTCATCATATTTTCACGAGCTACAATCTCGTTTTGCCATGCAAATATTTTATCTTGTAACAACGAACAAGAATCTGTTTTTCTGCATTTTCCAAGCTTGGCTACGACTTCTTTTGCATCATCTACAGCTTTTTTCAAACGATTATACACATCGTCAGGACATTGCCGTCTAGGATTACACGGTTCGCACTTGTCGATTGGGACTGCATCTGTTTTTTCTTCCGTGTTTTCTTCCACTTGCGCATCTGATGTCGGAATACTGTCGATAATCGATATCACTCCTATCGCAACGATACCGACAACAATTCCAATACCAATCCCTACCAAAATTCCCGCTCCGATACCCACACCTATTCCAAAACCGCCACCGATAGCAATCGCCACCGCCCCTCCTCGCTCGTCAAAGAAGACATTCGGATTATTTCGGACGAAGGCGTAGAGGTTGAGGCCGCCTTGTTCGGCGATGGGGTCGCGGGAGAGGAAGCGACCGAGCGAGGGTGAGTAGTGGCGGAAGTTGTAGTAAACGAGGTCGAGTTCGGAATCGTGGTATTCCGAACTGAAGCGGAACGGGTTGAGGGAGACGATGTCGAAGGAGACGGACGAGTCGCCGTGCGTGCGCGTTCCCGCGCCGAAGGGCGCGTAGTCGTAGTGCGCGCCGATGCCGTTCGAAGTCAGGCGGTAGAACACGTCGACCGCTCCCATGGCGGCGTTTGTCCAACGAACCGGGCGGTTTGAATCACAGTCGCGTTCCCGTCGGTAGAGAAAGCGGAACAATCCTTGTATTTCATGTTCTTCCACGACTAATTTTAGACTTAAGTTTTTCCTTCATCTATTTCCGTCTGCTTATATGGCATGGGGACTGTACACCATTCAACGAGCTTTAGTATCGATAAAATATCAGGAATAAGTAAACACCCCATCTTTATATTTTTGCCAGGTTCTAATTCTTCAAAAGGTTTAGAGGAGCCACGCGCAGATTGTGTACCTAAACTTACTCGTTCCATGTTCCTATCGGCGACACTCGTAAGGCACCGGGAAATTCAGACTCTGTGTGATGAGATAAAATAAAATCAATCCACTCGTGATATTCCTTGTCTTTAGGTATTTCGTCCGGATTCTCGTATCCTAAAAACTTAAAAAAATCAGCTTTTCTTTTTTTTAACAAATAGGAGCTTAAATCCATTTGAGCATGTAGTGTTTCAATATCCCGTAAAGAGCTACTCGGATGAAGATCCGGAAATCGCTCCAGAGGATTAAATGAAAAATCTTTTTTCTCAATCCACGAATAATCTCGAATTGTTTTTTCGAGCTCTTCTTCTGATGAAAAATGCACCGAAACAATTTGTGGCGGAAATGCAGATGATAAGATCGACGAAAATGATTCTTCCGCCTTTGTATTTCGCAAAGAACTCATAAGCTTTCCGAATACTCTAATTTCCATTAAATCACCTTTTTGAGGTCGTGCCCAGAGCGTATATGCAAGCAAATTAAGCCCCTCGTGTCTTTCAAGGATTAGGTAGACGCTATCAGAACCAACTCTATAAAACCCTCTGTTTTTTGCGGAGAACTCAACTATTAATTCTTTTTCGATAAAAAACTGAATCTTCGGACTTTGGGGATAAAACCAAATGTAGGAAAGACCGCAACAACCCAATAAAAGAAAAAATAATACAGTAATTAACTTTTTCATATGATGTTATTTTTCAGGAACAATTGAAAATCGATGCAAGATAGGTTCAACCGGAGGCGTGTGATCGAAAATAAAGTGTGTGTTTTCACAGGGTGTCGAATAGAACTTAGATAGAACGGAGACAATCTCTACAATTTTCCCTCGTCCGGGAATATACTTATTCCCCCAGAGACTAATTCGCGCCGGAATATCCTTAATTGCGTAAACCGTGATAACACAACACCCACCTCGGCACAAAGAACAATCATCTGGTTGCGCGTTTTTCAAACAGAGCTCTTTCCCATTTCGCGATATCTCTGACATTATAATTGCAGCTTCCAGTTCTTTCCTTTTTTGTGAAAATTCTCCGGAAAAAATGTCTTCTATTGCTTCTATTAAACTCCCCCAAAATGGCGGTTCTTGCTGTTCGGGAGTTATTGGTCTCCCCACTCCGCCCGGATAGAGAGGCTTAGGCTTCGGCCGTCCGCTCTTTCCCCGTGTGCCAACTTCGTCAAAGAATGCGTTTGGGTTGTTCTTCACGAAGGCGTAGAGGTTGAGGCCGCCTTGTTCGGCGATGGGGTCGCGGGAGAGGAAGCGGCCGAGTGCGGGGGAGTAGTGGCGGAAGTTGTAATAGACGAGGTCGAGTTCGGAGTCGTAATGCTCCGAGGACCATTGGAAGGGCTGGGAGACGTCGCCGGATTCCGTTACGTTCCCGAAGGGAGCGTAACTGTAGCTCGTGCGGATGTAGCCGGCGGGGCCGAAGACTTCGCAGACATTTTTGGTGATGTCGTAGCCGTAGGTGAACCACGTGCCGTCTTTTTGGATCGCGAGCGGACGCGTCGCCGTCGCTTGCGACGGATCCCAGGTAACACGTTCCGAACGCGGGTTGTACCCGAAGGTGTCGTTCTGCGTCGTGCCGTTGCCGCGTTGGAGCATGATTCCCGTCAGAAAATCCTGTTCAAGCACTGCTTTCCAATGGTTCATTTGTGTTTTTTATTTTCCCCGCTTGCCAAAATTTCACTAAGAAAAACAGAATAGGATACGCAGTTAAAACAATAATTCCCGGAACACGAGAGGTAGAATTTTCAAAAAGAAATCCAAACAATTTTAAAAACGCATCGCTTTCCCACTTAGCCTCACCACATACCGTCGAACAAACAAAAGGAAGAATTAAGGAACAACAACAGGAAAAAAACAGATCTCCAATAGGTCTCCCGGACACCAATGACGATGCGTAGTAAATGCCCGACATCCAATAAATAATTTGCATTTGATAATCAAAGCCTAAAAGCATAGGAAGGCCAAAACACCACAAGAGATACAGTAAAGAAGAATTTTCTAATTTTATCCCAGGAATTTCAGAGACGTTACAGGCAGATGCTTTGAAAAACAAGCACCCGAAACAGACACAAACAACTAAATACACAACAATATCAATAAAAAGCGGGACTAAGGAATCTGTTGGGATTCCTAAAAACAATCCGATTAACGAGAGACCGCCTGTTTGGAAGTTTTGACGACAAGACAACGCTATAGGCATGGCCCCAAGAGGAAACGCAAAGTAAAATAATGCCAATAAAAGAATAATCCGGCGAGCCCAGTAAGGGCGCTCCGCACAACTAAACCACATTGGAAATGCAACTAACACGAGAGGAGCAAAGAATAATGCAATATGATTGCCTCCGACCCTCCAAAGTGCACCAAGAGATAGCACCCCACTCATCACCAAGGGAAAAAAAGTCCTTCCGTTCATTTCGTCGGCCTCACCGTATAGTATAATTGCTCGTAGAGACCCTGCCCACCGCAGTCTCTGTCTAAAGCTTTTGCTTCATTAAACGGGATAACATCATTTTTACGATGCCCTGCTATACAATCTGGATTCACTAAGTCGGGTCCGTCAGGGCTACATTTATCGACGGTCCCCGCCGTTGGATGTGCAGATACAAGCTCTCCATTTCCATCGTATATACACTGATTTCCCGTTCCGTTATACTCAGGCTTCGGAACTGTCCTAAGTTCATACTCTCCACCAGGATGTCCACTTTCAGAAAAACATTTAAAAATAATGTTCATGGTTAGACTCCATAACCCGGTATCCGGAGAAGAGCATTCGAATATCTTCTTTTGAAAAGAACAAACGAACCCCATATTTATTGTAATAGTTATTGTTCTGTATACCCAACGACAACTAAGTTTTTTAGGGCAAGCGGGAAGTTTGTCTATCCAACTCAAATCTTTTGACTCTTCTTCAACCCATTTCTTAAAAGCGGCAATTCTTTCTGCACAACTACGTGTCGATGGAGGGATATCTGCATCCGGTCCCGCGCCAAGTTGAGGAATTGAGCGTCCGAGCTTGTCCCATTTTTGGATTGGGTTGTTTTTCACGAAGGCGTAGAGGTTGAGGCCGCCTTGTTCGGCGATGGGGTCGCGGGAGAGGAAGCGGCCGAGTGCGGGGGAGTAGTTGCGGAAGTTGTAGTAGACGAGGTCGAGTTCGGAGTCGTAGTGCTCCGAAGACCATTGGAAAGGTTGCGTAACGTCGCCGGATTCCGTTACGTTCCCGAACGGAGCGTAGGAATACGCTGTGCGGATGTAGCCGGCGGTACCGAAGACTTCGCAGACGTTTTTCGTGATGTCGTAGCCGTAGGTGAACCACGTGCCGTCTTTTTGGATCGCGAGCGGACGCGTCGCCGTCGGTTGCGACGGATCCCAGGTAACAAACCAAAGCGCCGGATGCCCGGAACGCGTGCAATCCACGCAGGCAATTTGTAAATAACCGCGATAGAGGTAGCGGCGGTGAAGCGTTACCGTTCCCGCGACCGTTACTTTTTTGAAGTAACGGCGACCTTGCGAGTCGTAGCCGCAGTCCACCGTTGTATCCGTTTCTTCATTACGGAAACGCACAGGACGATTCGCGCCGTTGTAGGTGATCGCCCACGTTCCCGTGGAGGTTTGAATCAGCGTAGCGTTCCCGTCGGCGTCATAAGTCAACGCCTCCACCACGCCTTCGGCGCGGTCCCCCTCCTCTTGTGAAGAGGAGGAGCTTTGGGCAATGCTCGTGTACTGGTTGAGATTGTTTGCCGTGTAGGCGAGTGCCGTTCCCGCTTCGGAGGAGGTTTCGCGGTTGCCGATGTTGTCGAACGCGTAGGCGTAATTCGCGTTCCCGAGCGTCGCGGAGGTCAGTTCCGAACGCGGATTGTAGCCGAAGGTGTCATTCTGCGTCGTGCCGTTGCGCGAAGTCGAACGCGTGAGCGGACGCCCGAGCGCGTCGTAAGTATAGTTTCGCAAAACAACATCCGTTCCCGCGCCGCGATAAATCCGCATTCCCGCAACCAAATCCCGCTTGTTTTCGTAAGTGTGCACAAGCGTCAGATTGCTCGGGC
>SUVQ01000003.1 GCA_015061905.1 Verrucomicrobiota bacterium
CCGGCGGAACCGCCATCGAGCGTATTGAAATTACGGATACATTTAAAACATACGGACCGCCCGCGTTCCCGTAGGAAATCGAAAACGTTTCCGTCGCGGACAAATCGGAAATCTCCGCGTAGGACGAGCGCGCCGCCCCGGGAACGATACGCTTTGCGCTTGCATCCCAATGCGAACTCGCCGAAATCCCGCCGCCGGAAACCGTCGCCGTATCGTCCGCAGAAACCGAGATTTCGTAAACATTCCCGGCGGGAACGCTCAGCGTGTAATCCGCAGAAAAGCCCGGTCCGGTTGCCGTCCCGCCCGAAAAACTCAGGCTCGTCGTCACGCGACCCGACTTGCCGTCGTCGCTGAACGCGCCGCTCGTCTGCGGCTCCGGTTGAGGCGGAAGAATTTCGCTCGTGCTCATAAACACAATCCTTTCGTTTTCGGGGTTAAATTATTGAAAAGCAAGAATGAAAAAGGAATCCCAACGTCCTTTCTCGCTTTCCGAATTAATCTCAAAAAATCCTACCGCGCAAGAGGTTTAATATTAAAATTTTGAAATATTTTATCCCCCAATTATTGCAATTTTGTAATAATTGTAATGACTATAAAACAACATCAACCGCGCTCGCCGCACAAAAAAGCGTTCCCGCAACTTTCGCCGCGGGAACGCTTTTTGTTTTAGGTTGAAACTTAAAGAAGAGGGTAAAGGAGCTTTCGGTTTTTGGTTCCTAATTCCCGATTGCCGGCTCTTCTTGTCTTTATTAATAAACGACTTTATTGAGCGGGTATTCGATGATGCCTTCCGCCTTGCAGGCTTTGAGCGCGGGAATGATGTCGCGCGTGAGCTTGCTGTCGATAATGGTTTCAACGGCGATCCAAGCTTCGTTCGAGAGCGGCGAAATGGTCGGGTTGCGCATTGCGGGAAGTTTTTCGACGACTTCGTCGAGTTTTTCGCGCGGGAGGTTGAATTTCAAACCGACGAGGTGTTTTGCCGTGAGCGCGGATTGAAGCATCATGGCGATGGATTCAATTTTGGCGCGTTTTTCCGGATTTTCCCAAGCCTGCTTGTTGGCGATGAGCTTGGTGTTGGTTTTTAAAATTGTATCGACGATGCGGAGTTTGTTCGCCTTGATGGAGCTTCCGGTTTCGGTCAAATCGACAATCGCGTCCGCCAAATCCGGAACCTTGACTTCCGTTGCGCCCCAGGAAAATTCGACCTGCGCGGTAACGCCGTGGCTTTCGAGGAAGCGGCGCGTTGTGCCGACGAGTTCCGTTGCGATGCGTTTTCCCTGTAAATCCTTAACCGTTTGAATGTCGGAGGCTTCGGGAACGCAGATTACCCAGCGGCTTTGAACGTTTGATGCGCGGGAATAAACGAGGTCGCAAACTTCGACGACGTCGGCGTTGTTTTCCACAACCCAATCGTAGCCCGTCAACCCGCAGTCAAAAAATCCGTGCTCGACGTAGCGGGCGATTTCCTGCGCGCGAACGAAGCGGCCGTCGAGCGCGGGATCGTCGAACGACGGGCGATACGAGCGGGAGCTTTTTACGACGGGATAGCCTGCCTTTGCGAAAAGGGCGAGCGTGGATTCTTCGAGGCTGCCTTTGGGCATGCCGAGCATCAGAAGCGGTGTGGAGTTTGCCATGTTGGTCAAATATAAAAAAATGAAAGGAATGAGCATCTATGGCTTGCCGATGCTTGTCAAGAAACAAGCTCGGTTTCTGAATTTTGATTGACAAGGCAAACCCAAGATGAAAATCTTTCCGGCAGAGGTTGCACAACGCGACCTCGTTGTTATTCTCCATCCATAAATTATCCCACTCTTTTACAGGTTTTTAGCTATGAAAAAAGCTCTCCTTGTCCTCGCCTCCCTTGCTGCGGTCGCTTTTGCCGGTTGCGCATCTTCGTCCAACAATCCCTGGGCGACGCCGGATTCCAAGCCGCTTCCGAAAGCCCAGCCGACGGCTCCCGCTGCTGCGACGACGGAAACGCCGAGTGATGTTCTCTTCACGGAAGAGGCGGCTGTCGAGGAAGCTCCCGCCGTTGCCGATGTTGCGGCTCCGGCACAGGGTGACGATTTGTTGGCGGATTTCCCGGCGATTCGCCGCGCGAATCTCGAAAAGGCGTTGAAGGCTCTCAAGGCCGCTTCCGCCGTGGAAGAGCTCCCGATGCCGGAAAAGGGAAATGCACGTATTACGCGCTACAACGATTTGGTCGGAGTTATCGAATTTATTACGCCGAACACCTACGCGGTGGGCGATCACGTTGTTTTGACGAAAGAAAACAAAGCTGCCCTCGTTACCGTTGTTGAAGTTGACGGAAATCGTGTGGTTGCGGACGTTGCCGCCGGTGTTAAGGGCGCTCCCGTGTTGAAGCCTGCCGATCACGTTCTTTGCGATATTTACCGCACATTGGAAGAACTCGAAAAAATCGCTGCGGAGCAACGCAAGGCTCAGCGCGAAGCGCTTGCCGCCGCACGTGCCGCTGCGCAGGCGGATGCGGATGAAGACGCTGCGGAAGAAGAAAGCGAAGAAAGCACGGACGAAGAATCCGCTGAAGAAGAGGTTTCCGATGAAGAAGTCGAGACTGAGGACGAAGAATATTCCGAAGACGAAGAGTGGTAATTCGCTTGCGCAAAAGCGCGTAAAAGAGCGTTCCCGCCCAAATCACGGCGGGAACGCTTTTTTTGTTTCATAAGGAAAATTTTTGCAAAAATAAATTTATTGCGGGCGACGTAAGAAAACTTCCTTCGCTTCCCGTTTTCTCTTCTTCTGAATATTTGCCGACATTTGCGCGATGTTTCGAATTTTCGGCATTGACAGCGTTGCCGTTTTTTTGTTCCATCGTTGGCTTTAAACTTTATTTAGAGAAGACCGAAATGGCCAACATCAAGTCAGCACAGAAGAACATTCGTAAATCCGCGACAAACGCGAAGCGCAATCGCTCCGTGAAAAGCCGCTTGAAAACTATCGCTAAATCCGCGAAAGCCGCTTGCGCTTCCGGAGATGCGGCTGCGATTGCATCCGTGACCCCGACCTGCGCGTCCGTTTTTGATAAGGCGACGAAGTCCGGCGTTATCCACCCCAACAAGGCGGCTCGCATGAAATCCCGTCTTGCCAAGGCTGCCAACAAGGCTAAGGCGGCGGCGTAAGTCTCCCTTTCCCGATTTTTTTGAAAACGTTCCCGTCGCATTTTTTCTGCACGGGAGCGTTTTTATTTTTTTTCAAATGCTGACGTTTCCGCCCCAAACTTTTGAATCGGGCTCAACCTCCGTTCCCGTGATTTTTTGCGGGAACGGGATCGCGGCTCTCGATAAGCCGTCCGGAGTTCCGATAGACGAACATCCGTGGCACGACGGGCGGGCGACGCTTTGCGGCGAAATACGCAAACGCATTTCGCTCGGGCAACCGTCCTTTTTGAAGTTGGGATTGCCGCGCCCGGCTCCGGTGATTTTGACGGATTCCGAAATTTCCGGTTGCGTTTTGCTTGCGGATCGGGATTCCGGCGACTTGGAGCTTTGGCGAAATGCGGTCGGTTCCGAGCAGCTGAAATTTGTGTTCTTTTTTTTGACGCGTCCGGCATCGGGAAACAAAAGGAGCGAGCCGTTCGTTTGCACATTGCCGGTGGCTTCCCATTTTTCGGAAGCGCGGGCGTTGATTTCTCATAAAACGGGGAAAAAGTCCGAAACGCGATTTTTCCCGGCGGAAAATTTCGGCGAATATGAACTTTGGCGGGCGGAGACGGCGTTCCCGCGCTTGCACCAAGTTCGTCTTCACGCGCAGGAGTCCGGCTTGCCGATTGTCGGCGACGCGCTTTACGGTGGCGTTCCTGCTATTTCTAACGCCTATTTCGGGAAGCGCGGGCGTTTGAACAAAGGAGAAGTGCGCCCGATTTACCCGAGTCCGTGCATTCACTTGGCGAGCGTCGGTGTGCCGACAATGTTCGGGGCTCAAGTTCCGCCGGAATTATCGGCGGCGTTCCCGTCCGGTTTTGAGGCGCTTTTGAAAAAGTTGCGTTCCCGCCGCGCTTTTTGATTTTTAGAGAAACAAATTTTTTCCGATATCGATAAGCGGCTCGGAGAGTTTTCGTATTTGTTGAAGAAATTCGATTCGATGCCGGCTCGGTTCTTCGGAAAGGCTTTCCTTGAGGGTTGTGGCGGCGCGGCGGATTTCCGCGAGCGACAAATTGAGATTTTGCAGGCGTTCCCGCAGGGCTTGGGTTTCTTTTTCGCCGAGCGCGGTTTTTTGTTCGAGCGAATCGCAAAGCGGGGGCAGTATTTCATTGAGCTCCCGAAGCTTTTGCCGAAAATCGCTTGCTTCGAGAAACGTGTTGGCAGAGCAGAGCGCTTCGAGAACGCGCCGGTTGAGGGCTCCGGCGTCAATATTTTCCGCGGCGGCGGAGAGCTTGTCCGTCCTGGCGCGGAAGACGCGTATTTTTTCCGCTAACTCGTAAAGATTTTTGGTTTCGATAAAATGGTTTGTGTTGTCTACGAGCTCGGATGTGGATCTGAAATTGGTGGGAATTTCGGGATACTCGGCTCCCGGAGGATTGAGCACGTTTACTGTTTGCCCGGGCGCGAAATAAAGGCTGACGCACAGACCGTTTGCAAGAAGGGAAGGCATGCGGAGTTGTCCGCAGAGCCCTTGGCGAATGAGCGCGTGCAGCTTGTCGCGAAGAGGCTCTGCTTCGCTTCCGTAGTTTTTAAACACGGACGGTTCGACCGAAATCGTTACTGCCGCGTAGTAACTTTTCCGAATATCGTTGGCGGGAACGTGAATAATCCGGATTTCGCTGACTTGCCCGACGGTTTGCCCGAAAAACCGGACCGGCGCGCCGACGGAAAGTCCGTGAACATTCGACGAAAAATACAGCGTGAAATGATCCTGCGCGGGAACGATAAAGGCGAACCATGCCCAAATTCCCGAAAAAATCAGCACCAGCGAAAGCGCGGCGAGGCGAATCCCGCGGCGTCGGATTTTCAGGTAGCGGTTTTGAAAAAAATCGGGCATGAGGCGGGAGCGAGAATTTATCCTTTCGCAAATTCTGTCAAGCGGGAAGACGGGCTCAGGTGCGCGGCAAAATTTTGTCTTGTAGGGCGGAATCCGTTCCCGTTCCCGAAAGTGCGGCGAGCACTTCTCCGGCAAGGTAACACGAGCCGGCGACGACGACAGTTTCGCCGTCAGGCGTGGCAATCGCACATTCGTTCGGGCGCGGGAACAGGGCGGAGACGGAAGTTCTGAAAACCGGAGCTTTAAAATCCGGCGGGAGGCATTGTTCCATTTCCTCAAATGTGCAGGCGCGTTCCTGATCCGGGCGCACGAAATGAATTGCCGCCGCGTATTTTGCGAACACGGCAATGAGCGGTTTTGCCCGTTCCGCGCCGAGAACACCGGTGATAATTTGCGGACGCGTTCCCGTTTTTTCAAAAAGCGTTGCCAGGGAGCGGTCGATGGCGGCGGCGCCTTCCGCATTATGGGCAACGTCGAGAATGAGCGTGCGTCCGTCTGCGAGAGTGATTTTTTCCCAGCGCGCGCGCCAGTCGATTTTTAGAAGGGCGTTCCTCGCTTTTTGTTCGTCAAAGGTTTTACCCGTTTTTTCAAAAAATATTTTTGCGGCAAGAATTGCCGTTGCGGCGTTCCCGCGCTGATGTTCGCCGAAAAGATTGGTTTTCGGAAAGCAATTCGTATCCGCTTTTCCTTTACAAAAAATTTCCCGGACGGAAAAAACCGGGGCTCGGCGGGTTCGGGCGACCGCCCGGATTTCCGTTTCCGCTTCTTCCGGAAGCAACCCGATTACGACGGGAACGCCGTCTTTGATGATGCCCGCTTTTTCCCGGGCAATTTCCGCGAGGGAGTTTCCTAAAAATTCCGTGTGATCCGTGCCGATGGACGTAATGACGCTTACTTCGGGAACGACGATGTTGGTGGCGTCCAAACGCCCGCCCAAGCCCGTTTCGATAACGGCGGAGGCGCAGCGTTCCCGCGCGAACCGCAGGAACGCCATCGCCGTCATCAATTCAAAGAAAGAAGGGAAATCCTCGTCTCCGGGTTTGCCGAAGGCATTTGCCGCAGCGTAGAGTTTTTCCGCTTCATCGCAAATAGTTTGGTCTGAAAGCGGAACGCCGTTTACGCGAATGCGCTCGCCGAGCTTGAGCAGGTGCGGCGACGTGTAAAGCCCGTTTCGAAGCCCGTGCGCGCGCAGAACACCGTCGAGCATCGCCGAGGAGGAGCCTTTGCCGTTGGTGCCGGCGACGTGTATGAGCGGGAACGCGGTTTGCGGCGAGCCGATCGCCTTCGCGAGCAGGCGCATCCGGTCGATTCCGAATTTACTGCCGTGATTTCGGAGCGCGCATAAGCGCGAAATTTTTTCCGCAGAGGTCATCGTGTGTAGTGGCGCGTAGACTAAACGGACTGTTTCTTCGGAGCAAAGCTCAAATGTTTTTCTTTTGTTTTCGAAGTGCTGTCTTGTATAAATATGTCATTATAAATTGACCAAATTGAGCAACTCGGATTTAATCCGTTTCTTCTCAAACTTGAGTCGTCTTGATAACGGAACCTACATTCGCATCTGCTTCCGGAGCCGTTCCCGCGCGGGAATCGGCGGGCGTTCCTTTGGTAACGGGAACGCATTCTTTAATCTTTAATCTCTAATCTTTCACCTCTCTTCTTTCATGCCGAAGGCAGCGACAGTTTCCGAGAACAACAAGCGTATCGCGAAGAATACGCTGATGCTCTACGTGAAGATGGCGTTCACGACTTTTGTCGGGATTTTTGCGACGCGTGTTTTGCTTCAGGCTCTCGGTGCGGAAGATTACGGGCTGACGACGGTGATCGGCGGCGTCGTAACGATGTTTGCGTTCCTTTCGGGAACGATGTCGGCATCATGTTCCCGTTTCTTTAACTTTGAGCTCGGGCAAAAAAACACCGAGCGGCTCAAACAAACCTTTAATCTTACGCAACTTATCTACTTCGGGCTGGTCGTTATCCTGCTTTTGCTTTCGGAAACGATAGGGCTTTGGTTCTTGGAAAATAAGGTGGTTATCCCGCCGGAACGCGTGAACGCGGCATTCTGGTTTTTCCAATTTTCCGTCATCACGTTCCTTTTAAGCACGCTTTCGATTCCGTATTCGGCGCTGATTATTTCGCACGAAAACATCAAAACCTTCGCATGGATTACGATTTTTGAATCGGTCGCGCGCCTCGGCATCATCTACCTGCTTTCGCTTTCGAGCTTCGATAAACTCGCGTTTTACGGTGCGCTTCTGACGACAATCGGCGTTATTCATTTTTCGCTGAACTTCCTCGTTTGCCGCCTGCGCTACGCGGAATCGCGTTTTGCGTTTTTCTGGGACAAAAGCCGTTTCGTCGAGCTCCTCGCGTTCGGCGGTTGGAATCTTTGGGGCGCGATGTCCGGACTATTTAACAATATCTTTATCAACGTTTTGCTGAACAATTACTTTGGCTCTGCCGTGAACGCCGCGCGCGGCGTGTCGCAACAGGTGGCGATGGGAATCGTATCGTTTACGACGAACTTCATGACGGCGACGAACCCGCAAATCATCAAATACTACGCGGCGGGCGATATCGCCCAGTCGCACCTGCTGACGATGCGTGCGTCTCGCGCCGGATTTTTCCTGCTGTTTTTCTTTGCGCTTCCGGCGTGGCTTCTGATGCCGTTTGTCCTTGGTCTTTGGCTTGAAAGCGTTCCCGCGCACACGCTCTGGTTCACGCGGCTGATTCTTATCCAAGTCCTTATCGACTCGTTTTCGTTCCCGCTGATGACGCAGGCTCAAGCTTCGGGGAAAATTGCACTCTATCAAAGCGTGGTCGGTGGCACGCTCTGGCTGACGCTTCCGCTGGCGTGGTGCGTGCTGAAGTTTTTCTCCGCGCCGCCGGAATCGGTAGCTTGCGCGGCGATTGCGATTTCGTGCGTTTGCCTCGGCTTGAGGCTGATTTTGGTGCGCCGCTGTTCCAAGCTTTCTATCCGCTCTTTCGTTAAAAACGCGATTGTTCCCGCGTGTGTCGCGGCAAGTGCCGCCGCCGTCGTTCCCGCATGGCTTGCGTTCTCCGTCGTCCCCGTAGCGTCGTGGACACAACTTTTCGTCGTTGGCACGGCAAGCGTCGTTTGTACCGTTCCCGCAATCGCATTTCTCGGACTCACGCGCGACGAACGCGCCAAGTTCACGCACATCATTCGTTCCCGTTTAAGAATTTAAATTTCGCCCACGAATGACACAGATAGACACAGATTTTTATTTGGGAGGGAAGACATGGCTCCACGCTTTCGCTTACCTGTCTTCGTCGTATGACGCAGGGACGGCAAGTGTCTCCGGAAATTTCCGCACGCTTTCGTTCGTCTGCGCGTCTCGCGGGGAAGACGAGTACGTCTTCCCGCCCATTGCAAAGGAGGATTTTTAAATGATAGTTTTACAACGCAAAGAAGATTGTTGCGGTTGCCACGCCTGCGAAAGTGTTTGCCCGACGCGTTGCATCACGATGCGGGAGGATGCCGAGGGCTTTCTGTATCCGGAAACGGATGTCTCCAAGTGCATTGACTGCCATCTCTGCGAAAAGGTGTGCCCGGTCATTCAGTCTCCGCTTCGCACGGGAATTAACGTTCCGCTTGCCAAAGATTTTCTTGAAACTCCGCGTGTTTTTGCCGCGCGATGCGGGAGCGACGCTTTGCGCATGGCATCCGCTTCGGGAGGGGCGTTTACCGTGTTAGCCGAGCGAGTCATTCAAAACGGCGGCGTGGTTTTCGGAGCTCGTTGGAATGAGGATTTTACGGAAGCAGTTCATGATTTCACGGAAACGCTCGACGGACTTTCCGCATTTCGCGGGAGCAAGTATTTACAGTCGCGAATCGGCGATGCATTCAAAAAATGCCGGGAATTTCTGCTTGCCGGGCGGGAAGTGATGTTTACGGGAACGCCGTGTCAGATCGCCGGACTTCGCCGCGCTCTGCGTCGGGATTTTCCGAAATTACTCGCCGTCGATATCGCCTGCCACAGCACGCCGTCCCCGAAAGTTTGGAAGGCGTTTTGGACGGATTTGTGGGAACGCGAAAGCATCGAGACTCCTGTAGATGTTCTTTTCCGTAAAAAAGTTTTTGATACAAAAAACAAGCGCTGGAATTGTGCGATGTTTTCTGTGGAAACGCCTGCAGGAACGGCATTTTGCAAGCCGCTTTACGCAACTTCCTACGGGAAAGGCTTCGGACAAGGGCTTTTTTCGCGTCCGTCCTGCCACGAGTGCCCGTCGAAAAACCGCACGAGCGGAAGCGACATCACAATCGGGGATTTTTGGGGCGTAGAAAAATATTATCCGCAACTGAAATCTAACGAGGGGCTTTCCGTTGTGATTTGCAATACAGAGCGTGGGAACACCGCGTTTGATGCGGTAAAATCCGGCTTTGGCATTTTGCAAGAAGCGCGCTACGAACAAGCCGTTCCCGCCAATGGCGGTTTGAAAAACGAAACGCACCGCCATCCGAGGCGCGAAGCATTTTTCCAAGCGTTTAACTCCGCAGAAAACGTGCAAACCGCAGTCTCCGTTATCGGCGAATTTACGAAAATTCCGTTCCCGCGCCGCGTGCGCAATTTTGCCGCCCGTTGTCTCCGCTTCGCGCTCCGCCGCACGGGAACGCTCAACCTCGCAAAAAGAATTTTGAAAAGAAAATGAAAATCGGGATTTTAACGCAGCCGCTTCATACGAATTACGGTGGACTTTTGCAGGCGTTCGCGTTGCAGAAGTATTTGCGGGATATGGGGCACGAAGTATTGACGGTGGACTATCGCAAATCTCGTGTGTTACGTGTCTTGTATCACTTTGCACGGAGATTTTTTGCTAAATTTTTTTGTGGACATAAAGTCGCTCTTTTCCCAAAGCCTATTTCGAGGGGCGCGGGAAAGTTTACACAGCGTTTTATCGAAGAAAATATTCGCACGACGAAGAAGATTTTTGCTCCGGCGCGGGAACGCGATTTCGCGGAATACGGTTTTGAAGCGTTCGTTGTCGGGAGTGATCAGACGTGGCGCCCCGCATATTCGCCGTACATGCCGACGTTTTTCTTAGATTTTCTTGGGAACGATACGGGAACGCGTCGCGTGGCGTATGCATCCTCTTTCGGGAAAGACGAGTGGGAATTTACTCCGAAAATGACGAAGATTTGCGCCCCGCTTGCGAAGAAATTTCATGCGATTTCCGTGCGGGAAGATTCCGGAGTTGCACTTTGCGAAAAGTATCTTGGCGTGAACGCAGAACACGTTATTGATCCGACGATGCTTCTTTCCAAGGAAGATTATTGCGATATTGTCGCACGGGACGAGGCTCGGGGATTGTTGCCACCAGCGGAAGGGAAAAATCTTTTCTTCTATGATTTATCCGGAACTACACAGAATCGCCGATTTGCTGATGACGTTGCCGATAAACTTAATCTTAAAGTTGATGCGATTTTGCCGAATCGGGATGTGCGTTTGTCGGGGTTGGTTGCTTATCCGCCTGTGAGTATGTGGCTACGCGGTTTTCGTGATGCGGAATTTGTGGTGACGGATTCATTCCACGGTTGCGTGTTTTCGATCATTTTCAACAAGCCATTTATCGCGATTGGAAATAAATCTGGAGGAATGTCGCGTTTTCACTCTTTATTGAAAACATTTGGATTAGAAGACCGCATTGTTCTTCTTGATAAAAACTTGTCCGCGTGGGAGCGTATTCCTGCGTTATGCTTTGGGGAGATTGATTGGGATAAAGTCAACTCTATCCGCGTTTGTGAGCAGGCACGTTCTCATGCATTTCTTAGGGAAGCATTGGGGGATTGTAAGGAGGTGTCGCATGAGTGAAGGTTACATATATTTGTTCGTGTTAATCGCAAGTGCGCTTGTGCAAAATGTGTTTGTGTCGGGTAAAGAAGGACTTGTTAATCCAGTATTCTTTTTCCCGTGATAAACTATTTACATAGTTGGTCTGCAAGTTCTATGGAATTAATGCTTTCACATTAAAAAAGGGATGGTTGGATCTCTCGAATTCGTGGCAGCGTGAGGGGTTTGGAATATTTTCTCAGCGAATTTTTATCGTTATGTTCCTGTTTTCCAGAGATTGGCGACAAAAAGCTGTTTTGTGTGCTGTTGCGGATGAGATTAATCGAGGCGATTTTCGGTATTCTTTCGGATACAGAATTTGTGATTCTTCCAATCGGCTATCATCCCCTGTCAGGGAATTCGCGTGGGGCGTTCTACAGGCGCGTATGCGGTGGAAACAATTTTTATTCAGGAGAAAATAGTAAGAATTTTTATGATACGATTAGCACAAGTGGTTCTATTAGCGATTATCGCGTCTTCTGTATTCTTGCCGTGTCCTATCGCGACATCAGGCACGGTTGTTTTGTCTGCAACGTTACTCTTCTTTATAACAACATTGCTTGATGGGCGTATTTCTCTCATCGCGGTATTTGTCGCTGCGTTTGCGTATATGGTCCCTCCTGAAGCTATTTTGTTTGGAGAGGAGTTGTCGGTAAAATGGGGGGTAGACCATGTAGTTGTGGGCTGGCGTGTCCTTGTTCTTTCTTTTGTCGCGGTGTGTATCGGATTTTTACTTTTTAGGAGAAGTTCTTTGAAAAATACACATTCGGGAAGAGCGGAACTCTTTTCCGGGGCTTTTCAGAAATCAAAGCTCATATTTGGAGGAATTACGGTATTCCTCTGTGTTCTTTTTTCTCCAATGATTATTTATGGAATGACAACGGGAAGAGGAAGCGCTTCTCTTTTCAATCCGGAGGATGGTGGAGGATTATTGTTTAATGTCGGGCCGGGGGGGTATTTTCTTGCGTCACTTTGTTATGCCGTTTGCAGTTTCTGGGGATATTATTTCTCAAAACAAGGGAATCGAGCAGAGTTCCTGTTTAAAGCGATAATCTATTCGCTCCCAATCCTCCTCATCGGAGTCGCGTCAGGCACACGCTATATGCTTTGCTTTATGTTGGCGTGCCTATTTCTTCCCTGGGTTTATCAGCTAAATATAAAAAAATTAAAATGGATAGGTGTTGGTGCTGTTTTTGCGATAGTTCTTTTTTCTGCGATGAAAAATTCACGGAATTCCGGATTTGATTTATCGACAGCTTTTAATGCGGAAAGTTCAGCAGGAACTCTAATTGAAAGGATTGTCTCTAACGGTTCTCCTGAAGGGTTGATTCGCAATATGGCAATGATTGATCTTTGGACGGAAACACACTCTCATACATATGGGAAATCCATTGGATTTTTAGGAATCTTTTGGATTCCTCGAGTTATTTGGAATGATAAGCCAGTACAACTTGATTATTGGCTTATTCGGGAATACGAAAGCGGATTCGGAGGAGGGCATTCGACTGCCTCATCGTTTTGCGGAGAGTTGTTCATGGATTTTGGATATTTTTGTATTCTCATATGTTTCTTTCTTGGAGGAATAATGGCGAAAATGGATTGCTTTATCGAAAAAAGGTTAATAGTTGGCGGCTTTGTTGCGACTGCGCTTTCCGGCGTGATGTTAGGATGGGCGTTTTTTATGACACGCTCAATCTTGACTGCTTCATATCCATTGGTTTTAGGGCTTCCTGTGATTTGGTTTTTGAACAAAGCGGCTGTTAGAGAATTACCCCCCCCCCCGATCGTTGCAATCGGGGAATGCTGTGAGGCACTAATCGCTTGCCTAAAAAAGAAAGTATGCTTCTCGTCGGTAGACACGATTGCCTGTATAGGGCTGCGGACCTTTCCCTTCCTTCAAGAAAATACGAAGGTCCGGACAAAGGGAGGTGTCGCATGAGCGAGGTGTACGTATATTTGTTCATGCTAATCGCAAGTGTACTCGTGCAAAATGTGTTTGCGTCGAGTAAGGAAGGACTTGTTAATCCGGTATTTCTTTTTTCTGCAATAAACTATTTGCATAATTGGTCTGCAAGTTTTGCGGAATTAATGTTTTCTGATTTTTCAAGGGGAGTAGTCCTTATTCAAGTAACGGATTCTCTGTGGGCGAAAACGTTACAAATGGCATTGGTAGCGCAGTGGGTGTTTTTTGTTGTTTTCTTATATTTTTCCCAAAGAAAGCAAAAAAGCGGGCTTGGTGGGGACAAGATTATAATGCTAATGAAGCATACAAATGTTCAAGGAATGAAAATATTGTATGTGTGTTTTTTACTATGCTTTATTGTATTCTCATTCGCATTTGGTAGTAGAGGCGCATACGGAAGTGGAATTCAGGCATCAGATGCTTCGCTTGCGTTTACCCCTCTGCAAATTTTGTTTGGACTTCGCGTTTTCGTCTTGGGGATGATTTTGATTCGAGATGGATTATGCGGAGAAAAACGTTTTGCGATTTTGAGCTTATTGGCGGAAGCGACTCTCGCGACACTATCCGGTGGGCGTAAAATGGTGTTTCTTGCATTTCTGATGTATTTGTTTGCCGTTCTTTTAAAAAGCGGAAGGGCAAAATGGATAAAGCCTAAATTCGGGAAAACAATTTTAATTCTTATTTTATCCGGAGCGTTCGGCGTTTTTTTGGTCGTTTATGTTTTGCGTGTGCGATCCGGCGAAGGTATCGGAGACGCTGCTTTTTCAACTTTGGGAATGATGATCGAACAGCCCGGATACTTGTTTGCCGCATTAGCGTCTTCTAATTCTCAAGCATTGCAGGCGTGGGTAATCGACTTGGTCGATTCTGGCGAAATTACACCTCTTTACGGAAGAAGCTATGTGCAAGCTGTGATCAATATGGTGATATTAAGACCGTTTCAAGGCGATATCGTTGATTGGCAGGCGGCATATGCTTTTAAAACCGTAGCATATCCTCATATTAACAATCACGGTTGGGATTTTTGCTTTGCCGGAGAAACTTACCTTAACTTTAAGAATTTTTATTGGATTCCATACCTTGTATTTGCGATTGTGATGAATAAGCTATTCTACTCAAGGTTTGAATCTGTTTTTAAATTATTTTTAACAATAGGTCTTTGGGCTATTTGCTTTGTCGCTTTTCGGAGCGATTCGACGGCGTTATTCCGTCATCTATCAATGTTTTTAGCCGTATTTTTTATTTTTAATTATTGGTTTAAATGGAAAAAGAATAGTTTGCTTCTAAGGAGTCCTTGAAAAGTATGAGAAAAAATTACGACATCATTTTCCTCACGAACATTCCTGCATTCTATAAGCTTCGTTTGTATGGCAGAATTGCGGAAAAGAAGAAAATTTTAGTTGTGTTTCTTCGGGAAGGGAATCCGGACAGGAATAAGGATTTTTACCAGGAAGATCGAAATTTTGAGTGGATGGTGCTTCCCGGAGAAACACCCCAAAAACAAGCTCTTGAATGTATTCGTTTTTTGAAAAGTCTTGATTATAAAGAGCTGGTTATCGGGGGATGGGATGAACTCGCTTTTTGGGCGGCGGCGTTTTGTTCGCCTCGGAAGAAGAATGCCGTTGTGGTGGAATCCAGTTATTTGGAGTCTGTAACAACAGGACCGAAAGCATGGATTAAGCGAATATTCCTTTCGAGAATTTCGAAAGCATATTGTTCCGGGGCATCGAATATCAAACTTGTGGAAATGCTCGGATTTTGCGGGAACGTCGTTAAGACAGGAGGTGTTGGGCTTTATCGCCGTATTCCGCAATCGGTATTTGAAAGGCGGGAGCGTGTAAAGAATTTTCTCTACGTCGGGCGTCTTTCCCCGGAAAAGAATCTGGAGTTTCTGGTGCGCGCTTTTGAAAAATTGCCGGAATTGACTTTAAATGTTGTCGGATTCGGACCGCAGGAAGCAGAGTTAAAAGCAATTGCGGGGGCGAATGTTGTTTTCCATGGTGCAGTCGCGAATGCCGAGTTGCCGAAATTTTATCAACGGAATGACGTTTTTGTGCTCCCGTCAAAATCCGAGCCGTGGGGGATGGTTGTTGAAGAGGCGTTGAATAACGGTGTTCCCGTTTTGGTGAGCAATCGTGTCGGGTGTGCGGAAGAAATTGTTGTTCACGGCAAAAACGGGATGGTTTTTGAGTGGGATTCAGAGGAAAGTTTTTTGGCGGCAATCCGAAAACTGCAAGACGTCCGTTTTTATAATGCATTGAGGAAGAACATTGCTCAACGAGATCCGGTTTCAATCGAGCAACGACAAGTGGATTGCTACTAATGCCTAAACCGCTTCTTCAAATAAATACGGCAGATAAAGAATCATGAAAATCTTAGTTAATGCGACGAATTTGGTGGTAGGCGGCGGTGTGCAGGTGGCAACGTCGTTTATTGTGGAGGCGGTGCGGAGGGCGGAAGCGGATATTAAAAGAGGTGTATCGGTTTTTGAATCCTATGCTTGCAGTGAGGAGAGGCTTTTGAAAGAATGAAAGCCCAGTACTTAGTAATCATTGAATATTGCTTAATTTGGAATAAAACCCTTCTTGAAGACAAGCACTGCGATGGAGAATTTGGACCGTTTAGTTAAAGAATTGTGCAAACAACCTAAGGAAACGGGGTGGCTTGAATTCAAACGCAATTATTGTGACCCCAGAATGGTAGGGGAAGACATTAGTGCTCTTGCCAATAGTTCGGTTGTTGCCGGAAGGGATTGTGCATACATGCTGTGGGGGATTGAGGATGGCTCCCATGACATTGTTGGTACTTCTGTGCGCTTGGCAGAAGAAAAGGTCGGAAATCAGGAGCTTGAAAGTTGGCTACGGTGTATGCTCTCCAAGAATGCTGATTTTCAAATGTACTCGTTGGATATTGATGATAAGCATGTTGAGGTTCTTATCATTGGGAGAGCTGTCGGTACGCCGGTTGCTTTTGATAAAATAGACTACATCCGAGTTGGCAGTTACACTAAAAAGCTCCGGGATTATTCAGCTCTGCAAGCGCAGCTTTGGGATCGATTGCGAGGTGGGCAATTTGAAGATATTTGTGCGCTGGAAGATTTAACGTTTCAGGATCTTTTTAAGCTTTTACATTTGGAGGCGTATTTTGACGTTCTGTCTGTTCCGATGCCGACAACTCCGGAAGGGAGTCTTCATTATCTCAAGGAGGATGGGATTATAAAATTGCAAGACAACGGGCTTTATTCAGTAACTAATGTTGGGGCGTTGCTGTTTGCTAAACGCTTATCTGATTTTCCGCGAATCGGCAGAAAGGCAATTCGAATTGTTCAATATGACGGAAGCAACAGGGTGACCATTTTGAAAGAAGAGGTCTTCGACGAAGGCTATGCGGTTTCTTTCGAAAAGGCTGTTAAGCTTGTAAGTACGTTACTCCCTTTAAGAGAAGACATAAATTCTGTCCGACGAGTAATCCGTAGCGGCTTCCCGTTGCTCGCGATTCGCGAAGCGATCGCCAATGCAATTGTTCATCAAGATTTTTTTGTTACGGGGGCATCGCCTATTGTGGAGATTTTTGATGGTAGGATTGAGATTACAAATCCAGGGACTCCGTTGATTAACATTATGCGGATAGTGGATAATCCTCCAAAATCCAGAAATGAGAAGCTTGCGACTCTCATGAGGCGGTTGGGGGTGTGCGAAGAATTAGGGCGAGGGTGGGATCGAATGGTTATTAGTTGCGAACTTTTGCAGTTATCTGCTCCACGAATTGAGATTTATGAAGATTCTACAAGGGTTGTTCTGTCCTCCTTCGTAGGCTTTTCTCGTCTTACCCAGGAGGATAAGCGGTGGTCTACCTACCTTCATGCCTGCATAAAGTTTATGGAGGGTGGTGCACTGTCGAATGCGTCTCTTAGGCAGCGCTTTGGGTTGCAGGAATCTTCTTCCGGAAGCATTTCCCGACTTATTAAATTGGCGGTATCCGGTAATCTTTTAAAACCCCTGGATGCCAATACTGCACCGCGCTACATGAAATACGTTCCGATATGGGCATGATTAACTTGCCGACGCGAGGAGTATGGAGGGTGCAGTACTGTATTACGTAGGGATTTTAACTTGCTGTTAACTTGCCGATGTGGGGAGTATGGAAGGTGTAGTACTGTATTATGTAGGGATTTTAACTTGCTGTTAACTTGCCGATGTGGGGAGTATGGAAGGTGTAGTACTGTATTATGTAGGGATTTTAACTTGCTGTTAACTTGCAGGTGTAGGGAGAGGCTAATTTGCGTTTTATCAACCCTTGTAGTGATTCCGTTAAGTTTTTTTTATGAAAATCTTAGTTAATGCGACGAATTTGGTGGTGGGCGGCGGTGTGCAGGTGGCGACCTCGTTCATTGTGGAGGCGGTACGCCGGGCGGAGCCGGACATTGAGTGGACATTTTGCGTGTCGCGAGCGGTGGCGGAGAATGTTAGAAAGATATTGGGTTCGGGTTGGGAGGGAGAAGTTTTTGAGCAAAATCCGAATCATATTCGAGCGGGGAAAGCGGCACGGGAACGTCTCTCGCAAATTTCGGAAGCCGTTAAGCCGGATTTGATTTTTACTGTGTTCGGTCCGTTTTGGAAAAAGTTTGCTGGTCGATTCTGCGGACAGCCAACTGCGCACCTGTGCGGGTGCGCAGTTGGCTGGTCGACGCACCCGAATCGCTTGGTTTATGACAAAATCGGTCGTATCCAAACGTTGAAACGCAAGGTGCGGCGCATTTGGGATTTTCTTTGCTTGCGGCGTGCGCAGTATTTTTGGATTGAGTTGGATATTGCGCGGGAAGGCTTAAAGCGCGGCGCGGGAACGGATGACGCTCATATCAGGACAATCGGGAATACTTGTGCTCAAGTTTTCCATGAGGCTCCGAAAGTTGAAGCTGATTTTTCGGGAAAAGAGACTCGGCTGCTTGTCATGGGGGCTCCTTATGTGCATAAAAACTTTGAAATAGTTCCGGACGTGCTTGCTGCATTGAAAAAACAGGCTCCGGGGCGCAGATTTGTGTTTACGCTAACGGCTCCGGAGAGCGGGAACGAGTGGAAGAATATCAAAGAGCGGGCGGAAGTGTTGGGAGTGGGCGACGAGGTGCGGACGGTCGGGAAGGTGGTGCTGACGGATTGCCCGAAGCTGTATTCCGATAATCATATTGTTTTTATGCCGACGCTTTTGGAAACGTTTTCGGCAACGTATCCGGAGGCAATGGCGATGCGGCGGGCAATTGTGACGACGGATCTGGATTTTGCGCGTAGCATTTGCGGGAACGCGGCGGTTTATTACTCGCCGTTAGATGCGACCGATGCTGCGGCGAAAATTCTTCGGGTCGTCGAAAATCCTGAACTGAGGGACAACTTGATTGCCGAAGGCGGGAAAGTTTTATCCGCTTTGCCGTCCCCTCAGGAAAAATACGAACAACTCGTCGCCTATATGCGGGAGATTGTAGGACGCGGAGCTTGAGGCTATCAGGGGTAAAGCCACTAGAAAATTCAGAGCTGTCTTTCCCGGGCTTTAGGGAATAAAAGCTCCCGCAGGATTCCCTGCGGGAGCTTGGCTTTATCGATGTATGTTCCGATTTCCGGAGCTCGTTACTTTGCCTTGTGACGGCGGCGGGATTGAGTCTCCTTTGTGGCGATTATTTTCCCATTGGAGCGGTTGCAGGTTGCTGAGCCTGTCGCTTCCTCCTTTTGATTTCGGGAAGATGTGATCAATCTCCCAACCATATAGGGAATTGATATCTCCATATGCGTTTTTAGCAATCCACGCGCCGTAGATGTCTTGTCTGTATTGTGCCGGATCGTACTCCGGAATGATTTTCCCTTTGGCCCAAACCGATTGGATTTCGGCATCGGAGAAGTTTTCGTTTATTTTACTATATATATTGTAATTCATATTAATTGTGACAGTCCGTTGCCACCGCGGCTTCGGAATGAGCTGTCGGGGGTAAATATGCATTAGTTGTGCCAGTATGTTGTTCTGTTTTGTGATTTTTTTTCGTTTATGTTCATTTTATTGACTATTTTTTATTAAAATTTGATTATTTTTGAAAATATTTTGAAAAAATCATAATTTGTTTCCGCTCTCATTTTAGCATGTTTATCGATTTTTCCGTTGAAAATTTTCGTTCGTTTTCGTCGAGGGTGACGCTCTCGGTGGAAGCGGTTACCGCGTTTAAAGAAGAGGCTCAGAATGTTGTTGAGCCGAAAAAAGCTTTGAAGCTCTTGAGGAGTGCGGCTGTTTACGGGGCGAATTCGAGCGGAAAGACAAATCTGGTCTTAGCGATGCTGTATATGAAAGGCATCGTACTAAACTCATCCAAGCACAGTTCTGTCGATAAGCTGAAAGTTGATTCGTGTTTACTTTCAGAAGACGGAGAAAAAAGACCGAGTTCATTTGAAATTCGTTTTGTTATTGATGATTTTATATATCGTTACGGGTTCCAGGTAACACGGGATGCGGTTGTTTCCGAGTGGCTTTTACGTTCGGGTGGCGTTCGCGGGAAAGAATTTATTCTTTTTACTCGGGAGGGGCAGAACGTTTCGGTCGGTGATACATTTTCGGATGCTAAAGAAGTTGATTTTAGCGAACTGTTGCCAAATGTTCTTTGTCTGTCTTTTTTGGATAATCGCAATAAAGAGGTTGCGAAGGCTGTTGTTGGGCAATTCAGCAATATTGCACTGTTTTCGGGGGTTATTGAGGAGACCTATCAAGGACAGACGTTGGAAGATATTTTGAATAATCCCGCGAATAAGAGGGCGATTCTTAAACTTTTGACGTTGGCGGATGGAAGTATTGTGGATGTGGGGATTCGTCCGATGCCGTTGGGAATATGGGAGCAATTCCCCCGGAAAATTCGAGATAAGGTTCCGACTGGAAGTGCCGGAGATATTTTTATCCGGCGACAGGTAATTTCAAAAGACGGAGGCTTGAGGATTATGGATTTTTCGTTGGGAGCACATGAGTCTGTTGGAACTCAAAAGTTGTTTAATTTGGCAACTCCGTGGTTGAGAAGCTTGGCGCGGGGGAGTGTTGTGTTTGTTGATGAGCTGGAAGCGTCGTTACATCCGTTGCTGACCCGTTTTTTGGTTCATTTGTTTAATTCTCCGGAGCTCAATCACAAGAATGCGCAGTTGGTTTTTGTGACACATGACACGAATTTATTGACTTACGGCGGTTTCCGTCGCGACCAGATTTGGTTATGCGAAAAACGGGGAGACGGAACCTCGGATCTTTATGCTCTTGCGGAAATTGCAAAGGTTCGCAAAAACGACAAAATTGAGCGGAATTATTTGCAGGGGAAATACGGTGCGATCCCGTTCTTTGGAGGAATCGATTCGTTTGAGGAATATCAGGTGACGTAACAATGGGAAGACCTCAAAAGAAAAGCGATAGAGATAAACCGTGGATGCAAAGGTCGCAAAAGCGGCGTGTCGGGAATCGTCAGCCTCGCGTGCGAATTTTGCTTGTATGCGAGGATACTAAAAGTTCCGTTTATTATTTTAAAAGAATTCAGGAATTGCTTCCTAGTGGTGTTGTCTTTCTGTGTCCGCGGGGGACGGGGAGGAATACTCAGTCGTTAATAAACGACGTGGAGAATGTTCGTCAAAGAGAGGAGCGGGTAATTGGCACTCGGTTTGACCAAGTTTGGGTGCTTTTTGATAAAGACAGCTTCAGTGATGCGCAATTCGATAATGCCATTCGTTCCGGAGAAGCGAAAGGGTATCGGGTTGCGTGGTCGAATGAATGCTTTGAGTTGTGGTATCTCTTGCACTTTCAAGAGCAGTCTTCTTCTGTCGGGAGAGAAAAGATTTATGGAGGGTTAGAGGCGCATCTTGGTGTTAACCATTATGGGAAATTAAAGGGAGAGGCGGGGAAGTCGATTCATCAAAGGATGGCGGAAGATGCAGAGGGACGAAAACATGCAATTAGGCGTGCCAGAAAATTGGATAAGGAGGCTCGGGGTGCGTTTCACGGACGAAACCCGGTTACGAAAGTGTATCAACTGTTTGAAGTCCTGGATTCATGGATTACGGGGAATTGATTTCCGAAGATTGCTTTGGCTAATAATGAATTGTAAATAGCACTCTCTAACCTTTAATCCACTTTTCCCCGCATCAATTGTCAGTTGTTCCTTTTGCAGCCCCGGTCTCCGGGGCCCGCCTTCGGCTCGCATTCGTGCCATCCGTGGGGGATTTCTTCCGGAGCTATTTCCCGATTTGTTCCATCACGACGCGGTAGGCGACTTTGTCGGTCATGTGCGTTTCGAGATAGCGGCGACCGTTTTCTCCCATTTGCTTGCGTAGCTCGGGAGCGCGGTAGAGCCTGTCGAAATTCGCCTTAAACGCGGGAACGTCTCCGGCGGGCGACCATAAGCCGGCATTGATGCTTTCCAGGATTTTCCCGTAGTCCGTTGCCGCGTCGAGCGAGGCGAGTACCGGAATTTTCAGATTAAAATACGAGAGGGTTTTACTCGGAATGTTCGGGATCGTAAAGCGTTCGTTGAGAGAGATGAGCCCGATATCGCACTGCGCGACGAGCTTTTGGTAGTCCTGATACGGAATAAAATCTTTTAGAATCGTGTTCGAGAGATTCATTTCCGTAATCATTTTTCGGATACGTGCCTGTTGCACGCCTTTGCCGACAAGCAGAAAAACAACATCCGGATAGTCCGCTTCGCAGGCTTGGGCGAGCCCGAGAACATTTTCCAGTTTTTGCGGGACGCCCATGTTCCCTCCGAAGATGACGACAAATTTTCCGTCGACTCCGTATTTTGCCTTCAAATCCTCTCTCGCGGGAACAAGCGGCTCCACCGTTTGGAAGTTTTCCAAAATGTGGAGTTTTTCCGTCGGCACTTCCGGATTGTGTTTGCGGATGTAATCAATATTTCCCTGCGACATGCACCCGATTTTGTCGCAAACGCGATAAAGTTTTTTCTCTTGGCGGCGAAAATGCCAATAGAGCGGCCACCATTTTTTCATGAAGCCGAGGTCGACCGCATTTTGCGGGAAAATGTCTCGAAGAATCAGATACGTTTTGGCACGGGAACGCTTTTTCATTTTTGCGACAACGTTCGCAAGTGTAATCGGAGGCGTTGGCGTGATGATGAGATCAAATTTTTCTCCGCGCAAATGCTTGTCGATTGCGCGCTGATAGACAAAAGGCAACAGAACGTTCGCAATGCCTTTGCGAACGAGGTTTACCCCGAAGAGCGGGAGCGACTTTACCTGAAGTAGTCGAAGATTTTTCTCGATTTCCACCAGGCGTGTCTCGGGGGCATCGTAAACCGGATTGACGGCGCAGACATCGTGTCCGTTGCGGACAAGTTCTTTGATCAGGGCTCCGTACATATTGGTATTCCCGTCAAAGCTTAAATTGGAAATGGTAAGGAAAAGGATCTTCATGGCGAATTGGCTGCTGGCGCTTGCCTGTTGGGATTTGACCATTTGCCGACTACTGACCGACGAATTAGCATCAGAGCCTAACGAATTACGCATTCGGTAGGCAAGGTTTATTTAGTCCGGGAAAGCTCTTAATTCTAAGGCTATTTCTCCCCAGTTCTCTCTTTTTTTCCAAAGAATTTTGGGAACGAGTTCGAATTCACGACGGACTTTTCTCAATGCGTTCAATGTGCGATTCGAGCGGATATCGTAGTAACAATGAGCCCTACGGCATCCTTTGATTAAGTGACGTCACCATCGTCTCTTTTTTGTCTAAGCCCGAAGCCTACCGAATGCGTAATTCGTTAAGCTTTCTAAACTGTCAAAAATTTATGAAAGTTTTAGTAACAGGCGGAGCGAAGGTTCGTGATGGTTTGGAGAACGCGGAGGCAAGGGCCCATAACCTTTCGACGCGTCCGAAAGTTCTTTTTGTTGCGACGGTTTCTAGATTTGTTTCCGGTTTTTTAAAAGCTCAAGTTGATTGGTTTTTAGTAAAAGGATGGGAGGTTCATGTCGCTTCTCACGGAACAGAAGATTTTCCTGTTGGCGTTCGGCATATAGAGGTGCCTTTTGCCCGAAATCCGATATCTCTAAATAATATTCTGGCATTTTTTAAATTGCGTCGCTTAATTAAAATTGAGCGGTATTCCTTAATCTCCTGTCATACTCCTGTCGGAGGAGCTCTTTCCCGCCTTGCAGCTTTCGGCTTGCGTGGTTCCGATGGTGTGAAGGTTGTTTATACTCCGCATGGATTTCATTTTTTTCACGGAGCGTCATTAAAAAATTGGATTATCTATTTTTGCGGAGAGTGGATTCTCGCTGGAATCTCTGATGCTTTGATTACGATTGTTAGAGAAGATTTTAAGATGACGCAGGATTTTCGTTTTCCCTGCAAGCGTATCTACCTTACAAACGGAATTGGTATTGAGACGAGTCGACTAAATGCTGTTGTGAATTGTGAAAAACAAGCTCTTCGTAGAGAATTCGGGTATTCGGAAAATGCTCTTATTCTCATTTATGCGGCGGAGTTTATTGCGCGGAAAAATCATGCACTCATTGTTAAGGCCGTTCCGCGGATCAAGGAGAAATTTCCTCATCTCAAAATCCTTTTTGCTGGGCGTGGAGCGCTAGAATGCGAGATAAAGGTTTTAGCTAAAAATTTGAGCGTTGATACATACGTCGACTTCCTTGGTTATCGTAGGGACTTACCGAAGTTAATAAAACTTAGCGATGTCGGTATTTCTTCGAGTCGCCAGGAGGGGTTACCGATGAATATCGCAGAGGAAATGTACTTGGGGTTGCCGATTGTCGCTTCAAGTGTGCGCGGGAATCGAGATCTTGTTATAAATAATGAGACAGGGTTGCTTTTCAAGTCCGATGATGTCTCCGATTTTGCCAAAAAAGCGGAGCAAATCTTGGGGGACGCTATGATGCGTAAGGCAATGGGAATTGCAGGTAAAAAGCGGGCGGAAGAATTTACAATCGAACGTGTCATCCAAGACATCACTCAAATTTACGAAGGCGTTTTACGAGGAAACCCAGTTCAAAGAAAGGATTCCGCAAAGTGAAGCATGAATTTGCTGTAAAGCGTGTTCTTGTCCCCGTGATTCCCGAGTGGGAATTGGCGGTGCTCGATGTGTTTGTGCGGGCGGCGGCGATGTTCGGTTTCCGCAAGTCCGTCGCCTTGGTTTACGGCGTACTTTATTGTTCCCGCGAGCCGCTTTCGGCGCAGGAAATTCAGGAACGGCTTCAAATATCGCGCGGTTCGACCGTCGAGGCGCTTTTGTTTTTGCGTCGGTTGGGTGCGGCGCGGGTTTGCCTCAAAATCGGGGAACGCCGCGATTATTTCACGGCGGAAACGGATCTGAAGAAATTTGTTCAAGGCTTTTTGAAGGAAATCCTCGTTCCCGCGCTGGAAAAAGCGGACATCCGTCTCGCGCAAGCCGAAGAATCCGCCGGAAAAAATTCTGCCGTTCCCGCCGCCGATGCCGCGTTTGCGCGTTCCCGCGTCGCCGAACTCACGCTCTGGAAATCCCGCCTCACCGAAGCCCTCCCGCTTCTCGACGGGCTTTTAAACACCAATGGAGGTTTCCGCCGATGACGCAAATTTCTACAGATTTCCGGGCGGTTTTTTTACGGCAATCCAAGCAGGAATCGGCGGAAAAACGGATCTGCAACATGAAAGACGTTGCTTTCTTTTTCGATGATTCCTTGCTCCGTCAAGACCGTCGCCGCTTTTTGAGTTGCGGAAACGCTTCCGAGGGCAAACTTTTTGATGAATGCTACGGAGAAAATTTCTTTGCCGTTTCGAGCAATAGCGGCGACAAGCTTTTTTTGTTGCAGGGAAAGACGGTCGTAGAGCTCGGTGTAGTAATCTTTTTTAAGGGTGATAACCCAATCAACGCCCCGGGAAATCGCGCTTTCGGAAACAGCGGACTCGTCGCCGTTTTTGACGATTTGCCAAATTTCGGCGGCGAGCAGTTGTATGTAGTAGGGCACGCCGTCGGCTTCATTGATGATTTTTTGCGCAGCTTCCGAACTCAGCGTTATTCCGGATTTTTTGAAGCGGCGCTTCAGAAAATCGACGGTTTCCGTAAGCGGGAGTTTGGAAATTCTCATTGTCGCCGCCGAGTTAAAAAACGGGCGGGAACGCCCCGTAAACATTGCGTTCAGCAGGTGCGTTTTGCTTCCGAGAAACAGGTAGGAGACGTTTTTCCTGTGTTGAATGACGCTTCGCAACAAAGCCTCGAAGCGGATTTTTTCAAAACGGGTAATTTCCTGAAACTCATCAAAAACAATAACGAGGCGCTTTTTCTCGCTTGCCACGCGCTCCGGAAGTCCCAATACGGCTTCGAGAGCTTCCGGGCTTGGGATTGTTTCCGGAAAATCCAATTCCAAAGAGGCTTTCCCGTCGGCGGAAAGCGTCAGTTTCGGGCGAGTTCCGCCAAGCCAATCCGCAAGTTTCGCAACGAGTTTTTTCCAACCGCGTTGCTTTTCGAGAATGCGTTGCGTGTAAATACGGCAAAAATCCCGAACATCGTAAATCGGCAGAAAGTCGAAATAAACACAGTCAATTCCTTGTTTTTCCAGCTCCGCCATTGCTCGGAAAACAAGCGAGGTTTTTCCGTAGCGGCGCGGAGCAAACAGCACCAAATTGTTGCCGCCGGCGAGCGTTTCGACAATACGAGACGTTTCTTCTTTGCGGTCAAAAAAATATTCTCCGCGCACCACACTACCGAATTGAAAAGGATTCATGGAGGGAATCTTCCGCCCCAATCGTTCACTTGTCAATTTCGTAATTATGCCTCGAAGCATAATGCCTTGAAGCGTAGTCAAACGGACTCGCTCTTGGTGTCCTCAGGCTCCTCCGAAGAAGAAGTTTTTAACCGCTTTGCGGGAACGGCTTTTGCCGGCGGGAAAAATCCTGCGTTCAGCGGAAAACTTCATTCGCGTTCATCTGTGCGATACACGGGAACGCATTCTTTAATCTTTAATCTCTAATCTTTCACCTCTCTCCTTTCATGCCGAAGGCAGCGACAGTTTCCGAGAACAACAAGCGTATCGCCAAGAATACGCTGATGCTCTATGTGAAAATGGGCGTGATGATGCTCGTTTCGCTCTACACGTCGCGCGTGGTCTTGCTGACGCTCGGCGTGGACGACTTTGGGATCTACAATGTTGTCGGTGGAGTGGTCGTGCTGTTTTCGTTTTTGAATGCGGCGATGTCCTCGGCGACACAGCGCTTTCTGAATTTCGAGCTCGGAAAAAAAGATCTTGTCCAAGTCGGACGTGTGTTCTCTATGTCTCTGACGGTGCACTTCTGTATCGCGGGGCTTGTTCTTTTTTTAGCGGAAACGGTCGGGCTCTGGTTTTTAAATGCGGAGCTGAACATTCCCGCAGATCGCATGGCGGCGGCCAATTGGGTTTACCAGTTTTCGGTTGCGACAACTCTTTTGGGGATTCTCCTCGTTCCGTACAATGCGACAATCATTGCTCACGAACGCATGGGCTTCTACGCGTGGACGAGCATTGTGAGGGGTCTGCTTCTTTTGGGAATTGTTTATCTGCTTGTTATCGGAAACATTGATAAACTCATCCTCTACGCGGGCTTGGTTTTCGCAGTTAACGCGTTGATGCAAATTGTCTACATCGCCTATTGCAAACATGCGTTCCCGCAAACGGCGATTTACAAACCGTTTCGCGACAAAAAACTTTTCCGGGAGCTCATTTCTTTTTCCGGATGGTCGCTTTTCGGCGGTGTGGCGGATATGTGCAATTCCCAGGGCATTAACATGGTGATGAATATTTTCTGCGGCGTTGCCGTCAACGCTGCCATGGGAATTGCCAATCAGGTGAACGCCGCCGTTTATCAGTTCGTTTCCAATTTCCAAATTGCATTCAATCCTCAACTCGTAAAATCCTACGCTTCAAACGAGCGGGAACGTTTTATTTCTCTGATTTTAAGGACATCGAAATTTTCGTTCTTTTTGACCTTCTTTCTTGTTCTGCCGATTTGCTTAAACATCGATTTTATTTTGGAGCTTTGGCTTGGCGACGTTCCCGAATTTACTGCTGAATTTGTCCAACTGACGTTGTTCTACTCTTTGATTAGTTCGATTTCCGCACCGCTTTGGATGTCTGTTCAAGCCACGGGAGAAATCCGTAATTATCAGCTGATTGTCAGTTTTTTGATCTTGGTAAATTTGCCGTTCGCGTATGTTGCTTTAAAACTTGGGTTCCCGCCGACATGGGCTTTGGGGATTCGTGTCGCGATGAATTTTTTGACAACGCTTTGGCGGGTTTTCTATTTGCGCGGGAAAATCGGTTTGCCGGTCGGGAAATTCCTTCGCGGCGTTATTTTCAAAAGCTTTTTCGTCGGAGCTTTGGCAAGCCTGCTTCCTTTGTTTGTTTTTCAAAATATCCACAATGCGTGGACTCAGCTCATCGCCTCGGGAACGTGCGCGTGTTTGAGCACGGTGGTGTTTGTTTGGTTTTTCGGATTTGAGAAAAACGAACGGACTTTCTTTTCAACGTTTTTAGTCGGACGACTTCCTTTTCTTCAAGTTCTAACAAAACGATAAATTATGCAGGCGATAATCTTAGCGGCAGGAATGGGCAAACGCTTGGGCGAACTGACAAGCGGGAACACAAAATGCATGGTCAAGGTAAACGGGATTCCGTTAATCGATCGGATGCTTTCTCAGCTTTCAAAATTGAATCTTTCGAAAATCGTTTTAGTCGTCGGATATCAGGCGGAAAACCTGAAAGCACACGTCGGGAACGCAATCGCGGGAACGCCGATTGTTTACGTCGAAAATCCGATTTACGACAAGACGAACAATATTTATTCGCTTGCCCTCGCCAAGGATTTCCTCGTTAAGGAAGACACGCTTTTGCTCGAATCTGATCTCATCGTCGAAGATGCCGTTCTCAATAAAATTCTCGAAAATCCGTTCCCGAATCTTGCCTTGGTTTCCAAGTATGAAACATGGATGGACGGCACAATGGTGCGCATGAACGATGATTGCGACATCGTGAGTTTCATCCCGAAATCTGCATTCAAATATTCGGAAACGGACACCTACTACAAGACGGTAAACATTTACAAATTCAGCGCGGAGTTTTCCCGCTCGCATTACGTTCCGTTCCTCGAAGCTTACACCAAGGCACTCGGGAACAACGAATACTATGAGCAGGTTCTTCGCGTTATCACGATGCTCGACAAAGTTGAGCTCAAGGCGCTTCCGCTCGACGGTGAAAACTGGTATGAAATCGACGACGTGCAGGATTTGGATATCGCCGAAGCGATTTTTGCCGAAAACGATCAACGCCTGAAAAAATACTTCTGCCGCTACGGCGGATACTGGCGGTTCCCGCGCTTGCTGGATTTTTGCTATTTGGTAAATCCTTACTTCCCGTCTCCGCGCATGCGTGATGAATTGCGGGCAAATTTCGACGTGCTTTTGGCGGAATATCCGTCCGGCATGGGCGTGAATTCCCTGCTCGCAGGGAAATATTTCGGCGTTCGCCAAAGTTCAATCGTCGTCGGCAACGGCGCGGCGGAACTCATTAAGAGTCTCATGGAATCGTTCCCGGGAAAACTCGGCGTAACGTTCCCGACCTTTGAAGAATATCCGAATCGCCGCGAGAAATCAGAGGTGGAAGTTTTTGTTCCCGCCAATCCTGATTTTTCCTACTCGGCGGAAGATTTAAAAAACTTTTTTGCCGACAAAGGCATTTCTGCGCTTTTGCTCGTTAATCCGGACAATCCGTCGGGAAATTTTATTTCAAAAAGCGAAATCCTCGACCTTGCCGACTGGGCTCGGGAACGCAAAATCCGCCTCGTCGTCGATGAGTCTTTTGTCGATTTCGCAATCGGCGACGACAATACCTTGCTACGAAACGATATTCTCGACGCATTCCCGGAACTCATCGTCATGAAATCTATTTCGAAATCCTACGGCGTTCCCGGACTGCGTTTGGGTGTCTTGGCATCGTCTGACGAAGCGTTGATTTCTCGCATGAAGAAAGATGTCGCTATATGGAATATCAATTCGTTTGCCGAGTTTTACATGCAGATTTTCGGAAAATACGAAGGAGACTATCGCAAGGCTTGCAAAAAGTTTATCTCCGAGCGGGAACGTTTTCAAAAACGGCTTTCAGAAATTCCGTTCCTGCGCGTAATCCCGTCGCAGGCGAATTATTTCCTTTGCGAAATTACGGAAAGATTTACGGCGGGAGAGTTGACGGCAAAGCTTTTAAACGAGGCGGACATTCTCATCAAAGATTGCTCAACGAAAGCGGCTTTTGACGGGAAAAACTACATTCGCCTTGCCGTTCGCGATACCGCAGATAACGACAAACTCGTCGACACCTTGAAAGGGTTTTAAACAATGGAAATTCCCGGAAAAACACTCTGTATTTGCGGTGGAGGTTCGCTCGGTCATGTAATCGCGGGAACGGCGGCGGCGCGCGGATTCTGCGTGAACTTGCTTTCCGGACGGGCAGAACAATGGCACGACGAAATTACGATTCATGCCTGCGACGGAAAAGTTTTTTCCGGAAATCTTTCCAAAAAATCTGCCTCGGCAAGCGACGTTATTCCGGACGCGGATTTCGTTCTACTCTGCGTTCCCGGGTATTTGATTCGTGAGACGCTTGAAAAAGTGGCACCCCATCTTCACACGGGAACGCCTGTCGGTTCCGTCGTTTCGAGTTCCGGATTTTTCTTTGCGGCGCAAGAAGTTTTGCCTGCGGGAACGCCGCTTTTCGGATTCCAGCGTGTTCCCTATATCGCACGTGTGTCCGAATACGGGAAATCGGCGGATTTGCTTGGATATAAGAACGAAATTCGTTTGGCGACAAAAGATTTTCCGTCTGCCGACAGCCAAGAAGCATTTCGCCAAAAAATTGAAAAACTTTTGGATACGCCGACTGCGCTTCTTAAATCATTTTGGGATGCGGCTCTTACAAACTCTAATCCGCTTCTTCATCCGTGCCGCCTTTACGGCATGTGGAACGATTGGGACGGAAAAACACCTTACGCGCAGCACACACTTTTTTACGAAGATTGGGATGATTTCTCATCGGAAATTCTTATCGCTGCAGACGAAGAATTTTTTGCGCTTTTGAAAAAACTTCCCGTAACGCCGGGCGCAATTCCGCGTCTGCCGGATTACTACGAATGCGGGAACGCATCGGAGCTGACACGTAAGCTGAAAAGCATTCCCGCTTTCCGGAAAATTCGCGCGCCGATGCTTGCTGTTCCCGGCGGATTTATCCCCGACGTGAAGAACCGCTACTTTACCGAAGACATTCCCTACGGAATGAAAATTATCAAACAACTTGCACAACAAAATAACGTGGAAACACCGACGATAAATAGAGTGCTTAATTGGGGGCTTCAATTTTTTCCCCCCCCCCCATTTCGAAAATAAAAAGTAATGCGATACGGCTATTTGCAGTTCATAGGCTTTACCGCGACGCGTCCTTTACGCTTGAGGAAAGGAGCGCGGCATGAAGCTTATCGATTTTTCGGAAATAGCGGCGTTAAAAATTTCGCCGAAGGATTGTTTCGCGTGGGTGAAAGATGCGTTTTTGATCAAGCCGAAATCGCTTCTGCCGCCGAAAATCAGCACCAAGCAGGAGGGGAATGTTTTCTTTAATACAATGCCGTGTCTGATTCCGCAGATTGAACGCTTCGGCGTGAAAGAAGTTTCCCGCTTCCCGAATCGCGTTCCCGCACTGAAAAGCGATTTGATGCTTTATGATGCCAAGAGCGGAGAGCTTCTGTCCGTTATGGACGCGACTTGGATTACCGCGATGCGCACCGGCGCCGTTGCGGCTCTTGCCGTTAAGACATTTCGCAGAAAAGACGCGAAAATTTACTCGTTTGTCGGCTTAGGAAATACGGCTCGGGCAACGTTACTTTGCTTGCTTGAAAATACGGATACGCAAGAAAGACAGACGATTCGCCTTCTAAAATACAAAGGGCAGGAAAAACTTTTCGCAGAACGATTTTCAGGCTACGGGAACGTGTGTTTCGAATTTGTCGATTCGATGCGGGAGCTGATTGTCGGTGCGGATGTCGTTGTTTCTTGCGTGACGGCGTTCGATTCTCCCGTCGCTAAGGACGAATGGTTTAAGGAAGGCGTGCTCGTCGTTCCCGTGCATACGAGAGGATTTCAAAACTGCGATTTGTTTTTTGACAAAGTTTTTGCCGACGATCGCGGGCATGTGGAAGGTTTTAAGTATTTTTCAAAATTTAAACAATTCGGAGAGCTTTCGGACGTGCTTCTCGGAAAAATTCCCGGCCGCGAATCCGAACGGGAACGTATCTTGGCTTACAACATAGGTATCGCTCTCCATGACGTTTATTTCGCGTCAAAAATCTACGAGCGTTCCCGCGCAGAAGAACACAATTTAATCACAAAACAGGAAAAATTTTGGGTATGAGAGAAATAACACACGAAGAACTGAAACAAATTCAGCTCGGAATCTTGGACAAAGTTCACGATTTCTGCGAAAAAAACGGAATTACCTATTTCCTTTCGAGCGGAACTCTTATCGGTGCCGTGCGTCATAAGGGCTACATCCCTTGGGACGACGATCTCGACCTCTACATGCCGCGCTCCGATTACGATAAATTCATCAAACTGTTTTCCGCCAACTCCCCGGAACACACAAAACTCCTCTCCCTCGAAACCGATAAAAAGTACTATTATGCGTTTGCAAAGGTTATAGATCTTCGAACGGAAATGATAGAGCCGTCCTTGCCCGAAAAAATAGGAGTTTTCATTGATATATTCCCGTTGGAGAATGTTCCGTCTGGGAATTTTGCATGTTTGGTGTGGTATTGGATATGCTTGTTCCTCATTCAAGCACAAGCAAGTGTGTGCCTTTCTCAAACACGGAACTGGATATGGCTTGTCAGATCTCGAACCTCACTAACGACTATGATAAAAGCTGTTCTATTTCCATTCTTGTGGCTATTCCCGATAGATTTGTTTGGTAAGCTGTATGGGATTTTTGTGAGGTTAATTCCACCTAGCACATATGTCTACAATATGAGTGCAGGAATAGGAATACACGGGCGTTTTCGCAACTCTGTCGTTGAGCGTTCGGTCGATATTGAATTTGAGGGAAAACTCTATAAGACAATGCATGGCTTTCGAGAGTATCTTTATGTGACTTATGGCGATTTTTCTGTATTGCCCCCACCGGAGAAAAGAGTGTTTGGGCATGGCTTTCCTGCGTGGTGGAAGAGCTAGTGCTGTATCTAATAAGGAGCTTTCTTAAGAGCCATTCTTACCCCCCCCCGCGAATGCTTTAATTAAAAATTTTTAGGAGGTTGATAATCTATGAAAATAACTTTCGTTTCTAATTTTTTGAATCATCACCAAACGCCGGTGGCGGACGAGCTTTATCGGAGATTGGGAGATGGGTATCGCTTTATTTCGACGACGGAGACGCCAGAATCTTTTTTGAAGAGCGGGTATCCGGATTGTCGGGCGTTCCCGTATAATATTTTGGCTTACGAAAGTGAGGAGAAGCGGGGGGAGGCGCAGCGATTTGTCGATGAGGCGGATGCGGTGATTATCGGCTCTGCGCCGTATTCTTGGGTGGAAAAGCGCGTGGAGGCAGGGAAGCAGACGTTCATTTATTCGGAGCGATGGTTTAAGCGCGTGCCGAGAAATTATTTTTCGCCGGGTTTGTGGAAATCCCTGTTCAAATATCACTTCCGGTGGAGCAGAAAGCCGAACGTTTCGGTGCTTTGTGCGAGTGCGTTTTTGCCGAAGGATTTGGATTTGCTTGGGCTTTATAAAGGGCGGCGCTACAAATGGGGATATTTTACGGAGTGCCCGAAATTGGATATTTCGGAGATTATCGCAAAGCGAAATCGGGAGCGCATCGATATATTTTGGTGTGCCCGGTTTATTGGCTGGAAGCGTTGGGATTTGCCGATTCTTTTGGCAGGACATTTAAAACGCGCCGGATACAAATTTCGTCTCCGCATGGCGGGAACGGGCGCAGATTGGGAAAAGGCAAAGCGATTGGTAGAGAGACAAGGTGTGGGCGATTGTGTGAAGTTGATAGGAACCCTTCCCAATGCGGAGATTCTGGAGAAAATGCGGGAAAGCAGTGTTTTTCTTTTTACCTCGAATCGCCAGGAAGGGTGGGGAGCCGTGCTTAATGAAGCAATGGGGAGCGGGTGTGCCTGCGTCGTCGGAAACGAGATAGGTTCTGCTCCGTATCTTATCAAAGACGGCGAAAACGGTTTTCTGTTTAAGTCTTGCAACTTGGAGGACTTAAAGAAAAAGGTTCGTCTTCTGCTGGATGATGTTGCGTTGCGGGAACGCATTTCTGTCGCGGCTTACAGGACAATGCAGAATGAGTGGAGTCCTAGGAATGTCGCTTCTCAATTTCTTTCATTAAATGAGAATTTAACTCCAAAGAACGGTGTTTGTTCTAAATCTTAAAAGATAAAATATGGTTCAAATAGTCCTTATCTTAATTGCATGTTTATCGGTATTTGTTTTTCCGAGCTCTTTTTCGGAGGGGAAGAAGCGCGCGTGTGTGATAGCATTGGTGATGTTTCTTTGTTTTTTGATAGGAGGATTGCGTCACGAAGCAGTTGGCGCGGACACTATTTCTTACAGGTTTTGGTTTGAGCGAGTTGAGTTGCAGTCTTGGGGGGAAATTTTTTCGGGGCTGTTTACTTCATGGGGTGCGGAGGACAGAGTTCGAGATCCGCTTTATGCGCTTTATACAAAGACATTCCAAATTTTTTCGACGAACTATCGGGCATTTATGTTTTTTGTTTTGGGATGCTTTTATTTGCCGTTTGCGCGGTGGCTTTATAAATACGTTTTGAGTTTCGACGGTTTAATTCTTGCATTCGTATTTTTCTTAACGATGTTTTTTCCGTTTGTGATGACGGGATACCGCCAAACGTTGGCACTTGCAGTATGTTTGGTCGCGTATGATTTTATTGTAAAGAGGAAGCTTGGTTGGTTCTTATTGTTCATGGCGGTTGCTGTGTTGTTTCATAAGAGTGCGGCGGTATTCTTGCCTTTTTATTTTCTTTCGAGGATAAAGCAAACATCGCTCGTTTTGTGGGTTGCTTTATTGGCATTTCCCATAGTTTTTTACTTTAGGACTCAGTTTGCGGTTTTTCTTGCAGGAATCGCAGCCGACGAAAATTATATGAATTATGCGCTGGGAGAAGGGGAACTTGGGGCTCCGGTGAATTTTACTTTGCTATTTTTAGTAGTAGCACTTTTTTCTGCAATAATGTCTTCTCCGACGTGTCGGAGCCTGCCGGACTCGCGACCCTATTTTGTTGCGGTTGCATTGGCTCTCTTATTTTTACCGTTGCCGTGGCTTAATCCTGTGCTCATGCGTGTGGTCATGTATTATGCCGTATTTTTGCATCTATGCCTTCCGGCAATTGGTCAATCATGGGAACGAAGAGCTTCCGGAATGGGGCGAACGATGGTGCTTGTTTCTGTCGTTACCGTGATTGCTTTTACATTTCTTCGAGGAGGAGCGTTTTTCTTCATGTGGGAGCATGTTCCCGGACACTACTAAGCGAAAGGTTGTACTATGAAAATCTTCCATATAAATTCGACGAGTCATGGAAGCACGGGAACGATTGCGCGGCAGATAATTTCAGCGTGCGAGGCGGCAGGGCACACGGGATATTTCGCACACGGCTTGGGAAAGATTTTTTCCGAGCGGGAGTATGTGCTGAGTTCCGTATGGCGAACGCGGTGGCATAATCTCTGTTCCCGTATTACGGATAGACAGTGCTTTTTTTCTAAGAAAGATACTTTGCGGCTAATTGATTTAATTCGAGCGGCGAATCCGGATATTATCCATCTGCATAATTTACACGGACATTATCTGCATATTGGTGTTTTGTTTGAGTTTTTAAAAACGTTTCCGGGGAGGGTAGTTTGGACGCTTCATGATTGTTGGTTGTTTACGGGGCATTGCGCTTATTTTGATTTCTTGAAGTGTGAGAAATGGCGGAATGGGTGTGAAAAGTGCCCAGGGCTTACACGCTATCCTCCGAGCTTTATTGCAGACGCCTCCAAACGAAATTGGAGAGACAAACGGGAGCTGTTTTCTTCTGTAGAGAAATTAATACTCTGTCCGGTTTCGGACTGGCTTGGTGTGCTTGTAAAAGGCTCATTTCTGAAAAATAAAAGAGTTTGTCGTATCCATAATGGCGTAGATGTAGAAATATTCCAACCGGTTGATGCTACGGAAAAAATTCGAAAAAACTATTCCCTCGGGGCGCAGTTAATGGTTTTAGGCTGTGCAAGTGGATGGGAAGAGCGTAAAGGCCTTCCGGATTTTATTAAATTGCGGGAACGGTTTTCGGAAGGAGATTTGGCGATTGTTTTGGTCGGCTTAACGGAAAAGCAGATAAAGGAATTGCCGGCGGGAATTGTTGGAATCCGTCGGACGGGAAGCGCGGAGGAGCTTGCGGAATTATATTCGGCGGCGGATTTGTTTGTGAATCCGACATACGAGGATAATTTTCCGACCGTGAATATTGAGGCTCTTGCGTGCGGCACTCCGGTTTGCACTTATCGCACGGGAGGTTCTCCCGAGGCAGTTGATTCGGTGACGGGTTTTGTGGTCGAGCAGGGCGATATCGACGGAATCGTTTCGGCGATTGAGACGGTGCGTTCCCGCGGGAAAGCGGCTTATTCGGCGGCATGTCGTTCCCGTGTGTTGAATTGTTTCCGCAAGGAAGATCGCTATGCGGAATATGTAAGCCTTTATGAAAAATTAGCCCGCGAATTGCACTGATTTCACAAACTTATATTGGTGGTATTTGTGAAATTTGTGGGAGGAAGATGAATTCTAAAATGAAAAAACAAGATGCTAAAATTTTGATATTGAGCTCGGATCCTTGGCGGGATCAAGGCGGCGATAATACGTCGCAACAACTTTTTTCCGATTGTCCGAAAGAAAACCTGTATTCGCTTTACTTTTCTCCGGAGATGCCGGATACGAAATCCTGCGGGAAGATTTTCAGGATTAATGAAATCGGGTTTCCGAAGAAGCTTTTGTCTCCGCCATTTCAGGTTGGACGCGAATTGGCGAAAGAAGAATTTTTGAATCCTCGATCGGTAGCCGGATATGCGCAGAACCCGAAAAAGAAGTTGTTTAAAAAGCTGTCTCAAAACTCATTCGTGAGTTTTTTTCTAAATTGTGCTCGCGAATGTGCGTGGGCATTGGGTTTGTGGAAGGAGCATTCGCTGAAACGCTTTCTCAAAGAAAATCCTGTCGATGTGATATTTTTCCCTGTTTCAAAATGGGCATTTCAGAGCTTGGTTGTGAAGTGGATTTTGAAGCAGTGCGGGGCGCGATTGATACTGTTTTTTGTAGATGATTCTTTCACTTATAAATCGGTGCCGCCGTATTATTACTGGAAGCAGTTTCTGTTTCGGCGTTTGCAATTAAACCTCGTTCGTCGGGCGTCGCAGGTGTTTGTCATCTCGCCGAAGATGAAGCGGGAATACGATGCGGTGCTTTGTAGGGAAACGGTATTGCTTACTAAGCCGATTGAAAGCGTTCCCGAGGACGCGGGAACGGGCGCACTTGAAAACTCCGACGCTATGACATTCCTTTATGCGGGAAATTTACTTTACGGACGCGACCGCATTTTGCTGAAAATCGCGGAAGCGTTGCGCGATTACAATAAGACGCACGGAACAGCGCATCGGCTGAAAATTTATTCCCGGGATCCGCTGACGCCGCAGGTTTTGCACGCGTTTCGTGCTGCGGGAAGAGCCTGTGAACTTTGCGCGGCGGTTCCGTATTCGGAGTTGCAGACGATAATAAAAAAATCCTGCGACGTGCTTGTTTTTCCGGAATCTTTTGACAAGAACGAGAAGCGAAAAACGTGGCTTTCGTTTTCCACGAAGATTACGGATTATTTTAAGAGCGGGAAGCTCGTTTGGGCTGTCGGACCACGCGATGTATCTTCCATCGAATATTTGGAAGAAAACGATTGTGCGTTTGTTGCCGGCGATTTGCCGTCAATTTCTCAAACCCTGGAAAAAATCGTTTCCGGACGTTCGGAACATGCGAAGAAAATAGAAAATGTGAAATCGGTTGCGCTGCGGTTTCACTCCCGGGAAAAGATTTTGGACAGCTTAAATACGGCTTTCGGGGAGTAGTAATTGCCGGTCGGAGAGAGGTTAGTTCCCGGCGGGTAGCAGGTCGATGTCTTGGAAGGGGAGGTAGGGACCGGGTTTGATTTCGAGGATGGCGGTATCGGGTTCGAGAACGGTGAAGGAATGCCATTCGTCGGGAAGGATTTCGGCGATGAGATTTCCGCTTTCGCGGGAGAGAATATGGGATTCGCGGACGCTCCCGTCGTCGTTGTAGATTTTCAATTCGAGTGCTCCTGCAAGCATGACGAAGGTTTCTTTTTTCGGAGGGTGCAAATGCCGGTGAATCGGCATGAGCGTTCCCGGCTGGAGTGAGTTCACGAGCTTGTGGACGTTTTCGTCCATCGTTTCGTGGAGATTGTAGTTCATGCGCAGACGCGGGCTTGCCTTGGCTTGTGCGTGAACGTCGTCGAGGATTTGTTGTGAAATGATTTTCATGGTTACGCTTTTTTATTCTCACGCAGATCGCGCAGATAGACGCCGATTTTTTATCTGAGTTATTTGAGAAATCTGTGTGAGATAAATCGGGAGGTGTTGTTTAAAACTTGCGCCAGACCATTTTGTCGACAACGCCGGTGTAGCTTTGAATGAGCTTCACGACTTTGTTCGAAACATCTTCCGTGTAGACGGGAACGGGAATGCCGTGGTCTCCGTTGCGGTTCATTTCGACGGCAATGTCGACGGCTTGCAGGAGTGATTTTTCGTCGATTCCGGCGAGAACGAAGCAGGCTTTGTCGAGCGCTTCCGGGCGTTCGGTGCTCGTGCGGATGCAGACAGCCGGGAACGGTTTGCCGACAGAAGTGAAAAAGCTGCTTTCCTCCGGAAGTGTGCCGCTGTCGCTGATAACGGCAAACGCGTTCATTTGCAGGCAATTGTAATCGTGGAAACCGAGCGGCTCGTGTCGGATAACGCGTTTGTCCAGGTGGAAGCCGCTTTGCTCCAAGCGGTTGCGGGAACGCGGGTGGCAGCTGTAAAGAATCGGCATGTCGTATTTTTCCGCCAGCGCGTTAATCGCATTGAACAGGCTCGTGAAATTTTTTTCCGTATCGATGTTTTCTTCGCGATGGGCACTGAGGAGCATATAGCGCCCTTTTTCCAAGCCGAGGCGGGCGTGAACGTCGCTTGCTTCAATGTCTTTCAAATTTGCGTGAAGGACTTCCGCCATCGGCGATCCCGTAACGTAAGTGCGCTCCTTCGGCAAGCCGTTGTCCGCCAAATAACGGCGCGCGTGCTCGCTGTAGCAAAGATTGACGTCGCTGATGATATCGACGATGCGGCGGTTGGTTTCTTCCGGAAGACATTCGTCTTTGCAACGGTTTCCGGCTTCCATGTGGAAAATCGGGATGTGGAGGCGTTTTGCGGGAATGGCACTGAGGCAGCTGTTCGTGTCACCGAGAATGAGCATAGCGTCGGGTTTGATTGCCGCCATCAGCTTATAGGAAGCTGCGATGATGTTCCCGACGGTGGAGCCGAGGTCGTCGCCGACGGCATCCATGTAAACTTCGGGATCGGCGAGTTTTAAATCTTTAAAGAAAACGCCGTTGAGGTTGTAGTCGTAGTTTTGTCCGGTGTGGGCGAGAACGACGTCAAAATATTTGCGGCATTTGTTGATGACGGCGGCGAGGCGGATGATTTCCGGGCGCGTGCCGACGATGATGAGCAGCTTGAGCTTGCCGTTGTTTTTAAAGGATACAGAGTCGTAGTTCGTTTTCATGGATGTCGATTTTTCTCACGCAGATTTTGCAGATATCCGCAGGTTTTATTATTTCAAATTGTTTACGATGCGGTGAATGTTTTCAGCGATATTTTCAGAGTTGAAATTTACTAAAATTCCCAGTCGCTTTTGGGTTAGACGAAGGTAGGTGAGCAATTGCTTGTGGTGGAGCGGGATTAGTTTTTCTACGGATTTGATTTCGACGATAACTAAATCATCAACCAATAAGTCCACACGAAGAGAATTGTCGAGAATTTGTCCGTCGTAACAAACGGGAACTTCTACTTGCGTTTCAATTTTGCTCCCGATTTTTTTCAATTCATATGCTAATGCTTTTTCGTAAATGCTCTCCAGTAGACCGGGCCCGAGCGCATTGTAGACGTTAAATATCGCTCCGCGGATTTTGAAAGAAACTTCGTTTTCTATAATATTCATGTTCTTTCTTTTAAGTGAAATCTGCGAGCTTTGCGATATCTGCGTGAGCTTAACCGAGAATTATTCTACCGGGTCAAAATACGTGTCCGGACGGGCGGGATCGAAGGCTTCGTTTGCCCACATGACCGTGACAAGGTTTTCCGTTTCCGAAAGATTGATGATGTTGTGCGTGTAGCCCGGAAGCATGTGCACGGCTTCGATTTTTTCTCCGGAAACTTCAAAGTTCAGCACTTCCTCCGTGCCGATTTTTCGTTGTTGGATCAACGCTTTCCCCGCAACGACGATGAAAAATTCCCATTTCGTGTGATGCCAATGCTGACCTTTTGTGATGCCGGGTTTGCTGATGTTGACGCTGAATTGTCCGCATTTTTGCGTTTTCAGAAGTTCCGTAAAACTTCCTCGCGCATCGACGTTCATCTTCAGCGGGAACGCCGCTTTCTCTTTCGGCAGGTAGCTCAGATAAGTGGAATAAAGCTTTTTTGCGAAAGAATTTGCCGGGATTTCCGGCATCAGAATCGTCGCGGGAACGTTTTTGAATTGTTCAAGCAAATCGACGATTTCGCCGAGCGTAACATGGTGCGTGACGGGAGCGGCGCAGTAGCGTCCGTTTTCCGTTAAAACCGTTTTCACGCCGTCGAACTCGCAGCGATGTTCTTCTCCTTTGAGTGCGGCAATCATTTCCGCGACGAGGTCGTCAATGTAGAGCAATTCGAGCTCGATTGCGCGATCGTTGACGGTAATCGGCAGATCGTTTGCCGTGTTGTTGCAAAATGTCGCGACGGCGCTGTTGTAGTTCGGGCGGCACCATTTTCCGAAAAGATTCGGGAAGCGATAAACCAAAACTTTCGCTCCGGATTCTTTCGCGTAATCAAAGAAAAGCTCCTCGCCTGCAAGCTTGCTTTTCCCGTAATCGGATTCGCCGTAGCGACCGATGAGCGTCGCCTGAATCGAGCTGCTCAGCATGACCGGGCACGCGTTCCCGTGCTTTTTGAGCGTGTCGAGCAGCGTGGAGGCAAAGCCGAAATTGCCCGCCATGAACTCGCTTTGGTCTTTGGGACGATTTACTCCGGCGAGATTAAAAACGAAATCTGCATCCGCGCAAAATCCGTCCAGCGAAGCCGGATCGGAATCGATGTCGTATTCGAAAATTTCTTCAATTTTCAAATCTCCGTAGCAACGCGCCTTCCCGTCGCGAATATTTTTCAACTCGGCGCAAAGATTTTTTCCGACAAATCCTTTCGCTCCCGTAACTAAAATTTTCATATCTTCTTTTTTCACGCGGATTCGGCGGATATTCGCAGAACCTGCATTATCTTATGAGTTGAGTTTAATAAAAATAAAATCTGCGGGAATCTGTGCGTAATTATATTTTGACTTCTTCGCGAATCATTTCCAGCTTCAGCAAAAGCTTCTTCATCCCTTCAACATCCAAGCGTGCCGTGTTGTGCGAATGGTAGTCTTCGATGACGGAAACTTTTTCCTGCCCGTCCACAAAAAATTTATCGTAATTCAAGTCGCGCGTGTCGCAGGGAATGCGGAAATATTCGCCCATATCTTCGGCTTTCGCCATTTCTTCGCGGCTGACGAGCGTTTCGTAAAGTTTTTCGCCGTGGCGCGTGCCGATGACGCGGACGGTCGCGTCGCTTTTGTAGAGCTCTTTCAGCGCGTCGGCGAGGACATCGAGCGTTGCCGCCGGAGCTTTTTGGACAAACAAATCGCCGCCGTTCCCGTGCTCAAAAGCGTAGAGCACCAAGTCCACGGCGTCGTCGAGCGTCATCATAAAGCGCGTCATATTCGGGTCGGTAATCGTGATGTCGTTCCCGGCTTTGATTTGATCAACCCAAAGCGGAATTACGCTCCCGCGGCTCGCCATCACGTTCCCGTAACGCGTGCAACAGATGGTCGTTCCCGCGTTTTTGCCGAGCTGGCGTGCTTTGGCGACGGCAACTTTTTCCATCATCGCTTTGGAAATTCCCATCGCGTTGATCGGGTAGCAGGCCTTGTCCGTCGAAAGCACGACCACGTTTTTCACGCCGTGTGCAATCGCGGAGTCGAGGACGTTTTCCGTGCCGTAAACATTGGTTTGAACTGCCTGCATCGGGAAAAATTCGCAGGACGGCACCTGCTTCAGCGCCGCTGCGTGGAAGATGTAATCCACGCCGACCATCGCGCCGTCAACCGAGCGGCGATCCCGCACGTCGCCGATGTAAAATTTAACCTTCGGACTTTGCAACTGGTGTCGCATATCGTCCTGTTTTTTTTCGTCGCGCGAAAAAATGCGGATTTCGCGGATATCCGAATCCAAAAAACGTTTCAGGACAGCGTTCCCGAAAGAGCCCGTTCCCCCTGTAATTAACAGTGTTTTATCTTTGAAAATAGACATAGTTCTAACCCGGGAAGCCTAACGAATTTCCCATTCGGTAAGCAAGGTGATTTTCGGAAAAGCGTTGTGTTTCGGATGGCACGGGGAGGGCGGAGTTGTTGCGGAGGTTACCCGAAGCTTATTCTTTGGGTGTGGTTGCCCCACGCTCACATATCAGCTTGAAAAGCCGGACAACAATAACCGTAGGTAACTGCGTTACCTACGGGATCTGCATAAAGATACGATGCGCTTGGAAAGCGCAACGATGCCGCGGCTTCGAGACTTAGTCTTTCAGCCAATATTGTTCGTCCGGATTGATACCGTTTTCCTGCAGTATTTTTCTGTATTCGTTCTCAAAATTTACGACCTTGTGATGTTCCCGCTGCCGGGCAATGTAGGCGACGACACGCTCTTTGTCGGCTTCGCTCACGGCAAGCGCGGCGTATTGGCTTCCCCAAGCAATGAAATCCGGAAAAATTGTATGCTGTTTTTTCAGCCAGGCGTGAGTTGAGGTTTTTAATTCTTTTACAAAATCGGAGACTGCAATCGAGGGATGAAGATCGACCAAAAGATGAAGGTGATTGGGGATTCCGTTTATTCTGTGAAGTACGCATTTCTTTCCGCGAACAAATCCCCAAATATAACGGTAGAGCTTTTCCGCGTGTTCGTTCGGGAACGCGTCGCGACTGTATTTGGTGCGAATGATAACGTGGAGAAGCAGATTCGTGTAACTCATGGATAAGAAAAAACGACAAAGAAAATCGTTTTTAGCGTAACGGCAACACAATGTTGCGCTTTTTAAGCGCATTTCCCCTTGCCGGTCTCCGCAGGTAACTTGCTTTACCTGCGGTTATTATTGTCCGGCTTTTTAAGCCGTTCGGATTTCGGGGAGCATTGCCTTTTGCAATCAAAGAAAGGTGTTCTGTCGCGGAGGATAATCATGCGGATATTGTTCCCGACGGACTTTCGGAACAACGGTTTTGTTGCGTTTTTCGAGACAGTTGACTGAGGGGAAACATCACCCGAACGTTCCCGCCCAAAAACGCTCGGCGGCGGCAAACGTCACTCCGCGCATTGATAAATAGCGCGTGCGCAAAAGGCGCGGGGACGAGTGCCCCATCTCGCATTGGAGCTGCGGGAGGTTTTTGAAAAATTTCAAATGATAGCTCGCGAACGTGTGGCGTAGCACGTCCTGTTGCCACGGGTTTTCCGGTGAGCTCCAGCCGGCGGTGCGACGAATGCGTTTCCACTTGCGTTGCCAGTTCGGCGGACAAATTTTTTCGTCGGAAAAACGGGGACGCGCGGCAAGCAATTTTTCTAAAACCGGCAGAATGCTGACATGCCGGCTTCCGCCCGTTTTGCTGTGTAGCGGCGAAATCGAAATCACTTTTTCTTCCCAATCGATGTCGCTCCAGTAGAGGCGCTCGACTTCGCGAGGACGAATGCCCGCAAACAGCATCAGCGCGATCGCGGGAACGCATTCCCGCAAGTTCAGCTTCCGCGCGGCAGTGAAAATTGACGCGATTTCGCCGAGCGACAACGGACGGATTTCACGCTCCTTCGGAATCGGAAAATCCGTCGCCGTTATCGGGTTTTCCCGGCACCACCCGTGCCGCACACAATAGGCAAAAAACGAATGAAGCACGGCGCGCGCCTTGCGCCGCTGGCGCGGGGTGTTGAATGCGATTTCAAGAATTTTTCCGAAGGTCGGTGTATCCGCTGTATGGATACGCATAAGCGAACTTGTCGGGAATTGAGACAAAATCGAAGAAAAAACTTGCCGATAATCACAAATTGAGCGTTCCCGCAAGTGGCTTTTGGAAACGAGGAATTTCTTAAAAGCTTTGCGAAAATTCGGCGTGCGGCGTTCCCGCGAGGCAGCATCGCAACCGATGCGAAAAATGCTCCGCAAGCGACTCAGCTTTTTCGTGCGCCCGAGCTCGCTGAGTTCTTTGACGAAACGCGCGGCATCAAGCACGCCGATATCCGTATTTTCGAGGATTTTCTGCGCACTCGCCGCCTGTGCCACGAGCTCTTTGCTGACCCGAATTTTAAAGCCTTTCGTTTTCATAGCTCCACCAATCTACCCGCAAAGCTTACCGAATGGGAAATTCGTTAAGCTTTCTAAACTGTCAAAAATTTATGAAAGTTTTAGTAACAGGCGGAGCGGGTTTTATCGGTTCTAATTTGTGCGAAGCGCTTTTGAAGCGCGGCGATGAGGTGGTTTGCCTCGATAACTTTGCGATGGGAAAGATTGAAAATTTGCTCCCGCTCATTGCGGCGTTCCCGCGCTGCCGAGGCTTCCTGTTGGGAGAAACGCTTCGGTGAAGTTCTCATGCTCCTAGACGGAACGACTTCAATTCAAGAAATATTTCTCGAATGAAACATCATCTTATGACAATTGCAGTTGCGGGAACGGGGTACGTGGGGATGAGCCTTGCGGTTTTGTTAGCTCAGAGAAACAAAGTTGTTGCTGTTGACATTGCTCCGGAGCGGATTGAGCTGGTGAATGCGAAAAAATCGCCGATCCGGGATGCAGAGATTGAGGATTATCTCGCGAATAAAACGTTGGATTTACAGGCGACAGAGGATTGGCGAACTGCGTACGGGAACGCAGATTTTGTCGTCGTAGCGACTCCGACAAATTACGACCCGCAGAAAAATTTCTTCGATTGCTCTGCGGTAGAAGATGTTGTCGAAAAAGTTTTGTCGGTGAATCCGTCGGCGACGATCGTTATTAAATCGACGATTCCTGTCGGCTACACGGAGCGAGTAAAGCAACAATTCGGGACGAAGAATATTTTGTTTGCGCCGGAATTTTTGCGGGAGGGGAGAGCGCTTTACGACAATCTTTATCCGTCGCGCATTATTGTCGGCTACGATCAGGAGAACAGCGAGGCAGAATCTCGCGCGAAAACGTTTTCGGAGCTATTGAAAGCATGTTCTCTCAATCCAAATGTTCCTGTGCTTTTCATGGGGTGTACGGAAGCCGAGGCTGTGAAGCTGTTTGCGAATACTTACTTGGCGTTGCGTGTGAGCTACTTTAACGAGCTGGATACCTACGCTGTTATGAAAGGCTTGGATGCGCGTCAGATTATCGAAGGCGTGGGTTTAGATTCGCGCATCGGTTCTCACTACAACAATCCGTCTTTTGGTTACGGGGGCTATTGCCTTCCGAAAGATACGAAACAGCTTTTGGCTAATTATGCTGATGTGCCGCAGAATATGATGAGCGCGATTGTGGAAAGCAACAGCACGCGTAAAGATTTTATAGCGGATCAGGTTTTGGCAAAGGCGGGCTATTACACAAGTTCAAGTTCGTGGGAGGCTTCACGAGAGCACGAAACGATAATTGGTGTGTTTCGTCTGACGATGAAAAGCGGTTCGGATAATTTCCGACAAAGCGCGATTCAGGGTGTGATGAAACGTATCAAAGCCAAAGGTGCAAAAATCATCATTTACGAACCGACTTTGGAAAACGGAACGATGTTTTTCGGAAGTGAAGTCGTGAACGATTTAGCGGTGTTTAAGGCAAAATCGCATGCGATTATTGCAAATCGTTACGATGCTGTTTTGTCGGATGTAAAAGCAAAAGTCTATACACGAGATTTGTTCAGGAGGGATTGATCAATGAAGGTTTTGATAACAGGTGTTGCTGGTTTTGTCGGAGCCAATTTAGTAAAGTCTCTGATAAGAAAGCATCCGAGCGTTCAGATCGTCGGACTCGATAACATGAACGATTACTACGATGTTTCGTTAAAAGAGTTTCGTCTTCGTGAAGTTGAGAAATGCGTTGATGATTTTCCGGAGTGCGAATGGACTTTCGTAAAAGGTGATATCGCAGATGCCGATTTAATTAAAAAGGTGTTTCGCGAATTTTCTCCGGAAATCGTTGTTAACTTGGCCGCGCAAGCGGGTGTGCGGTATTCCATTACCAATCCCGATGCTTACGTCGCATCCAACATCATTGGGTTTTATAATATCTTAGAAGCGTGTCGGCATTCTTACGACGACGGGAACGCGGGAGTTCAACACTTAGTTTATGCTTCGAGTTCTTCCGTTTACGGATCGAATGCGAAAGTTCCTTATTCTACGGACGACAAGGTTGATAATCCGGTATCTCTTTATGCTGCAACTAAAAAGAGCAATGAGTTGATGGCGCATGCGTATAGCAAACTCTATAACATCCCGTCTACCGGCTTACGTTTCTTTACTGTTTACGGACCTGCAGGGCGTCCGGATATGGCGTATTTCGGGTTTACTAATAAACTTTTAAGCGGAGAAAAAATAAAAATTTTCAACTACGGGAATTGTAAACGGGATTTTACTTACATCGACGATATCGTTGAAGGCGTTATTCGCGTGATGGAGAAAGCCCCTGAGAAAAAAACTGGCGGTGATGGTCTCCCGATTCCTCCGTATAAGGTTTACAATATCGGAAACAGCAATCCGGAAAATCTCTTGGATTTTGTTAGCATCTTACAGGAAGAACTTATTCGAGCAGGTCTTCTTCCTGAAGATTACGATTTTGAAGCGCACAAAGAGCTTGTTCCGATGCAGGCGGGAGACGTTCCCGTGACGTTTGCCGAAACATCAGATTTGGAAAAGGATTTCGGATTTAAACCGTCAACGTCGCTTCGGGATGGCTTGAGAAAATTTGCCCGGTGGTATCGGGAATTTTATGTGTGAGAAAGCACTAAAGATGGATAATAAGAAAAAAATTCTTATTGCTTCTAGCGGAGCAAGCTCGCTCAACGGTTTTCGTCTGCCGCTGATCAAGCATTGGCGCGCGTTGGGATATGAGGTGGTGGCGACTGCTTGTGAAGACAGCACCGCAACAGCGAAAGACTTGGAAGCCATCGGTGTGAAATTTGTTCCGATTCCCGTCGGGCGGGCTTCTCTGAATCCGTTCGCGGATGTTTCTTTGGTTCTGCGTATGGCGGAATTGATGCGTCGGGAACGCATTGATGTCGCATTTCTGTTTCAGCAGAAGGCTGTTATTTACGGTGGCTTGGCTGCAAAATTTGCCGGAATCCGGAAAACATTCGCGATGGTGACCGGCTTGGGTTACGCATTTACTGAATCCTCCGGATTGAAATACAAAATTGTAAATAAGGTTGCCTCACTTCTCTATCGCTTCTCCGTTAAATGCTTTGACGGAATGATTTTCCAGAATCCGGATGACATGGAATTTGTTCAGAAAAATTTTTTGAAGCGTTCCCATATACCATTAAAACGTGTTTATGGCTCCGGAGTAGGACTGGATGATTTTTCTTATTCTTCGGATTTTGATAAAGAAACATTTTTGTTCATTGGACGGTTGGTCGCGAACAAGGGAATTCGGGAATATATTGATGCCGGAAAAATACTCACAGCTTTCGGGAAAACGGCAGAATTTCGAATTCTCGGCGGTTTGGATGTCAACCCAACTGCAATTACGAAAGCACAATTGGATGAATGGGAGGGAAAACACGTATGCCGCTACCTTGGAACGAGTCGTGATGTTAGACCGATAATCCGTTCGAGTGCTGTATTTGTTCTTCCGTCGTATTACGGAGAAGGCACTCCGCGCTCTGCGCTTGAAGCGATGGCTATCGGGCGTCCCGTGATCGTTGCGAATACGCCCGGTTGCCGCGAAGTTGTTTTCTTTGAAAAAGCTTGCCAGCGTTACGATTGGGAGAGCGGGAAGTTTGTTGATTTACCGCTCCCCGTGAACTCGCGCGAACACGAAGGCGAAATTTTGATGGGAGACAACGGATTTCTCGTTCCCGCAAAAAATGCCGAAGCACTTGCTGTGGCGATGAAGTTTTACCTCGAAAATCCGGAAAGCGTTCTCGTGCACGGTCGCGAGAGCCGCCGCCTTGCCGAGAAGTATTACGACGTCAATGACGTAAATCGTCAAATTACCGAATTCGTTTCCTTAGCACCCGAGAGCTCCAAGGCATCCCAGGCGAATTTTATGAAAATTTAAAAGAGGCTCTTAAGAAATTCATAAAAATTTAATCGAAAACATATTTTGAATACCGAAGTTTCAGTTAATCCTGCGGAAAAATCCGTGATTTCCGAGTGGGAATTGGCGGTGCTCGATGTGTTTGTGCGGGCGGCGGCGATGTTCGGCTTTCGTAAGTCCGTCGCCTTGGTTTACGGCGTGCTTTATTGTTCCCGCGAGCCGATTTCGGCGCAGGAAATTCAGGAACGGCTCCAAATATCGCGCGGCTCGACCGTCGAGGCACTTTTGTTTTTGCGTCGGTTGGGCGCGGCGCGGGTTTGCCTCAAAATCGGAGAACGCCGCGATTATTTCACGGCGGAAACGGATCTGAAGAAATTTGTTCAAGGCTTTTTGAAAGAAATCCTCGTTCCCGCGCTGGAAAAAGCGGACATCCGCCTCGCGCAAGCCGAAGAATCCGTCGGGAAAAATTCTGCCGTTCCCGCCGTCGATGTCGCGTTTGCGCGTTCCCGCGTCGCCGAACTCACGCTCTGGAAATCCCGCCTCACCGAAGCCCTCCCGCACCTCGACGGGCTTTTAAACACCAAATAATGATTTAAGAAAGGACGTAATATGAAAGGTATTGTTTTAGCCGGAGGCTCGGGGACACGCCTCTATCCTATTACCAAAGGTATTTCGAAGCAGCTTTTGCCTGTTTTTGACAAACCGATGGTTTATTACCCGATTTCCGTGCTGATGCTTGCCGGAATTCGTGAGATTCTCATTATTTCGACCCCGCAAGACCTTTCCGGTTTCCGTCGCTTGCTCGGCGACGGAAGTGATTTCGGCGTCCGTTTTGAATATGCGGAACAACCGTCGCCCGACGGGCTTGCGCAAGCTTTCATCATCGGCGAAAAATTTATAGGGAGCGACAGCGTTGCACTCGTTCTCGGGGATAATATTTTCTATGGGCAAGGTTTCCCGCTTATTCTTGCTGATGCAGTCCAAAATGCGGAAAAAAACGAGAAGGCGACGGTTTTTGGTTATTACGTGACGGATCCGGAGCGTTACGGGGTTGTTGATTTTGATGAAAGCGGGCAAGCTCTTAGTATTGAAGAAAAGCCTACGAATCCGAAGTCGAATTTTGCCGTAACCGGACTTTATTTTTATCCGAACAGCGTCGTTGAAGTTGCTAAAAATGTAAAGCCGTCGGCACGCGGTGAACTCGAAATCACCTCCGTCAACCAACATTACCTCGCTGCGGGAACGCTTAAAGCCGTCCAACTTGGACGCGGCTTCGCTTGGCTTGATACGGGGACGCATGAATCACTTCAAGAAGCGGGGGCGTTTGTCGAAGTTTTACAAAAACGCCAAGGCATGCGCATTTCCTGTCTCGAGGAAATTGCATGGCGCAAAAAATGGATTACCTCGGAGGATTTGCTACGACTTGCCGAACCGATGAAGAAAAACGGCTATGGACAATATCTTATTAGCCTCGCGGAAGGGAAAATCCGATAAGGAGTAAAATTCATGTCGTTCAAACGTAACATTCTCATCACCGGCGGAGCGGGCTTTATCGGCTCGCACGTTGTTCGCCTTTTCGTCAAAAAATATCCCGAGTATCGTATCGTCAATCTTGACAAGCTGACCTACGCGGGAAATCTCGCGAATCTTTCCGACATTGAAAATGCCCCGAACTACGTATTCGTTCGAGCCGATATTTGCGATATCGATCGCGTGCGCGAAATTTTTGACGAATATAAAATCGACGGCGTTATCCACCTTGCGGCGGAATCGCATGTCGATCGCTCCATTAAAGATCCGTTCACATTCGAGAAAACCAATGTGCTCGGGACGCTTTCGCTTCTTCAGGCTGCGCGGGAACGCTGGAGCGGCAATTACGAGGGAAAACTTTTTTACCATATTTCGACCGACGAGGTTTACGGGGCACTTGAATTGACGCATCCCGAAGGCATTGAGCCGCCGTTTTCGACAACGGCATCGTCCTCCGAACATCATCTTGCCTACGGAAAAGACTTTTTCTACGAAGATACGAAATATAATCCGCATTCTCCCTATTCGGCGAGCAAGGCAAGTAGCGACCATTTCGTGCGTGCGTTCCACGACACTTACGGGCTACCGACACTCGTTACGAATTGCTCGAATAACTACGGACCGTATCAGTTTCCGGAAAAACTCATCCCGCTCTTTATTAACAATATTCGCCACGGGAAGCCGCTTCCCGTTTACGGAAAAGGCGAGAACGTGCGCGACTGGCTTTTCGTCGAAGACCATGCCCGCGCGATTGACGTCATTTTTCATCGCGGGAAAATCGCCGACACCTACAACATCGGAGGTTTTAACGAATGGAAAAACATCGATTTAATTAAGGTGATTATTCGAACGGTAGACCGTTTGCTCGGCAATCCGGCGGGAACGTCGGAAAAGCTCATCACTTATGTTACCGATCGTGCCGGACACGACTTGCGCTACGCGATTGATTCGACGAAACTTCAAAAGGAACTCGGCTGGGAACCGTCTTTGCAGTTTGAAGAAGGCATCGAAAAAACCGTTCGTTGGTATCTCGACAATCAGGCGTGGCTCGATTCCGTCACATCCGGCGAATACGAAAAATACTACGAAAAAATGTATTCTGGACGATGAAATACAAACTCATAGATTTACACGTCAACGGAGATGAGCGCGGGAAACTTGTCGCAATTGAGAAGGGCCCGAATTGTCCGTTCGAGATCAAGCGTGCATTTTACATTTTCGGAGCACGGGGAGAAACCCGACGCGGATGCCATGCAAACCGCAATTCCGAGTTTCTCTTTGTCGCATTGAAAGGCTCGTGCCGAGTGGAATTTTCTGACGGGAACGTGAAAGAAACCATTCTTTTAAATTCTCCGACACAAGCACTTTGGCTCGGAAAAATGATATGGAAGGAAATGTATGATTTTTCCGAAGATGCCGTTTTACTCGTTCTTGCCAGCGAAAAATACGATGCGGGAGAATATATACGAAATTTCTCTAAATTTAGACATTTGTTGAAAATGGGGGGGTATGCAATGATTTCTCTTGAATTAAGCGGGAATGCAGAAAGTGTCTGCTCAATTTCTGCTCCGCGTGCTTACTACATTTACGAAACTCAAGCCGGTGTCGAACGCGGATTCCATGCCCACAAAAATTTACGCCAACTCTGTACTTGCGTTTCCGGGGCTTGCGACTTCGTCCTCGATAACGGACGTTCCCGCGAAACCGTCCACTTGGATTCTCCGGAAAAAGGGCTTCTGATCGGAAATAACATTTGGCGGGAAATGAAGAATTTTTCCTCAGATTGTGTTTTACTCGTTCTCGCAAGCGAACACTACGACGAAGCGGACTATATCCGTGACTACCAAGAATTTCTAAAAGGGCTTGTAGGATGAGTAAAAAAGTTCTCATTATCGGTGGCGAAGGTAACGGAGGTATTGTTGCTGCGTGTATCGAAGATAATCGTCGCCGTTTTAACGACGATGAATGGGAAGTTGCCGGCTTTATCAATGACTATGAAAAAAATGTTGCCGGCTATCCCGTTCTTGGCGGAACGAACGATGTTAACGTGTTATTGGAGAATCCGGAATATTATTTTGTTTGGGCGATTCATATGATTGGGAGAAATATTCTGACGGAGAAGGTTTTCCGTCGTGTGAATTTACCCAAAGACCGTCTCGCGACGGTTATTCATAAAAGTGCTTTTGTCGCTCATGATGCAATTATCGAGCCCGGAGCGTTCATTATGTCGAATGCTTATATTTCGTCTCGATCCGTTTTGGGAAGTTGTTCGTTGATGATGGCTAATTCGTTAGTGGGGCACGATACAAAGATTGCTCCGCTTTGCCATTTATCAATGGGGTCAACGACAGGCTCCTATGTTTCCGTTGGACTGTGCTCTGACGTAACGGTTGGCGCACAGGTTTTGGAAAAGCGAAAAATCGGTAACTTCGCGGTTGCAGGTGCCGGAAGTTTGGTTACGCGAGACATCCCCAACTACGAAATCCATGTTGGGATTCCGGCTAAATTTTTTAAAAGGGTTAGAGAGGATTAAACCATGGTCAAATTTCTTGATCTTCAAAAAATTACGGCGAAGTATGCCGACGAAATCCATGCGGCAACGACCCGTGTAATTGATTCCGGTTGGTATCTCCAAGGTAAGGAAAACGATTGCTTCGAAGCGAATTATGCGAACTACATCGGCTCTAAGCATTGCATTGGCTGTGCGAATGGTTTGGATGCGTTGATTTGGATTTTCCGCGCCTACATTGAACTCGGCGTGATGAAGCCCGGAGACGAAGTTGTCGTTCCCGCAAATACGTATATCGCGACGATTTTATCCATAACGGAAAACGGTCTCGTTCCCGTGCTCGTCGAACCGGATGAAGACACGCTCCAAATCGACGATTCTAAAATCGAGACCGCAATCACGCCTAAAACTAAAGCCGTTTGTATTGTTCACCTTTACGGTCGTTGCGCCTATACGGAAAGAATCGGTGAAATTTGCCGTTCCCGCGGGCTGAAACTTATTGAGGATAACGCCCAAGCTCACGGATGCCTTTTTAACGGGATAAAAACCGGAAATCTTGGTGACGCCGCCGGACACAGTTTTTACCCGGGAAAAAATCTAGGAGCGTTCGGCGACGGCGGTGCGGTAACGACCAACAACGCCGAGCTTGCCGCCACAATCCGCTCGCTTGCCAATTACGGTTCTTCGAAAAAATACGTCTTTAAATACTGCGGACGCAACAGCCGCCTCGACGAAATCCAAGCAGCGATTCTCGACGTGAAGCTCGCGCATCTCGACGACGACCTCGCGGCACGTAAGGCTGTCGCGAAATATTACGTCGAAAATATCAAGAATCCGGAGATTCGCGTTCCCGCGATTAGCGATTGGGATGCGCACGTTTTCCACCTGTTCCCGATTTTCTGTTCCCGGCGAGACGAGCTTCAAAAGTTCCTTGTGGAGAACGACGTTCAAACGCTTATCCACTACCCGATTCCGCCGCACAAACAAGAATGCTACACGCAATGGAATCACCTGTCGTTCCCGATTACGGAGCGTATTCATGCGGAAGAGCTTTCTCTACCGATGTCGCCTGTCATGACGGAAGAAGAAATCCGCACTGTCGTCGAAATCGTAAATAAGTTCTGTTAATTAATGTCGGGCGATTCGAAACAGTCCTCTTACCGCCAAGTCTTCAAAGCAACGAGCATCTTTGGAGGAGCACAAGTTTTCACGATTTTAATCGGAATTGTGCGCTCCAAGCTTGTTGCCGTCTTTTTGGGGACTGCCGGAGTCGGAATAAACGGATTGTTTACTTCGCCATTGGCGTTGATTAGCTCGATTTCAAGCTTGGGAATTCCGTTCAGCGCTGTGCGGGATATTGCGCATGCGAATGAGCAGGGAAATGCGGAGGGCGTTTCGAAGATCATTTTGGCGTTTCGTCGATGGGTTTGGCTTACAGGTCTCGTGGGAGCGGTGATTACGCTTTGTCTGTCTCCGTGGCTGAGTGAGTGGAGCTTCGGAACGCGGGATTATACCTGGGGATTTGTTGTCCTTTCGCTCATGGTGTTCGTATCCGCAATTTCCGGAGGTCAGCTCGGGCTTTTGCGCGGGATGCGGAAAATGAAGGAAATGGCATTGGCAAGCATCATCGGCGGGAGCTTGAGTTTGGCGGTTGCCGTTCCGCTTTATTGGATCTACGGAACAGCTGGAATTGTTCCCGCGATTCTTGGCGGTGCGCTTGCTACTTTGCTTGTTTCCTGGTGGTATTCCCGCAAGATTTTTCTCGAAAAGGTGGCGCAATCGTGGAAGGAGAGTTTTTCTCTCGGAAGCGGAATGGCGAAACTCGGTATACTGATAACCGTTTCGGGAATGGTAACGCAACTCGCCGGTTGGGGAATTTATATTTTTGTTCGCCATGTAGGCGGACTCGAAGAGGTCGGTCTCTATGCCGCCGGCTGGGGAATGACCAATCAATATGTCGGAATGGTTTTTTCCGCGATGGGGGCAGACTATTTGCCGCGGCTTTCCGGCGTACGCGATAACAATGCTAAAATTCGTGAATATGCGAATCAACAGGCGGAAATTTCCGTGTTGATTTTGACTCCGGCAATGGTGCTTTTCATGGGAGCCTTGCCTCTGGCGGTTTGGATTCTTTTTACGGAAGATTTCATGCCGATTATTCCGTTTGTTTCCTGGATGTTGGCGGGAATGCTTCTGAAAGCCGTTTCGTGGTGCTTGGGCTTCATCATTTTGGCAAAAGGAGACTCTAAAATGTTCCTTTATACGGAGGTGGGAATAAAGTTTATTTCCGTCCCTGCCTACCTCTTAGGATATTACTATTGCGGCTTGAGCGGAATCGGCATCGCATTTGTGGGAATCTACGCATTTTACTCGATATTGATGTTCTTCGTTTGCCGTAAAAATTATGAGTTCACGTTTTCGAGGGAGCTTTTGACGGTAACGGGTATTAGTACAGGGATTCTTTTAATCGCATTTATTCCCGCAATTATTTGGGGATTTCCCGTTGCTTATCTTTCGGGAGCTACGGCATTTTTGCTGGCGGGAACGTACTCGCTGTTCGAGTTAAACAAACGGATGAATCTTGTGGCACTCTGTTCGCGAGTGAAACAGAAATTTATTAGGAGATAATCATGAAAGAAGATTACAATCCTTTGGTGACAATCGGAGTTTTGACCTACAACTCTGCAAAATACGTTTTGGAGACGTTGGAGAGCGCCAAGGCTCAGACGTACAAAAATATCGAACTCATAATTAGTGATGATTGCTCGACGGACAACACCGTCGAACTGTGCCGAAACTGGGTTGCAAAAAACAAAGATCGCTTTGCGCGTTGTGAGATTCTTACTGTCGAAAAGAACACGGGTATTCCCGCGAACTGTAACCGACGTTTGCGGGCATCCAAAGGCGAATGGATAAAAGGAATCGCCGGAGACGATATTCTCGCTCCTGATTGCATTGAAAACTTCATCAACTTTGTGAAGCAAAATCCGGAGGCAGAGTGGGTGAATTCCCAGGTGCAGTACTTCCAGGCTGATTTTAAACCGGAAAGGTTTGGGAGGTTATTAGATGAAAGCTACCATTCTTTTTATAACGAGAACAAAACTCCCCAAGAACAATATCGAATTTTGTTACGAGGAAATCCAATTCACGCTCCGGGTGTTTTCGTCAAAAAGGCGCTTCTTAATTCCGTTGGAGGTTACGACGAACGATTTTCGTTTATTGAGGATCACCCGGTGTGGTTGAAGTTAACGAAAAGCGGTAAAAAATGCTTCTACATGAAAAAACGTACGATTTTCTATCGTCTACACGATTCGTCTATTTTTGCGACAAGAAAACCAAACACATTGTTTAATAGTTTTTATAAAAAACGTTTAAATTTTGATAAGGAATATCGTCTTCCGTTTTTGGGGATATGGGCAAAACTTCTTTACTATAAGAATTATTATCTCTGTTGTTGCATGGATAAGTTCGGTTTAAACAAATCTAATTTTCTCTGCAGAGCTCTTTATTGGGGAGGGCATCCGATTCTAGTCCTCCGTTTTTTTTTCCGAAAAGTTTTTTCTAAAAATTAATCGAAAAATACGATGATTAATTTCGGCGAAAAAGTTTGGGAGTCTCCCAAGGTTTCGGTGATTGTTCCGGTGTACAAGGTGGAAAAATACCTACCGGAATGCATCGGTAGTATTCTTGCTCAGACGTTTACGGATTTTGAGCTCATCCTCGCCGACGACGGATCACCCGACAATTCCGGAAAAATCTGCGACGACTACGCCGCCCGCGACTTCCGCATCCGCGTCTTCCATAAAGAAAACGGAGGAGTATCTTCTGCTCGAAATTTAGGGATTGATAATGCTCGTGGTGAGTGGATTGCTTTTGTTGATTCGGATGATTGGATTGGAAGAGATTTCCTTTCTGCATTTTTCTTTGAGAAAAAGCTTTTGAAGGGTGAAAAAATAAAGATTTTCAATTACGGGAATTGCAAACGGGATTTTACGTACATCGACGATATTGTCGAAGGGATTGTCCGCATTATTGAGAAAGCCCCGAAGAAAGAGGTCGGCTCTGACGGTCTCCCGATTCCTCCCTACAAAGTTTACAACATTGGGAACAGCGTCCCGGAAAATCTCTTGGACTTCGTTAACATCTTGCAGGAAGAGCTTATTCTGGCAGGTGTGCTTCCCGCAGATTACGATTTCGAATCTCATAAAGAACTCGTTCCGATGCAAGCGGGAGATGTTCCTGTGACGTTTGCGGATACGTCCGATTTGGAGAAGGATTTCGGATTCAAACCATCGACATCGCTTCGGGAAGGGCTTCGTAAGTTTGCTGTATGGTATGCGGCGGCCCAAAGACACTAGTTCAAAAAGGAAATTATAATGCCAAAGATAAGTGTAATTATTCCTGTTTATAATTCGGAAAGATATATTGAACGCTGTTTAAAGTCGGTTTTGACTCAAGATTTCAACGATATTGAGGCTATTGTTGTAAATGATGAGACCCCAGATCAATCGATGGAGATTGTCTCTCGAATAGCGAAGCAAGATTCTAGGATTCGTATAATACACAATGTTGTTCGATCAGGGCCTGGGATTGCTAGAAAACAAGGATATGAGGCCTCAAGAGGAGACTATCTTTGCTTCCTTGATGGAGATGATACACTGCCGCACAATGCTCTCGAAATCCTTTATGGTCATGCTGTTAGTACTGATGCGGCTATCGTGAAAGGAAACATTGAATTTGTCAAAGAGACGGGGTACCGGTACTCGTGGCGTAAAAATTCTCTTCCGTTTGGAAATACGAAAGAGGGGGTGTTTCAGGCTCTACTTGTAGGAGCAATATCTCACAATCTTGCGGGTACCCTTTTTAAGCGAGATTTATTTGTATCCGGTGAATACATTACGATTCCTGGCATGACAAATGGAGAAGACGCATTGCTTTTTTATCAGATTGTAAAAAAAACAGATGGAAGCGTATTTGTGTGCGATGATCTTGTTTACCATTATCATGAAAATTTGTTGTCTAGTACACACGTTAAATTATCACAGAATGCGATTGATAATTTAGTTTATCTATATGGTTTTATTTATAGAAATCTTTCCGATTACTCTCACATTCAGAAAGAATTAATTGCTTACACCGTTCGCCATTTGAATGAGTTGTATTTGAACTATACTCCAGAAAATGTACGTACAAAAGCGCAGGAGTGTTGTTGTGATCAGTTTCTCTCTTTCCGATACCGCCTGTCTTGTTTAACCCCGAGGGAGAATATTCGGTGGTGCTTAAAAGCCGCGATATATTCCTTAGGATTTAAGAAAAGATAATAATTTTTATGAGATTTACTATGAATAAGCTGAGGAAATTATCGGACTGGAGGTTTATTGCAAGATTCATCCTTTCTCGACTTTCTGTTTGGTTTTCCGATGAGCTATACATTCGCTTGCTCTATCGGTTAGCATTTGGACGAAAAATAAATTTAGTCAATCCACAAGGATTCAACGAAAAACTTAACTGGTTGAAATTAAATTTTAGAAATCCGAATTTCACTGTAATGGCAGATAAGTTTTGGGTGAAACGTTACGTTGCTAAAATAATCGGAGAGCAGTATGTGGTTCCGTGCTACGGGAAATGGAAATCTGTCGAGGATATAGATTTTACAAGTCTGCCAACTCAAGTGTTTCTTAAGTCAACGCATGATAGCGGTGGCGGTGTCTTAGTCGATCAAGGAAAAGGTGTAGATTATAAGATATTAAAAAAACGATTTAACGAGCGGACACTAAACCGGAAGAATTGGTATTGGCACTTGCGTGAATACCCTTATAAGCACATTGAGCCTTTTATTATTGCTGAGGCATACTTAGATGAGGGAACGGGGTATGAGATTCGGGATTATAAATTCTACTGTTTTGGGGGGATTCCGAGATACATGTACATTACAAATAAAGGAAAGAAGATTTACGAGAATTTTTATGACATGGATTTTCTTCCTGTAGATATTTGGCATGGACATGAGAGATTAAGACCAGAGTATGAAAAACCGGCCGAATTTGAACAAATGAAGGAATTAGCTCGGGTGCTTTCTTGTTCTATTGATTCTCCCTTTGTTCGAGTTGATTTCTTTTGTGTTAATAATAGGGTCTATTTTGGTGAATTTACCTTTTACGACTGGGGTGGGATGAGTCCCTTTTCTGATCTATGGGAGAAGAAATTGGGAGATATGGTAAATTTGGAAAATATTTAAGAGGAAATACATATGTATAGTTTTCAGCGTATATTGGTGTTTTTGGTTGGAATAAGTATTCCTTTTAACCAAATTACCGCTTCATTCGCAGGGCGTAATTGGTCTCTGGGAATATTTTCCTGTTCATTATATTTCTTGTCTATTCTTCCGTGGATGGGGGGGGGCGTGAAGTTGGCGCGAGCTTACGGCTCTTCTATTTGGAACATTGTTTTTTGGGTAATTCTTTTGCAGATGATGAACATGCTCTATTTTGATGGAGGGACTTTTTACTATCCAGTATCACTGGTCATGTGCATCGTTTTTTTTATTACTCTGCTCTTACATGATTTATATGACCGTGGAGCTATTCGATGGGTGATTTATGGAATGGGCTTTGGAGGAATCCTTGTTGCTGTATTGTTTATGCTTGGCGTTGGTGTTTCAATAAATCCAAACTCAGGGAGATTAGAAATGTTTGGAGAAAACCCTAATGTTATGGGGATTTATATGGGGATTTCTTCAATAGTCGTTTTAAATGAATTTATTCTAAGAGATGTGTTCCGTCTACGGGCAGGACGTTACGTGTTATTTGGAACTTATGTCCCAATGGTATACTTAATTTTGGAGACAGGCTCGCGTACGGCTTTCCTCATTTTTGCAGCATCGCTTATTGTAACAGTTGGCTTGTTGCCCGCAAAGACTAAGCTTTTGAAAGTTTTGTTGTTTTTTGGGGGGGTGATTATCTTGTTCTTTTTGGGAAAATGGTTTCTTGATTCAGATATCTCTGTTTTACGACGATTGACGGAAACTGTTGAGTCTAATGATACTTCGGGCCGCGACGAGCTGATTCTCGGGTATATGCCAACCATTCTGACGCATCCACTTGGCGTTGGACAAACAGGCGCAGTAGAGATTTCCAGAAAAGTTTTTGGGGGAACTCATGTTTTTCTGGGTATTGAGTCGTGTTATAGCCCGCATAATGTCATTGTTGAAATTCTACTTTATACTGGTGTTTTGGGGCTTGTTCTTTGGGGCATGTTTTGGGCTAACGTCTCAAGGTGTGCATGGAGGGCATTTAAGGATGAAAAGAACCTGACACCAATTCTTTTACTTTTGCCTGTGGCGGCAGTTATTTTATCTGCACAGGTATTAACAGAAAAGTGGGCGTATATTATTTATGCATATATTCTCAGTGCTGGCCATTCCCCCAGTGCGATTCCTTTGAGAAAGAGGACATTGTTAAGACAAATTAGCTGTGTAAGAGACGGCCGTTGCTATAGTTCGTCACATGGGAGCAAGGGCCGTTAAGTTGTGGGCGTTCGAGTCACTTTCCGAAAATTGTCGGATTTTAATTCTTTTTCAAAATGAAAATCTTTTTTTACATTAATTCTCTCTCACGAGGTGGGGCAGAGCGAGTGATGACTAATCTTGCAGGCGAAATGTCTAAAAGAGGACACGACTGTTCGTTGATAACTACGTTTCGCACAAATTGTGAGTATACGATGAGCGAGGCCGTTAAACGGTATTCTTTGTTTGAAGAACGTCCGTTGAGCTTCTTTATTCGAAATGTCGTAACAATGCTAAGGCTTAGGCAACTTCTCAAAAAAGAGAAACCGGATTTGCTTGTGACTTTTATGGGGGAACCGAATTTCCGAGGGATTATTGCTACGCGCGGTTTACCCGTAAAAACGGTGATTTCTGTTCGCAATACGCCGGAGTCTGAGTATGGAACCGGGATGTTTGCACGTCTTGCTAAGATTCTTTTCCGCTTTGCTTCTTTCACAATATTCCAAACACAGGATGCTAAAGACTGGTTCCCGGAGGCTATTCAGGAGAAATCGGCGATAATTTTTAATCCTGTAGATAAAATTTTTTATGAAAGTACGCGTGCTATCAGCCTTCGAGGGATAATAACAGTAGGGCGTTTGGTTCCGCAGAAAAATCACCGACTTCTGATTCGAGCGTATTCCAAGATTGCAAATAAAACTTCTGAGGATCTGACGATTTATGGAGGAGGAGATGCATCATCTCTTAAAGCTTATGCTGATTCATTAGGTGTTGGAAAACGTGTTCATTTCCCGGGGCAACATCCGAATATTTCGGAAGTTTTAAGTGGGGGCCGAGTCTTTGTGCTTTCTTCGGATTTTGAAGGAATGCCCAACGCTCTCATGGAAGCGATGGCGGTGGGTGTTCCGTGTATTTCCACTAATTGTCCTTGTGGAGGTCCCCAAATGCTTTTTCCGGATTCGATAAAATCATTTCTTGTTCCCGTCGGGGACGAGGTGATGTTGTCTCAAAGGCTTTTACAGGTGCTTTCAGATTCTAAGACTGAAGAATATTTGGCCGCAGAATGCCGAAAAGCATCTTTAGTCTTTGAATCGTCAAAGATATTCGATGAGTGGGAACGCGTTTTTGAGAGGTGCGCAAAATGAAAATTCTACACGTCATTAATTCGCTTTCGACGGGCGGGGCGGAGAAGTTAGTCGCGGATTTGGCTCCGCTCCAACGGGAACACGGACATGAGGTGGAAGTGCTTTTGTTCCGCGGTGGAGAAAGCGTGTTTAGAGAGGGTTTAGAAAATGTGGGAATCCGGGTTTATGATTTCGGTGCGGGAACGTCGGTTTATTCTCCGCTGAATATTTTTCGCCTGATTCCGTTTATGCGGAAATATGACGTGATACACGTTCATCTTTTCCCTGCGCAGTATTGGGTTGCGATTGCGAAATTACTTTCTCTCTCAAAAGTGCACTTGGTAACTACTGAGCATTCTACAAATAATAGGAGGCGAGGCTCTCTAATTTGGAAAATTTTCGACAGCGCGGTTTATGCATGTTACTCATCCATAATCTGTTGTGCGGATATGGCGAGAACGAGTCTTTGTCGCCATATCGGAAATTGGAAGCGAATTTGTTCTATTTCTAATGGAGTCGACATTGAAAAGGTTTTCCAATCGGTAATTTCTTCCAGAGGAGATTTTGGGATTTGTGAAGACGTGTTCCTAATGTGTCAGGTGGCACGGTTCGTTTTTCCAAAGGATCAAGAGACTGTTGTTCGATCCTTGTCTTTGTTGCCGAAAAACATACATGCAGTATTTATTGGAGATGGTGAACGGCGGGAGAATTGTGAAAGCCTTGCAGAGAAGCTCTGCGTACGGGAACGTATTCATTTTCTTGGTCTTCGTCCGGATGTTCCCGGTTTGTTGAAAATGTCAGATTTAGTAATATGTTCGTCTGCGTATGAAGGGCTTTCTTTGGCTTCCGTAGAAGGACTTGCTTCGGGAAAAACGGTTCTCGCTTCGGATGTCCCCGGGCTTGCGGAAGTAGTCGGCGGAGCGGGAATCCTTTTCCCGCAAGGCGATGAAAAGGCACTCGCTGGGGCGGTTTCAAGGCTTGCTTCGGACAAGGAATTTTACAACGAAACGGCAACTGCTTGTTTACGGCGTTCCCGGGATTTTGATATTCGCAAAACCGCCGAGGCGTATTTGGCGGTGTATGAAAAAGCGTGAGGCTGTTTGTTTGCGCGAAAAGCGCAGGAAAAGGGCGAGGTTTGTAAAAAAAATAATTTTTTTTCAAAAAAAAACTTGCGTCGTGATAAAAACAATGACTACCTGTTAGGTAGAGTATTTATTATTCTTACTCCAAAACTTAACTTATACAAAAAACAATATGAAATTGTTGTTCCCGCCACGTTCGTTTTGCAGATTGATTGCTTGGAGTGCGTTGGCTCCGGTTGCTTCTTTTGCGGCGAATGTTGGCGGGAACCCGTCATTTTATGATACCGACAATTGGTATGGCTATCGGAGCAACAGCAACATTCAGTTTTCATCGACGGAAGCGTCGATTCAATTCACGCAGTTAGACAAATCTTCTTATCTTTGGACTTATTTTGACCCGATAACGCTCTTTGTCGGAGAAAAACTTTCGTTCTCGGGAACGTTTACTTTCGGCAACATCGCTTCCGGCGGCGTCTTTTCTCTCGGCTTTTTTAACAGTGGAAGTTGCGGAAAAGAGCAAATGATTACGCATACTTATCAGTCGGGAACGTCTGTGTCTTCTATGGCGAATTATAGGGAAGGGAAAAATGCGGTTTCTACGGCAACCGGCGGAATGATCGGCGTCTCCGCAAGCAACGAAAAAGCTTATTTGAGGACAAACGCCGGTTCTTCCACGGCTTTTCTTTCCGCATCCGGCGGAGCTCAGCAAAAAACGGTTACGTTGTCTTCCGGATTTTCTGCGCCGGTCGCCGCTCAGCCTTACGAGGTTGCTCTTGAAATTTTAAAAACGGTGAAGGGTTTGGATTTTTCCGTTTCATTTGGCGGCGGAGCTTTCCAAACTGTTTCCTTTGAAACGGATATTTCGACTTTTGATGTTTTCGGGATTCGCTCTCCCGTAACGGCAAGCGGGAACGGTATTACGCTTTCAAAAATTTCTCTGACGGAAGCCGTCGTTCCCGAACCGTCGGCGTTCGGCGGCTTTATCGGTATTTTTTCGATAATGTTTGCGGCGATGTCTCGGCATCGTCGGACAAACTAAAAACCTAAAGGCGTGCTCGCTTATCAAACCGCCCTCGTTTCCTTTTCGGGAACGGGGGCGGGCGTTCCCGTGGCTTCGGTTGCGGGAACGCTTTTTTTTTCGCGCGAAGCCGCCAAGCCGCGAAGTTTTTAAAAAGGTAAAAAAAAGGAAACCACGAATAGACACGAATTTTCACGAATGATTTTCGCGCAAAGCCGCCAAGTCGCGACGTTTTTTTTAAGGAGGAAATCTGCGGATATCTGTTTTGTCTGCGGAAAAAATAATTAGCCATAAATAAAAACTCTGCAGCTTTGTGTCTCCGTGAGAATTGCTTAAAAAGCTTTTGCGTCTTCGGCATCCAACTAATTTTACAAAAAACATTCGGTGCACTTTATGACGAGGCAACGCGTCCGTGGTTCTTTTGTGTCTTGGTGCTTGCGGTTTGGCGGCGGTCGCTTTTTAATGACTGCCTCTGTTTAGCAAAACAAAATGCTGATTGTTCAAAAATATGGCGGAACTTCCGTGGGGAATGTCGACCGCATTAAAAACGTTGCCGCGAAGATCAAGAGCTATTGGTCCGAGGGGCATCAGGTCGTGGTTGTGGTTTCTGCACGTAGCGGCGTAACGAATGAGCTGATTGCGCGGGCAAAATCGATTTCGGCGGCTCCGAGCGAGCGCGAAATGGATATGCTACTCGCGACGGGCGAACAGGAAACCATCGCGCTGACGGCACTCGCGCTTCATTCTATCGGCGTTCCCGCCGTTTCCCGCACGGGCGCGCAAGCGGGCATTATTACGGATACTTTCCACTCGCGCGCGCGCATTTCTCAGCTGACGGGCGGCGACATCAAAGAACGCCTCAACGAAGGCAAAGTCGTTATCGTTGCCGGTTTTCAGGGAATTTCGTCGGAAAGCGAAATTACGACTCTCGGTCGCGGCGGCAGTGATTTGACGGCGATTGCCTTGGCGGCGGTGCTCAAGGCGGATATTTGTCAGATTTTTACGGATGTGGACGGCGTTTATACGGCGGATCCCCGCATCGTGCTCGACGCGCGAAAGCTGAATCATATTTGCTACGAAGAAATGCTGGAGCTTGCGGCGAGCGGCTCGAAGGTGATGCAGTCCCGCTCTGTCGAATTTGCTCAAAAATACGGCGTTCCTTTTGAAGTGCGCTCTTCCTTTAACGATCAACCCGGAACTATTGTGAAAGCTTTTGAAAAAACGATGGAAGACGCCCTTGTTTCCGGCGTCGCTCTCGACCGCACGCAAACGCGCGTAACGGTGGGAGATTTGCCCGATTCTCCGGCTGCGTTTGCGGCAATTTTTGATGCGCTCGGCGAATCCTCGGTCAGCGTTGATATGATTGTCAAAAACGTGGCACCGATTCCCGGCAAGGCGAATTTGACCTTCTCGGTCAATACCGACCAAGTGGGCTACGCGGAAAAAGTGATTACCGCCGCGCTGAAAAAACTCGGAGCGGGAACGTTCCGTTCTTCGGGGGAAATCGCGAAAGTTTCCATCGTCGGCGTCGGCATGACTTCGCATCCGGGGGTGGCGGGAACGCTTTTCCGCGCGCTTTCGGAAGCGGGAATTAATAGCGAGCTGATCACGACTTCGGAAATTAAAATTTCCGTCGGGATTGCCCCCGATAAGGCGGACCTTGCCGTGCGCTCCATTCACAGCGCATTCGGCTTAGATAAATAAATCCTTTTGCGCCGGAGAAGCGGCAAGCCTGTCGTTTCTCCGGATGGCGGGAACACCGCCGGCGGCGAAAATTTGCCGAGTCGCGTTTGACGGAAAATAATCTTCCTTTGTTTTTCCGGATTTTTTTGGGAAACAAATGATCCGGACGCTTTTTTTCCGGATAAAAAAAACTTTAACTTTCTTCTCGGGCTTCGAAAATGCGTCAACTCATTTTTACTTCCGCGCTCTCAGGGCTTGCGCCCGGACGCTCCGGTTTTTGCACCGTGGCGCGGCATGCATCGTTGCGGGAACGCACGGTTGCGGAGCTTGAACGCATGAGCGAGTATAAGCCGCCGGCAGGAGAGCGACCGACGGTTTTTCTCTTTCGCGTTTATTCCGGCGGGAACGAGCCGCTTTATATTTTGACGCGGGCGGGCGATGCGGGAACGGACGATTTCGGGCGCGCGAATTATGTTGTGCATCATCTGATATTCCGGCGAAACGAATTGGAGCAATTGTTGCCGCCGGCGGAAATCGCCCTGCGGTTTCGCGGCTGGTGCGAAAAATTTGAAGGCGAGCCGCGCTATCTGCCGGAAGATGAGCCTTTGCCGCCGGAAATTTTGCGGGCGGAGGGCGAATCTCTTTTGCCGGCAAAGCGCTGGGAAGAATTAACAGGAGACGCCGGGAACGCGGCTTTGCTTTGTCCGCACGGCGACGCGCGCGCAACGATTTTCCTCGGAGACGAAACATGCACGGAAACCGTCTTGGGACTTTTCGCCGAATCTTCGGAGGCACTGGGCGGAATCGGTGCTTGGGGCGTGGCTTTTTCGACGGGAATCTGTTCGGAAAACGGCGCGGGGCGCTTTTTGTGGCGTCGCCTGAATGAGTCCGAAATTTCCGTGCGCCGCCCGGGGGATTTGATTCTTGATTTTTTGGCACCGCTCGAGTTTTTGCATGCGCCGCGAACCCGCTTTGCCGCATTTGCCCGAACAGGCGTTTTTCCGAAGGCGGCGGACGCAAAAAAAGTGAGGGAAAATCCGTCGGCGAAAGAAAAATCCGCCTCTTCCGGCGAAGGGAACGGCGCAGGCGCAGATACCGCCGAGCAACCGCATAAACGCTTTGCGGATATCGCGGGAACGGCAAAGTTTCTCGGAATTTCGGCAATCGTGGTGGCAATCGTCATCGCTTGCGTCGTTTTTTGGGGAACGGGCGCCGCGAAACAGCCGGGAAGCGCAGTGCCCGGCGAAGAGCTCGTTGTCGACAAGGCGGAGGCTTTTCGCAGGATTTTAGACCAAAAAATCAATTCGGAAGATTTCGTCGGTGCGGCAGAAATTTGGCTCGAATTTGCCCGGGCGTTCCCGCAGGAGTCGGCGCGATTGTCGGGCGTTTACTTGCCCCGATTTAAGTTAAAAGTCGCCGATGCGTATGCGAAGTATTTCTCGGAGCGAATTGCGGTGGCGGAACTCGCCGGCGGACTTTCGGCGGAGACCCGCCGGGAATTGGAGGCGAAACTTGCGGTGTTTCGCCGCGTCTGTGAAAAACTTGACCTGACACCTCAACGCCTGCAAAAAAAGAATCTTGCCGTCTTTGAACGGGTGGAGACTCTTTTAAAGACAAATTGAAAAATTTTTAGAAAATAACTTTCCCCTTTTGGGCTTTACAGCGTTCCCGCAAAAAGATTTAATCGCCTTTCTTTCTTATGCAAAAGACTAAGAAATCCATCGCTAAACGGTTCAAGAAGACCGGCACGGGCAAACTCATGCGCCGCTCTCCGAACACGCGCCACCTCCTCCGCAACAAGAGCAACAAAGCTCGTCGTCGTCGCGGAAACGATAAACGCGTGGACGAAGGCTTTGAAGCGACGTTCAAGTCCGCGATGCCGTTCGCTTAATTCCCCGGAGGAAACGAACCACAAGATTAACTGCACTTGCCGGGTGATTTTTTCTGACGACCCGGCGGTCTTAAACCAACAGAAGTAAAACATGTCACGAGTTACCAATGCTCCCGCAACCCGCGCGCGTCGCAAACGCGTTCTGAAACAGGCGAAAGGCTATTTCGGGCTGAAATCCCGTTGCTTCCGCCATGCAGAAGACGCTGTCAACCGCGCTAACCGCTACGCTTACGAACACCGCCGGAATCGCAAATCCGAATTCCGCCAGCTTTGGATCGTTCGTATTAACGCTGCTTGCCGCCCGCTCGGCATCACTTACAGCCGCCTCGTTGCGGGTCTGAAGAAGGCGAACATCATCATCGACCGCAAGAATCTCAGCGAGCTCGCGATCAACGATGCCGTTGCGTTCAACGCGATTGTTGAAAAAGCAAAAGCGGCTATCGCCTAAGTTTTTTCTCAAAAATAAAAAACGTTCCCGTGATGAATTTCGCGGGAACGTTTTTTTTTATTCCTAATTTCTAACTTTTCTCTCCTATTTTTCAATCAATAGCCGGGCGCAGGGCGTTCCCGCGGAGGTAGCGGGTAGGGCGTCGAAAAGAGCGATGATGTCGGCGTTCCCGAGCAGGAGGCAACCGTGAGAGTTCGGCATGCCGAGTTTGTGTTCCTGGTTTGTGCCGTGAATGTAAACAAAACGTGAATACGTATCGCGATTTCCGCCGCGGTTGTAACCTTCTTCTTCGCCTTGAATGCGGAGAATGCGCGAGGTGATGAGATTTTCGTCGGGCGCGTTTTTCAAAAATTCGGAAAAATGCATTCCTGTGGAAACGCGGGCTTTGAAAACGGTTCCTGCGGGGACGCCGTCGCCGATTTTTTCTATAACGGAAAAAAGCCCGTCGGGCGTGCCGAGCGAATTTTCGATGCAGGACGGTGCGGCGCGGGAGGTGGAAATTTTGCATTCGGCGAGGAGTTTTTCATCGCGAAAATGCCACAGGCGTTGCGCGGGAACGGAGGCGACGAGCGCGTCCGGCAACGCGGGAATACCGAGTATTTCGCATTTGCGTTTCAGCTCGGCGAGGAGCAAACTTGCCGTCTCTTTTTTTTCAAAACTTTTTTTAGAAAACATATGGCATACAAAGTTGGTATCGTAGGCGTGACGGGAGCGGTCGGGCAAGAAATTCTTGCGTTGCTCGCGTCGAGAAATTTTCCGGTGGAAGAACTGCGCCCCTTGGCATCCGCGCGCAGTGCAGGCAAAACAATTGAATTCGGCGGCAAAACGTGGACGATTCGCGAAGCGACGCCGGAATCTTTCGAAGGCTTGGATTTTGCGATTTTTTCCGCCGGCGGCAGTATTTCCAAAGCGCTCGCGCCGGAAGCGGCGAAGCGCGGTTGTATCGTTATCGATAACAGCTCGGCGTTCCGCATGGATCCGAACGTTCCGCTCGTCGTTCCCGAAATCAACGCGCATGCGCTGAAAAACCACAAGGGCATTATCGCGAACCCGAATTGCTCGACGGCGATTACGCTCATGGGGCTTTATCCGCTTCACAAGGCGTTTGGACTGAAACGCTTTTTCGCGTCGACGTATCAGGCGGTCTCGGGAACGGGCGCGGCGGCGATGGAAGAGCTGAAAAAGCAGGTCGTCGCGTGGGCAAACGGCGAAAAGCTCGAAGCCGGAGTTTATCCGTATCAAATCGCGTTTAATTTGATTCCGCACGTCGATTCTTTCCTCGAAGACGGTTACACGAAAGAGGAAATGAAAATGCTCAACGAAGGGCGCAAAATTTTGGAGCTTCCGGAGCTTGTTTGCACATGCACTTGCGTGCGCGTTCCCGTGTTCCGTGCGCACTCGATTTCGGTTGATGCGGAATTTGAAAAACCGGTCAGCGTCGAAGCCGCGCGCAAAGCGATTGCGGAATTTGTCGGCGCGGAAGTGCAGGACGATCCCGCGAACAAAGTTTACCCGATGCCGCTGTTCTACCAAAACAAGGTGAAATGCGGCGTGGGGCGCATTCGCAAAAATACGGCGTTTGACAACGGGCTTGCGCTCTGGGTTTGCGGCGACCAGCTCTGGAAAGGCGCGGCACTCAACGCGATTCAAATCGCCGAAGAAATGGATCGCCAAGGCTTGCTGAACAAGTAAGCGGCTTTGGGAGAAACGAGGCTCCTGTCGCTTCCGACGTGAACAAATTGCGTCCGGAAACAAGTTTTTTCTGCATTGCATTTTTTTGTGCGGGGTAAAATTTCCCCGAGCCTCGGTTGCTTGCTTGCCGGATGCGACAGAAATGCCTCTTCTCCCGTTTCGTTTGATGCCGGATTCCCGAAAATGAAAGTTGCGGATTTTTCCAAAAACGCTTCGCCTGCCGGCGTTCCCGTGCGCGGGTTTATGCTCGACGTTTCCCGGGGGCGCGTGCCGACGATGGATGCGTTCGCAGAGCTGATTGATTTGCTCGCGCGCCTGTGCTACAACCAGCTCCAGTTGTATATAGAACATACTTACGCGTTTGAAAATCACGGGGAAGTTTGGCAAGACGCGTCGCCGCTGACGGCGGAAGAACTGCGCGCGCTGGACAAATTGTGTCGGGAACGCGATATTGAATTTGTCCCGAATCTGAATTCTTTCGGACACGTCGAACGTTGGCTCAAACACGAAAAATACAAACCGCTGGCAGAATGCCCGGACGGGTTTTATCACGCGATTTTCAAAATGCAGCGCGTCGCGGGAACCTTCGCCGCCTGCGAAGAAACCGCCGATTTCATGAGCAGGCTTTACGACGAATTTCTCCCGAATTTCTCTTCGAAAAAATTTAATATCGGCGGCGATGAGCCTTGGGAGCTCGGGCAAGGGCGTTCCCGCGAGCTTTGCGAAAAGTGCGGCAAGCGCAACGTTTATCTCGAACACATGGCTCGCCTGAAAAAACGTGTCGAAAAACACGGCAAAAAAATGATGTTTTGGGGCGACGTCCTGCTCGGCGAATCCGGCGAAATTCCGGCGGAATTTTTGAAAAATACGATTCCCGTGATTTGGGGCTACGACTCCGGGCATCCGTTTGACGCGCAGTGTTCCCGCGTGCGTGCCGCACTCGAAAAAGCCGGCGGAAACGGCGAATTTTACCTCGCGCCGGGAACTTCGTCGTGGTTGAGCTTCGGCACGCGCCAAACAAACGCGCTCAAAAACATTCGCGAAGCTTGCTCCGCCGCGAAAAAATACGGCGCGAGCGGCGTTTTGCTTACGACTTGGGGCGATTTCGGCTACCACAATCCGTTTTGCGCGAATCTGATTCCGCTCGTCGTCGCATCCGCAGAAATGCAGGGCGCGAAAGTTCCCGAAACCGCAAAGGAATTTGCCGGGATTTTTGAGGAACTCGGGATTTTTGATGAGGCGGAAGCTTTCGCCGAAGCACTTTTGAATTTCGGAAAACTCGACGATTGTATTTCAAAAAAAATTACAAATCGAAGCATTACGCGCGAAATGTTTTTTGCCAAAGGTGAAGCATTTGAAAGTGTGATGAGCGGCGTTCCCGCCGACGAAATCGCCGCCGCGCAAGACGGGATTTCGGAAATTGAGAAAATTTTGTTGCGCGTTCCCGCCGCCGCGCGAAATGCGTTATCGTTCAAAGAACTGATGCTCGCCGTAAAAATGGCACATGCCGCGTTGCGCCGAGCGGAAGCATTTTTGAAAAACGATGCGAGCGCACGCGCCGCCGTCGAAGCCGAAATGGCGGGAACGCTCAAAACCGAATTCGCCGCAGTTTGGCGGCTCTCCAACCGCGAAGGCGGCTTAGCCGAGTCGCTGAGTTGGTTTTAGTTTTCTCTCTTCGCTTTTTTTCGATTTTCTCTCACGGAGCCGCAGAGACACAGAGTTCCCTTTCGCGCGAAGCCGCAAAGTCGCGAAGTTTAAAAAAGAAACCACGAATAAACACGAATATTCACGAATGGTTTTTTTATAAAAAACTTTGCGTCTTGGCGGCTTCGCGCGAAGAAATAAATTTTACCAATATGGTAAAAATAATTTGACAATTCGCTTTTTTTTTTGCGAAAATCCACTTGATATTTGAGTCAAATTTGTCCGGGAACGGTTCTCGGAAGGCTCAAATTAAAAAAAACACAAATTAGAAAATACACATGAAAAACACATTATTAATCACAACTCTCCTTGCGGCGGGAACGCTTGGCGCAATGGCGGAGGGGAATATTGATGACCGAATCTCCGGATATGATTATTCAGATTCCGGAGGTTTTCATCGCTGGTTTGAGTTTCATTGCTCTCCGGTTGGATCGAGTTCTCGTTCCGGCGTAACGAACTATAACTGGGGAGATAGCTATGATATCAACTTAGGGCAAGATGCACGTTATGAAATAGAGTTCACGGTTAGTTTTAAAACTAGTGGTGATGTTAATGACTCAATCTTCAATATATATTTAGCTGCGGATCGGAACTCCATTTTGTTCGGTAACTATTACGATATCGGGTCGATCGGAAATAGAGGGGCGGCAGATGTGTTTCTCCATCCGGGAGTTGATGTCGGGAATGGAGACCTGTACGTTAATGCTCCATCATACGTTCTCAATGCAAATGAACAATATGACCAAAATTCGGCTAATTGGAAAAATACATCTGTTCAGAAAGATGATTTGACAGCTGACGGGAACACAAAAGCCGGGGAGCATACATACAGAATTGTTATTGAGGCGTTTGCTGATTACAACGCTGTCGACAAGGTGAAGTTTGTTTACCGTGGTCCCAATGATACTGACGGAACTTGGACTGCGGACAAGGACATAGAGGCTACTTTTAATAACATTAATCCTAATGCGATATTAGATCTCGGTCATTTTGTTGACGATGAGGGCGGAAGTGTTGTTGTTACGGAGGGGAGATTTTCAAAGCTTTCCCGAGTAAAAACTCCAGAGACACCTGCTCCTACGCCTACGCCGACTCCACCGCCTACGGCGCCTGAGGTTCCCGAGCCGTCGGCATTCGGAATGTTGGCGGGAGCGGGCGCGCTTGCGCTTGTTGCGGCGCGGCGTCGGCGTTCCCGTTCGTAAAATGTTCGGAATGATTTTTTCTTAATGTGAATTGTTTTGCGTTCCCGTGGCTTCGGTCGCGGGGACGTTTTTTTTTTCGCGCGAAGCCGCCAAGCCGCGAAGTTTAAAAAAGAAACCACGAATAAACACGAATATTCACGAATGATTTTTTTATAAAAAACTTCGCGTCTTAGCGTCTTAGCGCGAGGTTTTTACGTCTTAGCGCGAAATTTTTACGTTTCTGCGAAAGAAGATTTTTTGCGCGAAGTTGCAAAGGAAAAGGCTTTGACGGGAACGCGGATTCTCGGCATACTCGCTGAAATTTTTCAACGAACATGAAGATCAGCATCGGAAGTGATCATGCGGGATTCGAATTGAAAGAAATTCTCGCCGAATATCTCCGCCGGAGCGGAGCGGAAGTCGTTGATTGCGGAACGCACTCGAAGGAGTCTGTGGATTATCCGGATTTTGCGCAGGCGGTGGCGCGTGATGTGGCGGCGGGAACGTCTGATTTCGGCGTGCTTGTGTGTTGGACGGGCGTCGGGATTTCGATTGCGGCGAACAAAGTTCCGGGCGTGCGTGCCGTGAATTGTTATAATGCGGAAATGGCGGTGCTTTCCCGCCAGCACAACAATGCGAATGTGATTGCGTTCGGTCAAAAATTTATTGCGCCGGAAGATGCGAAGGCTTGGCTTGATATTTTTCTCAAAACGGAATTTGAGGGCGGGCGTCACGCGCGTCGCGTCGGCAAGCTTGAGCAGGGTTGTTCCTGCGGGAACGCGTAGGGGCAGATTTTCATTTTTTTATTAAACACAAAGCAGAAAAATCCAATGGCAATTAATCCGACACCTCTTGCGCAACTCGATCCGGAAGTTGCGGCGTTTATCGAAGGCGAATACAAACGCCAGCAGTCGCACATTGAGTTGATTGCGTCCGAAAACTTTACGCTTCCTGCCGTGATGGCGGCGCAGGGTAGCGTTTTGACCAACAAATACGCGGAAGGCTACCCGCGCAAACGCTGGTATGGCGGTTGCGAGTGGGTGGACCAAGTTGAGCAGCTCGCGATTGACCGTGCGAAAAAGCTTTTCGGTGCGGAGCACGCGAATGTTCAGCCGCACGCGGGCTCGCAGGCGAATATGGCGGTTTACTTTGCCGCGCTTCAGCCGGGCGACAAAATTCTGACCATGAATCTTGCTCACGGCGGACACCTCACGCACGGCGCGCCGGTGAATTTTTCGGGAAAGCTTTACGAGGTTGTCCACTACGGCGTAGGAGAAGACGGGCTTATCAATTACGACGAAATCGCCGAGATGGCGGAGCGCGAAAAGCCGAAGCTGATTACGGTCGGTGCCTCCGCGTATGCGCGCATCATTGATTTTAAGCGCATGGCGGAAATCGCCCACGGGAACGGGGCGTTGCTCCTTGCCGATATTGCGCACATTGCGGGCTTGGTTGCCGGCGGGGTGCATCCGTCGCCGGTCGGGCACGCGGATTTTGTTACGACAACGACGCACAAGACGCTCCGTGGTCCTCGCGGCGGTTTGATTCTCTGCAACGAAGAATGGGCGAAGGCGATTGATTCTGCCGTGTTCCCGGGCGCGCAGGGCGGACCGCTTGAGCATGTGATTGCGGCGAAGGCAGTTTGTTTCGGAGAAGCTCTCAAACCTGAGTTTAAGGATTACGCGAAGCAGATTGTTTCCAACTCGAAAACTTTGGCGGCGGACTTGATGAATGCCGGCTTTAAGCTCGTTTCCGGCGGAACGGACAATCACCTTTCTCTGATCGATTTGCGCGGAAGCCATCCCGACGTTACCGGAAAAGACGCGCAGCTCGCTCTCGATGCGGCAAACATCACGACGAACAAAAACACCGTTCCCGGAGAAACGCGTTCTCCGTTCCAGGCGAGCGGCGTTCGTCTCGGCACGCCTGCCGTAACTTCGCGCGGCATGAAAGAGCCGGAAATGAAGCTTATCGCCAAGGCGATTACGACGGTTATCGATAATATTCGCGACGAGGCGAAAATCGCCGAAGCCCGCGAAATCGCGCGCACGCTTTGCCAAAAATTCCCGCTTCCGTATTAATCCGGCGGCGGGAACGCCGAAAATCCAGTTTACCAGTAAAAAGTTATGAGCGAAAAATTCGACGCAACAGACGAAAACAATCCCGAGGCAATTGCTTTGTTCGAAGCTATTTGGACGCGCCTTGAAGAAAAGCTCGGCAAGGACGCGCTGACGTTCCCGCAGGAGATTTTTTGGCTGAACGGAGCTCCGGGGGCGGGCAAAGGCACGCAAACGGACGCAATCCTCGGCGCACTCGGCTACAAGTCCGCTCCGATCGTGATGAGCGACCTTTTGAAGACTCCGGAAATGGAGGCAATCAAGGCGACCGGCGCGCTGGTCGGCGACAAGGAAGTCATCACGTTGCTTTTCCGTAAACTGGTTCAACCGGAATTCCGCGGCGGCGTTCTCGTGGACGGTTTTCCGCGCACCGCCGGGCAAGTGGCTTGCCTGAAGCTTTTGGAGAAAAAGCTCGAAGCGCTCCATGCGGAAAATCCGGAAAAATTCGCCAAGCCCTCATTCAATATTCTGATGCTCTTCGTTACGGAGCAGGAAAGTGTGGATCGCCAGCTCAAGCGCGGGCGCGAAATGCAGGAAAAAGGCTTGCCGGTGCGCGAAACCGACATCGACCCGGAAAAGACGCGCACGCGCTATCGCGTTTTTGATGAAATGACCTTGCGCCCCTTGGAATCGCTCAAGGGCAGATTTCCGTATTTTCACATCGACAGCCTCGGCACGATTGAGGAAATTTCGGAAAATATCCGGAAAATGCTCACGAACCGCTGATTTTTGTGAATCCGTAAAAAGCGTTCCCGTGAATCCTTGTTCGATTTCGCGGGAACGCTTTTTTGTTTTCCATGCAAAAAAGATAGAAGGGCAATCGGGCAAGAAATGCGGGCGCGCTTCGCGAAAAGTATTTTCCCTTTACGGAAAGTCTTTTTCGAGCGATAATCTCGGCGGTTTTCCCGTTCTTCTTTTTTTTTTTCTTTCAAATAACTCAAAAAAACAAATTCTGCTATGAAAATTTTGATGATTTCTCCCGAAATTGCGCCGTATTCCAAGACGGGCGGACTTGGCGATGCCGTTGCGGCGCTGACAAAAGCTGTTGCCGAGCGCGGACATGAGGTGCGCGTGTTTACTCCGCTTTACGGCTCCGTGAAACGTGTCGGGGAATGGACCGCGTATCCGGATCCGGTGCGCGTGGAGCTCGGGTTCGGCATGTATGGCGATTGTCGCGTGTGGGAAGTGCCGTTTCACAAGGCGCAAATTGAATTTTGCGAATACAATCATTTCTTCGGAGCACCGGAGGTTTATTCGCAGCGCAAAGACGACGCGTATCGCTTCGCGTTTTTCTGTCGCGCGGCGATTGATTTTTGCGAGCAGGCAAACTGGATTCCCGACATCGTGCATTGCCACGACTGGACGACGGGGCTCGTTCCCGCGATGCTCAACACCCGCGACAACTGGCGGCGCATCGCTCGCGCGGGAACGGTGTTTACCATCCACAATCTCCAGCACCAGGGGCTTTGCGAAAAAGGTATTATCGACTATCTCGGCTTGCCGTGGGGACTTTTTACGAATGATAATTACGAGTGCCTCGGCGGTTTGAACATGATGAAAGGCGCGCTTTATCATTCCACGAAAATTACGACTGTTTCGCCGACTTATGCCTACGAAATTCAGACTCCGCAATACGGTTTCGGCATCGACCACGTTTTGCGACACCGCGCGCGCGATTTGACGGGAATCATCAACGGTATTGATTATCAGGAATGGTCTCCGCTCGTGGATAAATACATTCCCGCTCATTATCACGCGGAAGATTTTACGGGAAAACGCATTTGCAAGGCGGAACTTCAAAGGGCTTGCGGCTTGCCGGAAAAGGAAAACGTTCCCGTTTTCGGCGTTGTTTCGCGTCTTTACGATCAAAAAGGGCTGGATTTGTTTGCCGGAATTTTGCCGGAATTGCTTTCGCGTGCGGAAATGCAGGTCGTCTTGCTCGGAAGCGGCGATCCCGCGCTGGAAAGCGCGTTCGGGCGCATCGCGGCGTCGTTCCCGTCGAAAATGTATGCGCGGATCGGATACGACAATAAACTTTCCCACATGATTGAAGCCGGGTCGGACTTTTTTGTCATGCCGTCGCGCTTTGAGCCTTGCGGCTTGAATCAGATGTATTCCATGGCTTACGGCACGCCGCCGATTGTGCGCACGACGGGCGGGCTTGTGGATACCGTCGCCGCGTGGTCGCCGAAAGCTCCGGGGCAAGGCACCGGCATCAACTTCCAGGACGCGGATCAGCACGCGTTGCTTTGGGCGATTGAGCGCGCGCTCCAGCTCTATTACGATCACGCGTCGGATTATTATGTCGTGCGTCGCAACGGCATGTGTAAGGATTTTTCTTGGGATCGCTCCGTTGATAAATACGAAGAAGTTTATAAAAGCGCGATTGAGATGCGTAAGGGCGCGTTCCCGCCGCCGCCGAAATTGGTAAAACCGGAACCGAAAAAGCCCGTTCCCGCCGTAAAAACTGTCGTGGTTCCCGAAAAGCCCGTCGCGGTTCCCGAAAATCCCGTCGCGGAATCCGTAAAAACGGCACCCGAGGAAAAAAACGAGAAGGAAAAGACGCCCGTTCCCGCGCCGAAGCCTGCACCGGCTCCGAAGCCTGCGGCAAAAGCTCCCGTTCCCGCGGCGAAACCGTCCGTTTCAAAAAAGTCTGCGACAAAAAAATCTTCGAAGCGTAGAAAATAAAAATTTTCATAAAAAAAGCAAAAAACGAAAATTTTTAAACACGAAGCTTCCGGAGCCAAAAACGGCTCCGGAGGCTTTTTTTTTGCGGGAACGCGGCGACGACATCTTATTTCGAAACGCTTGTTAGAACTATTCGCTTTACGTTCGGGAAAGGAGAGAGTAATTTTGACCCTCGCATTTATTATCGAAAATGAGCAACACCTGTTCTCCTCTTTCAGTTTGGGCACGAAATATTGCGCCGTCGCCGACGTTGGCAGTTGACGCCAAGGCGAAGGCTCTTAAAGCCGAAGGCAAGGACGTTTGCGGCTTCGGTGCCGGCGAGCCGGACTTTGATACGCCGCAGTTCATCAAAGATGCGTGTGCAAAAGCACTTTCCGAAGGGAAAACAAAATATGTGCCGACGCCGGGGATTTTGCCTTTGCGTAAGGCAATCGCGGCGGATTGCACGGCGCGCGGTTTTCGCAATATTACGGAAGCCAACGTCGTCCTCAGCCCGGGCGGAAAAATGTCCTGCTACCTCGCGGTGGTGGCGACGGTGAGCCCCGGGGACGAAGTGATTATTCCGGCTCCGTATTGGGTCAGCTATCCGGAAATGGTGAAGCTTGCCGGCGGCGAGCCGAAATTTATTCTCGCGGAAGATACAAACGGCTTCAAAATCACTCCGGAACAGCTCCGTGCCGCGATTACGCCGAAGACGAAAATGCTCATTCTTACGTCCCCGTCCAACCCGACGGGAGCGGTGTATTCCCGCGAGGAGCTCGAAGCCTTGGTCGCCGTTGCCGTTGAGCACAATATTTACATTCTTTCGGACGAGATTTACTCGTTTTTGACTTATGACGGTGTCGCTTCCAGCCATCCGGCGACATTTTCGGAGCGCGCTTCGGAACTCGTGATTACGGCTTCCGGATTTGCGAAAACGTATGCGATGACGGGGTGGCGCCTCGGCACGATTGTCGCTCCGGCGACGATTGCGAAGGCGATTGCGAATCTGCAAAGCCAAATGTCTTCGAACTGCACAAGCTTTGCGCAATTCGGTGCGCTTGCCGTTTATGAGCAACCGGAAAAGGCGCGTGCGGCCGTGGCGGAAATGCTGGAATGTTTCGATCGCCGCCGCCAAATGCTTTGGGAAGGGCTGAATGCAATTCCGGGAATTTCCTGCTACCGTTCGCAGGGCGCATTTTATCTGTTCCCGAATATTAAATCTTTCGGAATGAGTTCCTCGGAATTTGCGGCAAAGCTCTTGGAAGAAGAGCTCGTTGCCGTCGTTCCCGGCATCGCTTTCGGCGCGGAAGGCTATATTCGCTTGAGCTACGCGACGGCGGACGAAACGATTCGCAAGGGGCTCGAACGCATTGCTCGCTTTTGCAAAAAATTGCGCGGCGAATAATTCCGGATTGTTTCCGTTCCCGGAATAAGGAAAAAAGTGCGTTCCCGAACGGGCGCACTTTTTTTTGTATTTTCCCCCGGCATATCATAAATGAATTTTGAAAAAACCGAGTCTTGCGCTGTTCTCGCCCTCCACGGATTTACGGGAGCGGGCGACGATTTTGAATATTTGAAAACGCATTGCGCGGACGGCGTGCGCTGGGATACGCCGAATCTTCCCGCGCTTCCGCCGGCAGAGCTTTGCGCTTTCCTGCGTTCCCGTTGGGAGCGGCTTGCGGGAACGCCGCGAATCCTGCTCGGATATTCCATGGGCGGACGCATTGCGCTCCATTTGGAGCGTGAAATTTCGTGGAACGCGGGCGATAAACTTGTGCTCGTTTCCTCGTCGCCCGGGCTTGCAACGGAGCGGGAACGCAAAGAACGGCGCGCCGCAGATGAAATATTAGCAAAAAAAATCGAAGCAACCGCTTCCGCAAAATTATTTTACGAGGAATGGAAAAAGCATCCGCTGATTGCGACGCAGAGCCGTTTGCCGTCGCCGTGGCGGGAACGTCTTCTTGAGCGGCGGGCGCGCGCGGATAAGAGCGTCTGGGCAACGCATTTGCGCTTGCTTGGCACGGGAACGCTACCGTCGCTTTGGGGAAAACTTGCCGAAATCCCCGCGCCGGAAATTCTGCTCATCGTCGGGGAAGAAGATATGAAATTCCGCGGCATCGTCGAAAAGATGGCGCAGGAAATGCCGCAGGCGAAAATGCTTGTCGTTACCGGAAGCGGGCATTCTCCGCATCTGGAAAATCCCGCAGGAATGGCGTCGGTAATTGGAGCACGGTAAATCCTCGGAAAGTAAACAATCTTCGCCACTTCGCGCGAAAAATTTGCCGTAGAGGTGTTCCCGTCGGATGCGGCAGGCAGGCTTAACGTTCCGTGTTTTTCAAGCGCCGAGCTGTTTTTTCGTAAAACTTTTTCAGCGTGAGACGATGGATTTTTGCGTTGTGGCGAACGTCCACCGGAAATTTTTTCGGATGAATAAAAAAGCGGGAAATTCCGCGCGTGTGCTCAAATTTTTGAGCGAGAGCCTTGAGCTCTTCAAGAATTTCCGAGCGGCGGACTTTGGACGTTCCCGGACGGAGTTCGACGACGATGGCGGGAAGGGCGTTCCCGCGTTCTCCGAGTCCGATGAGCGCGGAGCGAAACACGTCCGGGTGCGTGTTGAAAACCGGTTCGCAGGCTTCGGTGAAAAGCGTTCCCGTAGCGGTTTCAATGCGTTCCGCTTTGCGACCGAGGAACCAAAGTCTGCCTTCGTTGTCGAGGTAGCCGATGTCTCCCATACGATGCCAGACGGAGCCGTCGGCGGCGTCTTTGATTTTTGCGGCGGCGGTCGCGCTTGCGTTGTTGAAATATCGGTGCGTGGTTGTCGGTCCGCAAACGCAGATTTCTCCGGGTGTTCCGGCGGGGAGGGCGGGAACGCTGTCGAAGGACGCGACGGGCGCATCGGAAATCGGAATGATGCGGACGCGGTTTTGCGGGAGAATTTTTCCGGTGCAGGTGCCTTTTCCCTGCTCGGTTTGCGTTCCCGTGGCAGAGAGCACCTCGTTTGCCGAAATGTCGGAAACGGGAAGGTTTTCCGTTGCGCCGTAAGGAGAATGAATTTCGGCGTTCGGCAAAATTTTTCGCAAAAGCTTCATCAGCGAAGGCGGAACCGCCGTGCCGGCACAAAGGATGCGCCGCACGGACGGAAGCGTTTCTCCGCGCTCATCGCAATATTCGGCAATTTTGCGCCAAAGAATCGGAGAGCCGAACGAGTTGGTGACATTGTTTTGGCGAATCGCGCGCACGATTTTTTCCGGATTAAGCGTTGCCGGTTTGGACGGATTCATTTCGGGCGTAACGGTTGTCATGCCGAGTGCCGGATTGAAAAGCGCAAAAATGGACAGTAGCGGCAAATCCACTTCGCCCGGGCAAATTCCGTAAAAATCCCGCACGATTTCACGTTGTGCGTCGAACATTCCATGCGTGTAGCAAACGCCCTTGGGCGCGCCCGTAGAGCCGCTGGTGAAAAGAATGGCGGCAAGGCAATCCGCTTCCGCACGGACGATTTCGCGCTCGCAATCCGCGCGTCGTGAACGCGTCTCAATTTCCCGGCGGAACTTGCGCGTGCCGACCGTCGCCGTAATTTTCACGGAGGAGAATTTTTTGAAAAATACGCGACGCACCCATTGGGCGAGAGGAATTCCCACGAGTGCTTCCGGAGCCGTATTTTCCACGCAGCGCAGAAAACTTTTCAAGCCCATTCCGGGGTCAATCGCGACGGGAACGGCGGCGAGGCGAAACAGCGCAAAGGCGCATAGAATCAAATCGAGCCCCGGGCGCGCCATCAGTAACGTTCGCGTTCCCGCGCGGATGCCGAGGGATTTAAAATAGTCCGCCGTTCCCGCCGTAACGGCATCGAGTTCTGCAAAGGAAAGTTCTTCGTAGTCGATGGAGCCGTCCGGAAGGCGTCCCCGCGGGTAGCGAATGGCGCAATGTTCGGGAACGCGTTCGGCGGATTCCTGCAAAAAGCGGGCAACATTGAAAGAGGGCAAATTCATCGTTTTCGGGAATAAAAAGAAGGCTTCGGAACATCAATCCCGAAGCCGAAAAGTGCGGTTGAAAAATGGGCGGATTAATAGTCGTTAATATTGACCAAGCCCCAGAGAAGCGAAACGTTGTCGCCGGAAAAATCGCGACGGCACCACAGATCTTCCGTGCGAATAACGATAGAGCCGGCTTCGTCCACATAGCGATACGAACCCGGATTCGTTTTCACAATTCCGAGGAAATTGTGAGAGGCTTCGGCGGTAACGCCGGAACCCTTGTGGTTCGTGTCGTGTCCTGCGCAACCAGAAAGGAATGCGGCGGCGGCAACGAATGTGGAAATAGCTGCGAACTTCAAATATTTCATAGCAAAACAGGTTTTTGGGAGGGGTTGTGAAAAGTTGCTTCAAAGATTAAAGAAACGTTTTTCATTGTAAAGACGAAAATTGATACATGCTTGCGCACCGTGTCGGAAAGGTTGAGGTGTCAAACGAACGACGCGTTCCCGGGTGTCGTGAGTGGAAATTGTTTATTATATATTTTATTGGTATTGTAGTAATTTCGTTGACAAATATTACTGCCTTACTCAGTTTTCGGTCAAAGAACTTTCAAGATATGAAAAAACTCGCGCTCATTTTTGCTATCTCAATGAACCTCCCGTCACTTTCGGCTGCCGAAATTACGGTTTTCGCAACCGGAGTAAATCCGGACGACCCGACGACTTATTATAACAACAAGCAGGGAATGACGCCGACTTGCTGGGCAGCCGCCGGAAGCAACGTTATCGCGCACTGGCAGGAAAACAACGCGCCGAATGCGCCCGCGATCGGAATATCTCCGGAAGGTGTCTCTGCCCCTCAAGGCACTAAAGTTTACGACACTTATCGCTCATTTTATTATTCATACAAGGGAGGCTACGCGTCGCAACTTTATCGCTATTGGATAGGACATCACCATGCTGTTTCCTTATACGGACACGACCTCATAAAAAACGAGGAAGGAAAGTATTATGTTGATCTTCCTATCGGGAACGGCGGTTTTTACGAAAATACTTACACCACGCCGGAATCTGTGAAAGAAATCGCATGGAAATATTCTGACGAAGTAAAAACGGTTTCGGGCGACGATTATACCGTCGGCTTGTCCAAAGCGATTTATACTGCGCTTTCCGCCGGGAACGCACTGGTGATTGATATCAAAAACAGCACGCACGCCGTGACGCTTTGGGGCGCAACTTTCGATACCGAAACCAACTTGATGACCACCGCGTGGGTGACGGATTCCAGCGGCTCGGCATTCGCGCACAATTCCGGCAATATGAACAAGGCACTTGTTACAACCCGAGGGAATAAACTTTTGATGGACGCGGATCACTATTACGGCGTAACCGTCGATCCCAACTATTACAATCCGTTGACAATTGATAACGCCCACTTTTTGGGAATCAGCTCCACGGAAACGCTGAAATTCATTGACAGCGGAATCGCCATTCCGGAGCCGTCGATGTTCGGTTTGCTCGCGGGACTTGGAGCTCTCGCTCTCGGTGTCTCCCGCCGCAAGCGCAGGCGTCTCCGCCGAGTGTAAAACGACGGGAAATTAAGTAGGATGACTAAAGGAGAACAGGCGTCCCGCCTGTTCTTTTGTTTAATTCGCACCGATCAAACATAAGCTTTATTATCGGGGATTATCCAAAATATATTTAAACACACGGTCGAAATGTGCGCGGGAACGTATTATACGATCCCATGATTCTGCCTGCCAAACACGTCCGCAAGTTCGTAAGACCCGATTTATCGCATGAGCTGAAAAGCTTTTCCACGAAAACAGAATTTCCGATAAATTAAACTGCTGCCGAGTTCTAAGGAGTACGTGAACGTGATTAGGCATAATCACGAAACAAAATAAGTCGTAGCGTTGCCCGTCAAAATGGCGAAGCGAATCGTGAACAATACGGCAGATACGTGCTTCCCGTAAAATACAAGAGCCGAATCCTTCATCTAAAAATTTTTCAAGAGGGAAATGGAATTTTTTATAATATTCCGCTTCGACTATGCAGTCCCAAGGTTTCGGATGTAATGTAAGCCAAATATCACGTTTTTCTCTCAGACGTCTTAAAATTTCCTGGGGAATAGAGTCCGCAAGACGAAAGGTTACAAAAAAGAATTTTTTCTCCTGGTCCCAATGCGGAAGATTTCTTTGCGTTTTTAGAATTTTTGTTCTCGGATCGTAAAATCCGCAACTTGCTATTTCCATATCAGCATTGGGAGAAACGTAAATGGCATATTGCGAAAGCTTCATGCATAAAACGCTACCAATCCGGTGTGGATTGTCGATAAAATCAAAGAAGAACAGGCGTCTCGAATGCTTTTCGAACAAACAGCCGAGACGGCTGTTCTCCTTTGCGCTACGCTTTTTTCAGGCTTTCGAGGAGCTTGGCGACTTCGTCGCGCTTGGCTTGGGTTTCGGCGAGTTGCTTTTTCGCGCCTTCGAGAATGTGCGCGGGCGCTTTGGAGGCGAACGCCGGATTGTTGATTTTTGCCGTTCCCGCCGCGACCGCCTTGTCGAGTTTCTCCAACTCTTTGGTGAGGCGTTTCGTTTCGGCGGCGACGTCGATCAATCCCGTCGTGTCGAGCGAAAGCGTGCCGAGCGGCGTAACCGCGGACGCGCCGACGTTTTCGGATTTTTCGGAAAGAATTTCGATTTCCTTTGCACCGATAAGTGTTTTGAGCTTGGCGGCATTGCGTTCGAGCAAGGCTCCGGCGGCGGCATCTTTGAGCACGAGGCGGAAGAGGCAATCTTTCTTTGTTCCCGCGTTGTTGTGCGATTTGAGCGCGCGCGCCTGAGTGACGAATTCACGGATTTGCGCGATGTCATTCACTGCCGTCGCGTCGATTTTCAAGCCGCGTTTTTCGAGCGTTCCCGCGAGTTCGTCGGCGGAAGCAAGTTTTTGCGATTGTAAAAATTCTCCTTCAGGAATGTATCCGAGCAGGTGATACAATTCTTCCGCGATAAACGGCGTGAGCGGCGCGAGGCAAAGCAGGAATTGACGCAGGCACAAATCCTGAATCGCGAGCACGTTCCCGCGCAATTTTTCGTCGGCAAGGCGCGTTTTTGCCACTTCGACATACCAATCGCAGAAATCGTTCCAGAAAAACGCGTAAAGCGCTTGCGTGTAAGCGTTAAATTCGTAGTTGGAGAGCGCGTCGGCACAGCCGCGAACGAGACGCACGAGCCCGTCTAAAATCGCGTGGTCGTCGGCGTCGCAAAGCTCGGGAACGATACGGGAAACAATCGCTTCGAGCGAGGAATTGTCTGCCATCGGTCCGCTCATTTGGCGGAAGCGGGAAGCGTTCCAGAGTTTGTTGCAGAAATTGCGTCCGAGTTCGACATTCTTTTCGTCAAACAAAACGTCCTGACCGAGCGGCGCGGAACGCATTGTGCCGAAGCGGAGCGCGTCGGCGCCGTAGCGCGCGATGAGGTCGAGCGGGTCGGGCGAATTTCCGAGCGTTTTCGACATTTTTCGCCCGAGTTTGTCGCGCACGATTCCCGTGAAATACACGTTGCGGAAGGGCATTTCGCCGCGCCATTCAAAGCCTGCCATAATCATGCGTGCGACCCAGAAGAAAATGATGTCCGGTCCGGTAACGAGGTCGCTCGTCGGGTAGAATTTTTTCAAAAGTTCCGGCATTTCGGCGTCGGGCGTGTCCATGTCCCAGCCCATCGTCGCAAACGGCCACAGCCACGAGGAGAACCAGGTGTCGAGCACGTCCGGATCCTGTTCCCAGTTTTCAGCGTCAGCAGGCGGTGTAACGTCGCAGTAAATTTTCGCGGGATCGCTCTTGGAATACCACACGGGAATGCGGTGCCCCCACCAAAGCTGACGGGAAATGCACCAGTCCTGCAGGTTGCCCATCCAGTGCTCGTAAACTTTGCTCCAGCGTTCCGGGTGAAATTTCATTGCGCCGGAAGCCACACATTCGCGGGCGGCGGGAACGCTCGGATATTTCAAAAACCACTGCTCGGAAAGGCGCGGCTCAATCGGCACTTTCGCGCGTTCGCTCATGCCGACTTTGTTTTCGTAAGGTTCTTCCTTGACGAGCAAACCGAGTTCGCGGAGGAGTTCGACGGATTTGTCGCGCGCCTTGAAGCGTTCCATTCCCGCGAGGTCTTTTCCCGCGAGCGCGTTCATCGTGCCGTCGGGATTCATAATATCCGTCGCTTTGAGATTGTGGCGGCGACCGATTTCAAAGTCCGTTTTGTCGTGCGCGGGCGTTACTTTGAGCACGCCGGTTCCGAATTCAAACTCGACGGATTCGTCGCCGACAATCGGAATCGGTTCCTGATTTTCGCACGGGAGCGGGCGAATCGCGTGCTTGCCGATGTATTTCGCGTAGCGTTCGTCCTTGGGATTAACGGCGATTGCGGAGTCGCCCGGAATCGTTTCGGGGCGCGTCGTCGCAATCGTCAAAAACGTTCCCGGTTCTTCGGCGATTTCGATTTTGAAATAATAAAGGAAGCCTTTGTGCGGCTCCATGATGACTTCTTCGTCCGAGAGTGCCGTAAGCGATGCCGGGCACCAGTTCACCATGCGTTTGCCGCGGTAGATGTAGCCTTTTTTATAAAGGTCGACGAAGATTTTCTGGATGCAACGCGAGTAGCGTTCGTCCATCGTGAAGCGTTCCCGCGACCAGTCGCAGGAGCAACCGAGCTTTTTGAGCTGATTGATGATGATGCCGCCTTTTTCTTTTTTCCAATCCCAAACGCGTTCGAGAAACGCTTCGCGCCCGAGGTCGTGGCGCGTTTTGCCTTCCGCCTTTTTGAGCTGTTTTTCGACCATGACCTGCGTGGCGATGCCTGCGTGGTCCGTTCCCGGAAGCCAAAGCACTTCCTTTCCGTCGAGACGTGCCTTGCGCACGAGAATGTCCTGGATCGTGTTGTTGAGCACGTGCCCCATGTGAAGCACGCCCGTCACATTCGGCGGCGGAATGACGACGGAATACGCCGGACGGCTTTCGCTTACGCGCGCGGGATCGGCGGTAAAGCAGCCTTTATCGACCCAGTTTTCATACCAACGGGATTCGACCTGTGCGGATTCGTAATTTTTCGGAATGTCGTGCGTCATCGTTTTAAAAAAAATGTAAACACGCAACGATACGCTTTTCTCCGCGTTCCCGCAAATTGAATTTTAGAAAAAGAACGCGAAACGACGGAACAAACGCGGGAACGCGGAAGATTTTTATGCTTTCGCAGTGCGCGCTAAATTTTTTGCGAAGAAAAAAAAACGGGGGGGGGGGCTTTCGGTTGGAATTGCGGCTTTTCGCGTAATCTTTGAAATTGGGCTTGCAAAGTTTCCGACCAAAACAAATAATCCCGATACTTTTTTAATACTACTACCAAGGAAAACACTATGAAATTGATTAAGCTTGTTTCGGTTTTCGCGTTCGTGCTTGCCTCGAGCGCTGCCTTTGCTGCCGCCCCCGGAAATATCGCCGTTGACTCCGTTGCGGGAACGGTCGTTTTTGTTTCTGCTGACGGAGCCCAAAAGCAAGTCAACGCCGGCGATTATTTCCGTGCGAATACGCGCCTTGTTACGGACGAAAATTCCACGGCAAAAGTCGCCCTCGGAAACGGAACCGTCATCGTGCTGAAGCCGGGAACGACGATTGATTTTGTTCAATTCGACCAAAACGATCCGACCGCTGTTGACGGGCAGGATTTTACTTCGTTCGCGAAAGAACCTGAAGCCACCGCAGGTTCTCTCACCACGGTGAATCTGATTCAGGGGATGGCATATTTCAAAGTCGCGAAATTGCTCCCGGGCTCCAGCCTCACGGTCAAAACTCACGCAGGGAATGTTTCCGTTAAGGGAACGACGTTTTACGTTTCCGTTTCCGGAAGTTCCGTGGCTGCCGGTTGCGTGGACGGTGCCATTGCCGTAACGCCGACGGGACGCGCTTCGATTCGCCTGACGAGCGGAAAATCCGCCAAGATTTCCGCCAGCGGGCGCACGAGCTTCGGTCCGGTTCCGGGCAATATCAAGAACGAAATTGAAGAAGTCGTTGTCGACACGACGAAGGATTCGTCTCCGGCGGCTTCGAGCACGACGGCGGTTTCCGCTACGGTAGATCCGCTCTACTACGGCTCGGATTCCGTTGCCGGAGACGCTCCGAGTGCTGACCGCTCCCCGGTCAACTCCGCTGCCTCTGCGGGAAATGAAGGGAAATACTGACGAGTTCTTCGAAGAGAAATTATTCTCGGAAACGAAATTCGTTAAAAAAAGCGAAATGCCAAAAAGGCGTTTCGCTTTTTTTTGCGTATCGCAAGTATCCTGATGTTGCAAAGTAATATATTCGGCAAATTTCAATTTGCGTTCCCGTAAATGAGAATTTAAAAATGAACGCTTAGTTTTTTTTTTAGCATGAACATCGCAGAAATCCGCAACAGCCTGCCGACCGAGGCACTCATGAGTGTCGAAGGTCTTCCCTTCAAAAAAATCGCCTCCGGAAAAGTGCGCGAAATTTTTGACCTCGGCGACAAAATTCTGATCGTCGCGACCGACCGCATTTCCGCGTTTGACGCAATTATGCCGAACGGCGTTCCCGGCAAAGGCGTTTTGCTCACGCAAATCAGTCTTTGGTGGTTTGAACAGGCGGCGAAAATTATGCCGACGCACCTCGTTCCCGAGCACGACAAAGCGATTGCGGAATTGCTGAAGGATTTCCCGCAACTCATCGCGCGCTCGATGCTTGTGCGCAAGCTGAAACCGCTTCCGATCGAAGCCGTCGTTCGCGGCTACCTCGCGGGTTCCGGCTGGAAAGAATACAAAAAAACGCAGGCGATTCTCGACCACGCGCTCCCGGCGGGAATGCTCGAAAGCCAAAAGCTTCCCGAAGCGATTTTTACGCCTTCGACCAAAGCCGCCGAAGGGCATGACGAGCCGATTACCGAAGCGCAGTGCGCGGAAATTCTCGGGAACGCGGTTTTTGAAAAAGTTAAAAATGCTACGCTTGAGCTCTTCGCGCTCGGAACCAGAGTCGCCGACCACGCCGGCTTGATTCTCGCCGACACGAAATTCGAATTCGGGCTCGACGATGAAAATAATTTGTTCCTCATTGACGAAGTTTTGACTCCGGATTCTTCCCGCTACTGGCCGCAGGCCGGCTACGCGCCGGGCAAATCGCAACCGTCTTTCGACAAACAATTCGTGCGCGATTATCTGGAAAGCCTCGACTGGAACAAGCAACCGCCCGCTCCCGCGCTTCCGGCGGACATCGTGGAAAAATCCCGCGAGCTTTATCTCGGCGCGCTCGAAAAGTTGATGAGCATTTAAAAGCTGCTTGTTTCTTTTTCTTTTTTTTTTTTCGAAAAATAAAACCGGAGTCCGGCGATTTTTACGTTCCCGCGCTCCGGTTTTTATTCTTTTTACGAATTTATACACTTGCGCGGACGCGAAAATCTCGGCATATTGAAAAGATACACGTTTTCGGACGCTTAGCTCAGTTGGTTAGAGCATCTCGTTTACACCGAGAGGGTCGGGGGTTCGAGTCCCTCAGCGTCCACCATCTTTTTGCAGTATGAACAAGCACACCCTTTCTGCTCTGGTTGAAAATAAATTTGGCGTTCTTGCCCGTGTTTCCGGTTTGCTTAGCGGACGCGGTTTTAATATCGAAACGCTCAATGTCGGTCCGACAAATGATCCTCGTTTTTCGCGTATTACGGCGACGGTGGTTGCGGACGATGCCGGTTTTGACCGTTGCGTTCGTCAGCTTGAAAAACTGATAAATGTCGTTACCGTTCAAAATTTTGACGGTGTGGATTTTGTTTCCCGAGAACTCGTCATGGTGAAAGTGAAGGCGAATCAGGAAACGCGCTCTCAAATTCTCGAAATCGCCGGAATTTTCCGTGCGCAGGTGATTGACGTTTCTCTCGAAAGCCTGATTCTTGAAGTTACCGGGAACGCGAATAAGGTGAAAACGCTCATGAAGTTGCTCGAAAATTACGAAATCATCGAAATGGCACGCACGGGAACGCTCTCGCTCGAACGCGGACTTAACGCCGTGCGCGGATAATTTTTTTTCTCATATTAAAATTTAATTTTTATTCAAATTATTATGGCTACGAAAAAAGCTCCTACGAAGAAGGTTGCGGCTGTTAAGAAACCCGCTCCCGCGAAAAAGGCTTGCACTAAAAAAGCCTGCGCCGCCAAGAAACCCGTTCCCGCGAAAAAAGCTGTAAGCGGTAAAAAGGTTCCCGTCGGTAGCGTAAAAGTTTACCACGAAAAAGACGCGTCGCTTGACGTCCTTAAAGGGAAAACCGTTGCAGTGCTCGGCTACGGCGCACAAGGGCGCGCTCAGGCTCTTTGCATGCGCGACTCCGGCGTGAATGTTATCATCGGCGTGCGCGCGGGCAAATCTTTCAAGGCGGCGAAAGCGGACGGCTTTGAAGTAATGCCTGTCGATAAAGCTGCGAAAAAGGCAGACATTATCCACATCCTTCTTCCGGACGAAAAGCACAACGAAGTTTACGAAAAACAAATTAAGAAATTCGTTGCGCCGGGCAAAACGCTCTGCTGCTCGCACGGGTTCGCCTACGTCTTCAAAACCATCGTGCCGCCGGCGGATGTCGATGTCATCATGGTTGCGCCGAAAGGACCGGGAACGGAAGTCCGCCGCGTGTTTGAAGAAGGTTTCGGTTGTCCGGGGCTCGTCGCCGTGTTCCAGGACGCGACGGGAACGGCTCTGCAAACGGCACTCGCCATTGCCAAGGCGGAAGGTCTTACCCGCGGCGGCGTGCTCGAATGCACGATGGAGCAGGAAACCTACGAAGATCTTTTCGGCGAACAAAACGTGCTCTGCGGCGGTCTCGTCGACCTCATGAAATACGGTTTCGAAACGCTCACGGAAGCGGGCTATCCGCCGGAAATGGCGTATTTCGAATGCGTTCACGAAGCAAAACTCATCGTCGATATCATTTACAACAAGGGTATCGCGGCGATGAACGGCGTGATTTCCAATACGGCGGAATTCGGCGAATACTACAACGGACCGAAAATTATCACGCCGGACGTGAAAAAGCGCATGAAAGAATCTCTCGAACGCATCCAGACCGGCAAATTCGCCAAGGATTGGCTCCGCGAAGCCGGAAAGGGCGCGCCGACGCTCGCCAAGAAGCGCGAACAGCTCGGCAAACACACCGTCGAAATCGTCGGTGCCGAAATTCGCAAGCTTTTCGAACGTAAATAAGCAAAAACGAAAAGCCTTCAGGCAAAAAAAGCGTTCCCGCACGGCAAAAGCCGTTTTCAGCGGGAACGCTTTTTTTTTGTATTTATTTGACTATTTCAACGGATCTAAACCGAGCGCGCGTTCGTGTTTGCGGTGAAGCGTGTCGGCAACCACTTGAGCCGTTTCGGTGGCAATCCAATAGTAAACTTCCCGGGCTTCGCGCCGTGAAATAACGAGCCCGCTACGACGCATTTTATTGAGGTGAAACGAAACCGTCGCCTGCGAAAGCTTGGTTCTGCGGACGATTTCGCCGACGCGGGATTCGCCGTTTTCCCGCAGAAAATCGAGAATGCGTAAACGCTGCGGATGTCCGAGCACTTTTAAATGCTCGGCTGCTTCTTCCAAGAGTTCCTCAAAGGCGAACTCGTTCGGGATCGTTTTTTTCATACGCAGACGTTCTTACCGTGAAAGCGGTTGTAGGCCGCGGGTTTTGTTTAAGAAAAGCTCTAAAAATCTGTATCGCTCAAATGCTCGGATTTTTATATCATATTTAATTATTTATATATTTAATTTTATTAATATGAGTCTCTTTTTCGGGGCGTTCCCGTCAAGCTCAAAATTAAAATTCAGGGAAAATCCGCATGAATAAACGCGCGCAAATTTGTGAATAAGTTTTTGTTGCGCGGCGGGAAGGCGAACGCAGTTTTTTTTCTCATTCGCCTCGTTTTTCGATAACGGGAACGTCGGCGAAATCCTCGTTTTTTAATTTAAAACCCATAGAAAACTCATGATTCTTACAGTAGTCAAACGCGACGGCCGCAAGGTCGGATTTCACACGGATAAAATTGTCGGCGCCATTCAAAAGGCGATGCTTGCAACGGAGCAGGGCGAAGATATCGCGCTTGCGATGCAGATTGCGCAGCGTATCGCATATCACGGCGATGAATCGATGTCGGTTGAAGCGATTCAGGACCTCGTCGAAAACGAGCTGATGAAATCCGAGCGCAAAGATGTTGCGCGTAAATACATTGCGTATCGTGAGCAGCGCAACGTGGCTCGCAAGGCGAAAACGCGCGATATTTTCCTCGAAATCATCGAGGCAAAAGCGAACGACGTTACCCGCGAGAACGCGAATATGAACGCAGACACGCCGGCGGGAATGATGATGAAGTTCGCGAGCGAAACGACGAAACCTTTCGTGGACGATTATTTGCTCACGCCGGAAGTGAAGGAAGCCGTGCGCAAAGGCTACATTCACATTCACGACAAGGATTACTACCCGACGAAATCGCTCACCTGCGTGCAGCATCCGCTCGATAAAATTTTGAACGGCGGCTTTTTTGCCGGGCACGGCGAGTCCCGTCCGGCGAAACGCATTGAAACGGCGAGCATTCTCGCGTGTATTTCGATGGAAACGGCGCAAAACGAAATGCACGGCGGGCAGGCGATCCCGGCGTTTGACTTTTATCTCGCGCCCTTTGTTCGCAAGAGCTACATCGAGGAAGTGAAGCAGCTCGAATCTTACACGGGTGAAGATCTTTCCCGCCTCTACAATGCGGAAATCAAAGATTATTTGCCGCGTCCTCTCAGTGCTTGCGAAGGCGACGAGCGCCTGATGCAACATGCCATCAACCGCACGGTCGAGCGCGTTCATCAGGCGATGGAAGCGTTCGTCCACAACATGAACACGATTCATTCCCGCGGAGGAAATCAGGTCGTTTTCAGCTCGATTAACTACGGCACGGACACCTCGGCGGAAGGGCGTTGCATCATTCGCGAAATTCTTCTGACGACGGATCGCGGAGTCGGGAACGGCGCGACGGCAATTTTCCCGATTCAGATTTGGAAAAAGAAACGCGGCGTGAGCTATTTGCCGACGGATCGCAATTACGACCTTTACATGCTTGCCTGCAAAGTTTCCGCGCACCGCTTTTTCCCGAACTTCCTCAATCTCGACGCGACGTTCAATCAGCACGAAAAGTGGAAAGAAGACGATCCGCAACGCTACATTTACGAAACGGCGACGATGGGTTGCCGCACGCGCGTTTTCGAAAACCGTTTCGGCGAAAAAACCTCCGTCGGGCGCGGGAACCTTTCGTTTACGACGATTAATCTTGTTCGTCTGGCGCTCGAAAGCCGCGACGCCGAAGACCAAAACCGCCGCATTACGATTTTCTTTGAAAAACTCAACTCCGTGCTCGATACGACGGCAAAACAGTTGCACGAACGCTTTGAATTTCAAAAAACGGCGTTGGCGAAGCAGTTCCCGTTGCTGATGTCCGCGCTTTGGGTCGGCTCGTCCGCGCTTTCCCCGAACGACACCATCGAATCCGTCATCAACCAGGGCACACTCGGGATAGGCTTTATCGGTTTGGCGGAAGCACTCGTCGCACTCATCGGCAAGCATCACGGCGAAGATCAGGAAGCGCAGGATCTCGGCTTACGCATCGTAACGCACATGCGCGACCGCGTGAACGGATACTGCGAGTTTTACAAGCACAACTACTCCGTGCTTGCAACGCCGGCGGAAGGTCTTTCCGGACGCTTTACGCGCATCGACCAAAAAGTTTACGGAAAAATCCCCGGCATCACCGATCGCGAATATTACACAAACTCCAACCACGTTCCCGTGTATTACAAGTGCTCGGCAACGCATAAGGCGAAAATCGAAGCTCCGTATCACGAACTCGCCCGCGGCGGACACATTTTCTATGTCGAAATCGACGGCGACGCGACGAAGAATCCGGAATCCATTTCATCCATCGTCGATTTGATGGATAAATACAACATCGGCTACGCGTCCGTGAACCACACGCGCAATCGTTGCATGGATTGCGGCGACGAAAATGTCGAAGAAAACTATTCGCAGTGCAAACTTTGCGGAAGTAAAAATATCGACACGATTCAGCGCATCACGGGCTATCTCGTCGGCACGACTTCGCGCTGGAACAACGCTAAGCTTGCCGAACTCCGCGACCGCGTTCAGCACGATTAACAAAAACGGGAGAAGCGGCAGGATTGTCGCTTCTCCCGTCTTTTTTTGAGATGAAACAATGAAAATTCGTGTTCTTCGTATCGTTCCCGACACGATTGTGGACGGTCCCGGGCTTCGCACCAGCATTTATTGCGCCGGATGCGCACACCATTGCCCGGGTTGCCACAATCCGCAAACATGGGATTTTGCCGCGGGAACGCCGATGACGCCGCAGGAAATTTCGGATGCCGTTATGGCGGAATCTCCGGATTCGGGCATCACGTTTACGGGCGGTGATCCGCTTTATCAGGCGGAAGCCTTTGCGGAATTGGCAAAACTTATCAAAACCGCGTTCCCGCAAAAAACGATTTGGTGCTACACCGGATTTCTCTTCGAGGAAATTTTCGCCGACGAAAAAATGAAAAAATTGCTTCCGTGGCTCGACGTGCTTGTCGACGGACCTTTTGTCATGGCTTTGCGCGATACGAAAAATCTGCGTTTTCGCGGCTCGTCCAATCAGCGCCTCGTCGACGTTCCCGCGTCGCTCCGCGCCGGACGTGTTGTCGAATGGGAATCCGGGAGCGGGGCGGCACCGTTCGCCAAATAGTCTTTAAAACTTTTTTTTTCAAAAAAAAGCTTGTCGAGCCCCCGGAAAAAGTTCATCTTCTCCGAACATTCTTTTTGGCCGGTTAGCTCAATGGTAGAGCAGTTGACTCTTAATCAATTGGTTACAGGTTCGAGTCCTGCACCGGCTACCACTTTCAAGACCCGCAGAAATGCGGGTCTTTTCTTTTTTCTTGAACTGTTTTAGTGAATAAACGTTAAACTCACCTATGAAGCAAAAAACATTCCTGAAACGTCTCGTTCTCGTTGCCTGCTTGTTTTCCGTGCTCGTAATCCCGTCTGCACTCGCGGCGAAAAAGGGTGTTCCGTTTGAAGGCGTTTACGGGCGGATCCGGTTTGTGGATTCGTTTGCCGATTACGACGTGAAGATTGTCGAGCATCACGAGGATTTGCGCGTCCAACTTGTGGAACGTTTTCCGGACAGTTGCGGGAAATGGCAAATCGTGGACCGCTTTCCCGATTACAAAATTCGCATTGTGGATGCACATCCGGATTTTACGATTCGTTACGTCAACAGTTTTCCCGGCGTAAATTAATAGTCGGTGTTAAAGCTCATTTTTAATCCGCCGCCGTCGAGCGTGAACGCTACGGTTTTCACTCGCCAAGCTCGGGAGAATATCCGCGCGCGGAAACGGGAGCCCCGCGTTGCGGAATGCGAAATTTTTGCCCGCGGGAACGCGCCTTTCCGGAATCGTTCCCGCGGTTTAATACGGATTTTAGTGTTTGGAAAAAATTCATTGTTTTTAATTTACTTTTTAGAAATTAGTTTCTATTTTCGGAATTATGATTGAAAGCTTTGCAGACAAAGACACTGCACGGATTTTTGCGCGGGAACGCGTAAAGCGGTTTTCTCCGGAAATCCTCGAAAGAGCTCGGAAAAAGTTGGTTTTGATTGCAACGGCGCAGACGCTTTCGTTTTTAAGAATGCCGCCTTCAAATCGGCTTGAGGCTTTGCACGGAGATCGCGACGGGTTCTTTTCGATTCGCGTAAACAATCAATGGAGAATCGTTTTCCGTTTTCAAAACGGGAACGCTTATGACGTAGAGCTTTGTGATTACCACTAAACCCGAAGGAGAAATCATCATGAATAAAAACAAAATCTTTGCCCCGTATCACCCGGGTGAACTGCTTCGCGAAACGCTTGAAGAATTGGGCGTCTCGCAATATCGATTTGCCAAAATTACGGGAATCTCGCCGGCCGTGCTTTGCGGTATCTGCAAAGGTAAACGAAGCGTTTCCGCTGATTCTGCGATACGGATTGCCCGTGCGTTGGGAACGGACGCGCAAAGTTGGCTCAACATGCAGGCGTTTTACGACCTCGAAGTTGTCGAAGCCGAAAAGCACGAGACTTTCGACAAGATTGCCGTTATTCCGCAAGCGGCGGCACTCGCTGTCTGAAGTAGCCTTGTTCATCGCTTTACAAAAAGAACTTCACGTCTTGCGGGGTGCCGCGCTCCGCCGCTTTTTCGGCGGCAACGCGTTTGCGCCAATATTGGAGCAGGTCGAGCAATTCCGTTGCGGAATAGCGGTTGATGCGGCGGTTGTTGATTTGGTAGCTTTTCACCGTAGGATCTGCCGAGCCGGAAAGTGCTTTTTCGAGCATTGCGACGGTTTTTTCCGCCACGCTACGCCGTTCCCGCAAAAGAGAAAACGGATTCTGCTATACGCAGAAAAATCGAAGCCTTATCCCGGTCCGGAGGATTTATCCACAGAAATGACTGTTTGGGGGATGTTCCTTGCTCTCCTGCTCATCTGTGTGTGCACAACCAAATTTCGTCTTTCGAGTTTCCCGTTTATGAAAACGCAGTGGCTAACACAACGCCCGTTGGCTCGTTGCGTTGTTCTTCTCATAGAGCTTGCGGTTGTGGCATATGCCTTTGTTTTCATAACGCTGTTTTCTCTTTTCTTCACAATAACCGTGACGGCGAACAGGTCGCCCGCTTTCGGTTCCCGCAGGGAAACCTGCGTAATTTGTGCGCCCGTGTCCGGGCTTTTCCCTTTTGTGAATAGAATTTCCGAATAAAACCTTGAAAGCGGGAGCGCAAAATCATTTCCTTTTTCCTAAAGGATTTTTTTTTCTGAATGTTAAATAACGCGTTTGTTTTTTTTGCGAGTTCCCGCCCGCTGATGTGGTATTGGGAACAGTGCGACACGGCGGCAAAAATTGTCGTCGGGATTCTCGGCATTTGCTCGATTTGGTCGTTTTCGACGATTTTGCAAAAATTTGTCGATTTGCGTGCATTGCGCAAAGAAAATTTGGCGTTTGAAGCCCAGCTTCACCGCGAGGAAAAGTTAACGGAAATCGGCACGCTTCCTTCTGCGGGAACGGTTTCGCCGTATGCGCAGGTTCTGGATTCGGCGTTGCGCGCACTGCGTCAGCACCGGGGAAAAATAACGGGCGAGAGCGATGTGCGCGTTTGCATGGGACACGTGGAAAATTCCGTTCAGCGTGCAATCGGGCGCGTGACGGCTCGCTACGAAAAAGGTATGATTCCGCTGAGCACGTTTATTTCCGGGGGACCGTTTCTCGGGCTTCTCGGAACGGTTTGGGGAGTGATGGTAACTTTTGGCGCGCTGACGGAAAAAGCGTCCATCGCAGAGCTCGCGCCCGGCGTTTCCGGAGCCTTGGTGGCGACGACTGCCGGCTTGCTTTTGGCGATTCCGGCGTCCTTCGCCTACAATTGGGTTTTGGGGCAAACGCGCCAGCTCGGCACGGAGTTGGACAATTTTGCTTCCGCCGTTGCGGATCAAATTGAAATCGAGCTTCTGGAGGAACTTCGCGAACAACAGAAAAATTCGGAAAGCGTTCCCGCTTCCGCCGGTGTGCCTGGAAGCAATCCGTTTTTGCGCGAGGATACGGAAAATGATTTTGCACCCGAAAAGGGAACTCTTCCGCGTTCCCGTCCTTCGTGGGAATAATTTGAGAAAAAGGAGTTTCCCTGATGGCGCGCAATTTTTCAAGACGGCACAAAATGACGCCGATGTCGGAGATTAACGTAACTCCGCTTCTCGATTTATGCTTTTGTCTGCTGATTATTTTCATGATTGCGACGCCCGTTTTGGAGCAAACGACGAAGATTGAGTTGCCCGTCGCCTCCGAGAAAACCGGTGCTCCCGCTTCTACGGAGACAAAATACCGCTTCGTCGCCATCGATCGCCACGGCGCATATCATCTCGACGACTCCGCCGTTTCGCCGGAAATCTTGCTCGGCGCATTTGCCGATATCGCCGCGCTCCCGTCGGACGAACAGCCCATCGTGCGCATTCGCGCGGACGGTCAGCTCGAATATCAGAAAGTGGTCGCCGTTTTTGATATGGCGAAAAAACAAGGGCTGACGAAGGTCGCCATCGACACGGAGGTGGACCAAGGAGGCTTGGGAAAATGACGGGGCACTTTAAAAGCACGCTCCTTTCCTGTGTTGCGCACGGTGCTGCGTTTGCGACGGTGTTTTTCTTCTCGACTTATTCTCAGGGAAACGATGTCGTTTCCGCTTCCGATCCGCTTTTGGCAATGTTTGCCGACGCCGATGCCGACCCGAACAAAGCCGCCGGATTGGTTGACGAATTGCCCGGGCTCGCGGACGGTTCGCCCGACGGCGATATGCTGGAGGCTCCGGATTTTTCGGACGAATCGGAATCCCTGAACGCCGCCGCCGAAAAAGCGTTGGAAAAACCTTTGCCCGAACCGGAGCCGGAACCCGAGCCCGTTCCCGCCAAGCCGGAGGTCGCCGAACCTGCGCCGACGAACCCGGTTGCCGCCGTTCCCGCGCCTGCCAAACCGGAGAAACCGAAGCCGGAAAAACCTAAAACGCCGACAAAACCGAAACCGAAGCCGAAATCTGATAAAGCAAATTCTGCCGGCGGAAAAAAAATATCTTTTGAAGAATTTCAAAAACGAAACCAAAAACCGAAATCTTCCGGCGGGAAAAAGCCCGGAAGCAGAAGAAAAACAACGGCGAAAATCGATCTTTCCAAAATCGGCACGGGCGGCGGCGGTAAGCGTTTCGGCGTTCCCGGCGGCATCGGCGGGAACGGAGGCGAGGGCGGGCGCGCCGTCGCTTCCGCGCAACAGATGTATGCCGCAGAAATTGCACAAAAGCTGGGCACGCATCTTGATAACGTGTTGATGCAGGAGCCGCTGACGCTCGGCGTTTCCGTGTCGGTGGAAGTTCGCCTTGAGGCGGATTCTTCGGGGCGTATTCGCTTGCTTGAAGTTATCGGAAGCCGCGACGCGCAGGTGCGGGATCGCGTGGCGAAAGCCGTTGCCCGAATCGGACAATTTCGAAAACCGCCGGAAGGGCGCGCATTTTCGATTTTGCTCCCGAATATTGTGCTGAGCCCGATGTAAAAAGAGCGAAAAGCCTTCTCCCCGATTTGTTTTTCTTTTCGCATAAACTTTTCAGCTTTTAAGCTTCTTAAAGTTTCGCATAGGCGTTAGACTCACCGAGAATATGTCGTTTGATGTCGAAAAAATTCGTTCCGCGTTCCCGCTTTTGCGGGAGAATCCGACGTCGGTTTATCTCGACAGCGCGGCAACGGCTCAAAAACCGCAATGTGTAATTGATGCCGTCTGTAATTTCTATGCAAAACACAACGCAAACATTCATCGCGGGCTTTATCGGCTGAGTCAGCAAGCGACGGCGGATTTCGAACGTGCGCGGGAACGCGTTGCCGTTTTCCTGAATGCGCGTGAATCGCGGGAATGCGTTTTTACGCGCGGCGCAACGGAAGCGATAAACCTCGTGGCGGCAAGTTGGGGCGGCGCAAATCTTAGCTCCGGCGACGAAATTTTGCTGACCGAAATGGAGCATCACGCCAACATTGTGCCGTGGCAACTCATTGCCGGGCGCACGGGCGCAAAAATTGTCGTTGCGCCGATGCGTGATGACGGTTCGCTCGACGTTCCCGCGCTGAAAAGTCTGATTTCGAAAAAAACAAAAATTGTCGGTGTTACGCAGACTTCGAACGCGCTCGGAACCGTTAATCCCGTAAAAGAAATTTGTGCTGCCGCGCATGCCGCCGGAGCGCTCGCCCTTGTCGATGCCGCGCAGTCTGCGGCGCATTTCGCACTGGACGTGCAGGATATCGCTTGCGATTTTCTTGTTTTTTCCGGGCACAAAGTTTGCGGTCCCACGGGAATCGGCGTGCTTTATGCGCGTGCCGAAGTTTTGGAAAAAATGCCGCCTTATCAGGGTGGCGGCGATATGATAGAGACGGTTGATTTTGCGGGAACGACGTTTCGCGGAATCCCCGGTCGCTTTGAGGCGGGAACGCCCAATATCGCCGGCGCAATCGGGCTCGGAGCGGCGCTGGATTACGTTTCCGCCCTGCGCCCGCAAGCGCAGGCGCATGAAGAAGCTCTTTTAGCGTATGCGACGGAAAAAATTCGTGCCGAGCTTCCTGAAGTTCGCATTTTCGGCACGGCAGAGAAAAAAGCTTCGGTGATTTCGTTTCACCTCGGCGAAATTCATCCGAGCGATGTCGGGATGTTGCTCGATACGTTCGGCGTTGCCGTGCGCGTCGGGCATCATTGCGCGATGCCGCTAATGAAGCGGCTCGGAATCACGGGAACGGTGCGCGCTTCGTTTGCGTTTTACAACACTTTTGAAGAAGCGGATCGCTTCGTTGCCGCGCTGAAAAAAGTTCGCGAGATGTTTTGAGGCTCCGGGGTTTCATATCACTTTTTACGAAGAGCCGGATTTTTTTCCCGTTGCGGAGACGGACTGCCGGAGTATCATTGGTGAGTTATGGATTATCTTTATGAAAGCCTCCTGCGTCCGCTTCTTTTCCGTAAAGGATTTCCGTTTTACGGAGATGTGGAAAAAGCTCACGATGCCTCGTATCAGGCGTTGCGCCTGTTTGCGAAAATGCGTCCGTTGCCCTCTCTGATGCAGAAATGGAATCTGACGGCACCGACCGTTCCCGCGCAAAAACCGCTTGAGCTTTTCGGGCTGAAATTCCCGAATCGCGTCGGGCTCGCTGCCGGCTTTGACAAACAGGCTCGCATTTGGCAGGCGGCGGGAGCACTTGGCTTCGGTCACGTTGAAATCGGAACCGTTACGCGCCACTCGCAGGGCGGGAACGAAAAACCGCGTATTTTCCGCTTCCCGGAACAGGAAGCCGCCGTCAACAGCATGGGTTTTCCGAATGACGGCTCGGAGGAGATCGCCCGCCGCCTTGCGCTCGGACCGAAAAAAGGGACGCGCGTTTGCCCGCTCGGTGTCAATATCGGCAAATCCAAGCTGACGCTGATGGAAAATGCGGTGGAAGATTATCTCGGCACCTTCCGCTTGGTGGCACCGCATGCGGATTATGTTTCCGTTAATATCAGCTGTCCGAATATTCCGAATTTGCGCGAACTTCACGAGCGTTCCCGCCTCATCGAATTGCTCGGCGCAATCCAAAGCGAAAATCGTTCCCTTGCGGAAAAAACGTCGACGAAACCTTTGCCGTTGCTCTTGAAAATTTCTCCGGATTTGACGTTCCCGCAGATTGACGACGTGATTTCCGTGCTCGAAGAAACGGACTTTTCCGGAATTATCGCGACAAATACAACCACGACGCGCCCGGGAATGCCGTCAGACGTTCCCGAAAAGGGCGGGCTTTCCGGCGCGCCGCTCATGCGCCGCGCAGTCGATGTCGTGCGCTACATCGTCCGTGCGACCGACGGTAAGCTTCCCGTTATCGGTTGCGGCGGAATCTGCTCCGGTGAGGCGGCGGATCGCTTCCTGGCGGAAGGCGCGGCACTTATCCAAATTTACACGGGAATGGTTTATCGCGGACCGCTTTTCGGACGTGATCTTGCCCGCGCATACGCGTGGAGCCAAACCGAATGGCCCGGAAAAATTTGGTAAAAACATCTATGTATCCGATTCTCTTGCGGCAAAAAATATTTGCCGCAGGAGGAACAGAGTCTAACGGGCACTTTGTGTAAAACTTTGCGCTTTAGCGTCTTTGAGCGAGGATTTTTACACTTTCCGAGAGAGAAGATTTTGCTCCGGGCGGGAACGTCCTGGGGCGAATTTTTTTTCACAGTCGCACCGCCTTCGCATCGGGAGTGTCTGGTGTCCGTGAGCTTTTTGTGATTTTGGGCTATAACTTTCCTGTTGCGCCGTTTTTTTCTGCGCGATAGGATACGGCGGCAACAAGGTTACTTATGGCAATGCATATCGACGATCAATTCTATAAACACTCTGACGACTTTTTCGCCGCGAACGCGGGAACGGGACTGACTTACGACGACGTCTCGCTCGCGACATGCTTCTCCGACGTGCTCCCGCGCATGACGCGCCTCGACACGACGATTTCCGACAAAATTTCGCTCTCGCTTCCGATTATGTCCGCCGATATGGACACCGTCACGGAATCGACGATGGCAATCGCCATGGCTCTTCACGGCGGGATCGGCATGATTCACTACAACATGTCGAACGCCGACCAAATTGAAAAAGTCCGCCGCGTCAAAAGCTATATTCACGGCATGATTGACCGCCCGGCGACCGTTCCCGCAGACATCACCGTCGGCGACGTGCTCGCGATGATTGAAGCAAACGATTACAATTTTTCCACGTTTCCGGTGGTCGATAAAAGCGGCGTTTTGCTCGGTTTGCTCCGAGGCGGCGTCGTCAAAAGCCGCCACGCCGCGCACAAGGTTGCCGACGTGATGATCCCGCGCGAACAGGTTTTGACGATTCAGGAAAAAGATCTCGGCGGCGACCCGATTGCGACTGCCGACCGCATTTTCCTTGAACACATCGGCACGAACAAACTTCTCGTCGTCAACGAAAAAGGTCAGCTTCGCGGTTTGTTCACGCTTTCGGACATTGAGCGCATTCGCGACGAAGCGGGAACGGATGCGATTCGCCCGTCGCGCGACGAAAATTTCCGCCTGCGTTGCGGCGCCTCCGTTGCCGTGCCGCGCTTCCCGGACGGGCGCGTGAATTACGACGCGCTCAACGAACACGTTTCCAATCTCGTCGCCGTCGGCGTTGACGCGGTCATCATTTCCACGGCGCACGGCCATTCGGCGGGCGTCGGCGAATGCGTGCGTTTCGTGCGCGACCATTTCCCGGAGCTGACGATTATTGCCGGGAACGTGACGAGCGGCGAAGGCGTGGAGTTTTTGGCGGACGCTGGAGCGGATTCCGTTAAAATCGGGCAGGGGCCGGGTTCGATTTGCTCAACGCGCATCGTTGCCGGCGTCGGGATCCCGCAGCTTACGGCGCTTTACGTTTCCGCGCAGGCGGCAAAGAAAAAAGGCGTGCGCATTATCGCGGACGGCGGAATCACGAAATCCGGAGACATCGTGAAAGCTTTGACGCAGGCGGATTGCGTGATGCTCGGCGGCATGCTTGCGGGTTGCAAGGAAGCGCCGGGGAAGATCATGGAAATCAACGGCAAACTTTACAAAGAATACCGCGGCATGGGCTCGCTTGAAGCGATGCGCCACGGCTCGGCGGCGCGCTACGGGCACGACCTGCGCAACAGCAAAATCACGAAGGTTGCGGCAGAAGGCGTGGAAGCGCTCAAGGAAGTTTCCGGAAGCGTGGATCAGATTCTGATTACGCTTGCGGGCGGCGTTCAAAGCGGCTTGGGCTATCTCGGCGCGCCGGATTTGAAAACCCTGCGGGAACGCGCGCGCTTCATTCGCGTTACGCCGGCGGGACAACGCGAATCCGCGCCGCACGACATCGTCGAAATCAAAACCGCGCCGGGAACACCGCGCCGATAAGAATTTTGAATTTCTTCCGAAAGAAAATTTTCTTTACACGCGCGCGGGTTTGCGAGATAATCGGCTCTCATATTTTAAACAACATCCATTCACAATCATGGGCAATCTCAAGAAAAAACGTCGTCTTAAGATGAACAAACATAAACGCCGGAAACGCTCCAAGGCGAACCGCCACAAGAAGCGTATCTGGGGCTAAACCGAATTTCGGTTTGCACCTTTTTTCCGGCGTTCCCGCGTGTTTTCGCGGCGCCGGAAGAAAAGGCTTCTCCTTTTTTTTTACACCCCACGTTTGTTCGTGGGATTTTTGTTTTATGAGTATTCTCAGCAGAGTTGTAGGAATGGTTTCGCGAAATGCGGAAGCCACGGGCTCTGCGTGTATTTCCGTGATGTCGCCGGTGCAGGAGCGGCCCGGGGAGCAAAAAATCCTTTTTCGGCTTTTTGAAAACGGGCTTTCCTGTTTTCACTTGCGTCGTCCGCATTGGACGGCGGCGCGTTGCTCTTCGTGGATAGAATCCGTTCCCGCGAAATGGCGTTCCCGCATTGTTCTTCATCAGCATCCGCAGCTGGTGCGCAAGTATAATTTGGCGGGGTTTCACGGTGCGCCCGGAACGTCCGGCGGGAACGGGCTTTCGGGGAAAATGTTTGTGCAATGCGAAAATTACCAGGATTTGCTCAAGGCGGGAACGTCTTGCCGCCGCATTGCCTTGGGACCTGTGTTCCCTCCGGAAAAATATGATGTAACGGTGCCTCGCCGCACGCTTTCCGAGTATGCGGCGATTGCGGCGTATTGGAAGAAGCAGGGCGGGAAGGCGGAAATTTTCGCTTTCGGCGGGATTCGGGCGGAAGGGCTCCGCAAATGCCGGGAAGCCGGTTTTTCCGGCGTCGTTGTCGTCAGCGCGGTTTGGGATGCCCGTGATCCCGTAAAAGCTTTTAAAAATTTGGTGCGCAAATGGTAACGGCGGATGATTCGACATTTGCGGAGAATATTTCTCCGAATGTGCTTGTGCTTTCGCGACCGGACGGTTTTGCGGATGTCGTGTTGGCGTCTGCCGTGCTTGCGCCGGTGCGTAAGGCGTTGCCGGACACAAAAATTATTCTCCTCATTCGGGAAAAATATGCCGGGCTTTTCTGCAATCATCCGGCGATAGACGGTTTGATTTTTTTTGATGAAGAAAAGGGGCTGAGAGCACTTGTCCGGCAGTTTAAAGACGTGAACGCGGACGCGCTTGCGCATCTGTGTTATTCCGAATTTGTGGCGGATGCGGCGAAGCTTGCGAAACTTCGCTACGTTGCCGCGTTTGAGAGCGATGCGGAAGCGGACCGCGACGGCGGTGTAACCCTGGAAGTAATTCCGTCCGCGCGCCACAGCGAAAGCCACGAAGCGTTTTTGAATTTCGAAGTGCTTTCTCCTTTCGGCGTTTCCGAGCAGGAAAAGCCGCATTTGAACCTGACGCCGAACCCGGCGGCGAAAGCCGGGGCAACGGGTTGCTTGGCGCAGTATGGTTTCGCGGGAACGGATTACGCCGTTTTCAATCTCGACAGCAACGCGCAGGGGCACTTTGTGGATGCCGCCGTTTTCTCCAAAGCGGCGGCTTGGCTTCGCGAGAACGCGGAAATGCCGATTGTCGTGCTCGGAGAAAAAAGCGAAGGTTCGACGGAGCGGTTTTTGCGCTTTTGCCGCATGACGCACGGAATGCCGATATTGGATTTACGCGGGCAAACTTCTCCGGAGGAAACGGCGTGGTTGCTTGCTTCTGCGCGTTTGTGTCTTTCGGGCGAAAATGCGTGTGCATACCTTGCGGCGGCGATGAAGTGCCCGTTGGTAGCACTTTTTGTCGATTTTTCGAGCGGGCGGTGGTTCCCGCTCGGGCATTTGACGACGAATGTTTTTACGGGAGCGCATCGCTTTTGCATAGAACCGATTGCGTTTTACAATCGGCGGGCTTCGCGTGCATTCAGCGATGTCAAAATGGCGTCGGCACTTCAGTTTGCTTTGGCATTGAGAGAAGTTTAAGCGTTCCCGCCGCCGCAAAATTAAAGGAACTTTTGGTTTGCTCCTTTTCGCGGGAACGTTGTTAATTATCGGACATTTTTTGATTTTTAAACCTATGGAAGAAATGACTAACACATTCTCGGGAAATTTGCTCGTCGCTCAAAGCGGCGGTCCGACGCCTGTCATCAACGCCAGCCTCGCCGGTGTGATTTCTGCCGCGCTTCAGTTTGAAGACGATATCGGCGAAATTTACGGTGCCGTCAACGGCGTTGAAGGGATTCTCAACGAAAACTTTATCGATCTCGCCGCGGAATCTCAGCAAACGGTGCGCTTGCTGAACACGACGCCGGGAGCCGCGCTCGGGAGCTGCCGCTACAAGCTCCGTAAGGAAGAAGATTTTGCCCGCATTCTTGAAGTTTTTAAGGCGCACAATATTCGCTATTTTCACTACATCGGCGGGAACGATTCGCAGGATTCGTCAAAGAAAATTGCCGATTACTGTGCGGCGCAGGGCTACGAAATCCGCGTGATCGGCGTGCCCAAAACCATCGACAACGATTTGCCCGTAACCGACCATTGTCCGGGCTACGGAAGCACGATTAAATACATCGCGACGACTGTGCGCGAATTGACTTTTGATAGCGCGTCTCTCGGTCGCCACAACCTCGTTACCATCGTCGAAGTGATGGGGCGCGGCGCGGGCTGGATTGCCGCAGGCTCGGTGCTCGCCAAGCGCAAGGGTGTGGAAACCGACGCTCCGCATATCGTTCTTTTGCCGGAAGTCGCCTTCAATGCCGAAGCTTTTGCGGAACGCGTGCGGGAAGTGCTCTCGGCGCAAACGCATTGCGTAGTCGTCGCGGCGGAAGGCTTGAAAGATGCCGAAGGGAATTATCTCGGAGTCGGCGGCGCCGGCGTGGACGCATTCGGGCATCCGACTCTCGGCGGAGTTTGCGAATATTTGAAAAATGTGGTGGAAGGCGCTTTTGACGGAGTTAAGACGCGTTGTTGCCGCCTCGGGCACGTCCAGCGCACGGCATCGCATTGCGGTTCGCTCACGGATATCAACGAGGCGTTTGAAGCCGGTGCCGCCGCCGTGAAGGCTGCCGTTGCCGGAGAATCCGGAAAAATGATCGTTATCGTCCGCGACGAGCGGGATTATTATTCCGTGCGCATGGAGCTTTCGGAGCTCGACGGGATCGCGAATTGCGAAAAGGTCGTTCCCGCTTCGTGGATCGGGGAAGACGGAATGTCCGTCGGCACGCAGTTTTCGAAATATGCGCTCCCGCTAATCCTCGGCGAACCCAAACTTGTTTACGAAAACGGTTTGCCGAAATACGCGGAACTTGCACGTCATTTTATCGAGAAAAAATGCGAGCCCTACAACCTCTGACGCTAACGGGGCTTTCGCTAAATTGAAATTTGACAAGGCGGGAATGCGGCGGCAAAATGTCCGCTTCACATTTCAAGGCTTTCGATTGAAAGCGGGGGATTGTTCCCCGCTTTTTTTAGTTTTCCCGAAGTGTGATATTAACATTCAACACCTTATTCCGAAGCATGAACAACGAAATTATCAGCGTATTCGAGTATTTAGAAAAAGAGAAGGGCGTTTCGCGGGAACGCCTGATTCCCGTTATTGCCGAAGCGATTAAGAACGCCTCGGAGAAGGGTGTGAACGCCGGACAAAAACTGAAAATCGACATTGATCCGCGCACCGGCGATATTAAGGCGCACCTGGTTCTTACGGTCGTCGATTCCGTCGCCGATCCGAAGACGGAAATCCACGTGAAACAGGCGGCACTCTATGCGAAAAATCCGCAACTCGGCGATATTATTGAGAAGGAAATTCAGCTCGCCAACCTCGGTCGCATCGTCGCGCAAACCGTCCAGCAGACAATTGTTCAGTGGATTCGTCAGGACGAAAAAGATCGCCTCTACAACACGTTTAAAGATCAGGTCGGATTGCTTGTTTCGGGAACGATTCGCCGGCGGGAACGCGGCGATCTCATCGTCGAGCTCGGCAAGGCGGAAGCGACGCTCCCGCGCAAGGAAACCTGCTACAACGAAGATTTTCAAATCGGCGATCACATCACGTGTCTTTTGAAAGCGATTGAATCTACGCCGCGCGGACCGGAAATCATTCTTTCCCGCTCGGATCCGCTTCTCGTCCGCCGCATGCTCGAACGTGAAGTTACGGAAATTTCCGACGGTTCCGTTACGATTGTCGGAATCGCCCGCGACGCCGGGAATCGCACGAAAATCGCCGTGGATGCCGCAGACCCGAAAATTGATCCGGTCGGCGCGTGTGTCGGCGCGAAAGGTTCCCGCGTGCGCAATCTCGTCAAGGAACTCAACAACGAAAAAATCGACATTATTCGCTACATGGACGATCCCGCGGAAATGCTCCGCGAAGCGATTAAGCCCGCTGTTCCGCGCAATGTTCAGGTAAACGAAGAAGCACATCGTATTTATTTTGAAGTTACGGCCGGCGATATGTCCGTTGCGCTCGGACGCCACGGGCAAAATGCGAAACTCACGTCTAAATTGCTCGGTTGGCGCCTTGATATCGGAAAAGTCGAAGAAGCTCCGAAGCACATTGACCATCGCATCGGGCAGGCGGTTTCCGTCTTCGCGAACATTCCGGGCATTCCGGAAGATGTCGCCAAGGCACTCGTCGATCTCGGTTTCACCGATCTTCAGGTTTTTGAAGATCCGCATATCGTTGAAGACTTGGTGGAAGCCGGATTTGAGCAGGAAGATGCCGAAATTATTGTCGAAGCCGTCAAATCCGCGAAATAATTCAATTTTTTTAGAGAACTAATGAGCATACGCGTCAGCGCACTAAGCAAAGAACTCGGCACGACCAACAAAGTGCTGATCGGCTTCCTCGCGGAAGAGTATCCGACTTGGGGAATTTCGGATTACAAAACGCATCACTCGAAAACGATTACCGATCTTTATAAGGACGAAATCGCGGAAAAGTTTGAGCGTTATTTGGATGCGCATCCCGAATTGGCGGGTGATGAACGCGCAAAGAAAAAAGCGGACGTTCCCGCCGAAGAAGTGCCCGAGCCTGCCGCTCCGATTCCGGAAAATAAGCCGGCTCCCGCTGTTCCTCCGCCTGTGCCTCCGATGCCGAAACCTGCTCCGGTTCCGCCGCCTCCGCCTGCCGTGAAGGCTGCGCCGCTCCCGCCGCCGGTCGTTCCGCGTCCTGTGGCGGCACCGATTCCTCCGCCCGTTCCCGTGGCGAAACCTGCTCCCGCGATTCCTCCGCCTGTGGCGAAAGCTCCCGTTCCGCCGATTCCTGCGGTCGGTGCTCCGCGCCCCGCGCCGGCGATCCCGGCGGCTGTGCCGCGTCCGGCTCCGGCGGTTCCGCCGCCCGCGCCGAAGCCTGTTCCCGTGCCGCCGCCTCCGGCGGCAATTGCTCCGAAAGCACCTGCGGTTCCTCCGCCCGTTCCCGTGATGCCGAAAGCTCCCGCAATTCCGCCGATGCCGACGGCAAAAACGGCGCCTGTCGCTCCGGTTCCGCCGACGATTCCGGGCGTTCCCGCGGTGGCGGCTGCGGCTTCGGATGCACCTCGTAAAAAACTTTCTCTGCGCGCGCCGGTTGTCGTTCGCGACCTTGCGACCGCGCTTGACATTCGTCCGTTCCGCATTATTTCGGAATTGATGAGCATGGGGATTTTTGCCTCGCTCAATCAGGATATTAAGGACGAAGTTGCCGTTAAAATTGCCGATAATCACGGAATCGACCTCGAAGTCAAACACCGTGAAAAAGGCGGTGCTCAGCAGGCGCCGAAGCCGGAGCCGGTAGTGAAAAAACCGGTGGACGACGAAAAGGACAAGGAACCGCGTTGCCCGGTGGTTTGCGTGCTCGGTCACGTTGACCACGGCAAAACGACTTTGCTCGACTACTATCGCAAGTCCAACGTAACGGCGGGTGAAGCCGGCGGGATTACGCAGCACGTCGGCGCGTATACGGTCGTTCACAATCAGCAACGTATTACATTTTTGGATACGCCGGGGCACGCCGCATTTTCGAAAATGCGGGAACGCGGCGCGGCGCTCACGGATATTGCCGTGCTCGTTGTTGCGGCGGACGACGGCTTCATGCCGCAAACGGACGAAGCTCTTAAATTTGCCCAGAAAAACAATGTTCAGCTCGTTGTCGCCATCAACAAGTGCGACGCGAAGGGCGCGAATATTGATCGTGTAAAGCAACAGATGCAGCAGCGCGGAATCACCTCGGAAGACTGGGGCGGGACCGTGCAATGCGAAGCCGTTTCCGCACTTAAGGGCACGAATATGGACGCTCTGCTCGACGCGATTTTGCTTCAGGCGGAAATTATGGAACTTAAGGCAAATCCGAAATGCCCGGCGGAAGGCGTCGTCGTCGAAGCTCAGATGGAGCAGGGACGCGGCCCGACGGCAACGGTAATTGTCCAGCGCGGCACGCTCAAAACGGGCGACGCGTTCGTTTGTGCGCAGCATTTCTGCCGCGTTCGCGCGATTCTTGATGAATACGGAAAGCCGATGAAATCCATCGCGCCGGGAAATCCGGGGCGTGTTCTCGGGTGGTCCGGCGTTCCCTCTGCCGGTTCTGTTTTCTCCGTTGTGAAAAATGCCCGCGAGGCGGAAAAAATTGCGGAGGAAAACAAATACAAGCTCCGCAAGGCGGAAGAAGCCGAAGAGGAAGAAGCAAAAGCCGCCGCAGAAGCTTCGAAAAAAGGCATGTCGGATATGGATTTGCTCAATTCCTTGCTCAAGCAATCCAGCGAGAAAGTTTTCAAGTGCGTGCTCAAGGCGGACGTGGACGGCACGCTCGAAGCACTCGAAAGCACCTTGCTCGGCATCAAATCCAAGTTGGTGAAAATCGAAGTGGTCGGCGGCTCCGTCGGACCGATTACTCCGGGCGATGTCAACACGGCGTCGGCGGCGGGCGCGACAATTGTTGCTTTCGACGTGAAGCAGGAAAATTCCGTTCCCGCGATGCTCAAGCGTGTCGGCGTGAAAGTGATTTCGCACGATATTATTTACATGCTTCTCGACATGGTGAAGGAAGCGATGTCCGAATTGCTCGATCCGGAATACAAGGAAAACGAAGTCGGCGAAGCCGAAGTGCGTGCGATTTTCTCCCTCGGGAAAAACAACAACGTTGCCGGTTCCATGGTGCTCGACGGCAGTATCCGCCGCGATTTCAATGCGCGCGTTATTCGCAAGGGCGAGGTTTTGCATACCGGTAAAATTGATACGCTCAAACGCTTCAAAGATGATGTTACCGAAGTTAAATCGGGCTACGAATGCGGTATCCGAGTTACCGGGTTTGACGATTACAGAGAAGGCGACCGCATCGAATGCTTCGAGATTCTCGAAGTGCGACCGGCTCTCTAATCCGCATAAAAATGCGTTCCCGCGCGGGAACGCATTTTTTTGTGTTGCAGGGGGCTTAAGAAATCTGCATTCTGCCACTTCAAATTTTTAACATTTTAAGAAAGTAAAACATCATGCCGCGAGAAACCGTTATTATCGAATGCACCGAAGCGCGTAAAGAAGGCAAAAATCCTTCCCGTTATATGACGACGCGCAACAAAAAGACGATGCAGGCAAAGGTCGAAAAGATGAAATACAATCCGAGCCTTCGCCGTCGCACGCTTCACAAGGAAATCAAGGGCTAATCCCTCTTTTCTGTAAAACTCCCGCAATTTTCTGCGGGAGTTTTTTTGAAATAAAAACTGCGAACTATGCGCACGGGAACGCGTTTTGCCGAACTTTTTCGCAACGCGTTTTGAAAAAGAAAAACGTTCCCGCAACGAGCCCGCCGAGCGTGTCGCAAAGAATATCTTTCTGAGCATCCCAAATATCGCCCTGTGAGCCGAGAAACGCGGCTCCGGCTTCGCCTCCGTCGTAGGCGGCGTAAAGCCATTCGACGAGCTCCCAAAGTCCGGCAACGGCGACGATGACGAAAAATCCTCCGGCGGCTGCCGCGAAAATTCCGTTGGTGATTTTTTTTCGAAAGAGAAATTCCGTGATCAAAAGGGCGTTCAGTCCGACAACGAAATGGGCAATGCGGTCAAAGTGGTTGCGTTCGAAGCCGAAACAATCTTGCGTCAGCGGAACCGCCTCGAAGGTGTAGTGCGCACCGATTGCCTGTAAAATGCACCAAAATGCGGCAATCGCGTAGGCGGTATTTGAAAATCGAAAACGCGGGAACGTCGCCGCCAAAAATCCCCAGTAGCCGAGGCACCAGAAAATTTCCAAAAACCAAACACTTCCCGAAGGCGGATTAATCGCGGAAAGGGCGACGGCGACGGGAACGCTTAGCGCAAGGAGCAGGGTGATGCGGTTGGGAGTCGTCATGCTTTCTGACGCTACGCGTTTTCCGGATTTTCGCAAGAGCGTTCCCGTTTTTTTTTTTTGTTTATCAATATTTCTCGTAGAGTTCTGATGCCTTCCTTGACAAGAGTCGGGCGCGTTTGATTTAATTGTCGCTTTATTTTAGAGAATTATGAACAAGCTTCCTCGCATCGTTATTACGGGTGTCGGTTTGACTGCACCGAACGGAAACTCTCTTGCCGAGTTCCGTGCCAACCTCCTTGCAGGGAAGGCGAATATTCGCGAAATCGATGTGCGCTACATGGGGAAGCATCCGGCGGGGATTTGCGATTTTGATGCGAAGAAATATCAGTCCCGCCGCGAATTGCGCACGAGCACCCGTGCCGGAAGTATCGCCATTTACTGTGCGCACGAGGCGGTGGCGGATTCAAAAATCGACTGGGAAACCGTCAATAAGGCTCGCGTCGGCGTCTATGTCGGAATTACCGAGCACGGGAACGTCGAAACCGAAAATGAGGTTTATAATATTTCTCAGTTCGGCTACGACACGAAGTTTTGGACGCACCACCACAATCCGCGAACGGTCGCCAATAATCCGGCGGGAGAAGTAACCATCAACATGCACATCACGGGACCGCACTACACCATCGGTGCGGCTTGCGCAGCCGGGAACGCGGGCGTGATTCAGGCGGCACAGATGCTTCAACTCGGTGAAGTGGATTTCGCAATCGCCGGCGGCGTTTCCGAATCGCCGGGAACTTTCGGGATTTTCGCCGGATTTAAAAATCAAACCGCGCTCGCGGCAAATGAAGATCCGAACAAGGCTTCGCGCCCCTTCGACAAGGCTCGTAACGGAATTGTTATTTCCGAAGGCGGCTGCCTCTACACGCTGGAGCGGCTCGACGATGCGCTTGCTCGCGGCGCGCATATCATCGCCGAAGTCGCCGGCTGGTATATCAATTCCGACGCGGGCGATACCGTGCTTCCCGATCCCGTTCGCCAAGCGGAATGCATGCGCGGTGCACTCGCACGTGCAGGCATGAACCCGCAGGACATCGATATCGTCAGCACGCACGCGACGGGAACGGGCAAGGGCGACGTGCAGGAAATTATTGCCATGCGCGATGTTTTCGGCGACAGCCCGAATACGAAAATTAACAACACCAAAGGCTTTATCGGGCACTGCATGGGGGCGGCGGGAACGCTTGAGCTCGCCGGGAATCTCGGTTCTTTTGAAGATTCAACCGTCCATCCGTGCATCAATATTGACGAATTGGATCCCGAGTGTGCAATGCCGGGGCTTGTTATCGGCGCGCCGGAAAAAGTCGCCAAAGTCGACACCATTCTGAATAATTCTTTCGGAATGCTCGGAATCAATTCGACTCTGATTGTAAAACGCTTTAACGCTTAAACTTTTCTTACAAGAAAATCTCAACCTACACGAAAAATGACCGCAGAAGAAATCAAACAAATCGTCCTTGATATTGTCGCCGACATCGCTCCGGACGAAGATCTCAGCAACGTGAAACCTGACGTAAAATTGCGTGAACAGCTCAGCCTCGATTCGATGGATTTTCTCGACATCGTTATGGAGCTTCGCAAAAAACACGGAATCGAAGTTCCGGAAGCGGATTATCCGCGCCTTGCTTCGCTCGACAGCTGCGCGGAATACCTCGCGCCGAAATTTGCCGAAAAGGGAAAATAAGCCTTCGAGGATGATTTTGAAGAGACGCGGCGTTCGCGTCTCTTTTTTTTTGTGTTCCCGTAATTACGGGAACGCGCTAAACTCAACCTTTCAATGGACTTAAAGCAGCAGCGAAAATTTTTTCTTCTGGAATTCTCTTCTTGGGCGGAGCGTTTTTTGAGAGGCATGGCGATTGCGATTGTCGTGTTGTTGGGCGTGGTTACGGCGCAAACTTTTTTTTCAATCGGCGGCGTTGATGCGCAGTATCTTGTATACACGTTCGGCTTGTTGGTCTTGGCGGTGGGCGCACAATTTCTCGTTTTTTGGGCTCGGATTAAACGCGGTTTTCGCATTAGCGGAATTACGTTGCTGTTTTTTCCCTGGTTGCTTCTTTTAGGCGTGGGCGCGGTGTGGCTTTCCGAAACACCTTGGCGCGCGCAGTATGCTTTTTGTTTGAATTTGCTGCCGCTGATGGCGTTTTTTGTTGCGCTTCACGGTTCCCGAAGAAAAAAGTCCCGCTGGTGGCTGATTGCGCTGACATCGATGCTGGCGTTAATTTCGGGTTTGGTCGATTTTTTACAGGTGGGAACGGGCGATTCCGGGGGCGAAAGCTTCGGGCAATTCGTGCGGTCAATTTTTTCGACATTCGGAAATCAAGCCGGAATCGGAGCGGTGTTGTTGCTCGCTTTTTTTGCGGTGTCGCTCATGGTGGCGAGTGCTCAATTTAAGCCGTGGGCGCGGCTTTTCGGCTTTTACATGGCGGTGCTTTTTCTCCTCGGCATTGTGTTTACGCGGCATGTCGGCGTTTATTTCGGCGTGCTTGCCGGCGGCGCATTGGCGACGTGGCTGTTGGTGCGCCGACGCACGGTGCGTTTTGCGCTTTGGGGGATAATTGCGCTCGGCGCCGTTATTGCAATTTCTAATTCCAATACCAACGTCGGGTGCTTGAGGCACGTTCCCGTTTCTCCGGAAATTCGGGCGCATTTTTCAGAGAAAGACATTAACGCGGGAACGCAATATTTGCTTCCTTATGCGGCAATCGAAATTTTTAAGGAAAACCCGATTTTCGGCGCCGGGGCGGGAAGTTTCCCGGAAAAATTTGAAAAATACCGGACTCCGCAATGGCAAACGAATCCTCAAACGCCGGGTAGCCTTTATCTTCACTTGTTGGCGGAGCACGGAATCGTCGGGCTTGTCCTGTTCTGCTTCCCGCTCGTTGTTCTGTTTGTTTTAGGGATTAGCGCTTGCCGAAAAATGTCTTGGCATGCAGACACGGAGCGAGCCGCGCTGAGGCGCAAAATGGGTATTTTGGATTTGGGAAGCTTGCCGGAAGAGCGCATTGCTCTCGCGGGAACGCTGTGCGGGTTGCTTGCGGTCGCGGTGCTTTTTGCGATTGATTATCCTAAAAATATCCCGGGCGTTGCCGTCTCCTGCGGAATTTTCGGCGGCATCGCCGGGTATTTGTTGAGCTTCAATCGTTCCCGCATGGTGGTTTACAGCGGTGCGCGGCGGCATTGGCTCTTGGCGGCGGCGTTCGCGGTGCCGGTGGTTTTGTTGTCGCTGTTTTTGCCGATATTTCGCGCAGAGGCGGAGTTTCAAAAAGGAGTGCTTGCGCTGAAGCCCTTCTATGCAAGTGCCCAAACCGGGGAAGTGAAAATTGAAGAAAATGCGGATGGTTTGGATTTCGCAAAATTGGATTTGGCGGACGCGCATTTGCGCTCGGCTCTTCGAAAGGTGCCTGCGCACGGAGATGCGTGGGCTGCACTTTCGGCAAAATTTGTTTTCGATTGTCATCGCGAGCCGATGAAGGCAGGAATCTTTCGCGATTTTATTCGTGAGACGGCGAATCGGGCACTAAGTTGCTCGGAAGCCGTTCCCGTGTTTCATCAGATGCGGGCGACGGCGGAGATGATGTCGGGCGATTTCGCAGCGGCGAAGAAAAGCGTCGAAAAAGTCGTGGAGCTCGCGCCCTTCAACGCTCCGTTGTTGCTGGTTTGTGCGGAAATCTACCGTGCGTTCCCGCAGGGCACGGTGGATTCTTTCTCTATTTTGGAAAATCTTCGTTATCTGCTTCCGGCCTCGCGTTATGTGGAAAGTATGTGTGCTTTGGCGGCATTCGGAGATGATTTTGAAGGTGCGGACGAAGGCGAAGAGGACGAAGGCGCTTATTCCGTTCCCGAGTTTTAATTTTTTTTTCGGAGAACATAATTGTTATGAGAAACCCTCGGGCAGAGTTGTTGTTAAAGGCAAAAGTTTGGTTTTTGTCTTGGGTTTTGCAAATCGTGTTCGCGCTTTGGATTCTGGGGCTGTTCGTGCTTTTTGCGTGGGTCGATTACGGAAGCGAAGAATTGTCTCAAGCAACGGAAGTGCACGAGGATTCGTCGTCGTTTGTCTTGCCGGAGCGACTGATTGAACCCAATCCGCCGACGGAATAATTTTTTTCAAAATTAAAAATGAAAACCTTGCTTTTTACCGTTCTCTCGCTGTTTTCCGCAAACGCATGTGCGCTTGCGGGAACGCCGAATCCGCTCGAAAACTTTGAACCCGCACCCGTTTCGAGAAATGCGGATTGCAAGGAACCCGTCGTAACGTGGCTCGCGCCGTATGCCCGGCTTGCACGCGATTTTGAGGCAGCAACGCCCGCTGGGCAGGGAACAGCTCCGTCTGCTTACGCTTGGCGCGGCGAGACCGTAAATTTCCGCGTGGCAGTCGTCGCCGGAGAAAAAGATTTGGAAAATCTCGACTACGACAAAACGGTAACGCTGACGTCGGGTTCGTTGATGAAGCGGGAACGGTCGTCCGGAAAATCGGGTAAAATGAAAGCGACGGTTTCGCCCGTGCGTTGGACGGTCGGGCAGGGCGGCGTGCAGTTTGCGGATGTCGTCGAGCCGGCGGGAGCCAAGACGTCCGTTCCTGCGGGAACGGTTCGCGAATTTCTCATTTCGGTTTCCGTTCCCGCCGATGCCGTCCCCGGAATTTATCAGGGGAGATTTTTTGTCGATGCGGAGGGGAAAAAATTTGTTCGTTTCGTCGTTCGCGTGCTTGATGCAACGCTCCCGCCGCCGCAGGATTGGGCGATTCACCTCGACCTTTGGCAGCATCCGCAGGCGGTTGCGCGTTGGGCGGGCGTAAAACCGTGGAGCAAGGAGCATTTTGACGCGTTGGTTGCGCCGATGACGCGCTTGCGCGATCTCGGACAAAAAGTGATTACATGTTCCATCATTGAAGAACCGTGGAATCATCAGACATTTGACGATTGGGAATCCATGGTGAAGTGGACGCGCAAAGCGAACGGGAAATGGAAATTCGATTATTCCGCGTTTGATGCCTGGGTGGATTTCATGATGAATAAAATCGGAATCGACGAGCAGATTTCCTGTTACTCGATGCTCCCGTGGATGATGAAAATTTGGTATTTTGACGAAGCGGAAAAAATGCAAAAAGCACTCGTGCTCAACGTCAATACACCGGAATTTTCCGAAGTTTGGGGCGCGTTTCTTACCGATTTCAGAGCGCATTTGAAGAAAAAAGGCTGGCTCGGGAAAACCTGCATCGCGATCGACGAGCGCCCGGACGCACAACTGAATGCGGCGCGGAAGGTAATCGGGCAATTTGCTCCGGAACTCAGAATCGTTTCGGCAAATGACCACCCGACAAAGATGAGCGAGTTCGTTTACGACATTTCGCCGACCTTTACCCAATCCGGCGGCGACGTTCCCGCACTCGCCGTAAAGCGGCGCGCAGAAGGGAAGAAAACGACATTTTACACCTGCCTTTTTCCGGCAAAACCGAATTCGTTTACACACAGCGCACCGGCAGAAACGCAGTGGCTCGGCTTCTACGCGGCGGCAAACGGTTTCGACGGAATCCTGCGCTGGGCTTACAACTCATGGAACAAAAATCCGTTTGAAACAACCGCCTTCGGAAATTGGCCCGCCGGAGACTGCTTCCTGCTTTATCCGGGAAATCGTGCATCCATGCGGCTGATACATTTTCGAAACGGAATCGAGGATTTTGAGAAAATCCGGATTTTGCGGGAACGCGCCGCCGCTCCCGATGCATCGGAAAAACTGAAAGCCGCCGTGAAAAATTTGGATACATATCTGAAAGAAAACTTCACGGTGGCGCACGGCGGCGGGAACGCGCACGAGGCACAAGTTTTGCAGGCAACGAAATTGCTTAACGCGGCAACGAAGGAACTGTATTGAATTTTTAATATACAAAACAAATTTCCTGATATCGAAACATGGAAATCGTTCTCATCGTCGTAGCGTTTGTCCTGATTTTACTTGGGTGCGTTTTCGTGTTTGTGCCGGGGTTGCCGGGACCGCTCGTTGCATGGTGCGGACCGCTGGTTTACGTGCTTTTTACAAAATCTTCCCCGGAGGAAATGCTTCCCGCAATGAACGCGGGAACGCTGGTCGTGAGCGGTCTTTTCGCCGTATTCACTCTCGCGTTTGACTTTGTTTCGAGTTGGTGGGGTGCGAAAAAATACGGAGCCACGTGGCGCGGCGGCGTGGGCGCACTCGTCGGTGCAATTATCGGACCGATTGTGTTTTCTCCGCTTGGCGGCATTCCCGGAATGCTCGTCGGTCTTCTCGTCGGTCCGCTCGTCGGTGCCGTTCTCGGAGAATTGCTCGGCGGGCGCGATTGGAAAAATAGCTCGCGGGCAGGGTGGGGAACGCTTATCGGGACGCTACTCGCAACCGTGGTAAAGCTTTTTTATTGCCTCGGCGTCTTCGTGTGGTTGCTCGGAGCCCTTCTTGCCCGCGCCCTTTGATTCGCGGGAACGTAAGAAACCGCGAATAGCCACGAATTTTCACGAATGGTTTTCGCTCGAAGCCGCGAAGTTTTTTTAAGCAATTCTCACGGAGACACGGAGACGCGGAGTTTTTTTTGTGGTTAAATTTTTCCGCAGACAAAACAGACATCCGCTGATTTCCTCCTAAAAAAAACTTCGCGTCTTAGCGTCTTTGCGCGAAGAAATAAAATTTACCAATATGGTAAAAATAATTTGACAATTCGCTTTTTTTTTTTGCGAAAATCCACTTGATATTTGAGCCAAATTTATCCGGGAACGGTTCCCGAAAAGCTCAAATTAAAAAACAAAACACAGAAAAATAGACGTATGAAACAAACATTATTAATCACAACACTAATATTTGCAGGTGTTACAAATGTTTGGGCGATAGCTGCTTTCGACATCTGGGGAGGCGGTAATCACAACAAGCTCAACTCGAATGAATCCAATAAGTGGATTTATACTTCTGTTCAAGAGTCTAATTACGGAGCAAATTATGAAGACCTTGGCTGGAGAGGCGAATTTCAGCTCGATGGGAAACTTACTACAAACCAAAATAACGCAAACACCCATCTAATACACCATCGGAAAAACACAACGATTCACTTGAATAAAGACGCTCGCTATGAAGTAAATTTTGAATTCTATCTATCACAGGGCGGATCGACCGGCGATCAAGCGATGGCAGGCATGTATCTCGCAGGCGATCGAGGTTCTGTCTTTTTCGGGAATGTGCAACGAAATCGAAATGACGATCGACGTGATGCTGTCCTTGTCAAATATGAAGCAGATATCGCGGAAGGGAATGATGATAATTTAACACAAATTTATTTTCCTAACGGGGAGTTTTCCTCGAAGCTAAGTGCACCGTTCTATTACAACGCACCCCATAGTTCGCAATTTTATACAGTTGTAAACGGAAATACGGATAATGCCTTTGATTCGGGAAATTACAAACTTACTCTCATTATCGAATCCTTTGCAGATGCAAATACGCAAGATATGCTTTATCTTTATGCGTCAACTCCGGATGGAACGAGTTCATTTGTGGCTCAACAAGGGCTTTTAGGCTTAGGTTTTACGACGGACGCCTATTTTGATGCGTATGGATTTGTTCTCCATAATGACGGAGCCTCGACTGCAACGGCACAAAAGATGGCAGGTTATGAATATGCTCGATCGCTGAAGCCGACAGAGGTTGTTCCTGATATTCCTGAGCCGTCGGCGTTCGGGCTGTTGGCGGGGATTGGCGGGCTTGCGTTGGTGGCGGCGCGACGCCGGCGTTCCCGTTCGTAGAATGTTCGGAATGATTTTTTCTTAATGTGAATTATTTTGCGTTCCCGCGGCTTCGGTCGCGGGAACGTTTTTTTTTTTCGCGCGAAGCCGCGAAGTTTTTTTTTAAGGAGGAAATCTGCGTGCATCTGTTTTGTCTGCCGCAGAAAAATTAACTACAAAAAAACTCCGTGTCTCCGTGAGAATTGATTAAAAAACTTCGCGTCTTAGCGGCTTCGCGCGAGGTTTTTACGTCTTTGTGAAAGAAGATTTTGTTTTGCACGGGAACGTTTTGCGGCGAAAATCTCTTGCAAAAAAAACGTGCAGGGCGTTCAATAATGGGCGATATGTCCGACTCGAATTTGACAAGTTATTTCCCGATTTTGGTGCAAGTCATCATCGGCTGTGCGTTGCCGGTGCTGATTATTATTGCGAGCCACATTTTCGGTCAAAAAGGGCGTTCGAACCGTTCGCAGAAACTTCCCTACGAATGCGGTTTGAAGGGCGAGGGGACGGTGCATCCGCGTTTTTCCGTGCGGTTTTACCTGACGGCGATGCTGTTTATTTTGTTCGACATTGAAGTGGTGTTCCTGATTCCGGCGGCGTTGATTTATCGTGATTTCCTTGCTCAAGGGCTGGGGTTGACGATTGTTTGGTCTTTAGCCGTTTTCATAGGCATTGTTATTTTCGGCCTGTGGTATGAAGTGAAGAAGGGCGCACTCGACTGGGAGCGATAAATTTTCACGGCAGGTCGGAATTAAATTTCCGCCTGCTTTTTTTTTAACCTGAGCCTCTGTAAAAAATGCGCATTGATCGGTTTTTATCGAAGAACAGAATTCTTGATTTGAAGAGTCGGGAATTGCCGTCGGCGCTGGACGAATTGCTTGCGGTGGCTTTGCCGGCGGGAACGCCGGACGAGGCGCGAGCCCAGCTTCGCGTGGAGCTGATTGCGCGGGAAGCGCAGATGCAGCGACGAGTCGGGGATTGGGCATTGTTGCCGAGCGTGTGCACATCGCTGGTGCAGACGACGGTGATTGCCGTCGGGCGTTTGCCGAATCCCGTTTCTTCGGAATCGGACGGGAACGAAAAAGATGCGGGAACCGTTTCCGGGTTTCGCGTGATATTTCTTGTTTTGGCCCCGAAGCACGGGCGGCGTTATCTGACGGTGCTTTCGTCCTTGGTTCACGAACTCGAGGACGAAGACGAAACGGTGTTGGCAAAAGTCGGGGATTTGAACGCGTTTCGTCGCGAAGTGATGCAGATTTTCCGTGGTGCGGAGCAGGCTTTCAAATTGCAGGAAACGCGGTGGAATCGGCAATTTGCAAAGACGGCGGCGCGTTTGGCGAAGGCGACGCGTTGCCAGGTCTTGTTGTTTTTTGCAGATACGTTTTCATCTACCGTTTCTTTGACGGATCAGACGGAATCGTCTTTTCGGACGATTATTGTTTCGGAAAGCAACACGGATTTTGTTTATCCTTCCGGGAAAAAACCGGAGGTTATCCATGTCAGTTCCTACGGTTCTCACCGCATGTCGCAGTTGCGCGCGGCGTTATTTGTCGGGCTGATGCGCGGAAGTATCAAGCCGACGGATCGTGTTTGTTGCCTTGGCGGCGGGGACGGAAGCAACAAGTTGGACTCGATGATTGTGATTGAGGCGGCGCAGGAGTTTCCTTCCATTATGGTGAAGCGGGGAAGTTCGTTCGTTCCCGCGCATGTGCGTCCGGAAGTGCTTGAGCGCGCAATCGGGATTGCGACCGAGCTTGCGGCGGAAGGGCGCGAGGGGAAGCCGGTGGGAACGATTTTGGTGCTTGGTGATTTGGAAAAAATCACCCCGTATATTGAGCAGTTGGTGATGAACCCGTTCAGCGGATACCGTGCGGAAGACCGCAATATTCTCAATCCGTTTATCGAAGAAACGATAAAGGAGTGGGCGTTGATTGACGGTGCGTTTGTCATTGACGGCGACGGGGCGGTGTATTCTGCGGGAAGCCGTCTTACGGCGGTGGATTCTCAGCTTTCACTGCAGTCCGGCTTGGGGACGCGGCATGCGGCGGCGGCGGCGATTTCGTCGGTCGCGGATTGCACGGCGGTTTGTGTTTCTTCGTCCGGGCAGGTTACTCTTTTCCGCCACGGAGAGCCGATAGTCTTGCTTGATCGCTCCGTGTCGAGAACGGTTTAAAACGGGAACGCAACGAAAGGGCACGCGGGTTATGACACGAAAAAAATACATGCGTCGGCGTCGCACGGCATGGGTTCATTTTAAGCGCTTTCTGCGCCGGAAAGCGCGCCCGTATCTTCAAAAGTTTTTTCCGAAAAACGCGGGAACGTCGTCTCCTTCTCCGCTTGTGGAGGAAGACGAAGCGATGGAAATCGGGCTTGAGCCGGGAGCACTTCCGATTGAATCTCCGTTTGATACGCAGGAAACGGCTCAGTTTCGCGTGGTTTGTTATGATGAGTCCGGATATTCGCTCGATGAGTTTTCGGACGCGGATCGCTTGAGCGATTTTGCCAACCGCCCGGGCATGGTTTGGGTGCAAATGATGGGGATGAAAGATCCGCAGCAGGTGCATGTCGTCGGAGCGTTGTTCAATATTCCGATGCTCGCGCAGGAAGATATTGTTTCCGAATGGTCGCGACCGAAGTTTGAAGAATACGGAGAAATGATTCTTGCGGTAACGCGCGCCGTGCGCCTCGGCGTGGAAGAGCTTCAGCCGCGCGGACAGCAGATTTCTTTTGTCGCGGGACCGAACTTTCTTATTTCCTTTCACGAAAAGCGGGAACTCGTTTTCGAAAACATTGAGCGGCGAATCGCGGAAAACTCCGGAAAAATCCGTAAGTGGGGCTCGCCGTATCTCCTTTACGCGCTCATCGACGCGCTCGTCGACCGTATGCTTCACCTGACCGACGAAATTGAAGACGCGATTACGGATCTTGAGGAAGACACCGTAAAAGACGACTCCGATCCGGATACTGAAGGCGAAAATATTCGCACCGTTTACCGTATGAAACGCCTCGTGATTCGCCTCGGGCGTATGATTTACCCGCTTCGCGACATGGTCCGCACGTTTGAGCGCTACGACCATCCGATGTTGCCGCCGGAAATGGATATGTATTTTTCCGACCTTTACGACCATACGTTGCGGGCGTTTGACCGTATTGAGCACGCTCGCATGATTTTGCAGGAGCTTCAGGATTTTTATCACACCGAACACGAACGGCACACGAGTGATGTTTTGCGCGTGCTGACTGTCGTTACCGCGATTTTCGTTCCGTTGACCTGTATTGCCGGAATTTACGGGATGAATTTTAAAAACATTCCCGAGTTGAACACGGAATACGGATATTTTGTAACGCTCGGCGTGATGGTTGCGTTCATTGTGGCGTCGGTTATTTTCTTCCGCGTCAAGCGTTGGATGTAGGCGGGAACGGCGTTGTGTAAAGGAACGCCGGGAACGTTTCAAAAAAAACAAGCCTGCGGGAACGTTTTTGTTCGCAGGCTTGATTGAGGAAAGTGGTTGCCCGACCAGGATTCGAACCTGGACTAAATGAGTCAGAGTCATTGGTGCTGACCGTTACACTATCGGGCAATGAAAAGAACTGGAGCCAGCAGTCAGACTCGAACTGACGACCTGCCGCTTACAAGGCGGCTGCACTACCAACTGTGCTATGCTGGCCGAGTGGTCCGGCTACCAGCCGAAAAATTGAGTTGAAAGTATGGTGTGTTTTTCATTTATTGTCAAGGCACAAGTCAACTCTTCCGATTGCTATGAACTTCCGAATCAAAAATATTTTTGTTGCCGTTTTTTTCTCCTGTTTGTGCGTATTCTTTTCGGCGTGCCGTTCTTCCGGCGACAGCGTGTGGAAAGAAGTGGAATTTACCTCGGAGCCTCAAGGGGCGACGATTTTTATTAACGGGAAAAATTGCGGGACAACGCCGCGGACCGAGCTTCTTTCTCGTCTGGGCTATTATTCCGTGCGCTTTTCCAAGCCGGGCTTTTTCGATGAGGACGTTGTGCTTGAGTCTTTTACGGACGAAAACGGGCGCGCCGATATTCTCGAAAGCGTGGAGTTGTCTTTAGTCAAAATCACCCCGGAAAATTTGGCTTTGCGGGAACGCGAATCTCAAGGCGCGGCGGTCGCCGGGAGTCCCGTTCCCGTCGCGGAAAAACAAGCCGTTGCGGAAAATGCCGTTCCCGTTTCCGGGGCGGAAATGTCTCCTGCGGCAAAAGAATTTTCTTTGCGGGCAAAACCGACGGATTTTACGGATTTCCGTCTTCAGGAAAAAATCCTGAAAAGGCTTTATCAGCAGAAGAAAATAACCGAGGACGAATATCATACGCTTCACGAGGCTCTCTACAATACCTACAACGAGAATCGCCTGCTTAAAGCACCCCGCCTCGGGACTTATGAAAAAGCGTTTTAACGGGAATTTTGGGATTGAGAATCCTTAAAAAAACTCCTATCCTCACAGCCCTAACATCGAAGCTATACCTTTATGAAATTATTCCCCAGCCTCACACTTGTTACGCTTTGTGCCGCTTTTGCAGGGTGCACGGCAACTACTCAAACCATTAATTTTGCAGACCAGGACGGCGTTACCGTCACGGTTGACGGGACGGAAATCGGTGTTACGCCGCTTACTTTTGAAGTCGATCGCACGGCGACACCGACGGCGCATACCGTTGTTTTTTCCAAGGACGGTTATAAGTCCGAAGAAATGCTCTTGGAATCGTGGGAAGACGCGGACGGGCTTTGCTCCTTCCTCGAAGATTACCCCGTTCCCGAGCTTTTGCCCGTCGAAGAGCCTGTTGTTGAAGTAGCGGAAGTTGCGGAAGAACCCGTTCCCGCCGCCGAGCCGGAAGTGGTCGCGGTTGCCGAAGAACCCGTTGCTGAGCCTGCGGTTGTCGAAGAACCGGTTGTTGCTGAAGAGCCGGCAGAAGTGGTTGCGGTTGAAGAACCTGTCGCCGAGCCTGTTGCGGAAGAAATTGTTTCCGAAGAGCCTGTCGTTGAAGTAGCGGAAGTTGCGGAAGAACCCGTTCCCGCTGCCGAGCCGGAAGTGGTTGCCGTTGCCGAAGAACCCGTCGCGGAGCCTGCGGTTGTTGAAGAACCGGTTGTTGTTGAAGAGCCGGCAGAAGCGGTTGCGGTTGAAGAACCTGTCGCCGAGCCTGTTGCGGAAGAAATTGTTTCCGAAGAGCCTGTCGTTGAAGTAGCGGAAGTTGCGGAAGAACCCGTTCCCGCTGCTGAACCGGAAGTGGTCGCGGTTGCCGAAGAACCCGTTGCTGAGCCTGCGGTTGTCGAAGAACCTGTTGTTGTTGAAGAGCCGACAGAAGTGGTTGCGACGGAAGAACCTGTCGCCGAGCCCGTTGCGGAAGAAATTGTTTCCGAAGAGCCTGTTGTTGAAGTAGCGGAAGTCGCGGAAGAACCCGTTCCCGCCGCCGAGCCGGAAGTGGTCGCCGTCGCCGAAGAACCCGTCGCCGAACCGGCGGTTGTCGAAGAACCGGTTGTTGTTGAAGAGCCGGCAGAAGTGGTTGCGACGGAAGAACCTGTCGCCGAGCCCGTTGCGGAAGAAATTGTTTCCGAAGAGCCTGTCGTTGAAGTAGCGGAAGTTGCGGAAGAACCCGTTCCCGCCGCTGAACCGGAAGTGGTTGCCGTTGCGGAAGAACCCGTCGCGGAACCGGCGGTTGTCGAAGAACCGGTTGTTGCTGAAGCCCCGGCAGAAGTGGTTGCGACGGAAGAACCTGTCGTCGAGCCTGTTGCAGATGCTTCCGTTCCCGTAGAACCGGCAGTCGTCGCAGTTGCGGAAGTTCCGGCGGTTGCGGAAGAAGTTGCTGAAGATGAAGATTTTTCGGAAGAAGAAGCCTTGCTTGAAGAACCTGTTGCCGAAGCGTCAGAAGAACCTGTAGCGGAAGAAGTCTCCGAAGAGCCTGCTCCGGAACCCGCGCCCGAGGTCGCTGAAGAGCCCGCTCCCGCACCCGCAGAGGAACCGACGCCGGAACCCGCTCCCGAGCCTGCTCCTGCTCCGGTTGCAGAACCGGAACCGGCGGCGGAAGAACCTGCGGCTCCTGCTACGGAACCGGAAAAGCCGGCTCTTGATCCGACCCGCACGCTGAAAGATATCGAAAATGAATTGAAGAATCTTTCCCGCCAGCGCAAAAACGGTGAAATTTCCGAGAAGGAATTCCAAAAAGCATGTGCGGATCTTGAAGCGGAAGTGCGTGCACGCTACGGAGAATAAAAGTTCTCTTTTTCAAAAAACTCCCCGGTTTCTTGTCGGGGAGTTTTTTTGTGCGCGAACGGGAACGCATAACGATTCTTGTTTGCAAGCATTTCCGGCTCGGGCATACTTGGGCGTATGCATACCTGTGAAAAAATTTACACGGATATCCCGATCGGGCATTTACAGCACCGCCATCCGGGGCATTGCCGTTTTGTCCACGGGCACAATTGGTCGCTGACACTGACTTTTGCTTGTGAAGAATTGGACGACTTGGGTTTTGTTATTGATTTCGGAGGCATTAAATTTATCAGTCGGTGGATTTCGGAAAATCTCGATCATGCCTGCATGTTTGCGAAATCGGATACGGAAGGACTGAAAATGCTTTCCGCGTTCCCGCATCTTTTTAAACCTTACGTGCTGGAAAATTGTTCGGCGGAAGGGCTGGCAAAGCATTTATTTGATATTTTTAACGCGTTGATTCGAGAAGAGTCGGGCGGACGAGCTTGGCTTAAAGCGATCAAAGTCGGAGAAGACAGCAAAAATTTTGCTTATTTCGAGAAATGAGCAAGCCGGGAAATCCGGACTTCCGTTCGGAAAAGGAAAATTTCGCGCGCGGGAACGGGAAATCCGAAAACGTGAAGAATTTTAATTACAGTGTATTTGAAACGTTCCACTCTTTTCAGGGAGAGGGGGAACATTCCGGACGTTCGGCGTTTTTTATTCGTTTATACGGTTGCCCGATTCAATGCCCGTGGTGCGATTCGGCGGAAACGTGGAACTCCTCCGAGGGAAATAACGTGCAAAAAATCCCGCCGGAAGCCCTTGCCGAAGCGGCGATTGCGACGCATCCGGATTTTGTCGTCATTACCGGCGGGGAGCCGACAATTCATGACCTCTCTCCGCTTTGTGAGGCACTTCACGCAAAAAATCTCTCCGTTCACTTGGAGACGAGCGGCGCGTTCCCGCTTCGCGGAAAATTTGATTGGATTACGCTAAGTCCCAAAACGAAGCGATTGCCGCTTCCCGAAAATTGGGCTCGAGCATCGGAGCTTAAGCTCATTATCACCGAGCCGGAAGACATCGATTTTTGGATTGAAAAAATTTCCCGGGAACGCGTTCCGGAAAGCACGACGATTCGGCTTCATCCCGAATGGTCCCAACACCGGAATCCTGCCGTGCTTTCGGCGATTGCCGATTGTGTTTGTCGGCGCGGGCATCCGTTCCGCGCCGGCTGGCAACTTCACAAACTTTTTGATGTCCGGTAATATGAAACTTCTTTGGGTCGCGTTATCGGCTGTCGCCTGCGCCTTTCCTGAAACGGAATTGCGTGGAGGCGTTGCGCCCGTTTCCGCTTCCGAAGAGGCGGGAACGCTGATTGCGGCACGGACGAGCGAGGCTTGGCTTGAGGAGCTGAAGGATCTTATTGTGCGTCGGGAAAACTTTTTTTCAGAGGCGGAAGCTTTATCTGAAAACGAGCGTTCCCGCCGGGCGTCGGATATCGCGGCGCGTTTTGAAGCTCACTTGGAGCGGTTTCCGGATTCATTTCCCGGATTGTATTTTTACGCCGATTTTCTGCATGAAGGCGGCGAAAACGAACGTGCCGAAAAATATCTTTTGCGCGCGGAAAAGCTCGCTCCGGAGCTGGCTCCGATTCAATTTTTACTTGGAAAAATTTTGGCGGAAAAAGGTTCCGTCCGCGATGCTTTCGAGCGGTTTCGGAACGGTTTCTCTCTCGGCGTTCCCGACGCGGAATCCGCCGCGCTTTACGGAGAATTTCTTCTTGAAAACCGGGCGTTTTTGCTTGCCGAAAAATGTATCGAAAATCGCGCGGAGCTTGACGATGCGATGTTGCGCGCTTTTCGCCTCGCTGCGATTCTTTCCGGCGAAGACACGGATTTTTACTGGCGTTATGCGGAAGCGTTTTACGACATCGAAACGCCGGATATGAAATCGGCACTCCTTGCGTGGGAAAATGTTGCCCGCCTTCCCGAGGTGCAAAAGCGGCAGGATTTAGCCGCCGCAGTCGCGCTCCATCGCGCGCGCGTTCTCGCCGAGCTCGGTCGTATCGAAGAAGCGGATACAATTTTGAGAGAAACCGTCGGGTTCCCGCAATTGGAGCGTTCCCGCCGGAAAGTTTTTGAAATCATTTATCGAAAAAGAAGAGAAAAATAATTATGGAATTTTTTGAGTCTCTGCGTTGGGCGGCAATTCAGTTTATCGTTTTAATTTTATGTATTTCGCTGCATGAGTTCGGGCATGCGTGGACTGCGGACAAGCGCGGCGACCCGCTCCCGCGTGCGCAAGGACGCGTAACGCTCAATCCGGCGGCGCATATCGATCCGCTCGGCACATTGCTGATTCCGGGAATTATGATTTTTGTGCCTGTCTTTTTCGGCGGGCTTCCTTTCGGGCTTATCGGTTGGGGAAAACCCGTGCAAGTTTCGCTGAATCGCCCGAAGACCCGGCGCACGGACGATATTTTAATTACGCTTTCCGGTCCGGGAATGAATTTTCTTCTCGCACTCGTCGGTGCGCTTTCGCTGGGCGTGCTCGGCGCGTTCCCGCAGGACGCCGTTCCCGAAACCGTGTTCGCATTTTTCTTCATGTTTGTTGTTATGAATGCGGGCTTGGCTATTTTTAATCTGATTCCGTTGCCGCCGCTCGACGGCTCTCGCGTGTTGCGCTACGCCGTCGGAATGACTGAAGAAACGTTTAACAAAATCGCGCGGAATGCGTGGTGGATTTTGCTTCTTGCCATCAATATTCCGCCGGAAAATCCGATTCTCGGTATGATTTTCCGCCCGGTGGTAAGCTTCGTCGCCTCGGCTTTTTTCGCTTTGAGCGAAATGCTCGCGAAGGTGCTTTCTTTTTTCTTTGCCTAAACGCTTCCGTTGCGGGAGCGAAGTCTTAATTTTCGGTGAGAAAATGTTCGTAGGCTCGCGCGTCTGCGAGGCGTTGTGTAAGTTCCGGATTTTCGTTGCCGGAAACGATTTTCGCGATGCGTGAAATTCGGGTTTGAGGGAAATTTTCCCGCCATGTTTTTTCAAAAAAATCCGTTTGCGTTCCCGCTACGGCGATGAGCAGTTCGTAGTCTTCTCCGTCGCAAAACGCGCGTTGAATCAGATTCCCGCCGAGAGCGTGAGCGTCTTCGGAAATCGGAATCGCCTCGAAATCAAACTCGGCATGCGTTCCCGCAGGCAAAAGTGCTGCGTGGTCTTTGAGAAGCCCGTCGGTTACGTCGATGCAGGCGCGAACGGTTTTCGGAGCGAGCGAGGCGAGAAATCTACCTTCGGCGATACGCGGACGGAAGTCGAAATGCTTTTTCAAAATGCTTCCGCCGATCGTTCCCGTAGCGTAGAGAAAATCGCCTTCACATGCGCCTGTGCGCAAAAGCGGATTTTCCGAAAATCCCGTAAGCGCGAGCGTGGACGAGAAAAAGTTTTTCCCGGGAGCGGAGGCGACATCTCCGCCGGAGAGTTCCACGCCGCATTCGACGCAGGCAAGGGCGATTCCGCTTAAGAAGCGTTCAAACCACGCCGCGGAAACGTCGCCGCTCATGACGAGTGCGAGCACGGCATCGGCGGGAACGCCGCCCGTCGCCGCGATGTCGCTTACGTTGCGGCGAATTAGCTTTGCCCCGGCGTTTTCCGGGGAAACGGTTTCGTCAAAATGCTTGGAGAAAATAACGCTGTCCGTTGTAACGAGGCGTTGCGGCGGCGTTCCCGCTGTCGCTTCGGCGGAAAACCTTTCCGGAACGGCGGGAAGCACGGCGCAATCGTCGCCGATTCCGCGCGGCGCAGGCGGCGAAATTTTTTGAAACGCCTCTCGAATGCGGGCAATGAGGTTGATTTCGCCGAGCGCACCGACGGAATTTTCGGATGTTTCGGTGAATGGAAAATGTTTCTCCATGGAAAAATGCTAAGGATTTTATATTTGTTAAAATCCTTAAGTTATTTCCGCTAAATGCCTGCGGGAACGCGACCGGAGAAATCGTGCGCGGTCTCGAATGCGTGAGCGGCGGCGAGCACGTTCCCGTCGTCGAGAGCTTTCCCGATGAGTTGAAGCCCGATCGGCATGCCGGCGGTATCGAAGCCGCAGGGAAGCGAAACGGCGGGAAGCCCGGTCAGATTCGCGGGAACGGTGCAAATATCTCCGAGATACATTTTGAGCGGGTCGGAGGTTTTTCCGCCCTGCGGGAACGCGGTTTCCGGCGTCGTCGGCGCAAGAATCAGGTCGACATCGGCAAAGGCTTTTTCAAATTCGTTGCGGATGAGCGAGCGGATTTTTTGCGCGCGCAGGTAATACGCGTCGTAGTAGCCGGCGGAAAGCACGTAAGTGCCGAGCAAAATGCGGCGTTTGACTTCTTCTCCGAAGCCTTCGCCGCGGCTTTTTGCAAAAATATCGATCGCGTCGGTCGCGCGCGCGCTGCGATGCGTGTAGCGAATGCCGTCGAAACGCGCGAGGTTGGACGAGGCTTCCGCCGTGGCGATAATGTAATAAGCCGGAATCGCGAGATTAATCGACGGGAGTGAAATTTCGCGAATTTCGCAACCTTGAGATTCATACCACGCCGCGGCTTTTTTTACGGCTTCGTCGATGGCGGAATCGCCGCCGAAAAATTCTTTCGGCAACCCGATTTTGCGCGGTTTCGCGGGAACGGAAAGTTGCGGGAACGTCGGCGTGCGCGCGCCCGGAAGCGCGGTGGAATCGTGCGCGCAAGGCGAGGCGAGCACGTCGTAAAGCGCAGCGGCGTCGGCAACACTACGCGCCATCGGTCCGACTTGTTCGAGCGAGGACGCAAACGCCACTGCGCCGTAGCGGGAAACGGTTCCGTAAGTCGGTTTGAAGCCGACAATGCCGCAAAAACTCGCCGGCTGGCGGATTGACCCGCCCGTGTCCGAGCCGAGCGCGAGCGGCGTCATTCCCGCCGCTACCGCCGCCGCCGAGCCGCCGGACGAGCCGCCGGGAACGCAATCGGTGTTCCACGGATTGGCGGTTTTCGCGAATGCGGAATTTTCCGTCGAGGAGCCCATCGCGAATTCGTCCATGTTGAGACGCCCGAAAATGACGGCGCCGGATTTTTTCAAATTGGAAATGACGGTCGCATCGTAGGGCGAAACAAAGTTTTCGAGCATTTTCGACGCGCAGGAACATTTTTGCCCGGCAACGGCGATATTGTCTTTGATGGCGACGGGAACGCCGTCGAGCGCGCCGAGTGTCGTTCCCGCAGCGCGGCGGGCGTCGGCGGCGTCGGCTTGAGCGAGCGCGTCGGCTTCGTCTACGGAAAGAAACGCGCGGATTTTTCCGTCCGTTGCGCGAATGCGGTCGAGTTGCGCCTGCATGAGTTCGCGCGCGGAGATTTTTTTCTCCGCAAGAAGCGTTGTAAGTTCGGTTGCCGTTTTAAAATTTAAAGAATCCATAAAAAAAGGTGATAGATGAGAGCTGATGGCTTAGAGGTGTGGCAATTGTTGTGCGTCTTCGGAGGATAGACGTGCGACGGCGATATCGACATACTCCCGACTTAGGTCAATGCCTGCGAAATTTAAGTTTAAGTCGCGGGCGGCAACAGCTGTAGTTCCGGAGCCTAAAAACGGATCAAAAACCCAACCACTGGGCGGGGTTGATGCTTGAAGGCATCGTCTCAAAAGTGCTTCCGGCTTTTGTGTAGGATGCTTGCCGAATTTTTTTTCGCGGGAACTCGGTGCGGAAATTTTCCAAACGGATTTCATTTGTTTTCCCGAATTTTCGGCCTTCATTGCTGGGTAGTTGAAAAAGTGTTTGGACTTTTCCGTTTTAGCAGCCCACAGCAATATTTCCGTTGAGTGAGTGAAATATCTGCACGAAAGGTTGGGAGGCGGGTTAGGTTTTTCCCACGAAATCATGTTTAGGATTTTAAACCCTAATTGCTGCATCGCATAGCCGATAGAAAAAATAACATGCTGCGTTCCGGAAACCCAAATAGTCCCGTTTTTATTGAGCGCGCGTTGCGCACGTTCGAGCCAAGAGAGGTTGAATTCGTGATTTATTTCTGCACCTTGGGATCTATCCCAGTCTCCTTTGTTTACTTTTACCATTTTTCCTGCGTGGCAAGTGACTCCTCCGTTCGATAGAAAATATGGCGGGTCGGCAAATATCGTATCAAAACGTCCTTCTGGATACTTTTGACAGATTGCATCAAGTAGTTCGATGCAATTTCCCGTATAAAGCCACGATTGATTTTCCCGGTGAACAAGTTCTATCCGGGGGCTTGCCGAACTTACATTTGAACCGTATTCGATTGTTCCGTCTTCATTGAAGACAATCGGCGCGTGCTCAAGCTCTTCACAATATTTTGCCATAGCCTATTTTCCCAATGATTTTCTGAATCAGGCGTTTCCTGCCGTAAAATGCACGAGAGATGCTACCGTGTCCGCTTCCTTTGGTTCGCGGCTGAACCCAATAACCCATCTTTCCGCTCAGAGATTCGAGCCTTCCGTTGTTTGCTTTCAATACGCTACGAACTAAGTCGTAATCATTCCGGATGCCGCGGAGAAGTTCCACATCGTCTAAATCGAATGTATCAACAGAGAATACCAAACCGGATTTTTCGTATTTTTCCGAAACGATTCGGGAAACAAGAATCATCTTTTTTAGCTTTGAAAACAAATGACTGTCCTCGAATTCTTTGTGCAAAACTTCAAACGGATCAATCATCGTTATTGCCAGTGTTTCCTTCGGGACAATGGTTCCGCACTTTTTCCGCTTTAGGGATGTTGTTTTTAATTCCCAAGATCCGAAGTTGGGGGATTGTGCCGAATTTTGCGGTAGTCCCAAAAAATGTTCAATCACATGACCGAACCATCCTTTGTTCAGCGTCATCGCACCTGTCGTGCTTTTCTTCCAAACCGTTACTCCGTAATGCTCCGCGCAAGAGTAGAGATCTTCGCCCTCGAGTGTTTTCAAGCGGACAAGTGCGTCGTTGCGTTCCATGGAATTCTTTCTGTTCTGTGATCTTTCCTCTCAGCGCGAAAACTTTGTTTTCGCTTATTCCCCGTCGTCGACGACGCGGGGAACGACGATTTGGTCTTCGCGTGCGGCGGGAGCGTTTTTGAGAAGTGCTTCGACGGGGAGCGTTTCCGCGGGAACGTCGTCGCGCAAAACATTGTAAACCGGGAACGCGTGCGCGCAGGGTTCAAGCGCGGAAACATCGACGGCGTTGAGTTTTTCGAAAAAGCCGAGAATGGTTTGAAAATCTCCGGCGAATTTTTGTTTTTCGGTATCGGAAAGTTCGATACGTGCGAGCGCGGAAACGTGTGCGAGATCGATTTGCGTGTGGTCAGACATTTTTTGTTCTGAAAAAAAAGATTATTTGAGTTTGAAAACCAGTTCGACGTAAACGGTCGTATCGAGGTTTTTGTTCCCGATGGCGACAATGCTGTTGTAAGTGTTGGTGACGCCGGTTTTGACGGCGAGAAGGTCGTTATAATAAATGGTTTGCAAATACGAATGGTGCGTAATGCGGTAGTTTTCCTTCGGGTTTTCGAGCGCGGGCGAATAGGTGAAATTGGTTACGACTTTGCCGAAAGGCAGGCGAAATTCATTGTCGAAGCCGATTTCGGAGGCGAGGGTGGAAATGTCTTCCACGCCGGCATCGCGCTCGTAGGCTTCGTAGCGGAATGCGCCGCCGAGGCGGATATCGAAAGTTTGAAAATCGTTTTCCACAAAGCGGTAGCCGAGACCGAGCGAAGTGGTGGAGAAAAAGTTCTGCTTGGCGATGCGGTCGTAGCCGTTATCGGTTTTTGCATACCAAAGAATCGGTTTGTATTTGGCATCGTCGTAGTCGGCTCCGATGTGGAAATTGTCTTCGGAGGCGGTGTCTTCGACTTCGGAGTAGCGCAGGAAGGAGAACATGCGGAGCTTGTCGACTTCGCCGACGTTGATGGCATCGAAGCCGAGGCGACCGTTAAACGATTCCGTCGTTCCCGTGGTAACGTTGAGCCCGGCGGTGCAGGTAAATTCCCAGTGGCGATCTTTTTTTTGCACGCGCAAATCGGCGGGACTCGGGTCGTCTTTTCTCCAAAGCCAGGAGATTTCCGGCGTTCCCGCCGAGGAGATTCCGTGGTGCGGGGAGCTGATGGAGACGGTGTCGCCGAAGCCGGGAAGGACGGTGCCGTAGAACGTGGCATCCGTGTTCATCATAAGAAACACGGGATCGTCCGTGGCGAAATTTTCGATTTCGCCCATTTTGATGATTAAGGGCTTTTCGGCGAAAGAGGGCTGAATCGTCATGATTCCGTCGCGGATATGAGTGATTTTTCCGCGCACGAGCGAGCCGTCGAGCAAGCGCACCTCGTCTGCCGAGCTCGAAAGTGCCGTTCCCGCGAGTGCGGCGACGGCGGCGGTAAATATCGAAACTGGAGAGCGCAGGCGCATAAAGATTTCCCCTCATTAAACGGATTCTTCCGCGTTCCCGCAAATTGAAATTTGCCGGAAGCGCGGCCCTTCGTGTAAAAACGCGTTCCCGCTGTTTTCTCGAAGCGGGAACACAAATTTTGAGCCATGAATGTTTTCGGGGTTACACGCGGGAACGCCGGCGGCGAGCTACGACAAGGGCAAGTGCTCCAGTTCCGGCGAGTAACCCGAATGCCGACGGCTCGGGGATTTTTGATAAATGCAAGGAAACGGATTGATTCGTGGAATCCACAACAAAGCTTTTGGCGTAATCCTCAAAGCCCGTAACGACAATTCCGGCTAAATGCGTATTGAGCGCGTCTTCGTCGCCTGCTTTGAACGTGTGTCCGTCAACCGTAAATGTCAGCAAATCAAGAGATTTAGTAAATCCCGTAGCACATCCGGTCGTGATAAAATTATCGATAACGACTGTCTCTTCTGCGGAGTTTGTGCGAAGGTGCTGAGCGTTCCCGTTATTTGCGAGAAATTTTGCGGCGTCAATTACGAGATTGGAAGCGTTGCTGAGAGTAACGGAGTTTTCACCGAGGGTGGGATAATACTTGTCGTAGACATAAATTCCGCCGGTTTCGCTGAAATTCCCGTTTGAATCAACCGTGAGCGTCAGCGTGGAACTGTCTTTGACGGAAACTCCGGAGCCGGCGGCGATGCGGAAGGATTTCTCTATTGTCATTTTTCCGCCGGATTCTACGGTAAGAGTTCCATAAATTCCCATTCCGAGCTGGAATTGTCCGTTACAGTTCCACGTTCCGCCGGTTACGGTGCAGGTGCCGGAGCGATAGAGAGCTCCCACATAAACGTCTTGTGTCGTTGCCGTTCCGAAAATATTTAGGCTGCCGGGGGAATAATTATTCGGGCAACATCCGACGAGAAGGCTATGATCAATGGTCCATGCCGTTTTTTCGTTCACGCGCCCGGAGCCGGCGCCTCCGTAGCCGATTTTTAAAACCTTCCCTCCGAAATCAGGATCTGTAGAGTATATGTACGAGCCGGACAATGATATTTCGGCAAAAGAGAGAAGCGTTCCCGCGAGAGAAAGGGCTGAAATTCCGAGTGCTTTTAGAAGTGCGGCATTGTTTTTCATAGACTATTGAAAAAGTATTGTTTTGGAGTGTGAGTCAATAAAAACTACCATGTTTGTATTTGTTTTTCGTTGACGGGAAAAGAGTGGGAACGCAAACTGCGCGAAAATTATCTCGCTCGAAAAAAAAAAACCGCTTCTCCGAAATGTCGAAAACCGCAGACGAAAAAACGCCGCCGGAGGTGTCTCCCGCCGCTCCCGTTTCGCCGCAAGTGATTGTGGTTCAAACGGTGGTTACTCCGGTTGTCGTGCCTGTGGTTATTCCCGTTCCCGTTGCGGTTTCTGCGGGCGCGAAAAAGGAGTCGGCGGCGGCGTGTGAGGCGGATGTTCCGGAAAAAGAATCGGAGCGGCTTGAAACTTTTCAGACGGAAAAATTGCGTTCCCGCCCGCCGGGTGCATTTTCGCAGTTTTGGAAAAATTTCGGCGGAACGGGTTTTGTCGTTTCGGCACTTTTTCATTTTGCGCTGATTGTGTTTGCGTTGTTTTACGTTTTTTCCGTGTTGGAAAATCCGAAGCCGGAGCCGTCGGTTTTTGTTTCCGGAAGCGGAGGAAGCAGTGCCGCGCGCGGGGAAAGTTTGTCGAAAAAAGCGTTTCGAAAGACGCCGGAAGCGGGAACGCCCAAGATTTTTGCCAAAAGTCAAAACGCGAAATTGGTTTTGCCGGAAATGCCGAAAATGCCCGCGATGAAAATGTCGGATTTTTCGCAAAAAATCGGCACTGCGGGCGGGAACGCGGAGCGCGGGAACGATGCGGCGGGCTTGCGCGGCATCGGCGGCGGAGTCGGCTTGGGGGCGGGAATCGGTATCGGCGGCGGGAAAAACCATCTCGGAAAATTCAAAACTTTGCTCGGAGCACAAATCAGGGCGCAGAAAATTGCCGTTTTCTTGGACTGTTCGGGCTCGATGAAAAGTTTTTTGCCTGCCGTGAAAACCGAAATTTATGAAAAATTTCCCGATGCGGACATTTTTGCGTTTTCGGGAGCACAGACGGAAATTCACGACAGCGAAGTGGTCGGCGGGCGCGCAATGAAGGCGAAAACCCTTGCCGCGCTTAAACGCAAGCGCGCGGAAGACGAAACGGAAACCGCAAGGCTCTCGGGGCAAGGACGCGTAATCTACGGAAAATATTCCGCGCATTTCTCGGCGGGAACGCTCGGCGCGTGGCTCGACGTGTTTTCCCGGGAACGCTACGACGCACTCGTGGTTTTTTCGGATTTTCGCGACGGGATTCGCCAGCGACGCGGCGGTAAAACGGTTTACGCGGATTCTTCCTACGCCCCGGTGGAAGACGGGCGCACTTCGCGGGAACGCTCTTGGGAGAAAGACTGGCTTTCCGCTTTTTCCCGAAAAAATGCGCCGAAGCTCTACTTGTTTTCCGTGCGTTCCCGTCCGCAGGCGTTTTTTGAAAAATGCGTCGAGGCGTCCGGCGGAGAAATCACGATTTTGAATCTGAAAAAGCCGAGCGGGAAAAAGATTAAAGATTAGAGATTAAAGATTAAAGGGCGGGTTCCCAGCTCCCAGTCTCCAGTTCCCAGTCTCCAGTTCCCAGTTCCCAACTCCCACGAACGCTCGTCCGTTTTCTTCCTTGCGGGAACGCGGGAAAAGGATAGTCTTTTACCAACGCAAATTTTTTAACTTTTCCAATGGCAGAAGACACAACGAATCTCGTAACCATCAATATTGACGGCAAAGATTATCAGGTTGCCGCCAAGCAGAATCTTGTCGATGCTGCGCAGTCCGTCGGTATTGAAATTCCGCATTATTGCTATCATCCGAAATTGCCGATGGCGGGAAGTTGCCGCATGTGCCTCGTTGAAATCGGGATGCCGATGCGCGATCGCGCGACCGGGGAACCCGTTATCGACGAGGCTACGGGAAAACAGAAAATCGGCTGGATGCCGAAGCCGGCAATCGCCTGCGGAACCAGTGTTTCCCCGGGGTTGCATGTGAAGCTGAACTCTAAAATGACGGTTTCGAGTCGGGAAGGCGTGACGGAATTTTTGCTCGCCAATCACCCGCTGGATTGTCCGATTTGCGACCAGGCGGGCGAATGCACGCTTCAGGAATTTTCTTCTCAATACGGAAAAGGCGTTTCGCGCTATCGCGATGCCAAAAACGTAAAACCGAAGCATAAAAGTCTCGGTCCGCAAGTGATGTATGACGGCGAGCGTTGCATTCGTTGCACGCGTTGCGTTCGCTTCTGTCGCGATATTTTGGGTCGCCCCGTGCTCGGTGTTACGCAGCGCGGCTCGCATTCGGAAATCGACTGCTATCCGGGAACGCAACTCGACGGAAACTACACGCTCAACGTGGTGGACGTTTGCCCGGTCGGCGCGATGACGAGCAAGGATTTCCGCTTCAAAATGCGTGTTTGGTTCCTCAAAAAATCCAAGAGTATTTGCACGGAATCCAGCGTCGGCGTGAACACGACGGTTTGGTCGCGCGAAGGGAAAATTTATCGTATTACGCCGCGTGAAAATGATGCGGTGAACGTCGCATGGATGAGCGACTCCGGTCGCATGCTTTACAAGACGGTCGAAGCGGAAACGCGCCTCACGGGTTTCCGTCGCGGCGAAAGCGAAGTTACGTTTGACGAAGCTGCCGATGCGGCACTTGCGCTTTTGAAGAACGGCGCGTCGGCGTTTGTGGCGTCCGGCAAAATGTCCGTCGAGGAACAGTTTGTTTTGAAAAGCCTTGCGGCGGCAGTCGGCGGGAACGTTTATTTGGCGAAAACGCTTGGCGAAAATGACGCGATGCTGATTTCCGAAGACCGCACGCCGAATCGTCGCGGCGCGCTCGTTACCGGTTTGGTAAAAGATTTTGACGGTGCGGACGTTTCCGCTTTGGCGGCAAAAATTGAGGCGGACGAAGTAAAAACCGTTTTTGTTTGCGGCGAAGATTTGTCTGCGCTCGGGCTTACCGAAGAGCAAATTAAAAAAGTGGACATCGTTTACCTCGGAACGCAGAAGAACGCGACGAGCGAAGAGGCTTCCGTCGTGCTTCCGTCGCGCACCGTTTTCGAAAAGGCGGGAACGTTTATTAATCAGGAATTCCGTTTGCAGAAATTCGAGGCGGCGATTCCGGGCATCAAGGGAACGGAAAGCGATTTGACGATACTTTCAACCTTGGCGGCTCGCGCGTCCTCAAGCGTGGCGACGGATGTTTCCGTGGCTTCCGTTTGGGAAAAACTCCGCGCGGCGTGCCCGGTGCTCGCGAACGTCGATTATGCGAAAATTCCGGACACGGGAACGTTGTTGGACGCGTCGCCGTGGGCAAATATCGCGTTCCCGGAAACAGGTTCTCTTAAGTGGAAGCCGGCGAAATAAGAAAATCTCAATTTTAATTTTAAAATCGTAAAATCCCATGGATGCATTTGCTCAAGGACTTCTTGATATTCTCAAAGATTGGGGCGTGAACGACGCTTGGCTTCCGGACGCGGGAACGACGGGTCTGATTTTGAAGGCGATTTTCGCCGTGGTCGTGGTGCTTGCCATTATGGGCTGTTGCCTTTACACGGTTTTGCTCGAACGCAAAACGGCGGCGTGGGCGCAGGGGCGTGTCGGTCCCAGCATTACGACGATGCCGCTGATCGCCGCGATTCCCGTTCTCGGAAAGGTTTTGACGTATTGCGGATTTATTCAGCCGCTCGCTGACGGCGGTAAGCTTTTCATGCGTCAGGAGCCGCTTCCCGAACACGTGAACAAGTTTTACTATTGCCTTGCTCCGTGCTTGGCTCTTGCGCCGGCGATTATCACGATGGTGATGATTCCGTGGACGAGCTACATTGACCCGGAAACGGGTGAAGAAACGGCACTGATGCTTTGCGACATGAATCCGGGCTTTGTGTTCATGTTTGCAATCAGCTCGCTCGGCGTTTACGGCGTGGTGCTCGGCGGCTGGGCTTCCAATTCCAAATACCCGTTCCTCGGCTCGATTCGCGGGAGCGCGCAGTTGATTTCGTATGAGCTTTCGCTCGTTTTGGCGATTCTTCCGGTGGTGCTGATTACGGCGGGAACGTCGCATCATCCGCTTTCGCTTTTTGCCATTGTGCAAGGGCAGGGAACATGGTGGAACGTGATGCTTGCTCCGCTATCCGCCGTGATTTATTTCGTCGCGCTTCTTGCGGAAATGAACCGTCAGCCTTTCGATATGCCGGAATCCGAAACGGATACGGTCGGCGGCTTCCATACGGAATACGGCACGTTTAAGTTCGGCCTGTTCTTTACGGGCGAATATTTGCACATGATTCTCGGCTCGATTTTGTTCGTGATGTTCTTCCTCGGCGGCTGGCATGCGTTGCCGTTTATGCCGACGCTCGGGCTGGACGGCGTGCTCGGCACCTTGCTTGGAATTGTGTGCCTCGTGGTCAAAGTCATTTTCATGCTTTTCGTTATTATTTGGATTCGCTGGACGGTGCCGCGTTTCCGTTTTGACCAGGTTATGCGCATCGGCTGGAAGCTTTTGCTTCCGTTTGCGATTGCCAACGCCGTGGCGTATTTCGTTTTCTTCGGAATTTACGAAACGCTTTTGAAGTAAAAACTTCCGATTTTAATTTCCAAATTTAAGGTTCTCAAAAAATGGCGACACAAAATATCAAAGTCATTACGCGCAAACCCTTGCGCTGGTGGGAAAAACTTTATCTTCCGCAGGTGCTTGCGGGAATGAAAATCACGCTCGGTATCATGCTCCGAAAACCGGTTACGCTGAAATATCCGTTTGAGCGTCCGGTGATTCCGAAGGGCTATCGCGGCGTGCCGACTTTGGTGAAAGACCAAAACGGGCGCGAGAAATGCGTTTCCTGTCAGCTTTGCGAGTTTGTTTGTCCGCCGAAGGCGATTCGCATTACGCCGGGCGAAATTGATCCGGAAAGCGGGAACGCGCATATCGAAAAAGCTCCGGCAAAATTTGAAATCAATATGTTGCGCTGTATTTACTGCGGAATGTGCCAGGAAGTTTGTCCGGAGGCGGCAATCGTTTTGCAGAGTGAATATTCTCTCAACGGATATTCGCGCGCGGGCATGATTAACGATAAGAAAAAACTTTACGAACTCGGCGGCACGATTCCGGATCCCATTCGTAAATGGGATAAGAAAAAAAGAGCTTAGTTTTTTGCGAAAGACGGTTCCGGCTCGTGCGCGGGAACGTGTTGAGCGAAAATCGTTTTCGGGCTCATTAGCTTTTTCCGGGGAAGCGGCAACTGCGTCGCTTCCCGTTTTTTTGCGCGAAGCCGCAATGTATTTGAAAAAAAACTTTGAGTTCTTCGCGTTGAAAACATTCGTGAAAATTTGTGTTTTTTCGCGGTTTCTTCTTTTTTGCGGCGGGAACGTTCTATAGTGAAAATTTCCGACGCTTTTTAACTTTCAACTTCCGGCTAAATCATTAGGATTTTCACCAAGTTAATTTTTATAAATCGTGCTTAGAAATCGCTCTCATTTTCTAAAAATAACCTCGCAATCCGTGCTCTTTTTTATCGGCGCGGCATCATTGTTCGCCGGAGAAACTCCGTTTACGGAAACGGATACGATAATTGACGCCGGAGACATTCGGCTTTCGGCGGATGACGGAATGCAATATTTGAGCGGCGGCGTGCGCGTTTCCGCGGGAGCGTTGCAATTGCGCACCGAAGAAATGATTTACAATGCGGAAACGCAAACCGCGCAAATTCCCATGCCGGCGACCTTGGACTTTCAGGGCGCGCGGTTTATTTTTGATTCGGCGGAATTTGACGGAACCAAACAGCGCTTTGTGGCGAAGAACGCGCGCGGCGGGCGGGAAATTGTATTTTTCGGCGGAGAGTCGATAACGGCTTCGCGGGAATTTGCCAAAATTGTGGATGCCGCGTTTTATTTGGGCGAGCCGCATTGGTCCTCGCTTTCTTTCACGGCGGATTATTTGTCTTATGAAGCGGATGTGGATTATTTCCATCTGGGGAAATCCGTATTTCGCGTGGCGGGCGTTCCCGTGGTGCCGTTGCCGGCGTTGTCGGTGATGCGTTTCGATCGGCCGCCCGTGCGCGTTTGGTTTAATCCGGGGGACAGCGGCTCGGCGGGAATGTTTTTCCGCTCGGAAACGTATCTGACGCTTTGGGACGAGTTTGAGCCCGGGTTGGCGCTCGATTTTTACGAACGCTCGGGCGTGCTTATCGGTCCCGCCGCCGCGTATGATACTTACGATTCGGCGTTCCCGCTGAAAATGCGCGGGTATTTTCGCTCCGGCTACATCAACGATACGGCTTCGCGGGAAGACGATATTTACGGGAACGCAATCGGCGGGAAACGGGGATTTATCGATTGGTTTCACAAACAGAACGTGGAGCGGCTGGAAATTTCCGCCTCACTTCACAAGTGGAGCGATTCCGAGGCAATGCGCGATTTCCGCCCGACGATTTATGATGAAAATCAAAATCCGGACAGCTACGTCGAATTCGTTTTGCCGGACGATTATTTTTATGTTTCCGCGTTCACGCGCCTGCACGTAAACGATTATCAGAACGTGCAGCAACGCCTGCCGGAACTGCGCTTCGATTTGCAACCGACGGAGCTCGGAAAAACCGGAATTTATCAGCATTTCAACGCTTCGTATGCGTTCTTGCGCGAGGAATCTTCGGATCAGTTTGACTTTTTCCGCTACGGACTCCTCGGGAACGAACGCCCGGATTTGACGGAAAGCTCCCGCGCCAATGTTTACGTGGGCTGGACGGCTCCGATTAAGTTCGGAAACTTCGCTTCTTTCACGCCCGTGCTCGGCGTAATGACAACTTGCTACGGAGAAACCATCGGCGCAAATCCGGACGAATCCTACACGCGCACGCTCGGGCAGGTCGGCTTCGACATGGATTTCATCTTCACGGGAACGAACAATTACCGCAACGATACGTGGGGAATTAACGGATTGCGCCACGTTCTGCGCCCCGTTTTGCAGTATCGCTACATTCCGAATCCGACGGTCGGCGATCACCGCATTCCCGCAATTGACCGCGAGATTTATCTTTCCCGCCCGACGGTTATCGATTTGAACGACAATCGCGCAATTGACCAACTTTACGATGAGCACACGTTCCGTATCGGGTTGGAAAATCTTTTCCAAACGCGCGCCGAAGGCTACGGCTCCCGCGATCTCGTCGAACTCAATATTTATCAGGATTTTCGAAAAACATATCGCCCGGGCGATACGCGCACGCTGTCCGACAACTTTATCGATTTGGCGGTAACGCCCGCGGATTGGGTGCGCTTTGCGGTAACGCACCGCATGGACGTTTACGATTTTTCGACGAACGCGCTGACTACCGGAATGACGTTGACCGACGGCGATGTCTGGGAAATGACTTTCGGGACCATTCACCTTTACAAAAATCCCTATCCTTCCGCTTACGGGGATTCCCGCGCTCGCCAAATTTACGGCGGAATCGGCTACAAGCTGAATTCCTTCTGGGCAGCCTTCGCCGAATGGCGCTTCGATGATTTGCGCAACGAAATGACGGACCAAATTTACGGCGTGCGCCAGCGCCTCGGGAACACGTGGGAAATCGAATATTCCATGCGCTACCGCCGCAACGCGGGAGACGACAGCGACTTCAGCTTTAACGTCGGCGCAAGCCTTATGATTTTTTAAATGACGGGAACGGAAAAAAACACGGATGAATTTCCCTATTTTCGGGATTCGAAAATTCGGGACGGGCTTCTCGAAGACGAAGCGCCCGTCATCCGCCTTTCCCGCTTTGAAGGTCCGTTGGATTTGCTCCTTTTCCTTATTCGCAAAAACGAAATCGACATTTACGATATTCCGATAGAATCCGTCACCAAGCAGTATCTTGAGATTTTGCGCGGGAACGAGCGGCTGGATCTCGACATCGCCGGGGAATTTTTTGTGATGGCGGCAACGCTGATGTATATCAAAAGCCGCATGTTGCTTCCGAGCAGCGAGACGATTCCGGATAAAAATGCCGTCGAGGCGGGCGGGGACGAAGATCCGGATCCGCGCTGGCAATTGGTGCGCCAGCTCATTCAATACAAGCGGCTCAAGGAATCTTCGGAATACATTTCGGAACTGATAGCGGAACGCCAAGGATTTATGGCTCGAAATATCGTTCTCGAAGAAGAGCCGGAAAAACGCCCGCTCGCTCCCGTCGGGCGCATGGATCTGTGGAACGTTTTTAATCTTGTGCTGAAACGCCTTGCAGACCGCATTTTACCCGGAGAAATCCAGGGCGATTCCGTCACGATTGCGCAACGTATGAAAGATATTTTGGCAAAAATCCGCACGGAAAAATCTTTTTCGTTCACGTCGCTTTTGCCGGAAAAATTAACGGTTGCCGTGCTGGTTTCCACCTTCTTGGCGTGTTTGGAGCTTGCTCGGCTCGGGCAAATCATTGTGCGGCAGGACGATGTTTTTGCTGAAATTTACTGTGACGCGCGCGAAGAAGGTTCCGACCCGTTCCCGCCGCAACGGGACGAAGAGCTTGAGCTGGATTTGGCGTAACACGCTCACGTTTTTTTGCGCGTTCCCGGGTTTAATTTTCGGGCGAAAACGTTTTTGCGGAGTTTTAAAGTAAAAACTTGGCATTTTCGGTGTTCCCGTTAATTTTTTCCGAATTGGTTTTTTATGAAAATTTTGCTTCATACCTGCTGCGGCGTCTGCGCGGCGCATTGTGTGGATTTGTTGCTCTCGGAAGGGCACGAAGTGGCACTTTTTTATTCGAATGCCAATATTTATCCGCACGAGGAATTTTTGCGCCGGCTGGAAGGCGTTGAAAAACTTGCCGAACATTACAAGGTGCCGCTGATTGTCGACGCGCCGGATCACGCAGATTGGCGGGAACGCGCGGCTCGCGGATTTGAGGCGGAGCCGGAGCGCGGGGCGCGTTGTCCGCGTTGTTTTCGCTACTCGCTGTCGCGCACGGCGGATGCGGCGCGGGAACGCGGTTTTGACGGTTTTACGACGTCTCTCACGGTCAGCCGCTACAAGCCGTCGAAAGTAATTTTTGAGGTGGGAAAAAGCATTGATGCGGAGCGTTTTCTTGAAATGGATTTTAAGAAAAAGGACGGCTTTAAACGCACGATGGAGATTTCCGCCGCGCTCGGAATTTATAGGCAATGCTACTGCGGTTGTGAGTTTTCTCTTGCCGCCGCAAAAGAAAAACTGAAGAGCAAAGAAGCTTAATTTGATTTCCGTGCTTTCCCGTTAGGAAACTTTGTGAACATTCGTGTTGATTCGCGGACCTTTTTTTTACGCGACGGGAACGCTCTGCGGCGGAAATTTCAATTTGCGGGTGCGCGTTAAAAGGAGTTTACTTCTGCGGAGTCCGGAAATTTTTATGCGAAAAATAAAAATAGCTCTGTTTTTGCTTGCGATGTTGGCGTCTGTTGCGGGCGGGGCGTTTGTCGCGCTGAAAGTTGCGGCGGGAACGGATGTCGGCGATATGATTGTGCAACGCAAAATTCAGGATCGCGTGTCCGAGAAAATTTCGCGTATTCGCGCCACGCAGGGAGATATTCTTGAGCTCGCCGTTTTGGAGTCGGTGCTGACTTTTGAGCAGGAAGACGATTGGAAAAACGTTCCCGCCGGGCTGGGAAAATCCGTTTCGCGGGCGGAAATCCCCGCTGTTTTTCGTTTTTTTGTCAAAATTTCCGAGCCGATTTCCGTGAGCGCGGAAGAGCGGGACGGCGAAGTGATTTGCACGGTTACGGCGCCGAAATTGCGTCCGGTGCTTCCCGTCGCTTTTGATACGTCGCGAATCGCATGGACGCGCGATATCGGGATTTTGCGTTTCAATCGTGAAGAAATGACGGATGCGCTTCAGAAAAAAGTCTCTATGCGCTTGGTGCTTTCCGCCAAAAATCACGCCAAGTCTCCCGCCGTGCGCGAGGCGGCGCGCAAGGCGTTTGAAAAATTTGTCGCAGAGTGGGTGAGCGACGTGCGCGAGTTGCGGGAACGCCCGAACACGCGCCTTTCCGTTAAAGTGCTTTTTGCGGACGAAGTGCCGCCGCCTTCCGAAACTTCCGGGGCGGAAACCGAACCCGTTGTTGTCCCTGTATCCGTTTAATCGATGCAAATACGAAAACTCGCCATTCTTTGGAACGCCGAAAAAGACGGCGCGGAAATTTGCGCCCGTGCGGTTGCAGAAGCCGCGAAAAAGTTGGGCGCGGAAGTCGTGCTCACCAGCGGGCATCCCGTTCCCGTTTCGTTTCTTGAAAACGCGGACGCGTGCTGTGTGATCGGCGGGGACGGAACGATACTCGGCGCGGTGGAAAGCGCGGCGGAAAACGGAGTGCCGATTTTCGGAATCAATCGCGGCAAGCTCGGCTACCTCGCCAATTACGCGGCGGAGGATTTGCCGCAGTGCGTGAAAGATGTTTTTGCCGGACGGTTTCGCCGCGTGCCGCATCGCCTTTTGGAATGCCGTTTGGCAAATGATACGGCGGGAACGCGCCGACTCGCGCTTAACGATGTCGTAATTAAAGCGTGGGAAAATTTCAAAATGACGGCATTGCGCGTGGATTCCCGCGACTACGGGCACGTCAATACGTATCACGGCGACGGGTTGATTTTAACGACAAGCACGGGCTCCACCGCTTACAGCCTCGGCGCGGGCGGTCCGCTGATTCATTCGGACGCGGAGGTTTTTGCGTTGAATCCGATTTGCCCGCACACGCTTTCGAACCGGACTCTGGTCTTGCCGAAAAGCATGGAAATTGAAATTCGCAACGAATCACCGAGCGTTCCCGTCGGCATTTCCATCGACGGGCGCACGCCGCTTGCCGGAGAGTCCGCGTTCCCGCTACGTATCCGTCTTTCCGATACACGCTTGGATATCCTCCAGCCGGAAGGACTTTCGGAGTTCGATATTTTGAGAAAAAAATTGCGCTGGGTTTAAAAGTTTTTTTTTCGGAAAAATGGCGAAGCTTTTTCAGTTTGATAAAAACCGCTTGGCGGAAGGCGTTCCCGGCGTTGTCGGTGTGGACGAAGCCGGGCGCGGTTGCTTCGCCGGACCGGTGGTCGCCGGCGCGGTTTGGGTAAAGCGCGCATTTTACGAAAATTCCACGCCGATTAAGCGCGGGAAATTTATCAACGATTCCAAGCAACTCGCGCCGGAAACGCGTGAGGAAGTTTTTGCGCTGATTGAGCATTGGGAGCGTCGCGGCGAACTCGTTTTCTCGGTGGGAACGGCGAGCGTGCGCGAGATAGACGCGCTCAACATTCTCGGTGCGTCGCGGCTCGCGATGCAACGCGCCGTCGAAGGAATTTTGGCGAAACTTCCGGCGGGAACGCCGTGCCCGTTTGCAACGGCGGGAACAGACGACGCTCCCTTGTTTGACCGGGGAATCTCGTTCCCGCCGATGCTGGTGGACGGGCGTCCGCTTACGCCTTTTGTTTGGAGGCACGAGGCGATTGTTAAGGGCGACGCGACGAGCCTCGCGATTGCGCTCGCGTCCGTCGTGGCGAAAGTTTCGCGCGATCGCATGATGGTCGCTCTCGACGGCGAATTTCCCGGCTACGGGTTCCGCGAGCACAAAGGCTACGGCACGGCGGTGCACATCGCGGCGATACGTTCCCGCGGAATTACGCCGCAACACCGCGTGAAATTTTTGCGCAACCTCGCAGCACAGTCGCCGGACGGAATTCCGGGCTTGGAAGATTTGCTCCCGCGTGAAGACGCCGAGCCCGCACAAAGCGAATTTGCGTTTTAAGCCTTACTTTGCCGCATTTCTTTCGCGTTCCCGCCGTGTTTCGGCTTCGCGGATGGCGTTGTAGATACGGGTGTGTTCCGCTGAACTCGAGTTCCCGTGCATGTAAGCGGATTTGTAAACGTCGGACATTTTCCCCCAAATTGTTTTTTGAGAAATTAAACTTTCTTCGTAAAGGGAGAGTGCTTTATCTACGTTTTCGGGATAGTAGGCGAGAAGAAGCAAATCCGCGAAACGGACATAGGTGTGGAGTTGGTCGGAGACATTTCTTCCGAGTGCCTTTTGACGTTTTGAGTTGAGCTTTGCCGCGTTAAATCGTTTTTGAGCTGAATGGCACTCTTCCGAATTTTTCTTCGAAACCTGCAAATTAAAGAGTTCGGTGGCGCGATCCATTACTTCTTTGTGGCAACGAATCTCTTCGCGTAACCCGACATATTCGGAAAGTGCTTCTCGGATTTTGTTTTTTATCGTTTCTGTGTCTCTTACAAGTTCGGCGCGGGAACGGGCGTTTCGCGATTCCCATGCCACGTTTGCGAGATTCCAGAGTTCTACGCTTCGTGCGGAGATATCTGCGGGAACGTTTGGGTCCGGGGGCGGATACTCGTCAGGCTTTCGGAGGGCTTCAGCCAGGCGGATTTGATTATAAAAGTTTAAGATTTTTTCGGAAATGATTTTTCCGCGTGCATGTTTTCTAAGATAGAGATCCGACATCGCTCCCCAAAATGTTTTTTGTCGGATCAGGCTCGCTTCGTAAATTTCAAGAGCAGAATTTAAATCTTCCGGATACGCAAGGAGAAGCAAATCTACGAATTTCGAAAATTCTTCACCGCGAGAAACGAAGTGGAGAGAAAGAGATTTCTGCCTTGAGTACTCAATCTGCGCTCGCATCAATTTTCGGAAAGCCGCTTCTTTTTGAATTTCGCTACAATTGCTACTATTGCGAATTTCAGTTTCTTCTCTAATTGCGGCGTGGCAGATATCATCTAATTTTGCGATTTCTGCTTCGCCAAGGTAATCTGTGAGAGTTTCTGCGATAAATCGCATCGTTTCGCTTACACTTGAGCGAATTTCGGTGAGTGATTGCATCTTTGCTTGTCTCAAATCCGAATCTATTGCCACGCTCAACGCCTCGCCCCGAACTTTGCCCTCGGCATCAAAATACCAGCCGACATCGGATTCGCGCCCCCTGTTTTTTACTCGGAATTCCACCAGCTCTTCCACGTCGAGCTTGCGCCCGACGACAAGAGAGTAGCGGCTTCCGGGGGATGCTCTTTCTATTTCGGTGCGCGACGGAAAAGATTGGAGAACGCACATAATCGGTGGCGGCTGATTTGCCGTTCCGTTGCCGATTCCGTGCGGTTTACGTTCTTCCGCAAGAAGCGAAAATCCTGCAAGACAAAACAAGCTTAAAGAGAGTATGCTCGCTTTCATGGGGTCGGAAATTCCTTACTGACGGTTACAATCAGAGCTGTGCCGTTTGGTGTCCTATCGAGAATCGTTTTTTGGATTCGGGCAGGAAGAGAGCCGTCAGACAATCGTTCAGAGTTTTTTGCGTTTCCAGTCTGTGCGTCAAAGCTCCAGCGGATCGGACATCGCCATGTCAGCGTTCCAACATGACCGTCATTGTCTACGCTGGCTTTTATGATTTTTTCTTCTTGAAAATAAACTGCGTAATATGCCTTATCAACGCAGGCGTTATAATCGTTTAACACACATGGCACGGCAGGCTTATGGACTGTAGCTTCGGGGGATAATTCGTTGAAGAGTCCCGTTTTTTCTTCTGGATACTCATCTTCCCAGTGGCTAAGTCCGGAAAACGAGACGTCTGTCGGGCAGATTTGAACTGCAAAGTAGTGTCCGTCGAAATACGGAAGTCCACCGTAGTCTATAAGATCTTGATTCCCTTTTGTGAATGTCTTGTACTCATCTTCCGTTATTTCTCGGAATATTTCGTATTCGGGACATTTGAGGGCTACTTCAAATGTTAAGATTTCCCCATCCGGAAAGTGTAATTCTCCGGTGATTGTTGTATTTTCGGGATATTTTGTATTCAGAATTGTTTTTCCGGAAGTAGAGGTTGTCACGTCTCCAAGTATAGCCGAGGATTGTGTGATTACATCTTCTCCGGTTTGAAAATTTCTCACACCAAGCTCAACAAATTCTCCAACGCCGAATACGTTGCGACATAGACGTTGCTCGCTAAGCCAGGCGTTCTTTTCATTTTCATTATTAAAATTGGTATTCGCTTGCTCCAATTCTTGCGGGGTGTTGTTTTGTGCGGAAAAATAAACCTCCCTCAGCGACCTTTTTACGGTAACGGTTACGGAAAGGCGGTAGGGGCCGCCGGCGTTGCGATAGGAGACAGAGAGCGGGAACGTGTCGGGCGCGTTCTTGAGCCAACCGGAATTAAATTCCACCGGACTGTGGAGCGTAGCTTTCTTTGAATACGTTCCCGCCGTAATTGTCGCTTCGTCGTCCGCTTCGACGTTGATTTCAATCCAGTTCCCGCCGTCGATATTGATTGCCGGGCTGTTCCACGAAAATCCCTGCGTGTTTGAGCGTGCGTTCCCGCTGAACGAAAGCGTTGCGGTCTTGATTTCATAGGGTCCGGATTCCGTCCAATTTGGGCTGACAATCCACTCCGCGCCGACCAGTCGTTTCAGCGTAAGCCGATGGTTTCAAAAGTTCCCGAAACTTCCGGCAGAGCCGTCGCCGTGTCTCTCCATGCGGAAGAGGCGATGCCGCTTCGGTTGAGCTCGGAAGAAACGAATACGTTCCCGCCGAGTTTGACGGTTGCGTTGTCGTCGGAAGCGACTTCGATTTCGTAAAAATTTGCCGTTCCCGTAACGTTAAACGAAAACTCTGCCGTAAATTTTTGTTGGTGGTAGGATGCATCTCCCGAAAAGCCGAAAGAAACGGTTGTGATTTCGAAAATTCCGTCGCTGGAACGCTCGACGGCGGGAACGACGCTCCCCGCCAATCCTTCCGGCGGATCTTCGCCGCCGCAGGTGAAAGACCACCCGGAAATAAAATCCTGCCAATTGAGAGTTTCTGTGTTTGTAGTGCACATGTGTTTTCCTTTCGTTGGAGTTTTTTAGGGGTAAGAAGATGGCGGAAATTCTAAATTCCGCGTTCCCGCTGACAAGGATATTCTCCGAGCTCAACGTGAGTTTGCGTTCCCGTGATCCCGATTTGCCTTTGCAAATGGCACGGGAAATGTATTCAATTTCCCGAAAATCATTTTCAGTTTCAGTTATGGCAACAATGACACCCATTCAGGAACTTCGTCACAGCGCGGCGCACATGCTCGCGACCGCCGTTCTTCGTCTTTTTCCGGACGCAAAACTCGACATCGGTCCCGCCACGGACAACGGATTTTATTACGATTTCGACCTTGAGCACAAATTCACGGCGGAAGATCTCGAAAAAATCGAGGCGGAAATGAAAAAAATCGCCAAGGAAAACCAGAAGTTCGAATGCTTCGAAGTTTCCCGCGAAGAAGCCGAAAAACTGATTGCGGAAACGCCGGCACTCCGCGAATTTAAACCCGGTCGCCTCGCCGACATTCCCGAAGGCGAAAAAATCACGTTCTACCGCAACGGCGAATTTCTCGACCTCTGCGCGGGTCCGCACGTGCGCTACACTTCGCAAGTCAAAGCCGTGAAGCTGCTCTCCATCGCCGGCGCGTATCACCGCGGCGATGAAAAAAACAAGCAACTCCAACGCATTTACGGTGTGGCGTTCCCGTCCAAAGCCGAGCTTGACGAGTATCTGCACAACCTTGAAGAAGCGAAAAAGCGCGATCACCGCAAACTCGGCAAAGAACTGAAACTTTTCACTATCGACGATTCCGTCGGGCAGGGCTTGGTGCTTTGGACGCCGAACGGCTCCGTTATCCGCCAAGAACTTCAAACCTTCATCGGCGAGGAACTTTTCCGTCAGGGCTACAGCCAGGTGTTCACCCCGAACATCGGAAATCTCGACCTTTTCCGCACATCCGGTCACTTCCCGTATTACCGCGAATCGCAATTCACGCCGGTCATCGATCAGGAACAAATCGATACGCTCGCCGCCGAAGGCAAAACCTGCAAAGACCTTTCGGATTTGCTCAACGCGGGAACGCTCGACGGCTTCCTGCTCAAGCCGATGAACTGCCCGTTCCACGTCAAACTTTACGCCTCACAGCCGCATTCCTACCGCGAGCTGCCCGTGCGCCTTGCCGAGTTCGGCACCGTTTATCGTTGGGAACAATCCGGCGAACTCAACGGGCTGACCCGCGTGCGAGGGTTCACGCAGGACGACGGACACATTTTCTGTACGGAAGACCAAATCCACCGGGAAGTTTGCTCCTGTCTCGAACTCGTAAACATCATCCTGACGACGCTCGGCATGAAGGACTATTCCGTGCGCGTCGGCTTGCGCGATCCCGAATCCGATAAATACATCGGGAAAGACGAAAACTGGGAACGAGCCGAAAACGCCTGCCGCGCAGCCGCCGCAACGCTCGGCGTTCCCGTCGTCGAAGAAAAGGGCGAAGCGGCATTTTACGGACCGAAAATCGACTTCGTTGTTAAAGACACGCTCGGGCGCGGCTGGCAGCTCGGCACCGTGCAGGTCGATTTCAACCTGCCGGAACGTTTCGATTTAACCTACACGGCTTCGGACAACACTCCGCGCCGCCCGGTCATGATTCACCGAGCGCCGTTCGGCTCGCTCGAACGCTTTGTCGGGATTCTGATTGAGCATTTTGCGGGAGATTTCCCGACGTGGCTCGCGCCGGAACAGGTGCGCGTTTTGCCGCTTAACGACGGGCTTGTCGACCACGCGAAAAACGTTGTCTCTGAGCTTCGTAAACTGCGCATTCGCGCCACGGTGGACGAGCATTCCGACAAACTCGGAGCGAAAATTCGCCGCGCCGAGCTCGACAAGGTGCCGCACATGCTCGTCATCGGAGCCAAGGAAATGGAAGCCGGCTTGGTTAACGTGCGTTCCCGCGCGGATAAATCTCTCGAAGGTTCCTGCACGTTGCAGGAGTTTATCGACAAGCTCATGCCGCTCATTCGCGAACGCAGACTCAACACTACCACGCGCGGATAAGAAAAACGGCGACAATAAGCCCACGCTCCGTGAACGCTTTATTGTTTAATGGTCGCGTCGCTTCTCCCGTTAATCAATAAATAATCAGTTTGTAATATTTCGTGAAGGCTTACTTAGATTTACTCCGAAACGTTTTTGAAAACGGCGAAACCCGTAGCGACCGCACGGGGGTAGGCACGCGCGGAATTTTCGGCGCGCAAATGCGTTTCGATTTGTCGAAAGGCTTTCCGCTCGTTACGACGAAAAAAGTCCACACGCGCTCCATCATTCAGGAACTGCTTTGGTTCATCGGCGGGCACACAAACAACGCGTGGTTGCGGGAACGCGGCGTCACGATTTGGGACGAATGGAGCACCGCCGAGCAGTGCGCACGCTTCGGACGCCAAGAAGGCGACCTCGGTCCGATTTACGGACACCAATGGCGCAACTTCGGCGCGACAAAAAACGCCGACGGCACGTTCGCGCGCGACGGCGTTGACCAAATCTCCAATCTCATCGCCGAAATCAAGCGCAATCCCGCCTCGCGCCGCCTCATCGTTTCCGGCTGGAATCCCGGCGAAGCCGACAAAGTGGCGCTCCCGCCGTGCCACACGCTGTTTCAATTTTACGTCGGCGGGAACGGCAACCTGAGCTGTCAGCTCTACCAGCGCAGCGCGGATTTGTTCCTCGGCGTGCCGTTCAATATCGCGAGCTATGCGCTTTTTACGCACATGATCGCGCAGGTCTGCGGGCTCGGCGTCGGCGATTTCGTCCACACTTTCGGCGACGCACATATTTACAACAACCACTTCGAGCAGGTCTCCCGCCAGCTTTCCCGCGAGCCGCGCGCGCTCCCGTCCCTGAAGCTCAATCCGGACGTGCGCGATATTTTCGCGTTCCGCTACGAAGATATTTCCATCGAAAACTACGATCCGCATCCGGGCATCAAAGCCCCCGTCGCCGTGTAAAAAAACGAACCACTAATGAACACGAAGTAACACGAATTATCTTAATTTAGGAGAAGGCTATTTTCACAAAACATTCGTGAAAATTCGTGCTTATTCGTGGTTCCCGTATTTTTATGTCTGAGTTTCTGAAAATTTCCCGCCCGCTAACCGCTATCGCCGCGATGGCAAAAAACCGCGTTATCGGCAACGGGAACGCGATTCCCTGGCACGTTCCCGAGGATTTTAAATTTTTCAAACAAACGACGATGGGCGGCATTTTGCTGATGGGACGCAAAACCTATGAATCCATCGGGCGACCGCTTCCCGGGCGCATCACCGCTGTGCTTTCCCGCGCCGGAAAACTTCCTGCGGGAACGCCGCCGAGCGAAAACCTTTTTTGTATTCGCGAACTTTCCGAACTCGAAAATATCGCGCCGGAGAAGAAAATTTTCGTCGCCGGCGGAGCTGAAATTTATCGCCACCTTTTGCCGCTTTGCTCGGAACTTTTCCTGACAACAATCGATGCCGAGCCTGCCGGCGACGCGTTTTTCCCGCCGTTTGAGGAAGATTTCGACGCGGGAACGGCACTCCTTCGCGGCGAAAATTTTGTTGTTCGCCGCTTCCGCCGCCGTTTTTAGGTAAAATCCCGATATTTTCCCAAGGACAAACGCGAGGCATTTCGCAAGCGGAGAGACTCGCGGATTTGGCGGTTGAGTTTGCAAAAATGAATCTTGGCTTTTTCTCCTAAGAGCGCGTTGCGGGAACGCTTTTTTTTTCGCGCGAAGACGCGAAGGCGCAAAGTTTTTAAAAAGGCAAAAAGGGAACCGCGAATAGCCACGAATTTTCACGAATGATTTAGATGCCGCCTTGTCTCAGATTGAACGCTTAAAGAAATCAGTGTAGAGGTTTGAGATGCGGGCGGCAGTGATTTAGCTAAGCAGATTGATTGCTTGGAGTGCGTTGGCTCCCATTGCTTCTTTCGCGGCGATGCTCGGCGTCGTCGGATAAACTAAAAACCTAAAGGCGTGCTCGCTTATTAAACCGCCCTCGTTTCCTTTTCGGGAACGGGGGCGGGCTCTTTTTCAAACTTTCGCACGGATGCGGAATTGTTCCCAAACGAGTTTGAAAGATTCTGCGAATGCCGGCGGGCGTTCCCGTATTTCGCGGTCGATTTTTTCGGGCGGGAGCGCGGTGAGCCCTTCGATTTCTGTCGGGTCGGGCACGAGCGTTCCCGCATAGCGGAGAGCGTAAACACGGATAAATTCCCAGCCGAGCTGTTCCTGCGGCGGCATCGCGAAGAGGAATTTTAAATTTTTTGCTTCGCGGGGCGGGATTCCGAGTTCTTCTTCAAGTTCGCGGAATGCCGCAGAATCGTAAGTTTCTCCGGCGTCGACGTGCCCGGCGCAGGATGTGGACAAAAGTCCGGGAGCCGTATCCTTAGCGAGGGAGCGTTTTTGAAGGATTACGTTCCCGTCTGCATCGAAAACGAGAATGTGGACGGCGCGATGAAAAAGTTTTTTCCGGTGGACTTCCGCGCGTGTTGCTTGCCCGATGACGCAGTCGTTTTCGTCGACAACATCGAAAATTTCGTTCGGATTTTGTGCGGAAACTTCCATAAGCCGGAATTTTTCGATGACAGTCTGCGTTAATTGCAAAGTTTTTTGCGTTCCCGCTTTTTTTTTGTTCAAAGCAAAACGGCTTCGCCGAGATTCGGAATTGTCGAGCGTATTCCGAAGCGGACAAAAACTTTTTGCGAAAGGGCTTCGCGTTGACGGCGTTCGCCGTGAACGATAACGACGCGGGGACGCTTTGCTTTTTTTTCGGCGATCGGCGCGAGCCAGCGGAGCAAATCCGTTTGCCCGGCGTGCGCGGAAAAGCCGCCGAGCGTGTAAACCTTAGCGCGAACCCCGATTTCTTCTCCGTAAATGCGCACACGTTTGCGTCCTTCCGCGAGCAGGCGTCCGAGCGAGCCTTCCGCCTGGAAGCCGCAGATGAGCAGGGTCGTTTCCGGTTTCCAAAGGTTGTTTTTGAGGTGGTGCAAAATGCGCCCGCCGTTGCACATGCCTGCGCCCGCCATGATGATGCACGGGCCCTCGATGTCGTTGAGCGCTCGGGATTCTTCTCCGGTTTTGCAGATTTTGAGACCGGAAAGGGCGGCGGCGAGCGCGCGTGTTTTTGCGTATTCGGCGGCTTCTTCGTCGTAAAGTTCCGTGTGTTTGAAGTAAAGCGCGGAGGCTTCAATCGCCATCGGACTGTCGAGATAAATCGGAATTTTGGGCAGTTTGTTTTCTTTGAAAAATTCGCCTAAATGGTAGAGAAGCTGTTGCGCGCGTCCGACGGCGAAGGTCGGAATCAGCACCTTGCCGCGTTTGGCAATCGCCTGTTGGAGCAAGTCGTGAAATTCGTTGAGCGTTGCTTCCAAACTGCGGTGGTCGCGGTCTCCGTAAGTGGATTCGATAAAAACGGCATCAAATTCCGAGTCCGTGATTTTTTTCGCATCGCGCAAAATGGGAATGTTGGGCTGCCCGAGGTCTCCGGAAAACAGAATCGTTTTTTTCACGCCGACGTCGTTGATGCAGAGTTCGACGCTTGCCGAGCCGAGTAGGTGCCCGGCTTCGACGAGGCGGGCTTTTACGCCGGGAGCGGCTTCAAACGTTTCTTCGTAATTGACGGCGGAGAGCAACGGGAACACGCGCTTCACGTCCTCGGTGGTGTAGAGCGGTTCGACAAGTTTTTTCAGCGCGCGGGAACGCCGGCGGTTTTCGCGCTCAGCGTCGGACTCCTGCAAGTGCGCGGAATCAAGCAAAATGAGTTTGGCGACTTCGATGGTCGCCTGCGTGGCGTAAATTTTTTTGGAAAAACCGGCTTTGACGAGGAGCGGCAAGCGGCCGCTGTGGTCGAGATGCGCGTGCGTCAGAATCACGGCGTCCAGCTTTTCCACGGGGATTCCCGCCGGAATGCGGTTCGCGGAAGGATCGGTGGAAAATCCCTGAAAGATTCCGCAGTCGATGAGGATTTTTGATTTTTTGTTGTCAACGAGGAAGCAGGAGCCGGTCACGCCGCCGGCGGCACCGTAGGGTATTACTCTCATGGCGAAAAATATACTCTCGAAAGCCCCGAAAAAGGAAGCCGAAAAACGGGATTTTTTTCTTCCGCCTCGGCACTTTACTTTTTTCTGTGGGAAGAATATCATGCGAAGTGATAACACTCGAATATTTCAATCAGTCAAAACATGAAAACCGTATTCGTTCCTCGCGAAACCGCGGACAATGAGACGCGCACCGCGCTCATTCCGCAAGACGTGTCAATCCTTACCCGTACGGGATTTGAAATCGCCGTCGAAAGCGGCACGGGCGTGAAATCCGGCTATCTTGATGCCGATTACGCCAAAGCGGGCGCCAAAGTCGTTCCCGCCGCCGAAGCCGCTTCCGCACTTGCCGCCGCCGACATCGTTCTGCGCGTGCAAAAACCGGAAAACGCCAAGGGACTTAAGTCCGGCGCACTTCACCTGAGCTACATGGATCCTTTCAACGAAAAGGAATTGCTCGCCGATTTCGCCGCTGCCGGTGTTCGCGCCGTTTCCCTCGAAATGATCCCGCGCACGACGCTTGCTCAGAAAATGGACGTGCAGAGCTCGCAGACCTCGCTCGCGGGTTACTACGCCGTGCTTCTCGCCGCGTCGAAACTCCCGAAAATTTTCCCGATGATGATGACGCCTGCGGGAACGATTTCCCCGGCTCGCGTGTTTATTATCGGTGTCGGCGTTGCCGGCTTGCAGGCGATTGCGACGGCGAAGCGCCTCGGCGCGCGCGTCGAAGCGTTTGACACGCGTCCGGTTGTCGAAGACCAGGTCAAATCCCTCGGCGCGAAGTTTGTCAAAATTGACCTCGGCGAAATGGGGCAAACCGCGCAGGGCTACGCCAAAGAACTCACGCCGGAGCAAATCGAAAAGCAAAAAGCCGGGCAGGCGAAAGTTTGCGCGCAGTCCGATGTCGTTATCACGACGGCGAAGGTTTTCGGACGCAAGGCTCCGCTCTTGCTGACGAAAGATATGATTGCGGGCATGAAACCGGGATCGATCATCATCGACATGGCGGTTTCCACGGGCGGGAACGTCGAAGGTTCCGACCCGACGAAGGAAGTCGTCACGGAAAACGGTGTGCGTATTATCGGCGGCGACGGGCTCGAACGTTGCGTTCCCGCGGACGCTTCCCGCATGTTCTCCGGAAATATGACGGCGTTTCTCACGCACTTCTGGGACGACGAAGCGAAGACGCTCAAAGTCGATCGCGCCGATCCGATCATGGGCGGATGCCTCCTCACCGAAGGCGGCGCCGTCGTTCACGAACGCTTCAAAACTGCGTAATAAAGGAAAAACGGATAACTGATAGTTGATAGGTGAAATTACTTATCCGTTATCCACTATCAGTTTTACCTTAAAATTTTAACAAATATAAAAGGTTCACTATGGAAATGATAATGTTGTTTTTCGTTTTCGTGATGGCGGCGTTCCTCGGGTTCGAGCTCATCGCGAAAGTGCCGTCGCAGCTGCACACGCCGCTGATGTCGGGCACGAATGCCATTTCGGGCATTACGATTGTCGGCGCGCTCGCCGTTTGCGCCATTCAGGCGACGGGAACGCTCGGCATGATTCTCGCGTTTATCGCGATTGTTTTTGCAACGATCAACGTCGTCGGCGGCTACATGGTTACCGACCGTATGCTCGGCATGTTCAAGAAGAAAGGAAAATAATCCGATGAATACAATGATTTTGGCTCAAGAAACGGCGTTTGCCGTTCCCGCGACGGTAATCAACCTCGCGTATATTGTCTCGTGCGTCCTGTTTATTTTCGGGATCAAACGCCTCGGAAAAACCGAAACCGCGCGTAGCGGGAACTTCCTCTCCGCGCTCGGTATGCTCATCGCGGTTATCGCCGTCTTCTTCGATGCGGACGTGATGAAATCCTGGACAACGGATTGGTACCACAACGGCTATCTGTGGTGCTTCGGCGGGATCGCAATCGGCGCAATCGTCGGTGCGGTTTGGGCGAAAAAAGTCAAAATGACCGGCATGCCGGAGCTCGTCGCGCTCTTCAACGGCTTCGGCGGTTTGGCTTCGCTCCTCGTCGCGTGGTCGGAATTTGCGAAAGTCAATCCGGACGGCTCGCCCGTTTCGCACGCGCTTACGGCGGACAATGCAGTCAGCGAAGTTTCACTTTATCTGACAATTCTCATCGGTGCGATTACGTTCACGGGCTCCGTGCTTGCGTGGGGTAAGCTTTCGGAAAAGATTTCCGGGCGCCCGGTTCTCTTTGCGGGGCAGCAGGTCGTTAATGCGCTCATCGTTTTGGTCGCGCTCGGCGCGATGGTGGTTTACCTGTTCCCGGGCATCGTTCCCGCGGGAAGCCCCGAAACGGTTCAGACGGTTGCGCTCTACACGGGTATCGTCGTTTCTCTCATCATGGGAGTCACGGTCGTTCTTCCGATCGGCGGCGGCGACATGCCGGTTGTCATTTCGCTTTTGAACAGCTTGTCCGGTTTGGCGGCGGCGATGGCGGGCTTTGTTATCAATAACAACGTTCTCGTCGTTGCGGGCTGCTTGGTCGGTGCGTCCGGCGTCATTCTCACCGTCATCATGTGCAAGGCGATGAATCGCTCCATCGGCAACTTGCTCTTCAGCGGCTTCGGCGCGGCGGATTCCGGCTCTTCGAAGAAGGCGGGAACGGGCGCGGAGCCGAAGGCGGTTTCCGTGGAAGACGCGTATCTCGTGCTCGAAGCGGCGCGCTCGGTCGTGTTTATTCCGGGTTACGGGATGGCGGTTGCGCAGGCGCAGCACGTTGTTAAGGAACTCGCGGCAAAGCTCGAAGAAAACGGAGCGGAAGTCAACTTCGCGATTCACCCGGTCGCCGGTCGTATGCCGGGACACATGAACGTGCTTTTGGCGGAAGCGGATGTTCCGTATGAACAACTCAAGACGATGGACGAAATCAACCCGCTCATGCCGATGCAGGACGTTGCGATCGTTATCGGCGCGAACGACGTCGTCAACCCGGCGGCGGCGACGGACAAATCCTCCCCGATTTACGGTATGCCGATTATCAAGGCAAACGAAGCTCGCACGGTCTTCGTGCTCAAGCGCGGTAAGGGTAAGGGCTTCTCCGGCATCGAAAACGAACTCTTCACCTTGCAGAATACACGCATGATTTACGGCGACGCGAAGGCGACCATCTCCGCGCTCTCCGGCGAATTCGGCAAAGAGTAATGGTGAGATTAAAGAAGATGAGAGCTTAGGGCTTAGCGCTTAGAGGTAAATGCCTTCCCGCAAGCGGGAAAAGGATTTTGAAAATTTCTTTCGCGGAGCGAAACGCATTTACCTCTAAGCACTCACCTCTCCTCTATCACCTAAAAAAAGCGTTCCCGTGCGGGAACGCTTTTTTTTGCCGTTTCTTTGCTAAATTTCAATTTGCGCGGGAACGCGGGAAGGCGTTTAATCAATCCTTAAAATTTTTTGTTATGACATCCTCCGAAATTCGTCAGTCGTTTCTTGATTTCTTTAAATCGAAAGAGCACCAGATCGTGCCTTCGTCGAGCCTCATGCCGGACTCGCCGAACCTGCTTTTCACGAATGCGGGAATGAACCAATTCGTGCCGATTTTCCTCGGGCAAATTCCTTGTCCGTATCCGACGCATCGCGCCGCAGACACGCAAAAATGCATTCGCGCCGGAGGCAAGCATAACGACCTCGAAGACGTCGGCATGGACACGTATCACCACACATTTTTCGAAATGCTCGGAAACTGGTCTTACGGCAACTATTTCAAAAAAGAAGCCATTGCGTGGGCTTGGGAGCTGATCACGGAGGTTTGGAAATTCCCGAAAGAACGCCTCTACGCGACCGTTTATTGCCCGGACAAATCCAAGGGCGATCCCGCCGAGTTTGACCAAGAAGCCTACGATGCGTGGGAAAAACTCTTCGTTGCCGCCGGGCTTGACCCGAAAGTTCACATCGTTAACGGGAACAAAAAAGACAATTTCTGGATGATGGGCGACACGGGACCCTGCGGTCCGTGCTCGGAGCTCCACATCGACCTTACGCCGAAGGGTGACACGGCGGGAACGCTCGTTAACGCCGGCTCGCCGCTTTGCATCGAAATCTGGAACCTCGTGTTCATGGAATTTAACGCGAATCCGGACGGCTCGTTTTCGCCGCTTCCCGCGAAAAACGTCGACACCGGAATGGGCTTTGAGCGCGCTGCGAGCATTATTCAATGCACGAAAAATTTCACCGATTTCACCGGTATCATTTCCAATTACGAAACGGACATTTTTGCGCCGATTTTCCGCGAAATCGAAAAACTTTCCGGCAAAAAATACACGTCCACGCTTCCCGCCGCGGGAACGCAGGGCGCAAACGAACAGGAAAAAATCGACATCGCTTTCCGCGTCATCGCCGACCACATTCGCACGCTTTCTTTTGCCATTGCCGACGGCATCGCTCCCGGCAACAGCGACCGCAACTACGTTCTGCGCCGCATTTTGCGCCGCGCCGTCCGCTACGGGCGCACGCTCGGCTTCAAGGAACCGTTTTTCTACAAACTCGTCGACGTGCTCGCGGAAACGATGGGCGATGTCTTTCCGGAAATCCGTTCCCGCCGCGAGTTCGTGCGCGACACGATTCGCGTCGAAGAAGAAGCGTTTAACAAAACGCTCGATGCCGGGCTGACGATTTTTGAAGAAATTATTGCGCTGAAAAATTCCGCCAAGGAATTGCGTATCGGAATTGCGGATACAATGAGCCTTTCCGAAGAAGCGCTCAAAGGCGGGAACGCAACACTCGCGAAAATCGCCGATCACATGGCACTTAATATCGCGAAATTCGTTCTCGGCTTCGGCAAACCCGTCAACACCGAGCTTGCGCGCCGCATTTTCACGCGCTCCGATGTCAAAGCTCTTTACACGAGCGCGCACGCCGTGCTCAACGCGCCGGAAGACAAAGACGCGCTCGCGAATTTCCGCGGCACGCTCGCAAACTTCCTCGCCGTCAGCACCGAGCTGAACGATGTTTTCAACGGAGAAGCGGCGTTCCTGCTTTACGATACTTACGGCTTCCCGCTCGACCTCACCGATCTCATGGCGCGGGAACGCGGCTACACGGTGGACGAAAACGCGTTCAACACGCTTATGACCGAGCAACGGGAACGCGCCCGCGCCGCGCAGAAAAAGCAGATCGTTACGCTTTCCGAAATTGAAACGAAGGACGCAACGGAATTTCTCGGCTACGAAACGCTTTCCGCCGAAGCGACGATTCTCGAAGTCGTTGACAACAAAGGAAAAATCGCCGTCATTCTCGACCGCACGCCGTGCTACGCGGAAATGGGCGGGCAAGTCGGCGACACGGGAACGCTTTCCGCGCGCGGCAAGGCTTGGAAAATCGTCAACACGCAAAAGAGCGGGAACGTGTTCCTGCATTTCGTGGAAGGCGAGGAACCGCCGCCCGTCGGCGCAAAAGCCGCCGTCGTGGTCGATGAAGTCCGCCGCCGCGCGATTGAGCGCAACCATACGGCGACACACCTTTTGCACTTTGCGCTTCACAGCGTTGTCGGCAAAGACGTGGCGCAAAAAGGTTCTTTCGTTTCCGACGAAAAACTGACCTTCGACTTTAATTCCGCCGCGCTCACGCCTGCGCAAGTTTCCGCCGTTGAAAAGAAAGTGAACGAACTCGTGCTCGCCAACAGCGGGATTTCCTGGACGGAAATTGCGCACGAACAGGCGAAGGAAAATGAAAATATTATCCAGTTCTTCGGCGATAAATACGGCGACGTTGTCCGCGTAATTCAGGTTGGCGGGAACGCGCACGCGCTCGACGGCTATTCGATGGAACTTTGCGGCGGCACGCACGCGCGCGCTACGGGCGAACTCGGGCTTTTCCGCATCGTCAGCGAAAGTGCGATTGCTGCCGGTGTACGCCGAATTGAAGCCTGCACGGGAATGTCCGCCTACGCACACGGAGTCGAAGAAACGCAGTTGCTGAAAAAACTTTCCGAAAAAACGAAAACGCCGATTGCGGATTTGCAGAAAAAATTCGAAGCGCTCATGGAAGAAAAATCCGCGCTTGAAAAGCAACTCGCGGCGGTGCGCCAAAAGGAACTCGCGCAGCTTGCGAACACACTTGTCGCGCAGGCAAAAGACACGGGAACGACCAAGCAAGTCGCCGCCGTCGTTCCCGCAACTTCGCCGAACGATTTGCGCGAAATCGCTTCGCAGCTCGTGAAAAATCTCGGCGAGAACGGCGTCGTCATTCTCGGTGCGGCGCTTGCTCCGGACAAAGTTTCCGTCGTTGCCGCCTGCGCTCCCGGCGCGGTGAAATCCGGCGTCGCGGCGGGCAAAATTGTTTCCGCGCTCTGCGGTAAGCTCGGCGGCAAAGGCGGCGGCAAGCCGGACTTTGCGATGGGCGGCGGGAAAGACGCTTCCGCGCTTCCCGGCGTTTTTGCCGAACTTTAAAGAAATTCCTGCAAGTAGAGTTTTCGGGAGAGAAAAGAAGTCGTCGGGAGTAGTTGGTAACCGGTAACTGGGAGCTAGTAACTGGACGACTTCTTTAATCTTTCATCTTTAATTCTAATCTTCATCTCCGATTCCCGCCATGGAGGCAGAGTTTTACAGCGTTCCCGTGATGAGTTGTGCCGAGGCGAAAATTTTTGAGAAAAAATTTTTCTCCTCGCAAAATGCGGTAACGGAAAAATCGGCGATGGAAACGGCGGGAACGCGTGTCGGCGAAGCAATTTTGCGGGAATGCCGCCGCGAGCACCGCGATGTCAGCCGCTTGCTTGTCCTCGTCGGGAAAGGGCATAACGGCGGCGACGCGCTCATTGCGGCGAGCCGGATTTTTTCGAAAACTTCCTGCCGGGTCGGTGTTGTGATTTTCGCGGAAAGCGAAGAAAAATTAGCACCGCTGACGCGCGAGTTTCTGTCTCTTTTTTGCGCGACGGTTCCGGAAGAGAAACGTTTTGTCGAATTTGCGTCTTCGGGCACGCCGCTTTCTCCGCGCCTGCAAGCGTTTTCGGAGCATCCTCATGTTTTGATTGACGGGATTTTCGGACACAGTTTCCGTGCGCCGTTCCCGCCGGAAATTCGTAAATTTGCGGAAAAACTTTGCTCCGTGCGTTCCCGCGATTCGCTCGTTTGCAGCGTGGATTTGCCGTCAGGATTGAGTGATGATGCGGGCGAGGCGGATTTCGTCTTGCGCGCGGATTGGACGTTCCCGACCGGGATTTTGAAAACTCCGCTTCTTGAAAAAACGTATTTTTCGGGGCGCATTTTCCCGGTATGTATCGCATTTTCCGGATACGATAAGACAAAACTTTCCGTTGCGAACGAGGCGTATTTTCTGAGAAAAATTTTCGCTCCGCGTCCCGTTGTTTGCGATAAGCGCGATTTCGGGCACGTGCTGATTGTCGGCGGTTCGAGGACGATGCCGGGTGCCTTGTTGATGAATGTTTTGGCGGCGTTGCGCGCGGGCGCGGGGCTTGTCTCCGTAATTTGCCCGGAGCGCGTTCAGGCGGCGTTTGCGGCGCGCGCTCCCGGGGCAATGTGGATTCCCTGCCCGGAAAATGCGGATGGCGGATTGGATGCGCAAGCCGGGTTTGCGGAATTTGAGAAAATTTTGCCGCGGGTTTCGGCTGTGCTTTGCGGCTCAGGAATGGGAATTTCTGCCGGCGCGCAGGAGCTGATTCAAAAAACGGTAAAAGCGACGCCTTGCGAAATTCCGCTGATTCTTGATGCGGACGCGCTTCGCCCGGAAACCTTGCGCGCACTGCGGGAACGTAATGCGGAGGCGGGGAAAACGCTTCTCTTGCCGCACGCGGGAGAGTTTTCCCGCTTGGGCGGGAACGCGGAATCTCCGCGGCGTTTTTGTGCCGAACACTCGGTTTTGCTTGCTCTGAAAGGCGCGTGCACGCGTATCGTTTCTTCGGATACGGAGTGGCTGACGTTTTCGGGAACGCCGGCGTTGGCACGCGGAGGAAGCGGCGACGTGCTCGCGGGAATTGTCGCGGCGATGTTTGCTTCGCCGGGAAATTTTGATGAAAATACAACGGCGGCGGAACGGCTTATTGCGGCGGTTGTCTGGCACGGGAACGCGGCACGCAAGCTTGCCGACGAGCAGGGCGAGCGTTGCGCGGATATTTCCGCTTTGCCGGAGTTTTTGGGAAAAGTTTCGACGCTTTGAACGGCGGGAACGTTGTTTCGTTCCGTGTTTTCGTAAAACGGCAAAATCAAACAGCGAAGACAGGTGCGCGTAGCGTGGAGCCATGTTTTCGCCCCCTCAAGGAGCCGGAATACGCCTCTTGCGCGCAAAAGAAAAAAAAGAACGTTCCCGCAAATCAAAGGCGGGAACGTTCTTTTCTTCGAAAAAGGTTTTCGGCGTTATTCGCGGCGTTCTGCGAAAATCATAATCAGATACCAGAACAGCGTGGCGATTCCGGCAAAGATGATTAGCGCGGCTCCGACGTGCTGGTCGGGGCGGAACTGCGTTTTCACCATCCAGGTTTGGTAAAGAATCACGGCGGCGATGAAAACCGTCATCGCAATGACAAACCATGTGCCGATTCCGCCGAAGAACATCAGCAGAAGCATAGCACCGAGCGCGACGAAAAATCCGATGGAAATGAAGGCGCGCAGGAAGGAAAAATCCGTTTTCGTCATGAAAACCGTCGCCGTCAGCCCGCCGGCAAGGAGTAGCGTTGAAAGTGCTGCCGGCGCGACGATTTCGGAGAGCGCGGCTTCCTGCCCGAACTGATACATCAGAATATTCAGCATCGGCGCGAAGAGCAGGGCTTCCGCAAGCACGTAAACCCCGAGCCCGGCGAGTTGCGTTCCCGTCGAAACACCGCCGAAAGCCAGGCGGTTGGCAAGCATGGAAATGCCCCAAAACGCGGCGAGCACGAGGAGCCAGCCGATGGAGCCGTTGCCGAAGAAAAGCCCGGTGAGCGGATTGACAATCGCCGGCGTCGCCAAAATTCCGGCGAGCAAAAGCCCGAAGACCGCGCAGGCGACGGCGACCAGCAGGTAGGTTTTTCTGTAAAAATCGGCGCGGGTGGCAGGCGCGGCAGCCGCGACGACGAAGGGATTGGTGTAGGTATTCATAAATTTTTGAACGGAATTTTTGCAAGAAGCGTGCCGATGTGCAAGTTTCGTCTTCTCGGGGGCGTTTTGTGCGTTCCCGCCGGCGGTTTTTTTAAATAAAACTTGCCCGAACGTTCCCGCTGTAAGACAATTCAGCCACTATGAGTTCTGTTTTCTGCAATAACGCTATTACCCCGGAAACGTTGATCGAAAACCTCGGTCCTTGCAAATTTCCCTCGCCTCTCAAAAAACTGCATTTCTCCGAAGAACTTTTCAAAACGGACAGCGACCGCATTCTCGCCGATATTACTTTCGCCGGCGCGATGAAGGCGGTTTGCGCCGGAGAACCCTTAGTTTCCTTCGAAGCGGCGGGACCGCGCGAAAATATTTTCTTTAATCCGTCCGATACGAAGGTCGGGATCGTTACCTGCGGCGGGCTTTGCCCGGGCTTGAACGACGTGATTCGAAACCTCGTCATGGGGCTTTATCACTCCTACGGCGTAACGCGCATTTACGGTTTCCGCTACGGCTATGAAGGGCTCGTTCCGCAGGGAAATCACGAGCCGATGTTGCTCGACCCGGATATCGTTTCCGATATTCACGCGCAGGGCGGCACCATGCTCGCCAGCTCGCGCGGGCAGCAGGATACACCGACAATCGTCGATACGCTCCAACGCATGGGGATTGATATTCTTTACGTCGTCGGCGGGGACGGCACTTTGCGCGCCGCCCGCGAAATTTCCGACGAGTGCAAGCTTCGCGGCTTGAAAAAATCCGTCATCGGCATCCCGAAAACCATCGACAACGACATCGTTTTGCTCGACAAAAGTTTCGGGTTTGAATCCGCCGTTTCCGAAGCCGTCAAAGTCATCAATTGCGCTCACGCGGAAGCAAAAGGCGCCCCGAACGGAATCGGGATCGTAAAACTCATGGGGCGCGACTCCGGCTTTATCGCCGCTTACGCATCGCTCGCGAGCTCGGAAGCTAACTTCGTGCTCATTCCGGAAGTGCCGCTCGTGCTCGACGGTCCGACGGGATTTCTCAACATGCTTCGCAAACGCATCGTTGAGCGCGGACACGCCGTTATCGTCGTCGCGGAAGGCGCCGGGCAAAATCTTTTCGACGGGGACGCCGGGCGCGACGCTTCCGGCAACAAGCTTCACAACGATATCGGGAAATATCTTCGCGACCGCATCAAGGCGGACATGAAGGAACACAGCGTCGATTGCACGATTAAATACATCGACCCGAGCTACATTATCCGAAGCATTCCGGCAAACGCTTACGACAACGCGTATTGCTCTCACTTGGCGCACAACGCCGTTCACGCCGGTATGGCGGGGAAAACGGGAATGCTCGTTGCTATGTGCCACCGCGCGCACGTGCACTTGCCGCTTTCGCTCATCGCGAACAAGCGCAAAAAAGTCAATGTTACGAGTGAGCTCTGGCGCGGTGTGCTCGAATGCACTGGGCAACCCGTTTCCTGGGGCGAATAAGAGCCTTCCGGGGCATAAAAAACAGCGGCGGGAACGTCGCTGTTTTTTTTATGCGGACAACTATTTTGTCGCGATGCGATAGATTTTGAGAATGTCGCCGGAAAAGAGTTTGCGAAAATTGCCTTGCGGGAACGCGTCGCTGCCTACGGATTTTTTTATCGTGTTTTTCTGCGGCTCCGTGAGCGCGTTTTAAGCCCCGCGATTCCTTGCGAGGGTGTTTCCTAAATCTGTTTTCCGGGAAGCTCCGCTTTTTTCTGCCGGGCTCTCGCCGCTTGCCGGCGCAAAGCGGGGAGCTTCCGTTTTTTTGTCGCCGGATTCATCAGGTCCGTGCGCTTCCCCTGCGAAAAGTCCACACTCTCCGGATCAATATTAAATCCGAAATCCCGATTCAATTTCTCTATCACCGCAATCCGCGCAAACGCCGTAAAATTCTTCATGCTCTGGCACGACCGATAGATTTCGAGCACCTTTTTCGGCATCGATAAATTGAATCGCTCGGATGTTTGCGTGCTTTTGGACATTGCGCAAAGTCAAACCGCGTAGAGGGACTTTTTCCAAAAGAATGTATTTGACCCTGCGCATAGTCTAACTATGATTTCCTCTAAACTCTGCGCAGGGTTGCGCGCTTCTAACAAAAGCCCCTAACAACGACATTGTCCGGATACACGCCCCCTTGTGCCGAGTTTCTCCGCTTCGGAGCTCCCGTAACTCCCCGGTTAGGCGGAAGGTTTAAAAGTATGGTTATTGAAAGATATGGATAAACAAACGTTAGTTGAAGCGACTGCGAAGAAGCTGAAGAGCCTTGTTGAGAAAGAGGATTGTAATTACGAAAAAATCGTTGCGCTCTTGTCTACGGCAAAGCCTTGTCTTCGCGAATGCGTCAAGCCTGTGTATCAGGATTTGCTCTGCCAACACATGGCAAAAACTCTTGATTACACTGCATTCGTAGAAAAATTCCTTGCAGAATAAATCGCTCTCCGTCCAAGGGGTTTATATGCCCCTTGGACGTCTTCCTTTTACTTTCAACCGAATATTTTTATGACAATGAAAACAAAACTTTCTCTTTTGACTCTTTTTGCGTGCGCGGCGGGAACGACCTTGTTCGCTGATTACGAAAATTACGACGGGCGTGATTTAACTGGACAAGACTTCTTCTTCGCCTCGCTATCCAATTCTTCATGGATAAAGTCCACTCTTGCTGATGTTCGTTTGAGTAACGCTACGTTAATAAACGCAAACTTTACGGGTGCCAACCTCACGAACGCGAATTTGCGTTATGCTACGTTGACCGGATCGATTTTCGACAATGCAATTATAAATGGTGCCGACTTTGGTGATGTGAAAGGTTTTACGACGACACAATTATATTCTACGTTGAGCTATAAAACTAAAGACTTGAGCGGGATTTACTTCGGCGAAAATGAACTTTCTGGATGGGACTTTTCTGGACAATGCCTAGTTGATGCAAGTTTGAGTGGTGCTACGGTGACGGGGGCTAATTTTACAAATTCAGATCTTACAAACACAAGATTAAGTCGTGCTACGTTGACGGGTGCAAATTTTACGAATGCCATCATCAATGGTAGCTTTCTTGATTCGACCATCGGTTTTACAGCGACACAGCTTTATTCTACGGCAAGCTATAAATCCAAGGATTTGAGTAGGGTTTGCTTGTCGGATAACGAGATGTCGGGTTGGAATTTCTCTGGGCAGAACCTTTCTGGGGCGAATCTAGATGGTGCGATGTTGGTAGGAGCGGACTTTGTAAATGCTAACCTTACAAATGCGTGGTTTTGTGGTGGGAATTATGCTACGTTGACAGATGCTAATTTTACGAATGCTAATCTTACGAATGCGTATTTGAGGGACGCTGAGCTGGGTGGTGCAAATTTTACGGATGCGGAGATTGTCGGGGCGGATTTAAGTTCAACCATCGGTTTTACAGCGACACAACTTTATTCTACGGCAAGCTATAAATCCAAGGATTTGAGTGGGGTTCGCTTATCGGATAACAAGATGTCGGGTTGGAATTTCTCTGGGCAGAACCTTTCTGGGGCGAGTCTAGTTGGCGCGATGTTGGTGGGAGCGGACTTTGTAAATGCTAACCTTACGAATGCCTATATGAGAGGTGTTAGAGCGGGAGAAGCCAAATTTGTAGAAGCAGATTTGACAGGTGCGGATTTTTATGAGGCGAACCTTCTTGGTGTCGACTTTACAAGCGCGAATTTGAGTTCTGTTACGTTGACGGGAGCTAATCTTACGAGTGCGCATTTGAGGGGCGCTAAGCTAGGTGGTGCAAATTTTACGGATGCGGAGATTGTCGGGGCGGATTTAGATTCTGCCGTCGCTAATGGTTTTACAGCGACACAACTTTATTCTACGGCAAGCTATAAATCCAAGGATTTGAGTAGGGTTTGCTTATCGGATAACGAGATGTCGGGTTGGAATTTCTCTGGGCAGAACCTTTCTGGGGCGAATCTAGATGGTGCGATGTTGGTAGGAGCGGACTTTGTAAATGCTAACCTTACAAATGCGTGGTTTTGTGGTGGGAATTATGCTACGTTGACAGATGCTAATTTTACGAATGCTAATCTTACGAATGCGTATTTGAGGGACGCTAAGCTGGGTGGTGCAAATTTTACGGATGCGGAGATCGTCGGGGCGGATTTAGGTTCGACCGTTATTAATGGTTTTACAGCGGGACAACTTTATTCTACAGCAAGCTATAAATCCAAGAATTTAAGTGGGATTGGTTTGTCCAATAACGATCTTTCAGGATGGAATCTCACCGGTCAAAATCTCCTTGAGGCTGATTTTGCAAATGCGAATTTGAGTTTTGCCTCGTTGGCAGAAGTTGATCTCACGAGCGCGAATTTGGGTTATGCTACGTTAACGGGATCGAACCTTGAGGGTGCAAATTTGAAGGGAACTACGCTAGTTGGTGTAAATTTCACGGATGCGGAGATTGTCAGGGCGGATTTAGGTTCGACCGTTATTAATGGTTTTACAGCGGGACAACTTTATTCTACGGCAAGCTATAAATCCAAGAATTTAAGTGGGATTGGTTTGTCCAATAACGATCTTTCAGAATGGAATCTTGCCGGTCAAAATCTCCTTGAGGCAGACTTTGTAAATGCGAATTTGAGTTTTGCCTCGTTGGCAGAAGTTGATCTCACGAGCGCGAATTTGGGTTATGCTACTTTGAGGGGTGCTGATTTCACGGGCGCAACATTGACGGGATTTGTATGTGTCTACGGTGTTTCTGCGGAGGATGCAATCTTTACAGATGCAGATCTTTCTGATGCGCATTTTTATGAACCCAGTTATCCTTTCTATTCTTCATCCTTTTCCTCTAATCTCAGTGGCGCGAAATTTATCCGTGCGAGCCTCACGAGAGCGAATTTGCGTTATGCAACGTTAACGGATGCGAATTTTACGGATGCGGATCTCACGGACGCAGGTTTGCGGTATGCTACGTTGCGGGGCGCGAACTTTACTAGAGCGAATTTACGTTATGCAACGTTAACGGATGCGGATTTTACGGATTCCGTGATTACGGGGGCTAATTTTGATTCTTCCGATTTGATGCTCTCTCAACTTTACTCGACAAAGAGCTATAAGGACAAAAATTTATCTGGAGTTTTGCTGAATTGCTTGAATTTAAGCGAAGGTGATTTTAAAGGGCAAAATCTCACGTCTGCAGATTTGAGTTTTGCTACATTGACGAATGCCGATTTCACGGGTGCAACATTGACAAATGTTTTAATAGCGGCTGTTTCTGCGCAAAATGTGAACTTTACTGATTCGGATCTTTCTGATGCTAATTTTTGTAGTTTTCATCACAATCCTACACATTTTTCTGATCTTAGCGGCGCGAAATTTATTCGTGCGAAGCTCACGTCTGCAGATTTGAGTTTTGCTACATTGACGAATGCCGATTTCACGGGTGCAACATTGACAAATGTTTTAATAGCGGCTGTTTCTGCGCAAAATGTGAACTTTACTGATTCAGATCTTTCTAACGCTAATTTTTATGATTTTGATCACAAGTCTACCCATTTTTCTGATCTTAGCGGTGCGAAATTTATTCGGGCGAACCTCACGAGAGCGGATTTGCGTTACGCTACGTTCACGAATGCTAATTTTACGAATGCTAATCTTACGAATGCGTATTTGAGGGACGCTGAGCTGGGTGGTGCGAATTTTACGGGAGCAGATCTTCGTGGCGCGTCATACGAGGAAATCTACTTAGACGACGCAGAGATAAAAAACACGATTCTTACGGATGGCGATATTTCCGGGTTTTCTATGACTTCTACTGAGGATAATTTTGTTGTTCGAAAGTACACCCCAAAAGTAGAAGGTGGCGAGTCTATAAGTGCAAAAATACAGGAGGATGCGACAATTTCCGGAGGTGCCGTCTTGTCGGTGGCGGAAGGGGGCGCGCTGGATATCAGCACTATAACGCTGGCGTTCGGCATTGATAATGAAGACGAAACGATTTCGTCTATTTCCGTTGCAGAGAGCGGGAGCGTGACGCTTGCGAGCGGCGCGAAAATCGTGATCGATTACGCGGGAAGGTTTAACGAAAACACGCGTTTCGCCGTGATGAATTGGACGGATTCGTCAAGCATCGTCGGTTTGAACTCGCTGACGAAGGGCGGAACGCTTTCGCTTTTTGTGGATGGCGCGGTTTACGACGATACTTTGTGGGATTTTTCGACGGAGAACAATGCGCTGACGATTTTCGGTGTCGCTACGAGCGTAGCCCCCGACCCGGATCTGCCCGACCCCGATGAGCCGATTATTCCCGATCCGGATGTGCCTGTTATTCCGGAGGAGCCGGATCGTGTTGTTATCAGCTCGGCTTCGCAGAGTGTGGATTTAACGGAGACTGATTCCTCCGCCGATTTTGACGGCTCCCTAACGGTATTTTCCGGAACGGTTTCCGGGGCGGGAAGTTTGAATTCGGCGGGAACGCTGACTTTTTCCGGCGACGCGAGCACGCACACGGGAACGACAAACATCACCTCGGGAACGTTTACGGTTTCCGGAAGCGCAAAGCTCGGCACGGGCGATTTCGACATCTCGGGAACGTTGGCGATTTCCGGCTCTCGGACATTTTCCAACGCGACGAGAGGAACCGGAACTTTGCGCATCGCGTCCGGCACGACGACGTTTACAAACGACGTTGGCGTAAAAACCTTTGCCGTTTCTCAAGGTGCTTCGGCAACGCTGAGCGCGGGCGTTGATTTAACCCGCGCGGACGCGGAAGCACAAGTCGCGGGAACGCTCAATTTACTTGGTACTCGAACGTTCTCGGCGAAAACGAGCGGGAACGGTAAAATTTCCTTGGCTTCGGGTTCGGATGTTTCGTTTGCGAAAGCGGTCGGCGTAAAAACACTTGCCGTGGAAAACGGAGCGACGCTTCGCGGGAGCGTAAGCATGACGCACGGCGCAGATGCGAAGATTTCGCTCGCGGGAACGCTCGTGCTTAATCCGGACAAGGGTGAAAAAGTTTCGCTCGGCGGCGGGCGTGTCGAAATTGCAAGTTCGGCAAAGCTCGATCTTGTCGGAAGCAACTCGCCGTTTGTGCGTGCGACTTCGGCTCAAATCGAAGCGTTGGAAAACGGGGAACGCGTTACGATTTTTGAAGGCGGAGCCGTTTCCGGTAACGTGCTTGCGTTCCTCCGAACGGACGCAGATCTTTCTGCCTACGCTCAAAACTATGCCGTAATCTACGATGAATCAAATGGCGGACTTTCTGTCCGGGTTGTGAAGAATGCCTCTGTATTGATGGACGGAACGGACACGAGTGAACTTTCGGCAAGTTTTGTCGATTGGGCGTTGTCTGACGCGAACGATGCGCTGAACTCTCTCTCAACGGGGTTTGTCAGTGCGGCAGCGTGGAACAATCTTTCCGGCGGGAATGATCCGCTTCTGAACGCGATTCTTGCCAAAGATGCGGGAACGGCACGGGCGATTCTTGATCGGCTTTCGCCGAAAAGCTATGCGGCGATGATTGCGATGCCGGTTGAAGCGTTCAACGCTGACGCGCGTAGCATTTTCGCACGTTTGGAGCAACGCCGTTACGACCGCTTCTCAAAACGTGCTCAGTGGGAGTTCTTTGCTCAGTTGCAAACAAACTCCGTTGAAAACGACACGGCGACGGATGCGCCGACGTTTGACTTCGACACGACGGGACTCCTTGCCGGTGCCGATTACAAGCTCGACCAAAACACGGTGCTCGGTGTCGCACTCGGTGCAAGCACGGGAGAAGCGAAGGTGCACAACGGCGGCGGTAAAATCGAATCAACCGACTTCCGCGTTACCGGATTTGCCGGGAAGACGATTGAAAACTACTTCGTCAATGCGGGCGCGCAACTCGGCTATGCAAGCTACGACATCAAGCGCAACACCGATTACGGGAACGCAAGCGGCGACACGACCGGCTGGAGCGCGGGGCTTTTTGCCGACGCGGGAACGGTGGTTATACTATCCGAAGCGAAGAAAATCTACGCGACGCCGTATATCGGGCTCGCCTACATGCACACGCAGGCGGATGCGTTTACGGAAAGCGGAATCGACAAGGCGTTTGACGCGGATGCGATTTCCGGCGACAGCCTTCGCGCCCGCGTAGGTTGCGGATTTTCGTGGGGCTTTTCGGCGTCGGGAGCGGTTTGGCGCTTGGGCTTAGACGTTGCGTTCTCGCATGATTTTCTCGGCGACGAAGTCGATGTCGACGTAACGACGCAAGACGGCTCTTCGATCACGGAAACGGCGAAAGCTCTTCCGGAAGATATGTTCTCGATCGGACCGAGCTTCAACGTGGATGTCTCGTCGAGCGCAAGTGTCTATGGCGGCTACTCGTTTAACGCGGGAACGGATGCTTCCGTAAACCACAGCGCGAACGTCGGCTTCCGTATGCGTTTTTAAAGATTATTGAGATGATTTGCGTTCCCATGGTTTCGGCTACGGGAACGCATGTTTTTTAGAAGCGCGGAAACACGCCGCCGTATACGGATTTTTTTTACAAAATCGTGTTTCTGCGGCTCCGTGAGTGCGTTTTTATCCCCGCGATTCTTTGCGAGGAGAGAGAGTTGCGAATGCTTTTTTCGGATTATTTTTCGGCGAGGCGATAGATTTTGAGAATGTCGCCGGAAAAGAGTTTGCGGAAATTGCCTTGCGGGATTTCGTTGCCGTCGCGGGAACGCCCGAGCACGGCTTTTTTCGCCATTTCTTCAAAGCGCGAATCATCGGGAACGCCGAGCTCGCGCATCGTTGTCGGCAACGCCATTTCTTTGTAAAACTCGACTAATGCGGCGATTCCGGCTTGAGCGGTTTCGAGGTCGTTTTTCCCTGCGGGAACGCCGAAAACATTTTTCGCAAACTGTGCGAGTTTTGCCGATTTTTCCGGAAGAATAAATTTCATCCATGCGGGCGTAACGACGGCGAGCCCCGCGCCGTGAGCGACATCGTAAACCGCGCTGATTTCGTGCTCCATGCCGTGGCAGGCCCAGTCCTGAACGCGTCCGAGCCCGAGCAGATTGTTGTGCGCAATCGTTCCCGCGAAGCCGATTTCCGCCCAAGCGTCGTAATTTTGCGGGTCGGCGAGGAGTTTGGGTGCGTTGCGGATGATGGTTTTTAAAACACTTTCGCAAAGCCCGTCGGTAATTTCGCAGTGCGGCGTGTCCGAAAAATAGCGTTCGAAAATGTGGCTCATCATATCGCTCACGCCGTTGGCGATTTGGTTGGGCGGAAGCGTGAAAAACAGCTCCGGATTAACGATGCTGAAAACGGGGCGCAGTTTTTCGTCGCCGTAGCCGAGCTTGTAGCCGCTTGTTTCGTCCGTAATCACGGTGTTGGGGCTCATTTCGGAGCCGGTCGCCGGAATTGTAAGCACCGTTGCGACGGGAACGGCGGTTTTCAGCGGACGGCGGGCGACGAAAGTTTCCCAGATGTCGCCGTTTTCGGCATCAATGCCGGCGGCAATGGCTTTGGCGGAATCGATAACGCTTCCGCCGCCGACGGCGAGAATGAACGAAACTTTGTGTTCCCGGCAAAGCCGAATCCCTTCGCGGACGAGTTCAAGTCGCGGGTTGGGAACGACGCCGCCGAGCTCAACAAAGCGAATGCCGCGTTCCCGCAGAGCGGAAACCGTTGTATCGTAAAGCCCGATACGTTTAATTGCGTTCCCGCCGAAATGCAAAAGCACGGTTGCGTTTTTTCCGGCAAAACGCTCCGTCAGTTCTCCGACTTGCGCTTGCGTGCCGCGCCCGAAAACCCAATGCGTCGGGCAGGAGTAAGTAAAATTTTCCACGATTCCGCGACTTGGTTCTTAGAGTCAGAGCTCGATTTTTTCTCCGTCTTTCCAAAGTTCTTCGAGGGCGTAATTTTTACGCTGTTCTTCGGAGAAAATGTGAACGACGACGTCGAACGCATCGACGACGCACCAGCCGCTGTTCGGTTCGTTTTGAATGCGCACCTGCCCGGCGGGAACGACTTCGTGAATCGCTTTTTCGAGTTCGATGCGGAGCGCGCGCAGGTGCGGATCGGACGTTCCCGTCGCAATCACGTAATAATCCGTAACGGGGGATTTTTCGCCGAGGTAAATGATTTCGATCGCCGAAGCCTTTTTTTCTTCGAGCGCGGCGACGCAACGTTTTACCAGCCCGATTCCCGCCGAAGGATTTTCTTTAACGGCGGGGGCTTTTTTCTTTGCGGGAGATTTTTTTGCCGCGCAGGTTTTCTTTGCGGGCGTTCCCGCCGCTTTTTTCACGGTGCGCTTAGCGGTCGTGCCAACACGGCTCGCGGTAGTTTTTGTCGTCTTCGATTTGGCGGCGGCGCGCTTCGTCGTGCTCGTTTTTTTCGTTGCGGTGGTTTTCTTTGTGGTCGGCATGGCGGCTGTAAAGATGATGACTTTGAATGATAGTTAAAACGGATTGCGGCAGGCAATCGCGGAGTTCGTCAAATTTTCCTGCGGCGATTTTTTCGCGGATTTCGGTCGAAGACAAATCGATGCGCGGGAGCGGGAGCGGAACGACGCGGGCGAGCTTTTGGAGCGGCGCGGGAACGTCCGGCAGGGAATCTGCGTCGCGGCACATTACGCCGAAGGTTACCTTGCGGCAAAGTTTTTCGGCGGCATGCCATCGGTCGAGCCGGGCGAGTTGGTCTGCTCCGAAAATCCAGAAAAAATCGGCTCGCGGGAGCGTATCTTCAAAATGCTCCACGGTGAGAATGGACCAGCTTTTTCCGCCTTGTTCGATTTCCCAAGTCGAAATTTCCGTTCCCGTTTCGCCGCGTAGGGCGGAGCGGAGCATTTCGAGGCGCAACTTTGCGGGCGCGCCGGGTGCGTTGTTTTTCAGCGGAGATTGAGCGGCGGGAACGAAAATGAGGCGATCGAGGCGGAGCGTTTTTTTGGCGGCGCGGGCGAGCTCCAAATGCGCGTTGTGAATGGGGTCGAAACTGCCGCCGAAAATCCCGATTCGCTGCCGCCGGAAAAGCCGGAAAAACGCTTCGCCTTTTTCGGGAACGCAATCCGGTCCGCCGCGCGAAAACGGATTACAGCGCAAAACCCGCCATGCCGCCAAAAGCGTTCCCGTAAAAAAACCGTGCTTTATCAGGGCTTGGCGGGCATATTCCGAGCAAGTCGGCGTAAATCTGCAAAATCCGTTTCCGCCGAAAACGGCATGAAGGGCGGGCGAAATAATTTTTTGATAAAACCGGATAATTGCAATTCCGACAAAAACGCCCGGACGCCTAAAAATGTTCGCCACGTTTTGTTTCATTAAGCTTTGCCGGCGGCTTGGTTTTTTCGCGCAACGCGCGAGATGATGCGCCGTGCCGCCTCGCGATAGCTTGCCTCCAAGCTTTCAAAAGAAAGTTTTTCAAAACCGCGCCGGGCAATGATAATTACGTCCCAACCGGGCGGGAACGCCGACGGATTTTTTCTGAAAATTTCGCGAAAAATGCGCTTGGCGTAATTGCGATGCACGGCGCGATTGCTCACCATTTTTTTGGAGGCGATGACGGCAAAACGCGCAAAATTCAGAGGCGTTCCCGTGTCGGGCGAGGGCGGAGCGGCGTTGACGACAAAAGGCCCGCAGTTGAACCGCGAGCCTTGTTCCCGTAAGCGGGAGAAATCGGCCTGACGCCGAAGACGTTGTGTTGCGGGGAAACGCATCCCGCGCAAAAGAAAGCCGGAATTAGTCGGCGAGGCGCTTGCGCCCCTGCGCGCGACGGTTGGCGATGACCTTGCGGCCGCCGCGGGTCTTCATACGAGCACGGAAACCGCACTTGCGCGCGCGGCAAACTTTGGAAGGACGATAGGTCGGTTGCATAGTTGTCTGGATTTAATTGTTAAATTGGAACGCACAAAAAATCATTTTTTCGGGCTTGAGGCAAGCGGATTTTTCTTGTGCTGCCGAAACGATTTTTCGCGCCGAGGAAATGATTCAAAAAACACGCATGAGTCTTTGTAAAGAGAAATAGCGTTTGCGGGCTCAAACGTAATTTGTTCTTATCTTCCGTGTGAAAATCTCTCCTTTTAGCCGCTCTGATATTTTGATGCTGTCCCCGAAAGGCGTTGATGTCCGCCCCGAAGTTCGATCGGGCGCGAGGTTTAAGTAATGTTTTTAATGTTTCCGAAGAAATGACTTCTCATTTGAAGGCAGTTATTGCCGCAATCCTTTCGGCGATTCTTATGGGCGGGCTTTGTATTTTTGTAAGGGAAAGCGATTGCAGTGCGCAGCTTTGCTCGTTCGCGCGTTTTTTTGTCGGGGCATCTTTAATGCTGTGTATCATTCGGCGAAGTTTTCGATTTTCTTCGAAAGCGTTCGGTTCCGGAGCAAGTATCGGTCTTTGTATTCTGTTTTATTTTTTGGCGATAAAGAGCGTTCCCGCCGGAATCGCGGCACTGTTGCTTTATACGGGGCCGATTTTTGCCGTTGCGGGCGAATCCGTGTTAAGTCGGAGAATGCCGCCCTTGCGCGATTTATGTCTTATTACGGTTTCGGTTTTCGGAATTGTTCTTGTGTCGCTTGCGCCGGGTATGCCGGGCGATGCTGATCTCTGCGGAATGGGCTACGGATTGTGTTCCGGTTTTTTTTACGCGATTTATATTTTCTTAAACCGGAAAATTTCGGCAAGCGTTACGTTGTCTCGGCGCACGTTTTGGCAATTCGTCGGAGGCGGTGCGATTTTGCTTCCCCCTTTGTTTTTGTGTGAAACTGCGTTCCCGAATGCATTATCGGCGTGGGCGTGGCTTATTGCAATCGGAGTCGTTCACGGTTTTGTCGTATTATTACTGGTCGCTTATGCGATAAGAAAACTTCCCGCCGTACAGTTCGGCACGGTTTCCTATTTGGAGCCTGTCGTTGCGGTTGGCGTAGGATGCTTTTTTTATGGTGAAACGGTTTCGTTTTTGCAGGGAATCGGTTTCGTTTTGGTGCTTATTGCTTCGGCGATACAAACCTGCTTTACAGCCCGAAAATCCGAAAATAGGCTTTCGTAATGCCAATTCCCCGTAACACAACCTCTGTTAAAACCATTGACTTACACGTGGCGGGAGAGCCGTGCCGCGTGCTTTTTGAGGCACTTCATGATTTGCCCGGAGATACGATGCGGGAACGCTTGGATTGCATGAAGCGTGAGTTTGATGACATTCGTCGCTTCCTCATGCAGGAGCCGAGGGGACACAAGGCAATGTTCGGGAGCGTACTTATGCGCCCGGCGACTCCGGATGCGGATGTCGGTATTCTGTATATGAACTCCGGCGGCTATCTGGACATGTGTATTCACGGGACCATTTGTTCGGCTCGGGTTGTCGCTGAGTGCGGAATGCCCTTGCGTAGCCCGGGAAAGGTCGTTTTTGATGCCGTTTGCGGACGTATTGAAGCCGAGCTTCACTTCGGAGACGACGGCAAGCTAAATACCGTTTCCGTGAGAAATGTTCCCTCGTTCGTGTTTACGCCCGAAGCCGTTCTTCTTGACGTGGAGGGCATCGGAACCGTTCCCGCTTATATCGTTTTCGCGGGGAATTTTTTTGTTTGTGCCGAATATCCGTTCGAAGAACCCCTTTCCCTAAAATCGCACGGAAAGGAATTTTACATTGATTTGGGAATGCGCTTGCGTGCTGCCGCCAATCGCGCGGTGCGTGTTGCGCATCCGACAAATCCGTCTTCTCGCGAAATCGCGCTTTCCGTGTTTTGGCAGCGCGCGGAAGGGCATCCGCGCCGTTTGCGCGATACCGTGGTGTTCGGCGACGGGCAAATGGACCGCAGCCCGTGCGGTTCGGGAACATCTGCTTTGATGACACTAATGCATCATTTCCGCGAGCTGGATTTCGGGGAGGAATTTATCTCGGAATCCCTCCTCGGGACACGTTTTAAAGGACGCATCTTCCCGGGTCAAAATATCGATACGTTCCCGACGGTTATTCCCGAGGTTTCCGGCGTGCCGTTCGTGACTGCCTGTTGCGAGTTTTTTCGGGAATCCGAAGATCCTTTCCGGAACGGTTTTTTGATTTCGTAAATCGAACGATGTCGGCGATGTCCTTCCTGACGGGCGAATTTATTTCGGCGCGTTAGAGGCGTTGTCGGTTGCATTTGACTGCGAAGAAGACGTTTCTTTCTTAGCCTCTTTTCCCTTGTTGTTCGCAGAAAAGCGCGGCGTGCATTTTCGCTTCGGGCGGGCAGCGTGCGCTTGCGGCGCATTGCTTGGGGTATCGGAGTGTTTTTCCGATTGAAAAGGCATCGGCTGAGCCGTCGGCTCGGCGAGTTTCGGTTTGTTCATGCGAGCGGAGTCGGCGGCGTTGCGCGTTTTTGGGTCTCGGATACGATTCCGGTTTTGCTTGCCGTTTTTTCCGCCGGGTTGAGAGTTCGGTTCCGGTTGTGTTTTCGGTGAGTTTCCCTTGGGCGCGGGAACGTCTGCGGGAGACTTGACTTTTGGCGGGTGCTTGGGCGGTTTGGGGATTTTTTTCTGCTTTTGCGTTTGTTGCTGACGGACCTGAGTCGTCGATTTTACCAAATAACGAAGTTCCGGGTCGACATAATCGTCGGAGAATCCGTCGTCGTCGGTTTCCCGAATGCGGTCTTTTTTCGCCGGGGCGTAGTCCGGGCGGCTGTAGGGCGGAGTGGGAATCGGTTCTTCCTCGGGCGGGAAATTTTTCTTCGGCGGCAGTTGCACGATTTGCAGTGCCCGGATTTTCGGTTCGGAGGAAATGGGGATGCGCGGCGTTTCCCGCGTTGCTTGCGGGCGCAAAATCATTTGCGTGAGCGCGTTGTTTTCGCGCAGGCGGAAAACGGTTTCGACGGCGTCGGCAACGACTTCCGCGTGAACGCGGCTCTGCGGTGTTGTGGTGAAGCGGGTTGCGGGATCGGGCGCACCTTCGTTGTTTTGCAAAAGAATGTGGCAGGTTTTGACTCCGGTGTCGCGCAGCTCGGTAAAGAGTGATTCGGCAAAGGCGCGTGACGCGGCATCCGCAACGGCGTTCAGCGTTTTCCCTTCCGAATTGCCTTTGCCCGGCGAGATGACGACGACGTGCCCGCGGGCGGAAATCAGCGACGGGAGCGCGAGGCGTGCGGCGCAAAGCGGGGCGATGATGCGCGTGTTGAGCGCGAGCCGGATTTCTTCGAGCGAAGCGGCTTCAAACGCGTCGTCGGAGAGATATTGCCCGGCGAAAATGACGCCGATGATGTGTTTTTCTTTTTCTAAAACGGTTTGAACGGCGGAAATGACGGCGTCCGGCGAGGTCGGGTCGCAAGGGACGGGAACGAACTCGTCCTTGTCGAGAGAGGTTTCGGGAATCGTTCCCGCGATGGCGTAAACGCGAATGCCGATACCGCAAAGGCGGCGTGCGATGCTCAGTGCGGGTTCTCCGTTGGCTCCGGTGATGATAACGGTATCCATAAATCGGCTCAGTCTAAGGATTAACGCGGCGCGCATAAAGGCAAAATCACGGGCACGCTTCTCGTCGGTAATGGCGGAGAGTATTTTTTTTTCTACGGATGATTTTTTTTTGCGGTATTTAAAAATAAATTACGTTTTTTGAGAAAAGTTTTGCGTGGAAGAATTGCCTTTGGCAAAATGCGTTGCCGATGAAAACCAAGAAAAAATCCGCGACGAAAAAACTTTCAAAAAACCGCCTGCTCTGCGTAACTTTGCCCGAAACTCTTTTGGCTTCGACGCGTGCGTATCGTAAGAAGAGCGGTTTTTCTTCGATGAGCGAGCTTTTGCGTGCGACGATTGACCATGCGTCGGCGGTGGCGTTGAAGAAGGGCGCGGCGGAAAGCAAAACACAAATTTCTTTCCGCCTGTCGGATGAGCTTTACACGTCGCTGTTTCGTGTGTCGAACCAGTCCGGACAAAGTATCGCTCGCATTATTCGCACGCTTCTTGAAAGCGCGCCGAAGTTGGGGATTCGCCCGAAAGGTATGCCGGAGCAGAAAAAGCGGAACGTTCCCGCCAAGAAGGCGGCTCCGAAGCCCGCGGCAAAGAAGCCTGCGCCTAAGCCGGCGAAGAAAGCGGTAGCACAGAAGAAGGCAATGCCGGCAAAAAAAGCGGCTCCGGCTAAAAAAGCGGTGTCTGCGAAAAAGCCCGTTCCCGCGAAGAAAAAGCCTGCGAAGCGCAAGGCGTAGTTTTAATTTTTTTTTTGAAAAAACGGAGCGGGAACGTTTGCGGTGCGTTGCGGAATGCTTCGCATCCGGATTTTTGTCGGAGCGTTCCCGTTTTTTTTTTTCGGCAATTTGCGGCACGGAAATTGCAATCTTGTCCGCAAACCTATTTTTTAGAAATAAAAACGATGAGTTATATTATTCCTAATGTTGTTGAGCGCGACGGTCGCGGAGAGCGTTCATGGGATATTTACAGCCGCCTCCTTCGGGATCGGATTATTTTTCTCGGCTCGCCCATTTACGATGAAGTTGCCAATGCCGTGATCGCGCAAATGCTTTTCCTGCAAATGGAAGACCCGAAAAAAGATATTCATATCTATATCAATTCTCCCGGCGGGAGCGTAACGGCGGGAATGGCGATTTACGACACGATGCAGTTCCTGAAATGCGATGTGGTTACGTATTGCGTGGGAATGGCGGCGTCTATGGGAACGGTTTTGCTTGCCGGCGGCACCAAGGGAAAACGCTATGCGCTTCCGAACTCAAGCGTGATGATTCACCAGCCGAGCGGCGGCGCGGGCGGGCAGGCGTCGGATATTTCCATCGCCGCCAAGGAAATTCTCCGCTGGCGCGAAACGCTGAATCGCGTTCTCGCAAAGCACACGGGGAAAACCGTTGAGCAAATTGCCAAGGATTCCGACCGCGATCATTACATGACCGCAGAGGAAGCCCGCGCCTACGGAATTGTGGACAAAGTGATTAATTCTTAGCACTTACCCGTCCGTTAAAAAAAAGAGCAAACCGCAATAATTTTGCCATGGCAAAAGACGAACCTAAATGCGCGTTTTGCGGACGTTCCCGCAACGATGTCGGCATTTTAATTATCGGTCCGGACGGCGCAAATATTTGCGACGAATGCGCGAAACTTTGCGTCGAAATGACGGAAAATCAAAGCATGCGGAAAAATGCGAGAGCCGAGCCGATGTCCCCGGCAAAGGTCGCCGAAACCGTTTCAAAAATCCGAACCGAAGAAAAACCGGAACCGAAGCCCCTGCAGCCGATTGCGCTCAAAAAACCGGCGGAAATTCGCGCCGTGCTCGACGATTACGTTATCGGGCAGGAACAGGCAAAAAAAGTCTTGTCCGTCGCCGTCTACAATCACTACAAGCGACTGAACGATAAATTATCCGGCGGGAACGCGGCAGAAGGTGCGGCAGTGAATCCGGAACTCGATTCCGTCGAAGTGGAAAAAAGCAACATCCTGGTCATCGGACCGACGGGATGCGGGAAAACCCTTTTGGCGAGAACGCTCGCGCGGATGCTGGACGTGCCTTTTGCAATCTCGGACGCGACAACGCTTACGCAGGCGGGTTATGTCGGCGAAGACGTGGAAAATATTCTCGTGCGGCTTTTGCAGGCTGCGGACGGGGACGTGAAACGCGCCGAAACCGGCATCGTTTATATCGACGAAATCGACAAAATCGGAAGAAAGGGCGACTCGGCTTCACTCACGCGCGACGTTTCCGGCGAGGGCGTCCAACAGGCACTTCTAAAAATCATCGAAGGTTCATTGTGTAGCATTCCGCCGAACGGCGGGCGCAAGCATCCGGACCAAAAATACGTGCAAATCGACACGTCGAATATTTTGTTTATTTGCGGCGGCGCATTTGTCGGCTTGGAGCGCATTATCGGCTCTCGCATCGGGAATAAATTTCTCGGCTTCGATACGTCCGAAAAATCCGGGCAGGAACTTTCTGCGGATAAAATCATGGCGGAGCTTCAGCCGGAGGATCTTTTCGAGTTCGGAATGATTCCCGAGTTTATCGGGCGTTTGCCGATTGTTTCCGCGCTTTCGCAACTGCGGAGCAAGGATTTGGTGCATATTTTAACTCAACCCAAAAACGCCTTGCTCAAGCAATATCGAAAACTTTTTGCGATGGAAGGCGCGGAGCTTGTTTTCGAAGAAGATGCCGTTTCCGCAATCGCGGAAAAAGCCATTCGCCTCGGAACGGGAGCGCGCGGCTTGCGTTCCATTCTCGAAAAACTGATGCTCGATACGATGTATGAATTGCCCGGTTGCGGGAACGCCAAGCGGGTAACGATTACGGCAGAGGTCGTCGAGGGAAAAGCAAAACCGAAAATTTCTTCATAAGGAGCTTGTCGGCGCGGTGAAGAAAAAATAAATCCCCCGAAAAAAAAGCGGCAAATTTTCCGTTCCCGCGCCGTGCCGCAAACCATTCGAAAATCCCCATGAGCGAACAATACAAGTGCGATATTTGCGGAGCTCCGGCAACGGTGCATCTGACGCAAATTGTGGACGGTAAAATTCACAAAGTGCACCTTTGCGAAAAATGCGCCGCAAAGAGCAAGGTGGCGGAGTTGCCGATTTTGAAGTTTACGGAAATGCTTGCCAAAACGCTTATCGGCGGCGGAAAGAAAGCCGCCGAGGAACTCGCGTCGACGGAAGCGGTCGGAAGGGAACCCGGAAAGGTTTGCCCGGTTTGCGGTATGACGGATTTGGTTTTTGAAAAAAAACATTTGTTCGGTTGCGCGCATTGCTATGAAGTTTTTTCGGAGGAAATGACGGAACTTTTGCCGAAAATTCAGCGCGGACGCCAATATCGCGGAGATGCGGGAACGCGAACCGCGCCGAAAAAAACTTCGGCGAAAAAAGATGCGCCCGCCGAGCTCGAACACCTTCGCCTCCGGCTGAAAGACGCCGTGAAAAACGAAGATTACGCCCTCGCCGCAAAATTGCGGGACGAAATGCGTGCGCTCGAAAAACCGAAGAAAAACAAGCGCGTTCCCGTCGGGAAAGAAAACGGGAAAACGCCGGCGAAACGAAATTCCGTTGCTTCGCGTGCCCGAAAATCTTCGCCTAAAGGGAAAAAAGAATGAGCTCCGAGTTTGACGAATTTCTTGCGGGAACCGTTTCCCGTGAAGGCGCAAACGAAGCGTGCCCCTGCGTTCTCGGAACGAGAGTCCGCTTCGCCCGCAATCTCGCGGGAACGCCTTTCCCGGGCTGGGCGGGAACGGAACGCAAAAACGAGGTGCGCAAACGCATTTTCGAGGCTTCGAAAAAATTGCCGGAATTGGCGGATTCTTTTTACTTTGCGCTTGAGGATTTGTCGGCTGTCCGGCGCGATTTTCTGATTGAACGCCACTGCATTTCCCCGGATCTTTCCGGCGACGGCGCGGGCGTTGTTATTTCCCGGAATGAGCGCATCGCCTTAATGGTAAATGAGGAAGACCACTTGCGTTTGCAGGCATTCGCTCCCGGGAACGATTTGGGCGCGGCGTGGACTTCCGCGAGGGAGATTGAGAAAAAGTTGGCGGGCTTGCTGAACTTCGCGTTTTCCGAAAAATACGGATTTTTAACCGCCTGCCCGACGAACGCGGGAACGGGACTGCGAATTTCCGTGATGATGCATTTGCCCGGCTTTGTGATGGACGGACAAATGGAGAAAATCGTTCGCGCGCTGAACGCTGTCGGGCTCACGGCACGGGGCGGTTTCGGCGAAGGTTCGGACGCCCGCGGTTGCGTTTTTCAAATTTCCAACGAATACACGCTCGGAATCAGCGAAGCGGAAACCTTGGCACTGATGCGGCGATGGACATGCGATATCGCCGAGCAGGAACTCGCCGCGCGGCGGAGAATGATCTCGCGGGAACGCGCACAGTTTGCCGATCGCATCGCCCGCGCTTACGGAAATCTGCGCTACGCCGTCTCCCTTGCGTCCGCAGAATCAACGGAATTGCTCTCTCTACTGAGAATCGCCTGCGACGCCGGCTATTTCCCGAACGAAACACGGGAACGCATCGACGAGCTTTGGGCGGAAAAAGACCGCGCGCATATCGCTTGCCGTGCCGCGTTTAGAGGAATCGTTTGCGACGAAGAAAGAGAAAATCTCTTGCGTGCAAAATTGTTTCGTGAGACGCTTTCCGCTGTCAGACCTCCGGTGTTTCCCGATTTTCTGAAATAAAATATGCCGCTTGCCCACCAGAAACGAACGCCTTGGCGCATCTCAGGAAAAAGTGATGCGGGCTTGGCGCGACCCGGCAACGAAGACGCTTTTTATTGCGCCGGAACAACCGGCGGATTTTTCGCCGTGGCAGACGGCGTCGGCGGGCTCGAATACGGCGACCGGGCAAGCTCCGCCGCCGTGGAATACGTGCGCGATTTTTTCGAAAAAATAACGTTCCCGCTCGCCGAACGCCCGGATTTTTCGGCATTGTATCGGCAAATCGATAAAAAAATTGACGCGCTCGGAGACGAACTTTCCGGCGGCTTCGGAATCGCGACAACGCTCGACATCGTCGTCGACGGCGGGAACGGAACCGTCCACTGCGCGCATGTGGGAGACGGCGGGCTTTTTCTCTTTCGTGACAATACGCTCGTGCGCCTCTCGGAAGAACACACGATGGCTGCAGCGGAAATTGCCGCCGGGAACCGCGATTTTCCGCTCGCCTACAACAATACGCTCACGCGCGCGCTGGGCGTCGGGATTGAGTGTGAACCGCAGGTTTTTTCTCTGAAAACCAATCCGGGAGACCGGATTTTGGCGGCAACGGACGGCGTAACAAGAATGCTGTCCGCGGAAAAAATCGAGAAAATCCTCGGCGACCCGAAAGGAACTCCCGAAAGCATTGCCGCCAAGCTGATTATTTCCGCCAACGAGGTAGGCGGGAACGATAATTCAACGGCAGTCGTCGCCTGTATTTTTTAAAAATTTAATACCAATTTTTCCTGAGCCATGACGCTGACTTTGCTCATAGACTACATCGGAACATTCGCGTTCGCGATTTCGGGAATCCGCCGTTCTTCGGCAAAAAATTTTGACCTCTTCGGCGCGTATATCGTCGGCTTGGCAACAGCCTGCGGCGGCGGAACGCTCCGCGATATCATGCTCGGGCAAACTCCGTTTTGGATGTGCACGAAGGAACCGTTTTGGCTCGGAGGATATTTTTACCTGCTCGTCGTCGCGTTCGCGCTGATTCTCGTTTCGGCTCTCGGTCGCTGGTTGTTGCGAATGAACGATTCCATTTTTATGTTCGACGCAATCGGCTTGGGGATGTTTACCGTTATCGGAATCGAAAAAGCGCTCGATTTCGGTTTCCCGATTTGGGTCGCAATCCTGATGGGCATGGTTACCGGTGCCGGCGGCGGCGTTTTTCGCGATATTTTTATTAATGTCGAGCCGCTGATTTTCCGTAAGGATATTTACGCTCTTGCCTGCGTTTTCGGCGGAATCGTTTTTGCGGTGTGTCTTGAGCTCGGGCTGGCACGGGATTCCGTCGCGATTCAATTAATAACGGCGGTAAGCGTGATTGCTCTGCGTTGTTTGGCGATGAAATATCACATTAGCCTGCCTCGCTTGAGGCGCGACGTCGCCGAGCATGACGATGCCGATTTGCCCGACGCGGACGAGCTGAAGAAAAAACTTTCAGCTCCCGACGACGATTCCCGGTAGGCGGGAACGCGCCTTTTGTTTGCATAATCGTGCGCACGCAAGATTGCTTTTCTTGCGCTGAAAACTTGACGCACGCGGGGGATTTTTGTAGATTCCCGAGCGACTTTGTCCTTTTACTTTTATGCATACCGATATTATTAACCAGCCCATTTTCTGGGCAATTCCCGCAGCTTCGGTTGTGGCTCTCGCATTCGCGGCGCATTTTTACCGCCAGATGATGAAATGCGATGAAGGCACGCCGACCATGAAACAGATTGCGCAACACGTGCGTTCCGGCGCGATGGCGTATCTGAAACAGCAATACAAAATTGTCGGAATCGTTTTCGTGATTCTCGCGGTTTTGTTTGCCGTCCTCGCGATGAAGGGATTGCAGAATCCCGTCGTTCCCGTGGCGTTTTTGACGGGAGGTTTCTTCTCCGGCTTGGCGGGTTTCTTCGGTATGAAAACCGCGACTTACGCGAGCGCGCGCACGGCAAACGCCGCGCAGGAATCGCTCAACGCCGGTCTTCGCGTCGCGTTCCGCTCGGGCGCGGTCATGGGCTTGGTTGTCGTCGGGCTCGGGCTCCTCGACATTTCCCTTTGGGCGATTATTCTCGACTGTTGCACGCATTGGATTGACGAAACGGCGACGGGAACGCACAAGATGATCTTTATCACCACCACGATGCTGACCTTCGGCATGGGTGCTTCGACACAGGCTCTTTTCGCCCGCGTCGGCGGCGGGATTTACACGAAGGCGGCGGACGTCGGCGCGGACCTCGTCGGCAAGGTCGAAGCCGGAATTCCGGAAGACGACCCGCGCAATCCCGCAACGATTGCGGACAACGTGGGAGACAACGTCGGCGACGTTGCCGGTATGGGCGCGGACCTTTACGAATCCTACTGCGGTTCGATTCTCGCGACGGCGGCACTCGGCGCGGCGGCATTCGTCGGCTTCAACGCGGATCCGAGCCTTTCCGTCGCCATGCAGATCAAGGCGATCATGGCGCCGATGCTCATCGCGGCAATCGGTATTTTGCTTTCGATTTTCGGAATTTACCTCGTTCGCACGCAGGAAGGTGCGACGATGAAAAACCTCCTCAGCGCGCTCGGTCGCGGCGTGAACGTTTCCTCCGCGCTCATCGTTGCGGCAACGTTCGGCATTCTTTATCTTCTCAACATTCCGAACTGGGTCGGCGTTTCGCTCTCGGTCGTCGTCGGTTTGCTCGCCGGGATTATCATCGGACAAGCGACGGAATATTACACCTCGCACACGTATAAACCGACGCAGGGCATCGCGGAATCCGCGAAAACCGGTCCCGCGACGGTTATTATTTCCGGTATCGGCGTCGGGATGCTCTCGACCTGCATTCCGGTGGTTACGATCGTTATCGCAATCGTTCTTTCCTTTATCTTCGCTGCCGGCGGCTTCGGCTTGGTTGAAGGCGTAACGCTTGCCAATGTTTTCTCCGCAAAAACGCTCGGGCTCGGTCTCTACGGGATCGGCATCGCGGCGGTCGGGATGCTCTCCACGCTCGGAATCACGCTCGCGACGGACGCTTACGGTCCCATCGCCGACAACGCCGGCGGGAACGCCGAAATGTCCGGTCTTGATCCGCAGGTGCGCAAGCGCACGGACGCGCTCGACGCGCTCGGGAACACGACGGCGGCAACGGGTAAAGGCTTTGCGATCGGTTCCGCCGCGCTCACCGCGCTCGCACTCCTCGCTTCCTACATCGAAGAAATTCGTATCGCTCTCGTTCGTATCGTTAAAACGGACGGTATCGAAGGGCTTCCGTCCGGCTTGCAACGCTTGGTTGAAGCGGACAACGGCGTGAACGCGCAAAACCTTTTGGAAAAAATCCAGACGGCAAGTTTCGTTGACTTCATGACGTGGTATGACGTTACGCTGATGAACCCGCGCGTGCTCGCCGGGATGTTCATCGGTTCGATGATGGCGTTCCTCTTCTGCGGTTTGACGATGAATGCGGTCGGTCGCGCCGCGCAAAGCATGGTCGTTGAAGTGCGCCGCCAGTTTAAGGAAATTCCGGGCATTCTCGAAGGCACGGGAACGCCGGACTACGCGCGGTGCGTGGCGATTTCCACGAAGGGTGCTCAGCGCGAAATGCTCGTGCCGTCGCTCATCGCGATTGTCGTTCCGATTTTGACCGGTTTGATTATCGGTATTTCCGGCGTGATGGGCTTGCTCGTCGGCGGGCTCGCGGCGGGCTTCGTGCTCGCGGTGTTTATGGCAAATTCCGGCGGAGCTTGGGACAACGCTAAGAAATACATCGAAGAAGGCAATTTCGGCGGCAAGCGTTCCGAATGCCATAAGGCGACGGTTGTCGGAGACACGGTCGGCGACCCGTTCAAAGACACGTCCGGACCGAGCTTGAACATTCTCATCAAGCTCATGAGCATGGTCGCGATCGTCGTTGCCGGGCTCACTGCCGCGTGGTCGATTTTCTAATGAGAGCTTAAAGATTAAGGCTTAACGCTTAAAGAAAGCGTTCCCGTGAGGATTCTCTCGCGGGAACGCTTTTTTTTGTCAGAAAGGGAGCCGGTAATTGGCAAGCGGAAGATGGGATTAGTCGTTTTCTTTAATCTTTAACCTCCAATCTTTAATCTTTTTTTGCCTGATTAACGGTGAGGAAACAGCTTTAAAAAAACCGTTGTAATTTCTGTTTGCCTGAATGATGCGGCGGGCGTATCTTTTTCGACGTTCCCGTGCGTTCGGCGGGAACGTTTTTTCTCAATTTAACAAACCCTAAATAATAAAATATGCTTACGTGTATGTTGGCTCAGGCAGCGGCTGATGCTGCCCCGAATCCGATGGGCATGCTCGACGTTGTGCTGTTTTGCGTGGCGGTCGTCGGTGTCATCGGTCTCGGTATCTACAAAGCGCGCCCGCAAAAGGTTGAGGGCGAAGAAAAGAAGGACACGAGCGCGGCGGATTACTTCCTTGCCGGGCGCGGTTTGTCCTGGTGGCTCGTCGGTTTCTCGCTGATTGCCGCGAATATTTCGACGGAGCAGTTCGTCGGGATGTCCGGGCAGGCGGCGGACTGGCTCGGGCTTGCCATTGCCGGTTACGAATGGCTCGCGGCGATTACGCTCGTCGTGGTGGCGTTCTTCTTCCTCCCGAAGCTTCTGCGTTGCGGCGTTTACACGATTCCGGAATTTTTGGAAACGCGCTACAATCTGGCTTCGCGCTCGATTATGGCGATTTGCACGCTCCTCATTCTCGTCGGTGTGCCGACGGCGGGCGTTATTTTCGCGGGAGCGAAATGTATCGCGGTGTTCTTCTTCGGCGCGGAAGGCGTTACGGGGATTGACTTTAACACGCTTTCCGGCGGGCTTTACACGCTCGGCGGTTTGGTTGACGGGAACATTCTCATCGGCTGTATCATCATCGCGCTCTGTGCGGCGGTTTACGTTTTTGTCGGCGGGCTGAAAGCCTGTGCGTGGACGGACCTCATTTGGGGTTCGGCGCTCATTCTCGGCGGCGGCGTGGTCGCTTACCTGGCGATTACCGCGCTTGCGGATGCCGATCCCGCGCACCTCATTCAATCGGCGGCGGCAAATTCCGGCGCGACGCTTGAAGGCCTGCAAGACGCGGGCGGCGTGGATCGTTTCCTCCAGCTCAACGCCGGCGATGCCGTCAGCGGCATGAATTCCATCGGCGGAAAGTTGCACATGATCCGCCCGATTGACGACCCGTCGATTCCGTGGACGGCACTTTTGCTCGGGCTTTGGATTCCGAATTTCTTCTATTGGGGCTTGAACCAATACATTATGCAACGCACGCTCGCGTCGAAATCCGTTGCCGAAGGGCAGATGGGTATCGTTTTTGCGGCGTTCCTCAAACTTATCATTCCGTTCGTCGTCGTGATTCCGGGCATTCTCGCCTACAATCTTTTCCGCGATGATTTGAAAGCCAGTGCCGATACGAAAAACGCGGCGGTGCTCGCGGCGGTTCAAAAATCGGAAAATGTCGATAAAACCGTTTACTTCGTAACGGGAGAATTTCTCCTGCAAAACAGCGAAGTCGGCAAGCAACTTATCGCGCACAACTTCGAAGCGGCGCGCAAAAATAAGCTTGCCGTTTCCGTTGACGACAAAACCGTTCCCGTGACGGAACTCGCAGTGAAAATCGACCGCGCGACGACGGCTCTCGAAGCGGACATCGCCGACGATTCCACGACGCTCGCGGAACGCATTCCGCTCGCGCAGAACCTCGCCGATTTGAACCAAAAAATCGTTGTCGCCGCCGGTAAGGAAGGAAGCGGCATGAGCGTTTCCTCCAAGCTCGTCGGTTTCGACTACGACGCGGCGTTCCCGACTCTGCTCAAGAAGCTGATGAAGCCGGGCATCACCTGGTTCGTTCTCGCGGCGCTTTTCGGCGCGGTCGTTTCCTCGCTCGCTTCGATGCTCAATTCTGCGTCGACCATCTTCACGATGGACATTTACAACAAGATTGCGAAAAACGCTTCGGCGGAAAAGCTCGTTACGGTCGGGAAAATCGGCGTTGTCGTCTGCGTGCTCATCGCGCTGGCGTTGGCTCCGTTCCTGAACAGCCCGATCTTCGGCGGGATTTTCAACTTCATCCAAGAGTTTCAAGGCTTTATCTCGCCGGGCGTGCTCTGCGTGTTCCTCTTCGGATTCTTCGTCCCGAAGTGCCCGCGCGTGTTCGGCTGGCTCGGGATCGCGGTCAACGCCGTGCTCTACGGCGCGCTGAAACTTTGTATGCCGGAAATGGCGTTCCTTAACCGTATGTCGATCTGCCTGATCGTGTGTATCGCGATCGGCGCATTGCTCACGATTTGGAATGCGGCTCGCGGCGGACAGGCGATTCTCGTTCCCGCGAAGAACGAAGTTCCGCTGGAAGGCTCCGGCAAGGCGAAGGCGTTCGGCGCATTTGTCGTCGTGGCAACCGTTGCCCTCTATATCCTCTTCTGGTAATCCGTTTTATCCGGAAAAATAAAAAAGCGTTCCCGTCGGTTGCGGCGGGAACGCTTTTTTTTCGCTCAAATCCGCGCCGCGACGGGAACGCCCTCACCGCTGCGCTACGCTTGCGGTTCCCTCCCCTTGATAAGGCGTGGTGGAAGAGTCAAAAAAACTTCGCGACTTTGCGTGAAATGTTTTTTTTGAAATCTCGCGCTAAGCCGCCAAGCGTTTGAGAGATTTTTTAATAAAAGCTCCGCTCCTCTGTGTCTCCGTGAGAGTTCCTAAAATTAACTTCGTGACTTTGCGTCTTGGCGTGAGTTTCTTTCCTCGGGATAGGACATTGCTCTAAGCCGTAAAGATTTTTTTTGAAAACAAGAATCAGTCGCAAAAATGTGTTGACAGGTGATAACGAGTCTTATTTTCTTTGTGTCGGTTTTCTTACTATGAATAAAAACAAGTTATCAAAGCTGGGGCTTATCCTGGCAGCGGGTGCGATTCCCGCAGTTAACGCTTTCGGCGGGATCTTTGTGATTACCGACGATGCTGCTCCCGCAGGTTTGGGAGATTTGGAAGTAACACTCAATTGGGAAACGTCGGTGGCGACAAACCACGGAACGGCGGTTTCCACCGCTCCCGCGCTTGAGTTCGCTTACGGTGCGACGAAAACGCTCGAAGTCGCGGCGTCGCTCGATTTCGGTCACGATTACGTGAGCGGTCGCTACGCGCGCAAGATCGGCGAATCCCGTGTCAACGATTTCAATTTCACGGGAGTGTCTGTCGGATTGAAAAATATGATTCTCGATCCGGAAGCCGAGAACGCGCCGTTCGGGCTTTCGCTCGTCGGCGGTTTTTCGTGGGCGTTTGCGGACGCGAGTCAAAACAGCGCGCGCGATATCACGTTTGAGCTCGGTTTGATTTTTCAAAAAAATTTCCTGAACGACGATTTGGTGCTCGCGTTCACGCCGACGGTCGCATTCACGTCCGTGAAAGGCGATCCCGCGTCAGGGAGCACGGATTCGACGTTTGACTCGACGGAATATTCGCTCGCGGGCGGCGCGTCTTATGCGCTTTGCGACGGGTTACGCGTCGGCGTCGAAGGCGTTTATACGCTGGCTTACGACGGGAACGGCTTTGTCGAAGACCAGTTTTACGCCGGACCGAATGTTTGCTATGAAGCGGACAGCTGGTGGCTGACGCTCACCGTTGCGCCGCGTTTGTTTACCTCGGCGGACGACGTAATTGTCGCCGGGCAATTCGGCTACGTTTTCTGATTTTGCCTCTGAAGTGCCGGGAACGTCGGGAATTTTTCTTTGTTTGCCATACGCGTTCCCGCAGTTCCCGGCACTTCGGAATTTTGTATTTTTGAAAATGAAAATCATTTGAAAGAATCGCGGCAAAAAGGCTAAGATATGCTTACTCAATTAAACATGATTCCTCTATCTGAAGCTAAAATCGGGCAGCGCGTGCAAGTCCAATCCATGAATGCGGACGATCCCGTTTATCAGCGTCTTTTGGCGTTCGGGCTTACGCCGGGCGTAGAAGCGCGAATCGCTCATGTTGCTCCGCTGGGAGACCCGATTGCGATTTCGTTTTGTTCGCAAAAAGTGATGATTCGCCGCGCCGATGCCGCGCGCGTCATGGTGGAAGAAATAAATTAAATTTTTATCGAAACCACGAATAAACACAAATTGACACGAATTTTTTAACGTGAACCCCAAAGTGAGCTTCGCACATTAAAAAAGTATTCGTGTTTATTCGTGAAATTCGTGGTTTCTTTTTTATTATTTATGGAAAAAATTTCTGAGGAAAATTCCTGCTGTTGCGGGAAAAAACATTGCTGTGAAGATGCGGACGTTCCCGAGAGCGTTCCCGCGCCGAAGCCGAGCGGTTTGCCGAATGTTGCCCTTGTCGGGAACGCCAACACCGGGAAAACGACGCTTTTTAATTCGCTTACCGGCTTGCGTCAGCATGTCGGCAACTATCCGGGCGTAACCGTCACGAAGTATTCCGGACCGCTCAAACTTTTTCACGGCGAAAAAATCGAGCTGACGGATTTGCCCGGCATTTACTCGCTTGCGGCGACTTCAAAGGACGAACGCGTCGTCATCGACGTGCTTTCCGGGCGCTTGGCGAAAAAAGGCACGCCGCGACCGGACGCGATTGTCTGTGTCGTTGACGTCAACAATCTCCAACGCAATTTGTTTCTTGCGACGCAGGTCGCCGAGCTCGGCATTCCGATGGTGCTTGCGCTCAACCAAATCGACATGGCGCGCCGCGACGGGCTCACCGTCAACACGGATTTGTTGCGGGAACGCCTCGGCATTCCGGTGATAGCCGTTTCCGCGCGCAAAGGCGAGGGCATCGACGCGCTCAAGCAGGCGATTGCCGATGTTTTGAAAAACGGGAACAAAATGAAAACCGTTTCTTGGAACGCGGGAACGCGCAAGGCACTTGAAACCTTGCGCGGCGGGCTTTCCGAGGAAGTGAGCAAACGCGTGAGCGACGCGGAACTTCAGCGCGTTATTTTTGACGTTGCCTCGCTTGTGGCGAATCGCCTCAAAGGCGAAGACATTGAATACATCGGCGAACTTTTGAAAAAATCCCGCGCGTGCATCCGCGAAGCCGGTGAAAATCCGCATTCGACGGAAGCGATTCAACGCTATGCGTTTATTAAGGAAATTCTCGCGGGAACGCTTCATCACGGGAAGGAGCGCACGACGTTTACGTCCGTTTTTGACAAGCTTTTGCTCAACCGCGTGCTCGGCGTCGTGTTTTTCTTTGCGGCGATGTGGGGCGTTTTCTGGTGCATTTACACGCTGGCGGCGTTCCCGATGGATTGGATCGACGGCTGGTTCGGCGCACTCGGCGAAAGTGTCGGCGCGAAGCTTGAAGGCAGCCCGATGTTCCAATCGCTTGTTGTGGACGGCATCATCGCGGGCGTCGGCGGCGTGCTGGTTTTCCTGCCGCAAATCCTGATTTTGTTTTTCTTTCTCGGCTTGCTCGAATCGACCGGCTACATGGCGCGGGCGGCGTTTTTGATGGACAAACTTTTCGGTTGGTGCGGCTTGAACGGAAAGAGCTTCGTGCCGATGCTTTCCGGCTACGCGTGCGGGATTCCCGGCATTATGGGCGCGCGCACGATTGAAGATCCGAAAACGCGCTTGGCGACGATTCTTGCCGTGCCGTTTATGAGTTGCGGCGCGCGCATGCCGGTTTATGTGCTGATGTGCGGCGTGTTGCAACGCGTGCTTGCGCAGAATCCGAACTACGCGGAATCGTCCGCAAGTATCGCGTCGGCGGTGTTTGTCGGCATGTATTTGGTCGGCGTGATTGTTGCCGTTCCCGTGTCGTGGGTTTACACGAAATTTATTTTGAAATCGAAAGCGGCTCCGTTTGTCCTCGAAATGCCGCGCTACCAGTTGCCGCGCTTGCGCGACGTGGGCTTGCGCGTTTGGCAAAGCGGCTGGGAATACACGCGGCGCGCGGGAACGATTATTTTCGCGATGTCGGTCGTAATTTGGTTCCTCACGTATTTCCCGCGTAGCGAGGAAACGGCGGATCGGGCGCGTGCGGAATTTGTCGCGGAAGCGGCGGCAGCGCAGAACGTTCCCGCGGCGGATTTTGAAAAAATGCTTGCGGCGGCGGAAAGCGCGGAAGCACCGAGCGAAGCGCAGGAAGCCCTTGTCGGCGAACTGGAACACCGCATCGACGGCGCGTGGATGGAAGATTCCTACATCGGGCGTTTCGGCAAATTCTGCCAGCCGGTTTTCGCGCCCTGCGGTTTTGACTGGCGCATTACGGTCGGTGTGCTCGGCTCGTTCCCGGCGCGTGAGCTCATCGTTTCGACGCTCGGAATTACCTACAAACTCGGCGGCGACGTTGACGAAGAAACCGAAGACCTCTACGCGGCGATGGAAAAAACAACACACGCGGACGGCTCTCCCGTGTTCACGATTCCGGTGATTATCGGCATTATGGTTTTCTTCGCGCTTTGCGGACAATGCTTGGCGGAAATCGTCGTCATCGCGCGGGAATCTTCGTGGAAATGGGCGGGTATCGCCTGGGCGCAAATGACGTTTCTTGCGTGGCTCGGCGCAGTGCTTTGCTGCCAAATAGGAAGTTTGTTTTAGTGGAGAAGTGGAAGAGAAGTGGAATAGTGGAATAGATTAAACCGGGAGTTTTAGAGGAAGTAAAATTATTGAATCCTAAAAAATCCACTTCTCCACTCTTTAACTCTTCCACCGCAACGTCATGTTCGACCTTATTTTAGTTTCAATCTTCGTGCTCGGCGCGGGAACGTATCTCGCGTTTCTTTTACGCAAACGCATTCGCGACTTGCGCGACCCGAAATCCTCCGCCGCGTGCGGATGCGCTTGCGGCTGTGCGAAGAAAAAGTTTGAGAAAAATTCAAAGCCGCAGAAGTAAAAACACTTTCGGCTTTCGGATTTTCAAAGCTTCTTTGTCGGCGTTCCCGTGATTTTTTCTCGCGGGAACGTTGTTTTGTATCTATCTTTTCTCCCTAAATTTTTTTGCTATGGGAAAACCTTTTTACCTGACCACTGCTATTGACTACGCTAACGGCGCGCCGCATCTCGGGCACGCTTACGAAAAAGTGCTTGCCGATACGATTGCGCGCTTTCACCGCATGAACGGCGAAGATGTTCATTATCTGACGGGTTTGGACGAGCACGGGCAAAAAGTGCAACAAACGGCACAGAAGCGCGGCGTTTCCCCGCAGCAATGTTGTGACGAAGTGGCGGAGCTTTTTCAGGCTCTTTGCACGGAATTGAATATTTCCAACGACGATTACATCCGCACGACGCAACCGCGACACATCAGGGTCGTGCAGGAACTTTTGCAAAAACTCTATGACGCGGGGGAAATTTACAAAGCGGATTACAAGGGCTTTTACAGTATTCGCCAAGAGCAGTTCGTGCTCGAAAAAGACCGCTTGGAAAACGGCAAGTGGCCGGAGCTTTTCGGCGAAGTGATTGAAATTACGGAATCAAATTACTTTTTCCGCCTTGCGAAATATCAGGATTGGTTGCGTAAGTATTTGGAAGAAAATCCGGACTTCATCTTTCCGGATTTCCGCCGCAAAAATGTCGTCGAATTTTTAAAAGAACCGATTTCGGACCTTTGCATTTCGCGCCCGAAAGAACGCCTGTCGTGGGGCATCGAGTTGCCGTTTGACAAAGATTTCGTAACTTACGTTTGGTTTGACGCGCTCACGAATTATTACTCGGCTTCGCTCGAAAAAGGATGCTGGCCGGCGGACGTTCACGTTATCGGAAAAGATATTCTCGTGCCGCCGCACGCGGTTTATTGGCCGATTATGTTGCACGCGGCGGGAATCGAGCTTCCGAAGAAAATTGTTGCTCACGGCTGGTGGCTTTCCGCCGGGCGCAAAGTTTCCAAAACGAAAACCGACGCGGACGCAGATGCGCCAGCGGAAAAAACCGCGCTTGAACTCGCAAAGGAATTCGGTCCGGACGCGTTTCGTTATTTTGTTATGCGAGAAATGGCGGTCGGGCAGGACAGCGAATACTCGGAAACGCTTTACATGTCGCGCTACAAAAGCGACCTCGGGAATGATTTGGGAAATCTCGTAAATCGCGTTCTGAATATGACCGGAAATTACTGCGGGAGTGTTTCTCCGGCGGCAACGGTAGATGAAGAGCCGGAACGGGAATTGCGCGAGCTTTGGGAAAAAACGGAGCGGCAGTATCACGGCTTGGCGGCGCAGCTCGATTATCGCAATGCGCTCGATGCGCTTTGGGCGTTTATTCGCGGCATCAACCGCTACGCGGATACGCGCGCGCCGTGGAAGTTGGCGAAATCGGAAGCGGCGGAAGATCGCGCGAAGCTGGAAACCTCGCTTGCCGTGATGTCCGAAGGCTTGCGCCTTGCCGCGGTTGCGCTCACGCCGGTGATGCCGGGAATTTCCGCAAAAATTCAGGAATTGCTGGGTTGCGTTCCCGCAAAGCTTTTTGACGGATATCAAACTTGGGGCTCCTCGCTTGTCGGGAAGACTTTCGGAGCGAAGGCAATTTTGTTCCCGCGTCCGGAAAAGAAATAACGTCGGAAAATAAAAAAAAGACGTTCCCGCTCGGCGAAAGTCGTTTTTGTCGCGGGAACGTCTTTTTGTTTTTAAACCGCAAATTCACACAACTTCCCGCAAAAAAATTATCTGTGTTTATCCGTGGGGAAAAAAATTAAAGAACCGCAGAACGCTCCGAAAAACACGGAATTATTCGTGTTTATTCGTGCCGATTCGCGGGTTCTTTTTTATACGTAGATGACGGCGGTTTCTCCCCAGCATTCGCGAATGAGAGCGATCACGGCGGGAAGCTCGGTTTTCGGCGAAATTTCCGCGAAGCAGGCGCTTCCGCTTCCGCTCATGTGCGGATCAAGCGCGAAACGTTCCCGCAAAATTTTGAAGAGGGCGGGCAGGGCGAGGTGTTTTTTGAAAACGGGCGCTTCCATGTCGTTAAAAAGCGGGAGCGGCGTTCCCGCCGGGGCATTTCTCCAAGCAGAGAGTTTTTCTTCCGCCGTTTTTTCGTCCGTATAATAGCGCGGAGCTTCCCGCTTCATTGCGCCGTAGGCTTCCGCCGTGGAAACTCCGAATGCGGGTTTAAAAATCAAAAACTTTTTTGCGGCGATTGCCGCGTTTTCTTCGGGCGAAAGTTTTTCCGTGAGCTCGCCGCGTCCGCGCATTACGACGGGCGTTCCCGCGAGAAAAAGCGGGCAGTCCGAGCCGATTTCGGCGGCAATTTCGCGGAGCGTTTCCCGGTCGGGCGTTGCGTTTCCGGCGGCTTCCGCCATGAGCAAAATCGTCGTGGCGGCATCGGAGCTTCCGCCGCCGAGTCCGGCGCCGTGCGGAATGTTTTTTTGCAGATTGAAATGCGCGTGCGGGAACGAGGGAACGCGTGCGCGAAACGCGGCGGCGGCGCGCAGAACGAGATTGGACGCATCGCACGGCACGCCGGGCATTTCGCAGGAAAGCGAGTCTTCATCGGCTTCCGGGCGAAGCGTCATCGTCAAAACATCGTGCAGGGCGGGAACGGGCGCGACGAGCGAAACAAGGTTGTGAAAACCGTCCGTTCGCGTTCCCGTAATCGCGAGCATCAAATTGATTTTTGCGGGAGCGCGACCCTCGAAAACTTTTTTTCCCAAAGACATATTTTTTTCCGGATTTTCCCGCGAATTACTTGGCGGCGATGTGAACGGCGACGATGGAAGCGGTGAGCCCGATTGCGTGGACTTCGGAAAATCCCGCCTCGCGGAGTTCGGCGGAAAGGCGTTCCTTGGGCGGGAACGCTTCAATGGAGCCGGCAAGGTAATCGTAGGCTTTTTTGTCGCCCGTAACGATGCGCGCGACGAGCGGCAGGAGAAATTTCAGATACAAATAATAAATCGGGCGAAACCACGCCGCCGGTTGCGTAAACTCAAGGATAAATGCTTTGCCGCCGGGTTTGAGGACGCGGAGAATTTCGCGCAAGCCGCGTTGGCGGTCTTCAAAATTGCGCACGCCGTAGGCGATGGTTACAGCGTCGACGGAGGCGTCGGCAAGCGGAAGAGCCATACAGTCGCCGAACGCAAATTCAACGGTTTCCGCGCCCGGGATTTTTTTTGCGCGTTCCCGTGCGACGTTGAGCATTTCTTCACAAAAATCGAATCCGCGCACGCGGCTTTCCGGCAGGCGGCGTTTGAGCTCGAAGGCGACGTCTCCGCTTCCGGTGGCGAGGTCCGCGATTTCCTGCGGGCGGGAACGCCGGGTGAGGGCAACGAGGCGGCGCGTCCAATAAAGGCTGCAACCGCCGCTTAGGAGCAAGTTGGCGAAATCGTAGCGTTTCGCAATTCCGGCGAACATTTTCTGAACTTTGGCACCTTCCGGCATCGTAATTTTTTCGTAAATTTTTTTTTGAGAAAAAAGGGCTCGGGAACGCGAAAAAATTATTTTCCGGTTTTGGGGGCGTTCCCGCCGTTAAAGGTTTCTTTGCGCACTTCGCCTTTGCCGCCGGGCGAAACAACGGATAAGCCCGGATCGCTTGAGCGGTTGCGGCGAAATTGGTAGCGGTTGATATCCTGCATGGAAAAACCGGAACTTTCTCTCAGCGCAATCGGGCGTTCCGCCGCGCGCGTATTTTGAACGGAAGAAAAGCGGGCGTTGAGCTTCACTTCGAGCAAACCGTTGTCGGTGCGGACGAACATTTTTTCCCCGGCGATGCTTGAGCGGGTTTCAAAAAGCCCGAAGTCCGGAGCCTCTCTGTCCAACGCGGCGGCGCGCATTTCGTAATTTTCGTCGAGTTCGGAAAAGCGGCTCATGCCGTAGGTGCTTCTTCCCTGCCATTCGCGCAGAGAAACGGCACCGTTGAAGCGATCGTTCACGGTGCTGTTGACAACTTTTTTGAACGTGTCCGGATTGATGCCGAAATCTTTTTTTTCCCGAGAAAACTTTTTCAGCGTGGCGTCGGCGTCAACGGTGCCGGGTTCTTCGTCTTCGTCGGTGGCGGTTTTCGGCGCAGGCTTCGGCATTTGCGGCGGTTTTTTCGTTGCGGGAACGCGGTCTGCGGATTTTGCGGGTGTGGCGGTTTTTTGGGTTTCGGACGCGTCCTGCGGGAACGTTGCCGGCTCGAAGGAAAGCTCCAAATCGCCTTCGCCGAGCAGACTTTGGTCCAAGGAAAAATCTCCGCCGAGAAGCCCGTCTCCCGAAGAGCTGCGCAGGGTGCCGTCTTTGTTGTAGTAAAGTTCTTTTTCTCCGGAAACACCGCTTTTTACGCGCACGAAGTAGCCCTGAAGTTCGCCGGCGATTTTTTTCTTTTCCGTTGTTTCTTCCGCGCACAGCGTTCCCGTCGCAAACGCGAAAACGAGTGCGGAGGCGAGAAATCGTTTTGCCGGAAAGAAATTTTTCACGCTTTCATTCTTCGCTAAAACGGGCGGGAACGCGATGAAAAATTCCGCGCGGCATTCTTTGTGCGGCGGGAATTTTTTATCTGTTTTTTATCTGCCCGTTCTGTGTTAGAAAAGAAGGTGTTGCTTTCCTGTGATTTTTGAAAAATTTTACTTCGCTATGAAAAACAAAATGATTGCGTCCGCTTTCGGAGCTTTTCTCGCGGCGGCTTCGTTCGCATTTTCCGTTCCCGAAATTCGCGCCGAAGAAGACATTTCCTCATTGGAGACAGAGGCACCCGCTTCGGAGAAAAAAGCTCGCCGGACAACTTCCTCCCGTGTAACCGGCGATGAATTAGTGCAACTCGCGTGGACGGATTTAAGCGGACTGCGCGGAGCCTTGCTCCACGGAGCCGATCCCAATGCGCGCACGAGCGTGGGGGATTTTCCGATAATCCGCCTCGCTTTCGGCGGGAACGTGGAAGCGGTGAAAATCCTGCTCGATTTTAATGCGAAAACCACGGTGATAAACACTCCGGAGCAGTCGACCACGGCGGGAACGCTTCGCGCGCTGACTTCTTATGTCGCCGACCGAGAAAAAATGGATTTGAAAAATTTCAGCGTCGGCACCGCAATCGTAGAAGCTTCCGCTCAAGTAACGGAAATGCAGAAAATCCGCATGATGCAGTTGCTTTTAGACTACGGATTCCCGGTGGATTTTCGTGACGGCTGGGGAAAAACGGCACTGATGTCTTGCGTGCTTTCCAACCAAAAATCCTTGGCAAAATTGCTTGTCGGCTACGGCGCGGACAGCGAAGCAAACGACACTCTCAACGGGAAAACTCCGCGCGATTACGCCAAAACAGAAGAAATGTTCCGCATTTTGCGGGGACGGAAAATTTACAAGCCTTCCGCTCGCCCGACTTACGGGAAGGCAAAAGTCCGCCTCTTGAAACCCCGAAAATTCCCCGTGATTTTGCGCGACACGGCGGCTAAAAAAATCTTGCAGGCAACGCAGGAGTCGCCGTTGCATCTCGCCGCAAAAGACGGCGACATCGAGAACGTGAACGCTCTTCTTGCCGCCGGTTCGCAGGCGATTTCCTACGATCTTGACCAAAAAACGCCGCTTCATCGGCTTTGCGAAAAACCGGAAATTCCGTTGTCCGCATTCCGTGAAATTTGCGAAGCCTTGGAAAAAGATTCCGGCGCGAAAATCTACGCGATGCGGGATCGTCGCGGGCGTATTCCTTTTCACACGCTTTGCACGCTGGGGCGCGAAGATTTGGTGGAGTTTCTTGCTTCAAAAAGCGAAAAACAACTCCTCGCCGCCGATTCCGACCAAAATACGCCGCTTCATCTTGCCGTAACTCTGGGCGAACCCGGCGTGGAAACCGTCCGCTTTCTGCTTGAACAGGGTTCTCCCGTTAATCGAAAAAACGCGGACGGGGAAACGCCTTTGCACGTTGCCGTGAAAAGGGCGGATGCCGAAATGTTCTATTTGCTTTTCAGCTATCTTGAAATCGATCCGGTTGTAGGAATTAATTCACTCGTGGGAGATACGCTTTTTTCTTCCGCCGCCAGAGCGATTTCCGCCCGCGCGGATAAACGGATGGCAAACGAAAACCTCGTCGAAATTTTGCGCCTGCTGATCGAGTGCGGAACCAAGCCCGGTATCCTTGATCCGGATACAGGACGCAATGCTCTCCACTGGGCGGTCGATGCCGATTGCGTTTCCGCAGTCTCCTTTCTTCTGACCACCAATATCGACGTGAACAAAAAAGATTATCTCGGCGAAACACCGCTGGACGTCGCGGCAAAAAAAGGAAAATCGGAAGAAATAAAAATGCTCCTGCGCGATCGTGGCGCGCGCGCCGGAAAAGGTGCGGGCGACGAAAAGCGCGCGGAACGCGAAGCAAAATCCAAGATGACGGCGAAAGAACGTCGCGCGGCTCGCGTCGAAAAGGCCCGGCAAAATAAATAAGGGAAACTTCATGCGTTCCCGTCTCGGCGATTGCGCGTGCGCGTGATGCCCCAACGCACGTGTTCGGAAAATTGAAATTTGACGCACGCCGGATTCTGCGTTAGCGTTGCGCGTATGGCTCTCGCATTTACCCTCGAACAACTTTGCAACGTCATCGACCCGATTAAAGTCGAAGGCGACACGACAACCCCGCTTTCTAACATCGGCTCGCTCGATTCCGCCGTCGCCGGCGACCTCGCGTTTCTCGGGAACGACAAATACCACGCGCAAGTCGCGACCTGCAACGCGTCCGCGATTCTCGTTCCCGCGAACTACACGGGAAGCTCTCCGAAGGAAAATCAGGCGTATATTTTTGTCGAAAAACCCTCTTACACGCTCGCGTTGATTTGCGGGCAAATTGAAGCGGCACTTTGGCCGAAACCGCCCGCGGGAACGCATCCGACCGCCGTTATTGCCGAATCCGCAAAAATCGGCAAAAACGTTCACATCGGTCCGTTCTGCGTCATCGGAGAAAAAGCAAGCGTCGGCGACGGCGCGGTGCTCGATTCGCACGTAACGCTCGGCACCGCTGTTTCCGTCGGCGAAAATTCCCACATCGAAAGCGGCGTGCGTGTCTGCGCTTACTCGCAAATCGGTGCGCGCGTTCACATTTTGCCCAACGCCGTCGTCGGCGCGGACGGCTTCGGCTTCATTCCCGTGGACGGGAAAATTGAAAAAATTCCGCAAATCGGGAACGTTGTCATTGAAGACGATGTCGAAATCGGCGCGGGAACGTGCATCGACCGCGCTCGCTTTTCTTCAACGCGCATCGGCAAGGGAACGAAAATCGACAATTTGGTTCAAATCGGGCACAACTGCGTCATCGGCAAATACTGCTTCCTCTGCGGGCAGGTCGGCATGGCGGGCTCGACGACGGTCGGCGACTACGTTACGCTTGCCGGACAAGTCGGTCTCGCCGGGCACATCAAAATCGGCGACAAGGCAACGATCGGCGCGCAAGCCGGCGTTCTCGGCGATGTCGAGCCGGGCGCAACAATGCTCGATTCTCCGGCAATCCCGATCGGCTTGGCGAAGAAACTCATGGTCTTGAAAATGCGCATTCCGGAAATGCACTCCAAAATCAAAGCCATCGAAAAACAACTCGCCGGAAAATAAGCCGAAAAGCGGGCGTTCCCGCGCTCCGATGCGTTGGAATGCCTCATTTTTTCCTTTTCTCAAAATAAAAAATCAGTATCTTCTTTTTTAACGTTTTAACCCTCTATATTTAAGCATATGGATCCCCAACCGCCCCCGCCCCCAGCCGGATTTCCTCAAGCGCCGAAATTGAATCTGCGCGCCAACAATCCTGCGGCAGGCTTCCCGCCTCCGCCCGCCGGTATGCCGATGCCGCCTCCGCCTATGGGAGTTCCGCCCGGAATGCCGCCGATGGGCATGCCGATGCCGCCTCCCGGCATGATGCCCGGAATGCCGACGCCGCCGATGGGGATGCCGATTCCGCCGCAGGGAATGCCCATGCCGCCTCAAGGTATGCCGGTTCCTCCGGCGGGAATGATGCCGCCTCCGCCTGCGATGCCGACGCAACCGTCGCCGGTCGCTCCCGCGCCCGCCGCGCCGAAGCCGGTGTTGAAGCCGCGTGTTGCTGCGCCGAAGCCCGTTGCCGCAGGGGCTCCGCCGCCGAAAGCCGCGATCCCGCGTCCGGCTGCAGCTCCGGCTCCGCGCCCGACGGCTGTCCGCCCGGTCGGCGCCGCCGCCGAGAAAGCGAAAGACGGCAAAGAAGGCGAAGCCGCCGCGACGGCTCCGGCTCCTGCCGCGGAAGAAGAATCGCCGAATGTTTCCGCAATCGCCGCCGTGATTGACGTGCTCGCGCTTGCCGCCGGCGTTGCCGGTGCCGTTTTGTTCTATTTGGACTACACGTCGGCTGCGATTCTTTTTTAATTGAAACAAAAACGGTTGGCTTTTACGCTTTTGTCTATATGGCATCATCATTCGTAAAAGAACTGAACGAATCGAATTTCGATTCCGAAATTAACGCAGACGTTCCCGTGCTCGTGGACTTCTGGGCTCCTTGGTGCGGACCGTGCCGCATGTTGGCTCCGGTGATTGACCAAGTGGCGGAAGAAGTCAAAGAATCCGCAAAAATCTGCAAAGTAAATGTGGACGAAGCTCCGGGAATCGCCGCGAAATTCGGAATCATGAATATTCCGACTTTGCTCGTTTTCAAAAAAGGCGAGCTCGACAAAAAAATGGTCGGCGTTCAGAGCAAAGCAAATATCATTGCTTCGCTCGCGTAAGTTTTCGGAATTTCAAAAAAAAGCGTTCCCGGGCTTAAGGTTCCCGGGAACGCTTTTTTTTCGGCGCGGAAGCGGAGCTACGGGCGCGCGTGAAGAAGAAATTTATTATTTTCTCATTGCCTGAAGGCGAAATTTGTCCGACATTTTTTCGCATGGAAAATTTCAACCTCGAAGCAACACCCCAAGCCCTTTTTTTGGATCGCGACGGAACTCTGATTTTTGACAAAGATTATTTGCACGAGCCGGAGCGCGTGGAGCTGATTCCGGGAACGCGCGAGGCGATTCAAAAAGCACTTCGCGCGGGCTGTAAGCTTTTTTTGCTGACGAATCAAAGCGGAATCGGGCGCGGATATTTTACAATGGCGGATTACGAAGCCTGCCATCGCCGTTTCGTAGAATTGCTGGGAATTTCCGCTTCGGATTTTGCCGCTTGCGGAGTTGCGCCGGAAGCCCCGGATCAGCCGTCGAAATATCGCAAGCCGGAACCTGCGTTTGTGCTTGAGCAACTGGCGGCGTTCCCGGAGCTTGAACCGTCGCGGTGCTGGATGGTCGGCGACCGTAAATCCGATTGGCAAACCGGAATTAATGCCCGAATCCGCTCCGTTGCCGTGGCAACCGGAAAGCCGATAGACGAAGCCGCCCGAAATTATTTGCAGGAAAATAAAATTCCCCTGTTCAATACGTTTGCGGACTTTGTAAAAGCCGCATTTTAAAGTGAATTTATGCTTGAAAGAGCGTTGATTTTGTCCAGCTCCAGCTGGGTTTTCAGCGCGTCAACGCCTTGAAAACGGACTTCGGGGCGCAAAAATTTGAACCATTGCACGCAGATAAAGTCTCCGTAAGTTGGCGGCGGCGTATCGGCGGGAACGTCCAAAAGGTGGGTTTCAAGCAAGGGGCGGGCTTCGGCTTCGGCAACGATGGTCGGGCGCACGCCGTAATTGGCGATTCCGTGAAAAATTTGTCCGGTGGCGGGAACGCGAAGCCGAACGACGTAGACACCGAATCTCGGGCGCAACTCCGGCGACCACGCAAGATTCAGCGTCGGGAAGCCGATGGTTCTTCCGAGCTGATTTCCTTTGACGACAATGCCGCAGGATTTATACGGCAGAGAAAGCATGGCGTTGGCGTCTTCGATTTTGCCTTCGGTAAGAGCCGTGCGGATTCTTGTGCTGGAAATGCGCTCGCCGAGATAATTTACCGGAGAAACGACGTGAACGGAAATTCCCGCACTGTTGCCGAGTTCCGAGAGCATCCGGATGTCGCCCCGGCGTTTTGCTCCGAAGCGAAAATTATCTCCGACGTAGAGTCCGGCGAGAGTCGGGATTTTTTTCTTTAAAACGCAGACAAATTCTTCTGCGGGAATTTCGGCAAAACGGTCTGAAAACGGTTCATGAATTGCGAAGTTCAGCCCGGCATTTGCGAAGAGCTCGTCTTTGCGTTCCCGCGAAAAAATAAGGCGAACGGCATCTTTTCCTTTGAAAAAAACTTCCGGATGAGGCGAGAACGTAAGCGCGCCGATGATTCCGCCGCCGGGAGCTGCTTCCGCTTGCGCTTTTTTGAAAATAGCCCGATGCCCGCAGTGAAATCCGTCGTAATTCCCGATGCCAAGGTGAACCGGCGTGGCTCCGACGGTTTCGGCAAATTCCGGCATGCCCGAAAAACTTCGGAACGCTACGGCGGGTTGAGGAGACGGATTCGGCATTGGCGGGAACGCACGGTCAATCCAAATACGGGACGTATTCCGGAATAATCAGGCGAATATCCTGTTTGATTTCGTTGCGGGATTGTTTTTGAACGATTTTGCGAAGAGCCGCCAGCAAATCTTCCAATTTGTCGTAATCCATCGGAGTTGAAATGAAGCGGCTGATTCGGGAGTGCCCGGAAGGTTCAAATTCTTCGCCTTCGGTTTTGAGTTCTTCAAAAAGTTTTTCGCCGGGGCGGAGTCCGGAAATTTTGATTTCGATGTCGACGTCCGGGCGAAGTCCGCTGAGGCGCACGAGGTGGCGTGCGACATCGATAATTTTCACGGGTTCGCCCATGTTGAGCACGTAGATGCTTCCGCCTTTACCGATGACGGCTGTTTGGAGAACGAGCCCGACGGCTTCCGGAATCGTCATGAAATAGCGTTTAATGTCCGGATGCGTTACCGTAATGGGACCGCCTTCGGCGATTTGCCGGCGAAACACCGGAATCACGCTCCCGGAAGAGCCGAGCACGTTCCCGAAGCGCACAGCCATGAAGCGGGTGCGGTTTCCCGGGCGGCGAGAATTTGCCTGCAAAATAATTTCGGCAAGGCGTTTGGAGGCACCCATTGCGTTGGTCGGGTTAATTGCCTTGTCGGTCGAAATCAGAACAAAGGCTTCCGCTCCGTAGTCGGACGCCAATTCTACGAGAGATGCGGTGCCGAGCGCGTTATTTTTTACCGCTTCTGCCGGCTGGCTTTCCATCATCGGAACGTGTTTATGTGCTGCGGCGTGGAAAACGTATTCCGGATGGAATTTTCCGAAGATTTGCTCCATGCGCGGGCGGTCCGTAATGTCGGCAATCAGCGGTTTAATGACGCCGCCGAAGCCTTTGCGTATCAGGTCTTGTTCGATTTGGTAAAGAAGCACTTCGCATTGTTCGACCAAAAGCAGTTGTGCCGGACCGCATGCCGCGACTTGGCGGCAAATTTCGCTTCCGATAGAACCGCCGGCACCCGTGACCAAAACCCGTTTCCCGGAAAGCATTTGCGCGATGGCATCGCGGTCTAAGGTCGTTGCCGGGCGTTCGAGAAGGTCTTCCAGTGCGACTTCGCGCAGGTCGGAAACGGTTGTGCGCCCGGAAATCAAATCTTCCATGCCGGGAACGCGCATGACGGAAAGCCCGGCTTTTTTGGCGATTTCGGTAACTTCGCGGGAACGTTTTACGCTCCCGCTCGGCACTGCCAAAATCATTTGTGTTACGTTGTAGCGATCCCGCAAAACGGAAATATCGTCGGACATTTTAAACACCGGAAGCCCGACCACGCGCATGCCGCTTTTTTCCGGATTGTCGTCTAAAAAGAACATTGCTTTTTTCCCGAATCCCGGGCGCGCTTTCAGCACTGTCGCCAAGTTTGCTCCGGCATCGCCCGCGCCGAAGATGACGACTTGTGTCGGCGAGGATTCTGCGGGCTCGTCTCCCGGAGATTTCTTTTGCTCCCAGCGCATACGTGCGATGACGCGCACGCCGCAGACCGCGATGATGGAGAGAAAATAGTCTATCACGAGAACGCTGGAGTGAATCCCGGAATTGATAATTCCGGTTTCCGTCAAAATGATACGCATCCCGAAAAACATCAGAATAAAGCAAAGTGTCAGCGCAACGAAAACGCGCGACATTTCCGGAATGCGAAAATAACAGAAGACGCTACGGAACGTTCCCGCCAAATACAGCGCAATCAGTTGCAACGGCACCACGACAAGCCCGACAACCGGAATCCGGGAACGGATATTTCCGGGAACGCCTTCCGGAAGCCCGGGGAAAATCCAGCGGCAATCCGCACGCAAGAAAAATTCCGCCTCATACGCAATCCAAAGCGCAATATAAAGCAAGACCGCAAAAAAGACGGTGCGTTTCAGATTTCGTCCCCAAGAGGACTGCGAACTCAGTAGCAAAGGCTTTGCGACTTTCATGGAAAAAAAAGTATTTTTTGAAATAAAATCTTTACGGTGTTAAACGTAGTGAACGGAAGCCCTCAATTTTCTTTGGATTTATCAAATTCATCAAGCATTAAAAGGCTTTTCGGTGCGGCGGAAATTTTATTTTTTCGGGTCAAATGCGTCGCGAAGCCCGTCGCCGAAAAGGTTTAGTGCAAAAAGCGTTCCCGCGAAAAATATTCCCGGAAAAAGCAGAAGCCACGGATAGTCCTGCATGACGTCTGCGCCTTCCTTAATCATAAGTCCCCAGGACGTCATGGGCGGTTTTACGCCGAGCCCGAGAAAGCTGATAAACGCTTCCGTGAGCATTACGACGGGAACGGTCAGCGTCGCGTAGACGATAATGGTTCCCAGCAGATTCGGCAAAAGGTGTCGAAGCATAATTTTCCCGGCGGATTGCCCCATGCAAACGGAGGCTTCGACAAAAGCTTGCGTGCGCAGTTCCCGCGTCTGGTTGCGCACGATTCGAGCCATCGTCAGCCAGGAAATGGCACCGATGGCGATGTAAATGAGCCACATTTCCTGCCCGAAAAGCACCGTCAGCAAAATAACGAAAAGCGTGAACGGGAGCGCGTAAAGAATGTCCACGATGCGCATCAGAATACTGTCGCGCGCGCCGCCGAGCCAGCCGGCGAGCATTCCGTAGGCAACACCGATGGCGCAGGAAACGAAAGTGGCAATCAGCCCGACTTTGAGCGAAATTTGCCCGCCGTAGAGAAGGCGGGAGAGCACGTCGCGTCCGAGCGTATCCGTTCCGAGCCAATGTTTCCCGGAGGGCGCGGAGGCACCGAGATTTAAATCCTGCGCTTCAAACGGGAACGGCGCGATCTGCTTCGCCGCGCCGCAGACGAGTATCATCAGCAAAACAAACGTTCCCGCGATAACGGCGGCTTTGTTTTCAAAAAAACGCTCCGCCGAACGCCGCCAAGGGGAAATTGCCGAGCTTCGCACCTTGCCGTTTTCCCGTTTTAAAATTTTCCCCTCATTCATATTTCAGGCGCGGGTTGAGTTTGACGAGAACGATTTCCGCAAGCAGGTTCAGCACCACCAAAACGGCGGCATAGAACAAAACCGTGCCGACAATCATCGTGAAATCGCGATTAAATGCGGCTTTTACAAAAAATTGTCCGAGCCCGGGAACGTTAAACATGGATTCAACGACGAACGAGCCGGAAATAAGCCCCGCGGCGGTCGGTCCGATGTAAGTAACCACCGGAAGCAACGCGTTCCTCAAACCGTGAACGAAATAAATGCGCGCAGGGGAAAGCCCCTTCGCTTTCGCCGTTTTCATGTAATCCTGCGTGCGCACTTCAAGCATCGCGCCGCGCATCAGCCGCGCAACCGGAGCCGCGTATGCCAGCCCGAGCGTTACCGCCGGAAGCACAAAATCCGCCGGGGAATTCCACCCGGAAGCGTTGAACCAGCCTAAATACGAAGAAAAAATGAGAATGAGAAGCGGACCGACAACAAAGGTCGGCAGGCAAATACCGAGCGTCGCGACTCCCGTCGGAATCCGGTCCAGCCACGAGTCCGGCTTTACGGAAGCGACGGCACCGAGCGGAATGCCGACAAGCAACGCAAAAACGAGCGCTCCCGCGCTGAGCGCGAGCGAAGTCGGAATCCGGTCCGCAATCAATTCGTCCACGTCCCAGCCGTGATATTTGTAGGACGGACCGAGGTCTCCGCAGGAAAGATTTTTTAAAAAGCGAACGTATTGCTCGGCGAGCGGTTTGTCCAAGCCGTAATGCGCGTTAATCTGCGCCTTGACTGCCGGCGGGAGCGCGCGATCTTCGTCAAACGGTCCGCCGGGCGCGAAACGGGCGAGAAAAAATGCCAGCGTCGCCACGACAAGAAGCACGGGAACGGCTTCCAGCAAGCGTTTGAGAATAAAGCGAAACACGCGGCGGAATTATTATCGGCGTTCCCGCGCCTGTTTTTCCATGCGCTCACGCAGTTCCTGCGTAGAAACCGGACGCGTGTCGAGGTTTTCCGGAGAAGCCGTGATACCGCGCGCACGGTTGTAGGCTTCGATTTCCGCATCGCGATAATTCGGATTTCCGCGCATACGCGCCGCGCGGGCTTCCTCGAGCTCCGTCATGCGGCGGTCGGCGATGTCGTCCGGCTTTTCGGCGGACGAATAACCGTAAAGCATGAAATATGAAAGCGGATTGCAGGCGGAAAAGAAAAGGGCGGCAAGCGCAATCGGAATCGGGAGAAAAAACTTTTTCATGGATGCAAAACATTTTCGCGGGAACGCATAGCTCCCGCAATTGTTTTTTTTTCGCTTTGCGGGAACGCGGCGGCTTTTTAAAATCGGGTTTTCTCATGAAACTCATGAAAAATCGTTTTTCCTCCGAATACAAAAAGACAACCTTTGCCGCCGGAATCGTTTTCGGAGCATTTGCCGCCGTCGCTTCCGCCGCATCGGCACCGCTCCCGCAGCCGGCGGATTTCGTCGGGAACGCCGCTTCGCCGCGACAGCGCACCGCGCTTACCGTCTGGGACGAAAATGATTATTGGGGAAAATGGTCGGACAAATATTATACGAATCATTCGCGAATCGCGCTGACGCTTGGAGAAAACGCGCCCGGAATGATTTCGTTTTTTTCCGTCGGGCAGGAAATTTATTCCCCGAAAGATCGCGAAGCCGAAATTCCGCATCCGAAAGACCATCCGTATGCCGGGTATTTTTATGTTTCGTTCGGGAACGCGTGGAACGACAACGACAAAACGGCGTTTTCTCAGGAAATTCAAATCGGCGGAACCGGAGAATGGTCGTTTGCCGAGCAGATTCAGTGTGAGGTTCACCGCGCGATAGACGAAATCCGCCCCGCCGGCTGGGACACGCAGATTCACAAGCGCGTCGTCGGACAGGCAATCGGAGACGTGAGCCATCGCGTTATGCTCAGCGGCGAATGCGGGAACGGCGACTACGCTTCAGACATGATAATTCACGGCTTCGGGACTCTCGGAAATTTGCGCGGGATTTTTTCCGGCGGCGCGCAGTTTCGCTTCGGGTGGAATTTGCCCAAAGATTTCGGCTTTCAAAGTATGCGGCAAAGCACTTCCGTTACGTTTGACCCGAAAGTCGATCGCTCTTTTTACGGATTTTTTGGCGTGCAGGGCGATGCGGTGCTTTGGGACAAAACGCTGACCGGAAACAACGACCGCGGTGCGGACATTTATGCGTATCCGCTCGTCGCGCAATTTTCCGTCGGGCTTTGCGCGATTTATGACCGCTGGATGATTTCCGTGTATCAGGTTTTCCGCTCGAAGGATTTTTCCTCGCAAGACGAAGACTTTTTCGCCTACGGCGGAGTTAAATGCTCCTTGTTTTTCTAAATCCGGAAAAGAAGCACTCAAGATGTCCGGCTTTAAAAATATTCACGAAGTTTTGCGTTCTCGCGCGGCTCTCTGCGGCGGGAAAATGAGTTTTCGTGATTTTTCCGAAATTACCTTGTTTGATCCGCGTTTCGGTTATTACCGGCAAAATCGGGAACGCGTCGGGCGCGGCGCGGGAACGGATTTTTACACGGCGGCGAGCCTCGGGGGAATTTTCGGGAAACTGATGCGCCACGCCGCGCAAACGCTACTCGGAGAAACGGAAAATTTGCGCGATTACGCGCTTGTGGAAATCGGCGCGGAACCCGGGCAGACGCATTTTGAAGCACAGCGGGAATTTTTTCGCGAAATTCGCACCGTGCGCATCGGAGAAAATTTTGAAATTCCGGAAAAATCCGTGGTTGTTGCCAACGAGTTGCTCGACGCGCAACCGTTTTACCGCCTCGTTTCGCAGGCGGGAACGTGGCGCGAAATCGGCGTGGCGGAAAGCTGTGAAAACCCGGGAACGTGGCGCGAAACGTTGCTCGAAAATTTTTCGAACGAAGAAATTCGGCATTTCGCCGAAAAAACGCCGCCGCCCGCAGACGACGGCTGGCATCTTGATATCGCCTTGGACGCGGAAACGCTTCTGCGAAAAATCCTCGGCGGGAATTGGCGCGGCGCGGCAATTTTCCCCGATTACGGAAAACGGCTCGCGGATTGCCTCGAAACGTTCCCGCAGGGCACGGCGCGCGCCTATTTTCGCCACGGACAAAGCAACGCGCTTACGCACGCTCCGGGCGAACAGGATTTGACCTGCCACGTGATTTGGGATCGGCTGAGCGCGGTTTTTGAGGTTTGCGGTTTTCAGTCTGTTGAAGTCTTGCGGCAGGAAAGTTTTTTTATGAAATACGCGTTGCGCGGCGTGGAGGAAATTTTGACGGGAACGTCGCCCGAATACGCGCGGGAACGCGGAAAACTTATCGAGCTCATTCATCCCGGGAAAATGGGGCACGCCTTTCAGGTGCTTTGCGGAACAAGAGGCGGAATATTGGAAAGTTGAGAAGCTGAAGAGCTTAAGAGTTGAAAAGCTGAAGAAAAATGCCGTTTCTCCCGGAAACCGATTCAATTTTTTGTTCGCGGGAAGGAAGAAATTGGCAGATGCTCAAACCCATGCTTTCCGAAAAATTTTTAACCGAATTAAAAACCTTCGCGGGAACGCTCGCCGATACCGCGCGCGAAATCGTTGCAGAGTATCACGCGCTGGATTACACGGAAATCGAAATCAAGGCGGACGGCTCGCCCGTAACCGTTGCCGACAAAGAATGCGAGCGACGCTTGCGCGAAATGATTCACGCGGCGTTCCCGACGCACGGAATCATCGGCGAAGAATTCGGGAACGAAAACACGGACGCGGAATTTGTCTGGTCGCTCGATCCGATTGACGGAACAAAATCCTTTGTCTCGCGCGTGCCGCTTTACGGAATTTTGTTCGGCTTGCTCCACGAAGGCAAACCCTGCCTCGGAGTTATCGATCAGCCCGTTACGCGGGAACGCATTATCGGCGACGGAAATATTACCGAATTAAACGGACGCCGCGTGCGCGTTTCCGAAACGCCGACTGTCGATAAGGCACTTTTGCTGACAACCGATTTGCACGACTGCGAAACCGAGCATCCGAACGAAGACTGGAACGCGCTTTTGCACCGCGCCCGCCTTTTTCGCACTTGGGGCGATTGTTACGCGTATCTGATGATTGCCGCCGGTCGCGCCGATATTATGGCGGATCCCGTGTTGTCCCCGTGGGATTTGTATCCGCTTTTGCCTATACTTGAAGGCGCAGGCGCAAAAGTTACGGATTGGAACGGGAACGCCGCTCTCGGCGCAAAATCCGTTCTCGCCGCCAACCCGCGTCTGCATGAGGAAGCGCTCGCGATTTTGAACGGCAAACGCTGTGTGTAATTTTTCTTCGGATACAAAGTTTTTGTTTCTCCGCGTTGCACCTTTTGTATGGATTTTCCCCGGATAAACGAAGCGTTGAAAACGGAAGGTTTTTTTCGCAATAAACGCTGGAAACTTTCTCCGGACGCGTGGCGTTTCTCCGAAGCGCAACGCGACATGCTTCGAAATATCGGGAACGCCGCTCTCGCGTTTTATCGCGCGACGGAAAGGCTTTATTTGGCGTCTGCGGAAAACCGTTCCGTTTTGCGTAATGAAAAATTATATACGCCGTGGGTCGCGGAGATTTTTGACCGGGGAAAGCCGCCGCGCCTCATCGCACATCAGCGCGCACGCGCACTCGCGGGGACGCTTCCGCCGGTGATTCGCCCGGATTTGCTGATTTGCGACGACGGGTTTGCGCTAACGGAACTCGACAGCGTTCCCGGCGGAATCGGGTTGACGGCGTTTCTTTCCCGGCTTTATTCCTGCGGGAATGCTATGCCGGAACTTTTTTTCTCCGCCGTAACGGGCGGAAATCTGACAGCGCGCGTCGCCGTTGCCGTTTCCGACGAGGCGGACGATTATCGTGCGGAATTTGAATGGCTCGCCCGGGATTTGCGGGAACGCGGCGCAGATATTGAAGTTTGCCGACCGCAGGAAATGGAAATTTCTGCCGACGGTGTTTTTTTTAAAGGGAAGAAAATCGACGTGCTTTACCGTTTTTTTGAGCTCTTCGATTTGGAAAATGTGCCCTCGGCAGAGGCGTTGTCGGAGGCGGCGGAGCGCGGGAACGTCGTTGTTACGCCGCCGATGCGTGCGTTTCAGGAGGAGAAATCCGCGCTTGCGCTTTTGCATCATTCGACGCTGCTTCCTTTTTGGGAAGAGGCACTGGGGCGGGAATATTTTTTGCTGATGAGAAAAATTGTTCCGGAAAGCTGGATTGTTGAGCCGCTTCCGCCGCAAGGCTTGCCCGCGTGCGCCGTGCTTCACGCGCCGATGAGGGCCGGGCGGCAGATTCGCGATTGGACGGAACTCGCTTCGGCTCCGAGGCGGGAACGGGAATTGGTTTTGAAAGCGAGCGGGTTTGACGAAACGGCGTGGGGCGCGCGCAGCGTAACCGTCGGGACGGATGTTTCTCAAACGGAATGGCGTTCGGCATGGGAGAACGCGCTGTCGCGGATGCGGGAACGCAATTCCGTTTACGTCCTTCAGCGTTTCCGAAAGCCGGCAAAGCTCGAACATCGTGTTTTTGATGAAAACGGGCAGAGCGTTCCCGCTTTCGGGCGTGTTCGAATTTGTCCGTATTATTTTGTCGGATATAACGAAAATGCGCGTTCCCGTGCGACGCTCGGAGGAGCGCTTTGCACATTTTGCCCGCCCGACAAAAAAATCATTCACGGAATGAGCACGGCGGTGCTTGTTCCGTGCGGGATTTAGCCGCAAATTTTTCTGTATTCCTTTTGTGTCTTCTTGGAGTCTTTAAAGTCCAAAAAGCGCATGGAGAGAGAGAACAGCCCCTCGGGAAATTTTCTGCACACGAGAAAAATCTGAAAAGTTTCTTCCTTTCTAATAAGACTCAAATTCTCTGTCACGCAAAATATTTCGGGGTGAATTTTGAATGCAAGAAGGATCTCCCAAGCTTTTCCGAATTTACCATTCTGCCTCTAACGCAAACAAAATGTATAGAGGAAGGTTGGTAGTGCCTGCGGGAACATTCTTTTCATACGGCAATAAGCTTGTTCGCAAAGCCAATGACGGGGAATAACGGGCTTTGTAAGACTTCAAACTCTTCGCATTTAAGTTCTGCCCTGACTTGCACTCCAACGGAACAACTTTCGCTCCGTCCGAAAGCAAGAAATCAACTTCTGCTTTCGACGAGGACGTCCAGTAATAGTTGGTTTGCAACCGCTTGAAGAGTTGTAGCTCCTGACAGACGTATTGTTCCGTCAATGCCCCCTTGAATTCCTCGAAAATACGACTTCCCTCCAATATGACTTTCGGAGACAAACCGCTAAGGCAACGCAACAACCCCACATCCAGTAAAAACACCTTAAACGCTTTTAAATCCGCATACGCCTTTAGCGGGACATCGGGTTTGGAAATATTATAGGTGCGAATAATTTCTCCGGCATCGCTTAGCCAAAGCAACGCGTCTTCGTATTCCCTCGCCCGCGCACCTTCGCGGACAAGTCCAAAGACAAATTTTT
>SUVQ01000004.1 GCA_015061905.1 Verrucomicrobiota bacterium
CATCGGCGGGAACGCGCTCTCGCTCTACTCGGCAAACGGCAACTACGTCGGCTCCGCTCCGCTCTCAAGCTCGGGCGGTGGCGGAAGCGGAGGGAGTGGAAATAGTGGAGGGAGTGGAAGTAGTGGAAGTAGTGGAAGTAGTGGAACGGGAACGGGCGGAGCAGGCACGGGAACGGGCGGCGCAGGCACACTTCCGGAAACGGTGCAGGAACTCGAATTTTCCGCACTCGGAGGCTCGGTTCCGCTGAGAGTTAACCACAGCCAAACAGACCGCGATATCATAGAAGGGGCAAATGCCGAATGGATTGCCGTCTCCGATGAATTTTTCGGCGCGGAAATAAAGCGCAACACGGAAAAAACTCCGCGCACGGGAACTCTCAAAATCCGCCACGAAACCCTTGTTTACTACGGAGAACGCTCCGAATGGGTTGCCGCTTCCCGCACGATTTACAACATAACCCAGCGAGGAATTTTTTACGTCGAACCGGAAACGTTGCAAATCCCCTGCGAAGGCGGCGAAGCAAGCGTTGAATTTAAAAACGGCGTTCCCGTCGGCGTTGACAAAGGCTTTGCCGAAAGCGCGGGAACGGACGGCAAAATTCTCGTTCCCGCAAACCCGATTTGCGTGTTTTGCGACGGTGCACAGGTTTACGCTTTCGACATCATTTGGACGGCGGAAAGCACGGAAACATTCACTCAACGCGTGGAAATCGCCGCACCGGGAACAACCGCGCGCACGCTCACCGTCAGCCCGGAAGAGACGGCGACCTCCGGCGGGAACGTAACCGTTGCCGCCTCACACCCGGAAAACGAAACCTGCGACCTTTCCGCAGGCTCCGCATACGCCGCAAGCCTCGTTTCGCTCACGAAAAACGCCGGCAAAACAGAGGCGGTTTACAGCCTTCCCCCCGCACCCGCAAACACGCGGATAACATTCCTCGCCCTGTTTACCGCTGCGGCAAACTGCCGCAACGCACACACGGGAATACTTAGCAAGTCCGTGGTTTTTCGAGGCGAAGAATCCGGCGGAGAAGATACGGGAACCGGCGGCGGTGAAAATTCCGGCACCGAAGGCAATAGCGGGGAAGCAGGCGATAGCGGCGAGAACCCCGGGGACGGCGACGAGCCCGAAACCCCGCCGCCCGGAGAAGAACTTTCCCTTACCGGAGATCGCTCCCGATTCACCTGCGAGGCGTCACGGCTCACACTCACTGCAACCGCGACCGCCGGCATAGACCTTTCCGCTGCACAACTGTTCATTCCCGACGACGCGTCAGAATGGATTACCGTTATCGGCACACCCGTAACCGACGGGAACACAAAAGCATGGACGTTGCTCATAACCGCCAATTTCACCGAGCGGGAACGCGCCGCCGCGCTTGCCGTCTACGCGGGAACGCTCGCCGCCGCGTTTCGTATTTCTCAAAAATACTTTCCCCGCCGCGCCGCAGCGTTTTACCGCAACAAGAGACTTTGGAAACCAACCTTTTTTAATAAGTTATAACTGATAGTTGATAACTGATAGTTGATAACTGATAGGTATTTACTTATCCGTTATCCGTTATCAGTTATAACCTACCAACTATCAGTTATTACTTAAAAACGACCTTTTTTTTCACTATGGACAAACCGACATATTTAGGATTCCCGCAAGACGGGGAAGGGAAAATAATCACCTCCATTTCCTACGAGGACTCGATGAAGGACCGCCCGCGCGGAATCATCAAATACACCATGCCCGTGCCCTACACAGGGCAAATTCCGGACGAAGAACCGAACTCCATGACGGAGTTTTTTCCGGAAACCATGAAGCTCGTGAAACGCCATGCCACGGGAACCGACGCCGGAACCACCGAAGTAACGCTTACCTACGAGACCATCGACACTACGGAAATAGACGGAAGGAACGAGCCCGCTTACAAACTTTCAACGCAAACGGTAAACGTTTCGATTCTGCTGCACCCGAGGTTTGCAACTATTCCGGAAAAGGAAAAAGTTTTGCTCAAGGCGTATTTGGACGGAACGCCGCCGGATGCGAAAATTTCGCTTTCGGAATCGAGCCTCGCAATAAAGGCAAATGAACAGAGCACGCTCACACTCCTTGCCGCGATGAAGAAACATATTCAGAGCGATGCCGGGAAAAAACTTTTTACCAAAATCAAAGCCGGCGTCAAAGAATATAGGGAAGCGCGGCTGACATGGACGGAAACCGCGTATTCCGCGACGCTCAAATCCCGCGCCGCTCAAATCGGGAAAATTGACCGCCCGCCCGGGAACCCGCCGGCAGGAAGCTGGCTTTTGGAAAAAATCGACGCCGAAAAAACGCGTAGCGCGAACGCGTGGAGAATTACGACAACGTGGCAATGCGCCGCTCCGGGCGCAGCGTGGGACAAGGAGCTTTACTGAACACCGGGCGCAATGGTCACGAACTCTACCGAAAAATCTTCTCCCAGCTCCACAAACTCGACGGAATAATCTTCGGCAAACTCCACTATTTCCCACCGCCCGGGAGCGTTCGCCGCCAACTTCACGATTTCCACACGAAGATCTGCGCCAATCGAAACTTTCTTCACACGATAATCCGCTCCGATGTTCGTAATCCGAATCCTCCCGTAGCACTTTGCCGCCTTTGCCTTACGGTCCGAATCCGAGCCGGCAAACCCGCACAGGGCAAGCATCGAAAAAGCACAAGACCAAAGCAGAATTTTTTTGAACATAAGAAGAAGTTTTTTTGAATTTATGAAAAATAGCCTTCCCGAACTGCCTTCCGGTTTTCACTCCGGAGAACCCGTCCGCGCCGATGATTTCAACAAAATGCTGGAATGGATGCGCACTGTCCAGCAATTAATCGAAAACGGAGCAAACATCGCCGCCGCGGGAACGACACCCGGCGGACTCCCGACGTGGCGACCGCGCAAACGCGCCCCGTTTGAGGTCGATGTAGAATACAACGAAGCCGGCAACCCGGAAAAAATCATCGTCGCCCGCGGGAACGTGTTTGCAAAAATGGTGCACCCGTTTTTAGACAACACCGGCATCCCGAGCGAGGAACAAATGGAAACAAACAACGCATTCGCCCGCTGCGAGGTCGACGAAACGGAGCTTGCCTATGAGCCAAACGCGCAAATTGCGCTTTTAATCCGTAGCACAGGATGGATTTTGCCGGATATTTTCGCGCGTGTTGCTTTTGAAAAAGATAAAACGGACGGCGAAGTCGTTTTCCCGCTTGCGCAATTGCGGGAAGACGCGGAAACGGGCGGCGTAGTGGTGCAACAACATCACGCGGGGAGCGTCTTCTTCGCGTGGTCAAACTGGTCGGTAACAAGTCTCTGATAACCGCCAATCAGAGCAACCTTACGGCGGCATCGATGAGCTTGCCGACGGAGAGCCCGCGCGCTGCGGAAAGCTCGCGCAGGCGGGCAAGCGTTTCCGGCGCGACAGATGCGTTAAACGTTACGCGGTGAAGCTCTTTCGGCTTCGCGGCTGCTTTGTTGCCGACGGTAAAGGAACGACCGCGCGGCGCGGCTTTTTTTGTTTCGGAAGAATAATTCATTTTTTCGAGGAAATCGGAGTATTTTTTGAATCAGACGAAATCCACCTCCATGGGGGCTCGCGGTTTTCCGCGAGCCGAACCTCACTTCTATCTTGACACTAAAATCAAGAAAATCAAAATGAGCACCAATATGAGTTCGGAGGTGGACATCGTCTGCCTTTCTGCCGCTAACGGTTGCACCCGTTGGCGGCATTTTGTTTTAGCCCCGGTTTCGTTTAAACCAACCGCGCGGGCATAACCGCGATTGATTATGAAAATAAGTATAAATTTTTTAATTACATTATCAATGTTTTTTAGTTAAAAAACGCAAATAAAAAAAGCGTAATTAAATCTTAAATTCAAGTTGACGGTTGTCCGGGCGCAGAGCGAAAAACGCAGCAGATTCTTCGATAGTCTGGTTAACGCCCTTGTAGTGGCGTTTGAGCGTTTGGGTGTTCGTGTGGCGCGTCGCAAGAATCGTCTTGCCGTCATCATGGTTGTAGCTCGCAAGCATCGTCGCGAACGTGTGTCGCATCACGTTTTGTTTCCAGTTGCAGGACTTCGAGATTTTCACTTTCGCCTTGGTATAGGGCGCGGGAACGTGTTCTCCGAGGGTATCGTTGCGGTAGCACGTAAGCCACGAGAACACGGTTTCGCCGTTGTCCGGAAGAAATGTCGGCAGAATGAGCCAATCGTCTCCGGTTTTGCAGACGCGGGAGCCGTCTTTGTCGCGCGCGGGAACGAGAATGGTGCGTTTTTCAAAATCAATCCATTCCCAGCGCATTTTGCGCGCCTCGCTCGTGCGAAGCCCGGCAAAAAGCCGCAGGGCATAATGAGGCACAAGTGCCGGATAGCTTTGCTCGATAAAACGCATCGCAAACGCCGCTTCCCGGAAAGACCAAATTTCAACACTTTTGCGTTCCGTGCGGGGAAGTAAACGCGTGTCGATTTCGGGAACGCGGCTAATCCAACCGCGCGCGGATTTGCACCAAGAAAGGAAATTGCGCGTGTTTGTCCATAAATTTTGGATACTTCGAGGCGAAAGATCGGAAAAAGAGAGAAGCCAGTTTTGGAGATCCCGCTCGTCAATGTCGTAGAGATTTTTGCCGGAAAACTTCGACGAAAATTTTTTCCCCGCAAGAACAAGTTCGCGGATGTGTCCGTGAGAGCGTCCGGACGCTTTCTGCCATGCGATAAATGCGGAAAAACATTCCGGAATACTCGGCACCGAAACCGCCTTGGGACGCCCGTGACGCTTCCAAAAAAGCACGGCTTCTATCGGGTCAAAATCCCCGCAAATCTCTTTGATTCTCGCATAAGTCGCCCGCGCCGCCACATCAAAACAGAGCGAATCGGAATCCGTTCCGGTTAAATTCGCAAAAAACTTTTTCGAGAACGCATTCGCCGCCGCCAACGTCGAAAAACACCTCGCAATCCGTTTCCCCTTTATCATCTTTTCAAAAACATAAGGCTGACGCTTCCTTCCCGGATAATAATTTACATTCTTTTCCTTTTTCATGGTAAACCGTAAATTTAACTGTAAAATTCGGCGCGGCAACGAAAAAATTTCGATTTGACAATTTTGGAGCCTGAGATAGCATCACATAGCAATAACGGTTGCAGAGATATTCCTTCTTGCTTTTATTTACGAGGTTTCGAGAAGTCTGTTTCAGGAAATTAACAAATTTCCTCCTTTGCTTAAATGGCAGGGAATGCAGGATTCGAACCTGCGACCAACGGTTTAGAAAACCGCTGCTCTATCCACTGAGCTAATTCCCCGAAAGATAAAACGAGGCAACATTTATGGCGTATTCTTTTTGCTTTTTCAAAGAGAATCTTCGGTGTGCGTGCGCATTCTTTCTTGGTGCTTGCGCGGGAACGTGCGGAAGCGGTATCATCGGCACTAATGGGCGAGGATTTTCAGAAGCAGGAATTTCGTTTGCAGGGCGTCGGCTGTTCTCCCGGAGTGGTTCGGGGAAAGGCGTTTGTTTTTTTGCAAAAAAATATTGAGGAGATTCCGTGCTACAAGATTGAGGAATCCGCAAGGGAGGCGGAGGCTCAGCGCTTTGAGCGCGCGTTGGAAGCCACGCGGGAGCAGATTGCCGGCTTGGCGGAAGATGTGCGTTCCCGCGGGGCGACGGCGGAGGCGGATATTTTTGATGCACACCTGTTGGTGCTGGACGATCCCGCAATCGTCGGCGAAACGCTTAAGGCGATGGCGACAACGGGACTGAATGCCGAGTATTGTTTTAATTCCACTTCGCGCCGCTACATTGAGTTTTTTGCCGGGCTGGAAGATGATTATTTAAAAGAACGCGTTTCGGATATTCGAGACGTGGCGCAGCGGGTGCTGAAAAATTTGCTCGGAATTGCGCCGACGGGAACGTCGGATCGCTATTCGAAGCGCGTCATCGTTGCGGAGGATTTGACGCCTTCGGAGACGACGACCTTTGAGCGCTCCAATGTGCTTGCTTTGCTTACGGACATGGGCAACCGCACGAGCCATGCGGCGATTGTTGCCCGCGCGATGGGAATTCCCGCCGTTGTGGGTTTGCGCAACGCCTCACTGCGCATCGCTCAGGACGATGAGATTTTGGTCGATGGCGAAAAGGGAATCGTTTACATCAATCCTTCGGAAAAAACGCTTGCGTGTTATTCCACGATTTCGCGTCAGCGTTCCCGTTTGGCGGCGGTGATTGAGAAGGAATTGTCGCTTCCTGACGTGACGCTCGACGGGAGTGCGTTTCATCTTGAGGGCAACATCGGCGGTGCGGACGATATTGAAAATCTGAAAAAATTCCGCCTGAAAAGCGTCGGGCTGTTCCGCTCCGAGGGTATTTTTTTGCGAAACGACCGCTTTCCGAGCGAGGAGCAGCAGTTCGAGGAATACCGCCGGGCGGCGGAATCGATGCCGGAGGCGGGAACGCTGATTATCCGCACCTTGGATTTGGGCGGAGATAAACTGATTTCGAGTAGCCTTCTGGCGCGGGAGGACAATCCGTTTATGGGCTTCCGTGCGATTCGTTTTTGCTTGGAATTTCGCGATATTTTCAAAGATCAGTTGCGGGCGATTTTGCGGGCGTCCGCGTTCGGGAAAATTAAAATTATGTTCCCGATGATTTGCTCGGTGGCGGAAGTGGTTGCCGCGAAAGAGGTTTTGGAAGAAGCGAAAAACGAATTGCGTTCCCGCGGCGAAAAGTTTGACGAAGATATTTCCGTCGGCGCGATGATTGAGATTCCCGCCGCCGCGGTAATCGCGGAAAATATCGCCGAAGAAGTGGATTTTTTCAGCATCGGAACTAACGATTTGACGCAATACACGCTTGCCGTCGATCGCGGGAACGAGAAGATTTCGCATCTCTACGATTCGTATCACCCGGCGGTTCTGAAGCTGATTTATTTTATCGTAAAAGCGGCACGCAAAACCGGAATTCCCTGCGCCGTGTGCGGTGAAATCGCGGGCGATCCCGTGTTCGCGCCGCTTCTGCTCGGAATGGGCGTGAGCGCATTGAGCATGACGCCGAATTGCGCGGCAAAAATCCGCTACATTCTGCGCCACACGGATACGGATTCCGTGCGGAAACTGGCGCGGGCGGTGCTCGCCGAGCCGGAACCGCGCAACATTCAGGAGCGGCTTACGCTGTTTATGAACTCGATTCTTCCGGAAACGGAATAGTCGCGAATTTTTGAACCGCGCAAGCTCTTCGAAACACACGGAATTTCAAAGGAACAGAGGTCGCCCGGCTGTTCTTTGTTTTTTCGAAAAAATGAAAACACGCCCGCGACGGGAACGTATTTGATTTCTAACGTTCCCGTGCGAAGCAAAATTTTCTTTCGAAAGATTCTCGCAAAAAGACGCTAAGTCGCAAAAAGATGTTTTGTTGTAAAAAAAAACGTGTGATTCGGTGTTCATCCGTGGTTCCTAAAAACCTCGAATCTTCGCACGCATTTTTAACCCTTCAGAGGTAAAAATCTTTTAAAACGGGAACGGGAATGTTTTAATAAGACTTTTTTCCGACCTTACGCCATGCTTTCACAAGATATTCGCACACATCACACGCTCGCCTGCATCTGGGATTTTGATAAAACATTAACTCCGGGCTACATGCAGACGCCGCTGTTTCGCGAATACGGAATCGATGAGCAGGCATTTTGGACGGAGGTCAACCGCCTGCCGGAAATTTATGCGCGCCAGGGCATTCATGTTTCCAAGGACACGGTTTATCTCAACCACTTGCTCAGCTACGTGAAAAACGGTCCGCTGAAAGGTCTTTCCAACAAAAAGTTGCGGGAGCTGGGCGCGCAGATTCCGCTTTGCCCGGGCGTTCCCGAGGTGTTTGACAGCCTTCGCGCTTACGCCAAAAAAATCGGTGAGGAGCTGAATCTCGATATTGATTTGGAGCACTACATCGTGAGCACGGGCTTGGCGGAAATGATTCGCGGGAGCGCAGTCGCGGAACACGTGGACGGCATTTACGGCTGTGAATTTATCGAGCAACCCTTGCCGCCGCACTATACGGAGCAGGACGAACTCGCGCTCGAATTGCCTTCGGAAATTTCCCAAATCGGCGTAATGGTCGATAATACGATTAAAACACGCTTCATTTTCGAAATTAACAAAGGCTCCAACAAAAACCCGGAAATCGACGTGAACGCGGTCGTGCGCGCACAGGATCGCCGCGTTCCGTTTGAAAACATGGTTTACATTGCGGACGGTCCGAGCGACGTTCCCGTGTTTTCCGTCGTGCGCAAGGGCGGCGGTTTCGCGTATGCGGTTTATTCGGAAAACAAACGCGCCGAGCGCCGCCAAAACGATACGCTTCAGGAAAGCAAACGCGTGAACGGCTACGGTCCCAACGATTACCGCGACACGGGATTTACTTACGACTGGCTCTGCATGCGCCTTGAAGACATGGTGGCGCGGATTGACAAGGCGCGCTCGTTTGCCGTGGCTTCCAACGTGGCTCAGCCGCCGCGGCACATTCACGAACGCACGGACGGGAACGCTCGCTCCGCCGCGCCTTCCGTCGGACCGATGGACGAGGCAAAATCCTCCCCCGAACAACCGTCTTTACTCTGAGAAAATGGCTTCGCCGAAGAAAAATTCTGCCGTAAAACGCGGCGGGAACGCAAAAACCGCGCCAGCCCGCCGAGAAAAGGAAACGCCGCAAGCGTCCGGAAATTTTAACAGCACAACGCAACCGCTCCTGTTTTTGCTGATGCTGGTTGCCGGGCTTTTGTTGCTCGCCGCGCTCATGCTTTTTGAAAACGGACAACCGTTTTTCGGCGACGGGAATCCCGTGCTTTGGGGCGACCGCGGCTGGCTTCAGAGCTTGGTGGTAACTTCCGAGCCGAATTTAACCAACCCGATGGGGAAACTCGGTGCCACCGTTGCGGTCGTGGCGTTTTACATGTTCGGCTTGGCGGCGTTCATGTTCCCGGTGTTTTTGTTTTTGTTCGCGTATTACATGGCGCGTTTCCGTGCGGATATTTCCCTGTCGTGGAAAACTTTTTTGATGTTTCTGGCACTTTGCTCCGGGGCGATACTGCTCGAAATTTTCCCGAAGGATTTAATCGGATTTGACCCGCAGGCGTCGCCGCAGAATCCGTATATGCCGAGCGCGTGCGGGCCCGGCGGCGCGTTCGGGAAATTCCTTTTCAACGATATTTTTAATCCGTTCATCGGCTTGGCGGGAAGCGTCGTTCTCGCTCTTTGCGTTTACTCTTTTTGCGTGCTCGGGCTTTTGGTTTCCGCTCCGCAAAAAACGATTGCCGCTTGCGTGAACCGCTGCTTCGAAGGCGTGAAAAAATATTTTGAAAATCGCCGTCAGTGGAAAGAACACAAGCAACGTCAGCGCGAAGCTCAAATCAAAGCCTACCAGGAGGCGCAGGACAAACTCCGCAAAAACCGGGAAGCGGCGGAGATTGAAGCCCGAAAACATGAGGCGGAAAACCACTCGGAAGAGGAAGCCGAAGACACTGTCGACGAAAATGCCGCTGGCGTTCCCGCCGAGTTTGACGGCGCGGAAACTGAAGACGAAGATTTTTCCGAAGTCGCAATCGACGAAGATGCAATCCCCGAAACGGTAGCTCCCGTCTTGGAAGAACTGCCGGCAACGGCAACCCTCACACCGATTAATTTTGACGAAGAAGCGGAAAAACTCGCGCCTCAGACAGACGTTCCCGCTCCCGTTCCCGCCGAAAACGCCGCGCCGGAATTTTCGGAAGAAACCCCGGAAACAGGTTCTCTGAAAGTGGTCGAAGCCGAAACGCTCGAACGCGCGGAAGACGCGGACGCGTTCCCGGAACGCGGAAATTACGTTTTCCCGCCGCTGGATTTGCTCGCGGAACCGCGCCCGTCCGTTTCCGGGCAGGAAGAAGATTACGAAGCCCGAGGACAAAAAATCATCCGCGTGCTTTCCGAATTTAATTGCGCGGCAACGATGCAATCCGCACAGGTCGGACCGACAATTACGCGCTACGAAATCGTTCCCGGCGCGGGCGTAAAAGCGGAGCGCATTCTCAACTTCCAAACCAATGTTGCGATGGCGTTGCAGGCACAGTCCGCCCGCCTCGCTCCCGTTCCCGAAAACGGAACCATCGGGATTGAAGTGCCGAACAAAAAGGCAAAGCCCGTTCTGATTCGCGAAGTGCTCGAGTCCAAGGCTTGGCACGAAAATAAAATGGAAATCCCCGCCGTCCTCGGGAAAGACGTTACGGGAAAACCCGTTTTGATTGACCTCGCGAAAATGCCGCACGGCTTGATCGCCGGCTCTTCCGGCTCCGGGAAATCCGTTTGCCTGAACGGAATTATCACCTCGATTTTGTATCATTCCGCGCCCGATGAAGTGCGCCTCGTCATGGTGGACCCGAAAGTCGTCGAGCTCAAAGTTTACAACGACGCTCCGCACATGCTCATTCCCGTCATCACGGATATGAAGCGCGCGCCCGGCGCACTCAAATGGCTCATCGACGAAATGGAACGCCGCTACCAGCTCTTGGAAGAAGCCGGCGTGCGCAACATTGTCGGCTACAACGCCAAGGTCGAAAAAGATAAGGCGGAAGCGGCGCGCCTCGCCGAACTCGCCGCCGCTTCCGAAAACGAAAACGCATTTGAAGGCATTCAAAATCTCTCCGACGGGAACGCGGACGGCTCCGGCGTTCCCGCCGAAATCTCCGTGCCGCGCGACGACGGCGTGCTCGACGAACTTCGCGGGCGGAAAAAAATGTCTTACATCGTCTGCATCATCGACGAGTTTGCCGATATCATGGCGCAAAATGCCGCCGAAATCGAAACCGGCGTAGCTCGCCTCACGGCAAAAGCCCGCGCCGCCGGGATTCACCTCATCCTCGCCACGCAACGTCCGGACGCGAAAACCGTTACCGGGCTCATCAAAGCGAACTTGGGAACGCGTATCGCTCTGCGTGTAACCTCGGGAACGAACTCGCGCATTATTCTCGACGAAGTCGGCGCGGAAACGCTCATCGGAAAGGGAGATATGCTCGTTCTCGGACCCGGGTCGCCGTTCCCGCAACGCGCGCAGGGCGTCTGGGTTTCCGAAGAGGAAATCGAAGAAATCGTCAAATTCCTTGCCGAGAAAAACGGAAAGCCGAAATACGCGGACGACGTAACGTCCGCAATCGACAGCTACGCCGCAGAAGACGAAGAGGGCGATTCCGGCGGAAGCGGCGTTTCCGATTCCCGCGATGACCTCGTCGGCAAAGCCTGGGATATTATTCGCACAACGAAACGCGCCTCTATTTCCAATCTTCAGCGCAAGCTCGGAATCGGCTACAACCGCGCCGCGAAAATTATCGATATTCTCGAAGAACAAGGGCGCATCGGACCGGATCCGGGACCGAACAAACAGCGCGAAATCTACGAATAAAAGGAGGAGCTTGACGTGGAAATTTTTCTTTGCGGGCGGGATTCCGTCGAAGCGTGCGTAAAAATGCGCCCGGCGGCGTTGCGCGAAATTTTTGTCGACGAAAAAAAATCGAAGCTTTTTACGGACCTGCAATCCGGCATCGGGCGGGAACGCGCCGAATGGAAGGCGGTTTCATCGACAGAGCTATCTCGAATTGCGGGAACGCCGAAGCACGGCGGCATCGTTGCCCGCACGGAACGCCCGGAGCCGGCACAGGTGAAACCCGCTATGCGAGACGACTGGCACGCCGCCGGCGAAAAAGTTCTTTTTCTCGAAAATATTTCGGACTCGGCGCAACTGGCATCGATTGCGCGCGTTGCCGCAATTTGCGGCATTACCCGCGTGATTGCGGACGAAAAAGTAAGCGTTCCCGCTCTCGCAAATTCGCGGGTTTGGAGCGCGTCCGGCGGCGCATTGGAAATGCTGAAAATTTATCGCACGGAATCCATGGCGGGTATGTTGCGCATGATGAGCGAAAAGTATTTCGTCGTCGGGCTTGTGCGCGAGGGCGGGCGAAGAATCGATTATTCCGCCGCACCGGCGTTCCCGGGAAAACCGGTGGCACTATTTTTGAGCGGCGACGAAAACGGCGTTCCTGCGGATATGATTTCACGTTGCGGGTATTTATTTCACGTTCCCGAACCGGAATCGGCGATGTTGCATTACTCTCCGGCGGAGCTTGCCGCGCTGGTTTTGCCGTGGATTTCTTCACGCGTAAAACGCCCGGGCGTCGGCTTTCTCGCCCGCAAAAAAGCCCGAGCGAAATCGTAATTGTTCGCTTCTATGAAAACAAAATTCGTCCTTTTTGCCGTAATCGTGGCACTTGGCGGATTCCTCGCTTGGGAGAATTCCGCTACAACATTTGACGTTCCCGCGACGGTGAAAATTCCGTGACCGCATCGGCTTCCGCATTATTCTCTCCGAGGTTGAGAATATCTGGTGTATGTCGCACCGTGATGCGAACGTCGGAACGTTCCTGCGGGAACGTGGGCGTCGGATTTTTTCCGCGCCGCCGCCTCGCATTTTCCTCTGCCTTTGGTGCTCGATTCCTTCCCGGAAGTTGCGTTGTGCGGGATAGGCACTTACCTGCGTGATTTTACCCTTGAGTGTTCACCCTGTGGGCAGGTTTTAAAAATCCGTTTTCTTCAGAAAATCCCGGATGTGGCAGTGTGTGATTCCGTCTTCGTTCCCGCCGGGGTTGAAGGGATTCATGGATACGACGTATTTGGGAAAATTGTCGGGAATTTTTTTCAAATTTCCGAACTCCCGTTGGCGCGTTTTTTCGTCGGCAATGAGGTAGGACACTTGAAAGTAGAGTTGTTGACTTCCTTTTTGCGCAACAAAGTCAATTTCCGCGTTTCCGAGATTCCCGACGGATAGTTTGTAACCGAGTTTTCGCAGATGAAGATAAACCGCGTTTTCTTCAATTTTTGCGATATCTTGGGCAAGATTTCTTCCAACGAGTGCGTTGCGGAGCCCGATGTCTTCAAAGTAGTATTTTTCCTGTGTTTCAAAAAAAGATTTCCCCCGAATATCAAAACGCGGAAGGCGATTGATAATGAAGGCATTTTGCATGGCTCTCAAATAATGAAGAATGCTTGAGGTCGAAATAGGTTCTTTTTGTGATTTTAAATATTTGCTGATGCTTGTTGCGGAAAAAAGACTTCCGATGTTGTCCGCAACGAAAGAGGAAAGCCGTTCCAAAAAAAGAATGTTGCGGAGACCGAGCCGGGCCGTGATGTCTTTGAGCAGGATTGTCGAGTAGAGATTTCGAAGATATTCGTCTACAAGCTCGCTATTCAGTCCGAGCCGGGCTAAATGCGGCATCCCGCCGTAAGAAAAATACAAATTCAGGGATTCGTCGGAGTCTTCAAGTTTGTGGAACCGGAGAAATTCCGTGTAGTCCAAAGCGTGGATTTCGAATTCGATATAGCGTCCGGAAAGTCCGGTTGCAAGTTCTCCGGAAAGCATTTTGGCATTACTGCCCGTACAAAAAATATCACATCGAGCTTTCGCGTGAAGGCTGCGTAAGGCAATTTCAAATTCGTTGATTTCTTGGACTTCGTCGATGAAGAGGAAATTCTTTTTTCGGGGATCAAGTTGTGCTTCTACGCAATCAATAAGATCTTTTGCCGTTTGAATATCGGAAAAAGCGAAATCTTCTTTGTCAATGTAGATACAACGCGTGTCGCTGTCTTGGGAAAGTCTGTCTCTCAGTTGACGCATAATACAGCTCTTCCCGACACGTCGCTGACCGACAAGCACCTTGATCAAGCCAGCATCAATGTAGGGTTCAATTTTCTGCGTATAAAACTTCCTTTCGATAAGTTTCATAAGGCAAAAAATGTATGTTTTTGTAGTTTATATCAAATAAAAATGCAGGAAGATAGGTGTTTGTTGTTTATAAAATTCAAATTTTTGCAATCAAAGGGGCACTGTCAGCATTATTCTTTCCCATAAGCTCTCGGATTCCTACGGGAACGCGCCGACGGCACACGTTTCACTTTCCGTTGGCCGCTCGATTCCTTCCCGGAAATCGCCCGAAAAACTGATTTTTCATTTAGAATTTTTGAGGGTTAGAGTTTTGTTCGAGAATTTCCCGGATCTCGTCGAAAATCCTGTTTGCCTGTTTCTTCGAAAAACCGACGCGTTCTCCCACGGCGATTACATCACTCTTTTCGAGATTTCCTTTTCCGTTGATGGCTGTCGTGTGCTGTCCATTAATCCTTCGCTCGGAAGAATGTCGTAGGCGGGAGCAAGTGCCCGGACTCTGTTTCGTGTCAGTGCGAGTTTACCGATGCGGTTTTGATTTTGAAAAACCTCAATAAGCACTGGCGATTTCATTTTTATTTCCGTGCTCGCTTTCTCGGCGGCTTACTTGCCCTTAAGACTTCTTCAATCGTTTCGTAATGGGGTTGTGTAAAAAGATTTTTTATCTTCGGGGTTTCTTCAAAAAAAAATCGCGATTTTTATAAAATTTTTTAAGGAAAGATTTCCGGTTTGCTCAAATTTTCTATAGGTCGGAAGACAAATATTGAGTTTTCGGGAAAGCTCCTCCTGGGAGAGGTTTCTTTGTAAATATCCCTTTTTTCAGCAAGCGGATTTCCTCTGCCTCAAGGCGATTGTGAAAAGCTACTTAACCTTTGCGTCGGCAGGAAGCGGAAGTAAGGTTACGGGGCTTATGTCGGAGAATGTCGTTTCTTTAATTCCTCGTCTTCTTTCAGTCGCTGTTGTAGTGCTTTTGCTCCGTTTTTCCCATGAGGACCGGTGCCTTTCAATTTGCTTTGGATTTTTGCGGCGAGCACCTTTAAGCGGAATTTCCCGTCTCGAATTGCATATAACCAGTCCAGGCAATAGAGGTCTTTCCCTTTTGAAATCCAAGACGGTTTGTTAAATCCGAGATCAATTGCACGAAGCGTTCCGTCTCCGCAAATCAGAAAGTTCCCTGCGTTTGCATCGCCACCCCAGCCCAAATTGTGTTTATGCATGGAAAGAACGGTTTCCCATATTTGTTTTTTATAGTTTCACCAAGTAGGACGAAGATCAACCCCGTCGAGTTGCTCCGCAATGAGAAACCTTTCCCGAACAACTCCATAATGATATTTTTCGGCAAACAGAAATATTCTCATCGGGGTTGTGAATCCTTTGGCGTGTGCCAATTCAATCCGTGTTATCAGTGCTCCTCCTCGTGCGAAGAAACCTCGCCATGCACGCTCTATATTCCACCGCTTCTTTTTTACGGCACTCTTAAATATGTTTCATTTTTTTGGATTTTTTCAAAAAATTCTTTGAATTTTTGTAAAACGTCGAATCCGCAATCGGAGACATAGGTTATGTGGTAATCATTCCATTTTGTTTTATTTATCATTGATCAGAGTAGGCATAGTTGTTGATTTTTAGGTCAAATTTTTAAAGAGATCGAGCCATTTCTCGCCGATGGATTCGATAGCATATCGGCGGGCGTTTTCTTTGCAGGCGGAGGTGGCGATAGAGGTTTTTCCGTTCATCAATGAGCGGAGTTTTTGCGCGTAGGCATCAGTGTCGAGCGGCGGAACTAGTATACCGGTTTTTCCATTTTCGAGGATGTCTCGTGCTGTCGGAAACGCGTCAAATGCAATAGGGATACATCCGAACGCAGAAGCCTCGAGGAGGACCATTCCAAAACCTTCGTTGGACGATGTCATGCACAGCAGGGGTGCTTTTTTGAAGTAGGGTTCCGGAGCGGTGAACCCGCGAAAATGCACACGCGGAATTTTTCGGGCTTCGGCGATGGCCTTGACTTCATCAGCATCGTCGCCGTTTCCGAGCATTTCGAGCTGCCAATCCGGAAAATCCCTTTCGATTTTTGACCAGATTTCGAGCATCAGATCCGGACGCTTTTGGTTCATACAAAGGCGTCCGACGTAGAGAAGGATTCTCTCCTTTTCAAAATTCTCTTCAATCGGACGATAAGAGCAGGGATTGGGAATGCTTGCGATTTTGCGGGAACAATCGCCGCCGACGATGTGTGCGGCAAGCGTTTTGCAATATGCTTCAGAAAGCACGATATAATTGTCGCATTGCTCGTAGTTCCAACGATAAACAGCGTTTTTCTTGAGGCGTCGAAGTGCGATTTTCGCGGGAACGACGAGTGTATTCCAAATCGGCGAGAGCAGGGCTTTTTTCAACGGAGAATATTTTCTGAGCTTGAAAATTGCCTTATCGCGAACGATAGCATCGTAAGCGCACGGATCGAGGTGTAGAGCACAGATTAGCGGTGGGTGACCATCAAATTTTACCCAAGGAAATTTTTTGTGTCCGCCTTGAAACACGACGATATCGATTTTTTTTTCTCGGAGGAATTTTTTATAAAAATCGAGGTTTTTAGGTGTGTCCGTTTTTTCGAAGTCAGGCAGAAAAAACTGTCGTCGCGGATGTGCGACATCCGCATTCTCGTCAATAGTGGCGAGGTAAAAACACTGATGACCTTGAGATTCGAAATAATCAGCAAGAACGGCGGTTACGCGTTCTACGCCTCCGCGTTCTGGAGCAATAGCCGGAAGATAGAAAAAAAGGATGTTCATTTTATTTTTTGGTGCTAAGGGTAATACACTTTGATGCAAAAACGGAAAAAGGATGTGTGAGGTGTAGGAATTTTAGGCCTCCGCGAAATAGTTTTTCTAGTCTAAGAAAGAGGGTGGGGATTCGACCATTCAACATGTATCTAGATTTGATAATATTCAACTCTTCGTGCATTTTGGAAGGAGAGGTTGACGATATTCCTCCCAGGAAAAATTTTGTGCAGTAGCAGTCTGTTTTTTGATAAGAATAGGTTTTTGTTGTAAACGCACGAAAAATCCACTCTAAGTCTGCTGTAATTTGGATATTTGTATCAAACATTCCAATCTCTTTAAAAACGGAGTGTTTGACAAATGTCGCAGGATGTGCAAAAAAGCCGCGCAGAATGTTAAAAATATTCAAAGGGGGCAGGGTTTCTTTGTTTTCGTAGCGATCGTTGAAGGTAATCATATTACATGTGACGATATCTGGATCGTTCCGTATGGCGTTTTTCACTTTTTCTAGAGAAACATTGCTCGCAAAGCAGTCGTCTGCATTTAAAAAGTAAATGTATCTTCCGTGTGCAAGGGATATACCTTTGTTCATCGCGTCGTAGATTCCTTTGTCCGGCTCTGAAATGAGAACATTTATTTGAGGTTCAAATTTTTTGAGTAATTTAAGCGTTCCGTCAGAGGAATTTCCATCAATAACGATGTATTCAAAATCTCGACAGCTTTGGTTCGAGACAGAAATCAAGGTTCGTTCAATCGATTTTTCGGCATTGAAACAAACCGTGATAACAGAGAAAAATGGGTAGGGTTCCATAGATGATGTTTGCACAAATGCTTGAAAGAGAGGTAATTCGTTGTCGTTTAGAGGGAGAGGAGTGGGCGTTTGGGAGAGTGCATATTTGCGTGGTTGGGGGCGCGTGGATCCCATGAAACATCCGTCTTCACAATACAGGCTGGATTCCCGGCAATAATACAATTTCCTTTGGGGAATTTTTTGGTTACAACGCTTCCCCAGCCGATAACGCAATTTGATCCAATAATTACGTTCTTTCCGATTTTCACAGACATTCCAACCCAAACATGATCGCCGATGATGATTTGGTGTCCTAAGTTAGTTACTTCGCCTACTTCATTTAAAATAGAATGAGAATCTGTCGCCCAAACTTCGATATCCCAAGAGAAGAGGCATTTTTTGCCTATTTCAATTTTGCTACCATTTTCCATTAATCGGAAGTTTACCCCATTAAATTGTGTTGATTCTCCCACGGAAAAGGATGCGTCATTGCAAGGGAACTCACTCGTTCCAATAGAGATTGTGGTGCATTCTGGTGTAGTAACGTTTTCTCCAATTTCTATCGTATTGTTATTCCCGTGGATGTGGATTTTGAGGCGAATGGGGTCTTGTCTCGTTCCGCTGAAAATAATCTTATTCCCTCTTCCAAAAACTAGAACCTTTCCTATTATTGATCGGTTACTTTCAAAAACGTTTCCTTTAGGAATCTTGATTTTTGTTATAAGCTTATTTCGTAATGCTTTCCTTTTCTTTTTATTGAAAATAAGGGAACTGATTAAAGTTGCAAAAAATTTATTCATAGAGTGAAAAGCAACCGGATGGGTGTTTGCGGTGAGATGTTGTGGAAATTGGATTTTAGCTAGGTATTACAAATGGTCTAGGAGTCTCGATAGATAAGCTATCCGTTTTAGAACAGAGTTTTGCATTCGCACTAGTACTCGGAGGATTTCATGAAATTTCGCCCATATGAGGAAGTCTATGTAGTGTTCTCTAACACTGGGACCATACGTCCTTATTCCTGTAGCGAGTAGTCCACCTAAAGCGAGTTTTTCCCAGAAAGATTTTCCAAAAAAATTTAATTCGCAAAGAAAATCCTGTTCAAAATCTCTTGCTTTGCTTTCCGTGCAAAATTCTTCGCGATAAATCATTACCGGAACGGGGGAGGTTGCAATTGGCTTGCGAGTTCTAAAATAGTCGAACAAAAATTTTGCGTCTTCATAGCGTTTCAGCTTGGTGTCGAAGGGAAACTTTAGTGCTTGGGCTCGGCGAAAGATAAACGTTCCCGTGCGCGGGAAGAACAGGCGCAAAACCCATGCGCGAAATCCGTTTGTGATAATTTGTGCTTTCATCTTCGGAAGAAACGGTTTCCCTCCGTGCGTCAAAAAATTTGCACAGGCGAAATCGATGTCTGTTGTATATGCAGGGGGGGTAGTCGCTTGGTAGAGTTCTTGGAGTCCGCCGGGAAGAAATAAATCGTCGGCGTCAAGGAAGACAACCCATTCGCCTCGAGCTTGCTTTACGCCGTAATTTCTTGCTGCGGAAACGCCGGTATTTTCTTGAAAAAAGTAACGAATCCGTGCGTCTGTCTGGGCGAGGTCTCGGATGATTTCTCCGCTTTGGTCGCGGGAGCCGTCATCGACAACGACAATTTCGAACGGCACGGAAAGTTTTTGGGATGTGACTGATTCCAGCGTTGTTTGTATGGCCGCCGCTTTGTTGTATACGGGGATGACTACCGAAATTTTCGGAGTAGGCTCTTCCGCGGAGCGGTTAAAAATCGCGTCCTCAAAAGGAAAATCTGTGCGTAGCTGCCTCATCTTCTGATGCGCACTTGGAGTGCGTTTTCGATTGGGGTTTCGGAGATGAGGATGAGGTAGCCTCCGCCGCCGGCTCCGGAGATTTTGTGCCCGAGGGAAGCGGGAGCGTATTTGGCAATCATTTCGTGAACGTCCGGCGGTGCCATGTTCGGGAACATCGCAATTTGTGCTTCAAACGCAGCCGTCGTTGCTGCGCCCCACGCGGTAGCGTCTTTCGCAAGAAGCGCGTTCCAAACCGCTTCCGTCGCATCCGCAAGCGCTTTTGCGTTTGCCGCATTAACATCCGTTCCCGCGAAAACATCGTATTCGGCGCGGCGCGGGTAGAGCGGAACGAGCCAAATGCGTTGTTCAATCCACGCGAGCAAATCCGCATCGCGGTTCGACGTAATTTTTACGGGCCAGTAGCCCTTGTCGTAATCGAGTTTGTTCAGCCCCGGCATTACAATCCCGAGCGAATCCTGCGAGCCGCTCACGTAGCGGTTGCCCATCATCGGCGGGTTTTCGTAGCAGAAAAGAATTTTCGCGAGTTTTTCCAAATCGCTACTGTCGGGAATGTCCGTTTGCCACAGCTCCACGGCTTTTTTGCGGGAACTCGTGGACATGCCGCTACGGTCGTTGAACTCGTAATCGGGTTCGATCGAAATCGTCAAAACCGCGCCCGGAGCGAGCTCGTTCACGAACGGCTGGTCGAGCCAACCGCCGGCGAGGTCGATACGATACGGGATTTTGCATTCCTTGCGAAGCGCAGTCGTCGAGCGTGCGGGAAGGTTCCCGTGCGGAACCCGCTTGGCGACAACGTATTCGATGCCGTGTTTTTTACAAAAATCCTCCTTCGCGGGGGAGTGCCCGTCGGTGTTGACGAAGAAAATATCCGGTTTGAGTTCGAGGACGTCCTGCTCGAAGTCCATGACGCCGCTCCCGCGATTAATCCACGCGTCCTTGACGCATTTGAGCGCTTTGACCATGTAGAGGCGTTCAGCGTCGGGATTGATGGTTTTGCGTGCTTTGAGCCCGAAAATGGTGGCATCGCTTCCGATGCCGACGTAGAGCTCGCCGAGCTTGGACGCTTCTTCAAAAAACGCGACGTGCCCGCTGTGGAGCATATCGTAACAGCCCGAGACAAATACTTTTTTCTTCTCGGTTGCGGGATTCAAATCTTTTTCCGTTAAATTTTCATTCATGGCTTTATTTCTTTTCTTTTTTGACGCAGATTGCGCATGTAGATAACCACAGATAAATACTGCGTTAGCTTTCACAAATACCTGTGGAAATCTGCGTTATCTGGGCTGAGCTTGGGTGGAGTTGGATTAGCTGTGTTGGGGTGGTTTTCCGCAGAGTTTTCTGTAGAAATTTCTGAGAGAATTTAAAAAGAGAAAGAGCTTTTCCGCAAATCCGTATTTTCCGACGGGAATGCCGAGGGTGAATTGGAGCTGAAGGCGGTCGCGAGCTTTGGCGAGCCACGGGAAAACCTTATTTCCCCGAAAGTCGATAAGCTTTATGCCATCGGGTGTTACCATAAAATTATCGAATTGAACATCGCCGGAAATGATGCCGTGGGCGTGGCTTTCCGTGAGAAGATTTTTGATTTCCGCCGCCCGTTCCGGAGAAATCGGCGGACGCAGGGGCGCACCGTCCAAAAATTCCGTGACCGAAATGGTTTCCCTCAAAATGCCGCCGGAAAATTTTTCGGCAACCAGAAATGTTTTCGGAATCTTGGTGAATCCGCGTTTCCGTGCGCGGCGGGTGATTTTGAAAATATTTTTGGCATCGGAGCCGAAAAGAAACGCCTTGAATGAGCGGTCAAAACGGAAAACGAATAGTTCCCGCTTGATGACGACGGGCGTTCCCGCGATTTCGGTTTTAAGAATCAGTCGTTTGCGTTTGGGCGCGTCCATCCTGTCCGCCAAAACTTTCCCTTTCCGCTTGTCTAATATTTCGCGGATTTGCGGGAACGCTTCGGTAAACTTTTGATCGGAGGCTGAGAGAGAAAAATTGTCGATACGGAGCGGAGAGGTCATTTTTGCGTGTCGGAGGCGCGTTCCCGTTGAAGAAAGAACAGCCTCACGTATTTCATTTCCGTGTAGAAGTAGTGGTTTACAGAGAGAATCCAACCTATTTTTCCGTCAAGAAATCCGCCTTGAAGCACATACATTTTGAAAAAGGCGAAAGCCGGACGAAAAACGATGTCTTTAAAAAATTTTGCACGCTTGCCTTCCGCGAAAGCTTTTTCGGCGGCGAGGCGCGTGTATTTTTCAAATTTGTTTAAATATGCGCTCCATTTTTCATAGGTAAAATGAAGCATCGGTGCACGAAGCTTTTTCAGCGGGTAGGGGAAAATGATTTTCTGGTGCACAAAGCCCTCAACGCGGGAACCTTCGCGCGGCATAAGGCGCGGGACAAAATCCGGGCGCAAAACGCCGTGGTTGACGCGAATCCCCTTAAAATGATTGATGCGCTTGATGGCATAGGCGGTTTTTTCCCCGGAAAGAACGCGTTCCCGTATTTCGACCGCAAGTTCCGGAGTGATGCGCTCGTCGCAATCCAAGAGCAAGATCCACGGTTGTGTTGCTTGCTCGATGGCAAATGTTTGTTGCGCGCCCCAGTCGCCCGCCAGCGCGCGTTGAAAAACTTTCGCTCCGAGGCTTTCGGAAAGTGATTTCGTGTTGTCCGTAGAAAAATCATCGACGATTACGATTTCGGAGGCGAATGCAACGCTTCCCAGACATTCGGCGATATTTTTCTCTTCGTTTCGGGCAACAATAACGACGGAAAGAGGCAGTTTTTGAGGTTCTTTTGTTTCCGGGGACATTGCCCGAATAATATCCGAGTTTCCCCTTTGCGGGCAAGGTAAATTCCAATTTGCCAGTATTTCCCCGGAGTGCTAAAGTTCACACATGCCTCTCACCGTTTTTACCTATCATCGAGTTTTGCCGAATCCGCATCCGGACGCATTGAGTGTCGACGTTTTTGAGCGTCAGCTGGATTATATTCGGGAACGTTTTACGATTCTTTCTCCGGAAGACGCGTTGGCGTTTATTCAGGGGAATTTCGGAAAGCCGAGCGGACGCTACGCGATGCTTTCCTTTGATGACGGGTGGTTGGATAATTGGCTTTACGCGACACCGATTTTGAAAAAGCGCGGCTTAAAAGCGGCATTGGCTCTCTCGGCGGGCTTTCTGCATGACGCTCCCGTGCGAAGCCTCGGCGACGTTCCCGAAGAAATTGTCGAGCGGCACAATCTTGATGCGGAGCAAATGGCTCCGTCCGGCGATACGCTTTGCTATTTGTCCCGAGCAGAAGTGCGCGCGATGCACGATTCCGGTTGCTGGTCGATTGAGGCACACGGGACGAAGCACATTAAAAACAACCGGGAAATCAGCTCCATCGCGGCGGCGGGAACGGGCGTTTCCGGGAACGATTTTGAAAATTCGCTTCGTGCGGATTTGAGAAATTGTATCCGTGAAATCAATACAATCACGGGGCGCGCCCCGAAACTGATGTTTTGGCCGTGGGGGCACTATTCCGATATTTCGGTGAAAATTGCCAAGGAGGAAGGTTTTGCCGCGCAATTTACGACGGCGAAAGGCTCGGTTTCATTTAACGACAAGCGCGACATTCTTCCGCGCCTGAATGCGGCTGCGAAATGGAAAAAATTTAAGCGCAATACGTTTATTTTCAGCCGTCCGTGGCTCGCACGCTTGCACGACTTAGTCGCGCACACGGAAGTGCTGAAAAAAGTTTAGCTTCTCTTTAAAGATGCTCCAAAAGAGCGTCGATATGGAGCTCAAGCGAGTAGGGATAGAGAACGGATTTTTCCGGCGCGTCGAGCGCAAGCGTTCCCGTGCGGTGGCGTTCCCGCGCAGATTCAATTGCGGCGCGAACGCCGTCCGGTGTGCGCGGAAATTTGATGCAACCCGGCTCGCAAAGCGCGTCCGTCGCCCCGCAGGCTTCCGAAAGAAGAGCCGGGGTTCCGCAGAGGATAGATTCTACGGCGACGAGCCCGAAGGCTTCATATTTGCTGGCAAGAATCGTCGCATCTGCCGCCGCGTAGCATTTTTCCACGTCTTTGCGGAAGCCGATATTAATCGCTCTCGGGTGGTCAATCGGGCGGCGTGAAGCAACGACGAGCTTGATTTCCGGATCATTTATTTCATCAAGCGCGGCGAGAATTAAATCTGCGCCTTTAAGTGCGTGATTGTTCGACGGAAAAAGCAATACGAAATCGGAATCTTTTACGCCCCAGGATTTTCGTATCTCCGTGCGGGAACGGCGTGTTTCGAGATTGAATTTCGACGTGTCGACCGGAGGAAACAGGCAAATGACTTTTTCCGGCGGAGTGGCATTGAGGGCAACAATTTCATCACGCGTCATTTGCGAATGCGCGACGCAAATTTTCGCCTGAGAGTAAAGTGCGACCTCGTGAGCCATCGTCATTTTATCCGTGAGCGACGGCTTCTTCTTGCCTTTTTTCTGTAAGTGCGCGAGATGTGTGCCGCCGGAAATAGCCATATCTGTAGGCGCGGGAACGCGCGAGGCACTGATAATTTTCCATCCGGGTTTGCAAAAGCTCGCGGCGCGGTTTTCAAAGTCCCAATTCGCAAAGCGTTGCGAGAGATTCCACGGGAATTTTGCGGGAACGCGAATCAGCTCAATTTTATCGCGAAGATTTTCCGGAAAGACGGAAATATCGGTGCGCATTGCAATGCCGCGCACGGGAATGCCTTTCGCCGCGAAGCCGCAAATCATGTCAACGACGGCGCGCTCCATGCCGCCGGCGCGCGCGATGGTGTGAAAAATAAAATTAATTCCCGGAATTTTTTTCATAAAATAAAAATTTTCGATGCGTGCGAAAAATTATTGCGAGGCGGGTTTGCGGGTTACTTTCCATTGTCCGTTTCTCGCGGAGCCGATGCGTTGCAACTCGCCGGAGGTTTTTAAGAGACGGAGATTTTTTTCCACGCCTCGGCGGGAAAGCCCTGTGATTTCTTCTAAAATTCCGACGGTCGCCGTCGGATGTTTTTTCAAATAATCCTTAATTTTTTTTCGGTTTTGAGGTGTGGTGAAATCGTCGGTTTTACCACACTTTTTACCACACTTTTTACCACACTTTTTACCACACTCTTCGGAAGACGGTTGTTGCTCTTCAGCCCTTTTGCGAAGCGGCTTCGGGCGATATATGACAACTTTAAATTCTTCGTTTTGAATAAATTCCGGAGCTTTTAATCCGAGTTCGGAACACTGCCTGATAATGTCGCCGGTTCCGGTGCCCATGCGTTCGATTGCGCCGGCGAGATACATCGGCTCGGCAAGAAGCGGATTGGTCGGAATGGAGGTGTGCGGAAGTTTTAATTTTGCCGGAGTTAAACCGAACGGCAGGCGTCCCGGATTCCATATTTCCAAGCGGTCGCGAAACAGCATGACCTGCACGCTTGCGTTCCCGGTGTAGTCCCGGTGCGCAACGGCGTTGACGATGGCTTCGGCGACGGCGGGAACGGGAAGCTCGTAGTTTACATCGACGGAAACGCCGTAGCTTCTTTCTCCGGTCGTCGCATTAATCTTGGAAAGAACAAAGTCTGTCGCTTGCGAAACCAACTCGAAAACATCGCCCTTGTAAACCTGATAGGAAGGAATCGGCTTGGTGATTTCCGTGCCGTGGAAATGCGCGCATTTGACTTCCGAGGTCGGGAAAAATTTTTGCGGAGCTTTCCCGAAAAGGAGAAGCGCGGCATTGGTCAGGCGGGAATCGGCCATCAGATTCAGATGTGTCAAAACGGTTTTTACGCTTGAGCCTTCCGGAAGCGGGAACGCGCGCTTACTGCGTGCGACGCTCACGAACCTCGAGACGCGCTCGGAATCAATGTCGGATATCTTTGCCGCAGGATTTAGCGTCGCATCAAACGGCGAATGGCGAATGTATTCGTTTTCTTCGAGATAGCGGATGAGCGAGGCATAAACGGCTGCTTTTAAATCCGAAAATTCGGAAAAACTTTTTCGGACGACTTCGCTTTCGATTTTTTTCACGAAGGCGCGCTGTTTTTGTTGGCGTTCCCGCGCCGGCATGGATTTCAAAAATACAAGCCGGGTTTTGTGCAGTTTTTTCGCGCGGTTGTATTCGCGTTCGGTCGGAGAAATGCCGCGCGCATCCGCGTTCCCGTAAAATTTTCCGAGAAGCCCGAGGTAAATATCACATTGGGCAACTTCTTCCAGATAGAGCGTCTTTGCCGAGTGTTTGACGGCGGGCGTCGCTTCAAAAATAAACGGTTCAAAGAATTTGCCGAGTAGCGCGTCTGTCCGAATGTAATCGGCAAGAAGCTTTCGCTCTTCCGCGAACTCCGCCTGAACACTGCTGATGAAAACGCGAATCGCCTGCATGAGTGTATCTATTATTTCTTTACAATTCCGTGCGGCGTCCAAAATTCGGGCGAGGCGAGGGCGCGATTGAGGATTTCGATGTTTTTCGCGTCGCGGGAACGGTCGTTTTCTTTGTGAAAAAGATGATACTGCGCTCCGGCAAATTTTAACGATTGCCGCCGAATCCCCAGTTTCATCAGGCGAACTTCGATTTCCGCATCCTCACGCCCCCAGCCGGAAATGCTTTCGTTGTAACCGTTGACGGCGATTAAATCTTTTCGCCAAAAGCCCATGTTGCATCCTTTGGAAATATAGGGTTTCCTCCGGCGATAGCGTTCCCGAAAGAAACGCGTGAGCAAGGGAATGCGCACGGCATTAAATTTGTTGCAAACTCCCGGGGAAAACGGCGTTAAGCTTGGCGTTCCCTCAGCGAGAACTTGCTCCGTGCGTTCCCGCGTCAGCAATGTGCGACTCCCGCAGGTAAACCAGCCCGGACGCGCATTTGCCAAATGGTCTTCGATAAAGCGCGGAGACAAAACGCAGTCGCCGTCAATCTGAACAATGTAATCGCACGAACACCGCACAATGGCTTTGTTCCAAATGATGCACTTGCGAAATCCGTTGTCCTCGTGCCAGACGTGGATCAGCGGGCAGGGGAAATTTTTTTGAAAATTTTCGATAAGTTCCCGCGTCTCGTTTCCGCTTCCGTCGTCGGCGATGATGACTTCGTCGGGCATTCTCGTCTGTGTTTTAATGCTTTCGAGAACAAGCCGCAGGGCTTCCGGCCAATTATAGGTCGAAATTAAAAGGGCACAGGTCTGAGGTTTTTTTCGCAACGCCGCCATTCTCGTTCAATCCGCCCGGGAACGCAAGGACGTTTCGATTTCGCGTCGCGGGAACTTTCCGGAACTTGGCGGCGCATGCGTATTCCCGAGAAACGTTCCCGTCGCCGTGAAATTCGTTAGACTTGCTTTTCCCGCCGATTCGGGCAAGAATGTCCCCCTTATGATTAAAAACATTCTTGCAGTAGTCGGTTTGTTCGCGCTCGTCGCCGGCGGCGCGGCTCTCGCCGTATTTAAACCGTGGGAAAAGACGGAAATCGTCTCCGTTGCGACCGTGTCCGTTCCCGTCGTTTACTTCGACGCCTTGCGCGAAGACGGCGTCAACGTGGAACGCGTCAGCATCGAAACGGGGAAAAACCAGAAAGCGGTGCTTTATGTTTCGTATTCCAAGCTTTTCAAATCGCCCGTAATTTTGCGTGCCTTTGACCGCAACCGCAACGAAATCGGTCGCTCAAAGCGCGTTATTTCCGGCGATGTCGAAGAAGCGGATTATGCGGACTTTGAGTTCGGCGCGCGCGTGCCGATGAAATCCGTAACGTTCTTTGAATTGACGAAATCGAAGGTCGAGCCCGTCGCCGCCGAAGAAGAAGCTGAGCCGGAAATGACGGAAGAGGAAACGGTTTCCGACGTGGCGGAAGCGGAAGTTCTCGACGAAGAAGAACCTGCCGCCGCAGACGTTCCCGCCGTTGTCGAGCCCGAAGCCGTTCCCGCACAATAATTTTTTCAAAAAGGCAAAATCATGGCGAAAAAGGTTTCTGCCCCGAAGAGCGAAAAAAACTTCGAAATTCCCGCTTTTCTGCGGGAGCTTCTCGAAGCGAAAGCTCCCACCGGACACGAATTCGAAGCGCAGGCGGTTTGCGATAAATACATGAAAACCGTTGCCGACGAATATCGTAAAGACGTGCTCGGCAATCGCATCGCGACGCTCAATCCGAAGGCAAAAACCTCCGTCATGTTTGCCGGGCACATCGACGAACTCGGTCTTCAGATCTCCTACGTCGATGACAAAGGTTTCCTCTACTTCAACCTGCTCGGCGGGCACGACCTGATTATTCCGAGCGGTCGCCGCGTTTTGATTCTGACGAAAAACGGCATCGTGCTCGGCGTTACCGGAAAGCGTGCCGTTCACCTGATGAGCCCGTCCGAACGCACGAAAGTTCCCGAAGTTCACGAAATGTGGATCGACATCGGCGCAACGTCCCGCGAAGACGCGCTCAAACGCGTCGCCATCGGCGATCCCGCCGTTTACGACGAAACCGTCGAGCTTCTGAACGGCTCCGTCGCCGTTGCCCGCGCTTTTGACGACCGTGCCGGTTGCTACATCGCGATGGAAGCCGCTCGCCGCTTGGCGAAAGAAAAGAAACTTGCCGTGCGCGTTGACGCCGTCGCGACAACGCAGGAAGAAATCGGCACGCGCGGCGCGCAAACCGCCGCCCAAGGGCTGAATCCGACCGTCGGCATTGCCATCGACGTTACGCATTCGACTGACCATCCGGACGCCGACAACCGCAAATTCGGACGCATCACGCTTTCCGGCGGTCCCGTGATTTGCCGTGGTCCGAACATCAATCCGATCGTGTTCGACAAACTTGTCGCCGCCGCCGAAAAACTCGGCATTCCGTATCAGCTCGAAGCGGAATCGCACCCGACGGGAACGGACGCGCGCGTCATTCAAATGGCAAACGGAGGCGTTGCCGCCGGCTTGATTTCCGTGCCGTTGCGCTACATGCATACGCCGGGCGAAGTCGTCGATATCGCCGTCGTCGAGCAATGCGTGCAACTCCTCGTTGAGTTCACGAAATCCGTTTCCGCCGGCGAATCTTTTGCTTGGTAAACGAAATTCGTTTTTTAGAAAAATCTCTCGCGAGGCGCGTGCTTCGCGAGAGATTTTTTTTGAAATAAAAAAGCGTTCCCGCGAAATTAATCACGGGAACGCAAGAGGGAGAACAGGCATTTCGCCTGCTTTTCGTGAACGGTTTTCTCTTTACTTACGGCGTCGGCGCGAAGCCACAAGCGCAAGCGCGCCTATTCCCGCAAGCAAACCGAATGCCGAAGGCTCGGGGACCGAGGGCGTCGGAGTCGGTTCCGGTTGCGGTTCCGGCGGCGGGGTAGGAGGTGTCGCCGCAACAAACTGACGTGCTTCTTTTTCGAATGTTACATTGGTCAGCGACACCGAACCCAAGCAATCGTCAACAAAGCAACCGACAGTTAGATTTCGGTCATGGGCAATGCCTCCGAAATTGTCATCAATACTAAAGACGCCGGATTGGGACGGGCTGGCACTGTCGCCTAAATTATCATAAGTGAACATAATTAAATCGTCTTTGCTATGATCCGAAAAAGATTCGACGATAATTGTGTAGCGATGCGTGCCGTTTGCCAAATTCCAGCCCGCGTGGACGGTTCCTTTATCTATTCCGTCAACCAGCTTGGGCGTGCCGCCTGCGTGCCCGTTCAAATAATCGCTGAGGACATAGCTGTTTGCGGAAACGTTTTTGTCTCCTTCGGCGACATTTGCTCCGTTGAAATGTTGTATTGCTGCGGCTCCGCGTCCGGAATAAAGGTAATAGTTACCGTAAACGATAGAGTTGTTCGGTGCTGCTAAATACGCGTTAAAAAGAGGCTGTCCGTGAGCTTGCCCATTGTTTGTATCAATTGTAAACGTGATAACCCAGCGTGCATCTTGCCCGAGATTGAGCTGTGTGCTGCCCCAAGAATAATTATGGACCTCCGAGTAAGGATTGCTTCCTACTAATGAGGGTTTAAACCACGTATTTTCGTCGGTGTAATGATACGTTCCCGCGTCGGTTGCGCCAAGCCTGTCTGTCAGGTTGTTTGCCGCCGGTAATATGCTCGTTCCCGCTAAAATGAGGGAAGCGGTTGTTAATAATTGTTTTTTCATGTTTGTTTGGTGTTTTTTTTTGAATGAGTGCAAGAGCCTGTCTCTTGACAAATAGACTCAATTCGAAGGCTCAATTCTGAAAAAAAAAAACGGAAGTCAAACAAAATCTACCGATATGATAGAATATAAAATCGGGTAAAAAGGCTTTGAAAATTTTAAAGATGTTTCGTGTTTTTGTGTGATTTCCCTGTCTGCGGAAAACTCGCGAGAAGACGCTAAGCCGAAAAGTTTTTTGGAACCGCGGATGAACAAGGAATCACACGGATTTTTTTACGGTAAAGTATTTTTTCGTGTCTTCGCGTTTTGCGCGAGAATCTTTACTCTACCCGCGAAAGAAAATTTTCGCTTCGCACGGGAACGCCCTGCGACGCAAATTTCTTTGCGTTAAAACATTCGTGTTTATTCGTGGTTTATTCTTTGCGCACGGGAACGCCGGAAATCAAATGCGTTCCCGTCGCTGTGTGTATTTTTACTTTTTAGAAAAATAAATTTTGCGGTTTATATTTCTATTTTGCTTCGCTTTCGGCTTCCGGATCGGCAGTCGTTGTTTTTTTGCGATCGGCATCGTCGTCTTCACCGAAAACAATCGGGACATCGTTTTCGAGGTCGGTTACGGAGGCGATATCGGTGGCGGCGTTGGCGCGGCGGCGGCGAGCGGCGGCGGCGCGTTGTTTTTCCGCTTCGATTTTTCCTTCGATAGAATAGCGCGTGAAAGGCACGTCGCGCAGGCGTTCCGCCGGAATAGGTTTTCCGGTGATTTCGCAAATGCCGTAAGTTCCTTTTTTCATGCGCTCGATGGCGATATTGATTTCGGCGAGTTCCTGCTGTTTTCCGGCGAGCAGGCTCAGCGCGCAATCACGCGTGAACGCTTCGTTGTCGATGTCTGCCGTGTGTTGGCTGTAAGAGGCTGAAAGGTCTCCGGTGTCTTCTTTTCCTTGGCGGCTGAACGCGTTTTGGGAATGCTCGTCGATTTCCTTTTGAATCGCCACTTTGAGCGCGGTGAGTTTTTTGTAATACTTCATCCATTTCGCCGGAATCATTTTTTCTTCGGCGGAAACGCTGTCTTTGGCAAAGGGATTGTAGCCGAAGAGGTCGTCGAGGGAGACGGCTCCGACTTTGCGCGGTTTTGCCTTGGGAAGTTCCGTCAAGATCTGGCGTGCGGGAACGGCAGGTTTTGTCTGCGGTTTTTCCGTGCTTGCCGGATTAAACAGATTGATATTTGCGGAGCCGCGGCGCAGGAACATCAATTCCAGTTCTTTCGGCGTGTAGGCGATGAGTCCGCGGCGGCGAGTAACGATTTTGGTTTGAACGGTTTCCGCGTCGCGGCGGACAACGATGTCGGCGAGAGAATTTTTCGGTGCTTCGACTTTTGCTTTTTTGGATTTCGTCGCGGGAGTTTTTTTCTCTTTCTTTGCGGCGGTTTTCGGGAGTGTTTCCGCTTTTTTTTCCGTAGCGGCTTTCTTTGCCGGCGTTGTTTTTACGGCGGCAATCGGTTTTTTTGCGGCAGACTTTTTCTGCGCGGAATCCGTTTTCTTTGCTGTAGCGGTTTTTTTAGCCGGAGCTTTTTCCTTGGCAGTTTTTTTGTTCGATTGGGTTGCCATTTGAAGAAAAATTAAAACGTTGTCGGATAATTTCGGATTAAACTTCGTTCGGGAATTTCTCCTTAAGAGCGTCGCGGCAACGCGCGGAAACTTTGCCGAACGTTCCCGCGTCGACGAGTTCCGGAAGCCAACGCCACGAGCGCGGGCAACGGACGTAGCCGAGCGTTTCCGCTTTGACGGCTTCGACGGCGAGCGGCGTTCCCGCAGGCGCGTCGGAGAGGCGCACTTCCGAAACGATGAAGGTTTCCGCGAGCAGGGCGGCGTGCTTTTTCAAAAGCGCGAAAGTCGCGTCGGCGGGATCGCCGGAAATCGTGAGCACGGCTTCGAGCGATTGTCCGATGACTTTCGCAGAGCGAAGCGCGTCGAGCTTCAGATTCACGTCGTCGAGCACTTTGAGCAATGCGTCGAATTCCGTCGCTTCTTCCTCGAAAACGCATTCCGGATTTACCTGCGGCCAATCCTGCAAAAGAACGGAATCCTTCGCGTATTCGTTTTTCGCCGTGAAAAATCCCCACGCTTCGTCCGTCGTAAACGGAAGCATCGGCGCGAGCATTTTGACGTAAGCCGTGAAAATCGTGTAAATCGCGGTTTGCGACGAACGGCGTTCCCGCGAGTTCGCGGCGTAGGTGTAAAGGCGGTCTTTGAGAATGTTGTGATAGGTTGCCGAAAGCGTTTCCACGGTAAACGCGGCGATGGCGGCGTAGGCTTTGTGGAACTCGCAGTTTTCGTAATTCGCGGTAACGTCGGCGAGGAGGCGGAAGAATTTCGTGAGCGCCCACTTGTCAATCAGCGTTAGCTCCGCAAACGGAACGGCGTCTTTCGCGGGATCGAAATCGTAAAGATTCGAGAGCTGGTAGCGGAGCGTGTTGCGGATGTTGCGATACTGCGTCGCCGTCGCGTCGAGAATGCCGTCGGAAAGCGGAATATCGTTCTGATAATTTTCCGAAGCGATCCAAAGGCGCACGATGTCGGCTCCGTATTTGGAAACGTAGCCGTCGGCGGTTTGCGGCTTGCCGTCGGACTTGGAAATTTTCTGGCGCGTGCCTTCGTTGACGACAAATCCGTGCGTGATGACTTTTTTATACGGTGCGCAGCCGAAATTGATAACGCTTGTCCACAGCGAAGATTGGAACCAACCGCGGTGCTGGTCGGAACCTTCGAGATACAAGTCCGCCGGGAACGCGAGGTCCGCGTTGCGCTTCAAGACAGCGGCGGAAGACGAACCGGAATCGATCCAAACGTCGAGCGTGTCCGTTCCCGCGACGAGTTTTTCCGGCGCCGGCCAGTTGGCGGGAACGTCGATGCCCGCTAGCAGTTCCGCCGGGGATTTTTCAAACCAAATATCGGTTCCCGCGACGGCGATTTTGTCTGCGATACCATTGATGACGTTTGCATCGAGAAACGCTTCGCGCGTGTCCGCGTCGTAGAAAACCGGAATCGGCACGCCCCAGGAGCGTTGGCGGGAAATACACCAGTCCGGGCGACCTTCGACGGCGGCGCGAATGCGGTTTTCGCCGCTGGCGGGAATCCAGGAAACGTCGCCGATTTGGGCAAGCGCCTTGGCGCGCATGCCGTTTTTGTCGAGCGCGACGAACCATTGGTCCATGGCGCGGAAAATCACCGGCGTTTTCGAGCGCCAGCAGTGCGGGTATTGGTGGTCGATTTTCGCGACTTTTAAAAGCTTGCCCGAAGCTTCGAGCAGTTTCAAAACTTCGATGTTTGCCGGGCATTTTCCGTTTGTATCCAAAACGGAGATACCGACGAGCGACGCGGGAACGCGACCGTCATTGGCGTAAACGCCTTCGTCGTTGACCGGACAATAAATTTCGATGCCGTAGCGCAGGCAGGTTTGGTAGTCTTCAAGACCGTGACCGCCGGCGGTGTGAACGCAGCCCGTTCCCGCGTCGGTCGTGATGTAATCGGCGCAAACGACGGGCGAAGTGCGCGCGCAAATCGGATGTTGCGTTTGAATGCCTTCGAGGGTTTTTCCGGGGACTTTCGCGCCGCGCACCGCGCCTTCCAAGCCGCAATCGGCGATGAATTTTTCCGCGAGAGCGTCGGCAACGATGTAAATTTTTCCGGCGTGGGAAATTTCGACGTATTCAAGTTCCGGATGCACGGCGACAGCCATGTTTGCGGGAATCGTCCACGGAGTCGTTGTCCAGATGACAAAATTCTTTTCCGGCGCGTCGATTTGCGAAAACGCGACCCAAATTGACGGCGAGGTGTGGTTTTTGTATTCGATTTCGGCTTCGGCGAGCGCGGTTTTGCAGGGAATTGACCAGTAAACCGGCTTTTTGCTGCGGTAAATCAAATCATTCGCGACCATGTTTGCGAAGGTGCGGACGATGTCGGCTTCGTAGGCGGGATTTTTCGTTTTGTATTCCGCCGCCCAGTCGGCGAGGATGCCGAGGCGCTTAAATTGTTTGCGCTGTTTTTCGATAAAGCTTTCGGAAAATTCGGCGCAGGCTTTGCGGATTTCGAGCGGCGTGAGCGTTTTTTCCTTGGCGTGGAGTTCTTTCATCACCTTGTGCTCGATCGGCAAGCCGTGGCAGTCCCAGCCGGGAACGTAGGGGACGCGGAAGCCGCGCATCGTTTTGTAGCGCATGATGATGTCCTTGAGGAGCTTGTTGAGCGCGGTGCCGATGTGCACGTCGCCGTTGGTGAACGGCGGACCGTCGTGGAGAATGTAAGATTTTCCCGTTCCCGCGTTCTTTTGCTGAAGGCGGCTGTAAAGGTCTGTTTCCTCCCAAAACGCGATGCGCTTGGGTTCGCGGGAGGTGAGATTTGCCCGCATCGGGAAATCCGTTACGGGGAGATTCAAGGTGTCTTTAAGTTCCACTGCCATAGCCTAAAAAAATGAGATGCAGAAAGAATGTAGATTTTCTGCATTTAGTCAACTGCGGGAACGCTTCGGCGCGGGATTTCCGCTTGTCCGCTTTACTCGTAGCCGACGATGGTGATGCCCTTTTTACGGGCTTCGGCGAAAACGTTTTCCTTGTCGAGAATGACGACGTTATCTTTCTCAAGCGCGGCGGCGGCGATTCCGCCGATTTCCATGCTTTCGAGCGTGCGCAAGCCGAAGCAGGGAACGTCGAAGCGGTAGTCGTGCCCGGGCTTGACGGTTTTGACGTAAAGCGGATTTTTTTTCGGAATGTCGACACAGCGGCGCAACATTTTGTCCGTTCCCTCATAGGCTTCGACGGCGGTAACGGTGCCGCCGGAAACGACGACGCCTTGTCCGATGTCGAGCCGTGCGCATTCTTTGGCGATTTTGATGCCGTATTCGAGCGCGAAAGGTTCAATATTTTTTTCTTTTCCGACGAGCGTTCCCGCCGTTGCGAGTTGGTCGTCCATAAAGGAGCGCGCGTCGAGCTGCGTGACGCCGATTTTTTCGGCTTCGTCGGCGATGGCACCGAAAATGGTGTGCGCGTTGCGTTCCTTGAGCCGGGCGAGAATCAGGGCTGCTTTCAGGTCGGGAACGAGCCCGCTGAAAAGGCGTTTGGGCGCAACTTGTCCCGCCATCATGAAATAGCGGGAACGCAGTTTTTCCAAGGAGGAGAGAAATTTTCCGAGTTGCCCGACTTTTACCCAATAAACGCGATCCTTCGGGAACGTGGCGACAAAATCGTCGTCCACTTCGTCGACAATGGCGATGAGCGAGACATCGACTCCTGCGGCGCGCGCACGTTCGGCGACGAGTTTGGGATACATTCCCTTGCCGGAGAGTAGCGTGAGCCCGCCGACGGGATCGAAGTTTTCGGGCAAAAATTTGGAGAGCGGATGCATTTTTTTATTTTTTTGAAGACTTTTTGGCGGTCTTTGCTGCCGTTTTCTTTTTTGCCGGGAACGGCTTGGTCGTGATTTCCTTGGCTTTTCCGTTGATGACGACTTTGACTTTTTGCGGAGCCGGAGAAAGGAGTTCGTATTTGGTTACGCGCCCGTTTTTCCAATCGAAATTCACGGTGATGTTCCCGCGGGCTTTCATGCCGCGCACCTGTCCGTTTTGCCAGGCTTTGCAGGGCGCGGGTAGCAGTTCGATTTGCCCGGCGTGCGATTGCAGGAGCATTTCGGCGACGCCTGCCGGGTAGGAGAAATTGCCGTCCATCTGGAAGGGCGGGTGCGTGGTGAGCATGTTCGGGAGCAGGTTGTGCTGGAATAACCCTTCGATCATTTCGTGAGCCTTGTCGCCTTCTTTAAAGCGCGCCCAAAGTGCGGTGCGCCACGGCCAGGACCAAGAGCGGCGGGAGTCGCCGGTCGTGCCGCGCAGTTCGAGAGATTTTTTTGCGGCTTCCGCGAGTTCCGGTGTTTGGGCGAAAGAGATTTCGCTTCCCGGATAAACGGCGAAAAGGTGAGACGTGTGGCGGTGTCCGCTGACCATGTTCGGGCGGTCAATCATCCATTCCTGCAGGTAGCCGTTTTTGGAAATTTTATCCGGCGCGACGCGGGAGAGTTTTTCCCGAAGCTTTTTTGTCCAGGCGGCATCTACGCCGAGAACGTCTGCAGCGGCGATGGTGTTTCTGAAAAGGTCGCGAACGAGTTGCTGGTCGTGGGCGATCCCGTCTTCCGTGGGACCCCATTCGTGCGACCAGCCGTTCGGCGCGACGAGCGTTCCCGCGGGCATGCCTTTGAGCTGTTCGAGATCGACGCCGGCTTCTCCGGAGTGGAAGCCTTTTCCGTCTTTGCCGAGTTCTTTGAGATGGTCTTCCCAAAAGTGGCAGGCTTCCTTCATCATCGGATAGGCCTGTTTTTTCAAAAATTCCTTATCGTGGGTAAATTGATAGTGCTCCCACATGTGAAGGGCATACCACGCGTTAATCGGAATATTCCACATTGTCCATCCGCCCCAGCCCCAGGGATTTTGCGAAATGCGGGTGGTCCAGCCGCGATGATTTTCGCCGAACTGTTTTTTCGTCATTGCGCGCGATGCGGGAGCGGTTTGGGTGATGTAGTTTAGAAGCGGCATGTGGCATTCCGAAAGATTGGTAACTTCGGCGGGCCAGTATGCTTCCTGAATGTTGATATTGTTGTGGTAGTCGCTCGCCCAGGGCGCGTGGACTTTGTGGTTCCAAAGCCCCTGAAGATTGGCGGGAAGCGAATTTTTTGAAGAAGACATCAGCGCGTAACGCCCGAACTGGAACAGCGTTTCCTCAAGATCGGGATCGTCCTTGTCGGTCGCATAATTTTTGATACGTTGCGCGGTCGGGAGCGCGGCGGTTTTCTTGTCGGTTTCTCCGAGGTCGATTTTGCAACGGTTGAAAAGTTTCGCGTGGGCGGCAACGTGTTTTTTACGCATGGCGTCCGCCGGTAATTTCGCGGCGGCGGCAATCGTTCCCGCCGATGTTTTCACGGGGTCTGCGCCTTCCCAATTTTTCTTTTCGTTCATCACGTAGTCGGTGTTCATGGCGACGAGGATGACGAGCGAGTCTGCGTTTTTGACGGAAATTTTCGGGAGTTTGTTCCGGTCAAAATCCGCCTGCATATTGTCTCCCTTGCCGGTGTAGGAGACCTCGATTTTTTCGCTTCCGCCGCTTGCGGAAACCGATCCGCCTTCAGCAATGACGGAAACATGCGCCGCGAAATTCAAGTCGTTCGCAAGCGTTCCCGACATGGTAAGCACGTTCCCGCTCGCGGAAAGTTTTGCCGTGTGGTTGGGTGAAAGCGCGATGTTGGCGGTGATTTTTCCTTTTTTGGAAGCCCGGTAAACGACGGCGATAACGTCTTGCGGAGTGCTTGCGAAAACTTCACGCGTGTATTCCACCCCGTCTTTCTTAAATGACGTGTAAGCGATGCCCTCGGCGAGCGAGAGCGCGCGGACGAAATCTTTCGGCGCATCAAGCCCGGGAGATTCGATTAAAAGATCGCCGAACGGCTGGTAGCTTCCGAAAGCATTGCGCCCGGCGGTCGGTCCGTAACTGTAGCCGGAACAGTTGCCGCCCGCATTTTCGCCGCCGGTCCAGAGCGAAATTTCGTTGAGCGCGATGCGTTCCCGCTCCGCGTTCCCGAGAATCATGGCGCCGATGCGCCCGTTGCCGACGGGGTAGCCCTCCGGCTCCCAGCCTTTTCCGGCTCCGACATTGTCGGCGGGAATGCTCCAGTCGGCGTTAAAACTTTGCGCGGGAACGTCCGACCAAATCCAGTTTTCAGACTCGATTTTGGGTGCCGCCTGCAGAAGAGAGGCAATGGCGAGGGTAAAGCAAATTCCGGAGATTGATTTTTTCATGGGATTGCAAGTTGTGCGGTAAATAAAAGAATAAACGGGAACGCGATTTTTCGGGAGCGGCGGCGAAGGCAAGGTCAGCGGGCGAGGTCGTCAAGCTCAAGCACGCGGATTCCGTAACCGGAAAGAACACTACGGGAAAGTTCCGTGTCGTCTGTGGAGAGGACAATTCCGCACGCGCCGTTCGGTCGGCAAAACAGCGGATAAAGATAGTGAATGTTTATCTCCGCCTGATACAACGCCTGCGTGATTTTGACCAAATTTTCGGGGCAGGCGAACTCGACGGCGAGAACACGGTTTTTCGTATAGGAAATTTTTGACTTTTTCAGAAATTTTTCCGCCGCTTCCGCGTAATCGGGCAAAAAGCGAATGATGGCGCAGTCCGTTTGGTCAAGGCAACTCATGCCAAGGACGTGAACGCCGTTTTCGATGAGCGATTCCGTGATGAGATTCAGACACCCGATTTTGTTTTCGGCAAAAACCGAAAATTGAAAAATGCTTTTCTGGATGCGGTTCTTTGAAAGGGCTCTGGGCATGGCTGTCGAGTGGGGAATCAGAAAATTTGCGCTCGTCCATTGTCTGACGAACGTATTTTTGAGGCAAGCGAATAAACACGAGAAAGGTAAGGCTCGCCGTGATTAAAAAAGCTTTCCACTTGCGTAAGAGGCGCTTTTCCGCAAAAATTCCGAACTTTCCCTTTTCGCGGGCCTATAGCTCAACGGTTAGAGCAGGGGACTCATAATCCCTTGGTTGCAGGTTCGAATCCTGCTGGGCCCACCAAATTTACAGCCAAGCCGTGCGCGGCGGCTGAAAAAGGCTCCGGAATCAAATTTCGCCGAATCGGAAAATCGCTAAGCGGGAGCCGGCAACCTGAGCGTTCTTCAGAAAAAAATGAATTTTTCAAAGAATTTTAAAAGCATACCTATTTGGTAGTAATATATTGACGGCTACGTTTTTTTTTTGCTAAAACACAGGTTGGAAATTGAGTCAAATCGGAGAAATAAAAAATCTCGCTCAATTTACAAATAAAAATAACCCCCAAAAAAAAACATAACATGAAAAAATACATTACAATCGCGGCTCTCCTTTCCGCAGGAACCGCCCTCGCAAATGCGGAACCGGAAAAACTGACATTAACAAGCCCATCCGGGAATAAAGTGGAATCCGGAAATGCTTACACGGCGTGGTCTAATTCCGGAGAAGGTTATTCTGTTTTAGATAGCTGGTCTGTGTCGTTTTCGTTGACGGATTCGGCGCTCTCTTCTGCCGGTGTTTTTTCAACAACAAGAAAAGCCAATGGCGGATTTTCCGGATATGTTTTGAAAACTAAAGCTGACGGTGGAATTGAACTTACAAATACAAGCATTTCGCTTGCCGGAATTTTGACTGCCGGGCAAAAGTCAGATTTGATAACCGTTTCTTTTGTTGCCGATGTTTTAGAAGACGGAACTTTTTCCGGCGGAACCTTTACGGTCTCATCCGGGGACAAAAGCAGTTCGGAAAAAGTTAGCGGATTAACAACCGACTCCTATCCCACGGAAACGAATGGCGCGACCGGACTTATAAATGGAGAGCAAACATTCGGAAATACGAAATGGTCTTCTCGTTTTTGGACAAACGGCGGTGCGGAAAAAATTTATGATATCTCGATTTCGAAATTGGATAGTAATGTAATTCCCGAGCCGTCGGCGTTTGGGATGCTTGCGGGGCTTGGCGCGTTGGCGTTGGTGGCATCGCGTCGTCGCCGCAAATAATTTAGTAATATATTAATTCATAATTATATTAAGTGTGGCGTTCCCGCGGCTTCGGTCGCGGGAACGTTTTTTTTTTTCGCGCGAAGCCGCTAAGCCGTGAAGTTTTCGGAACCACGGATGAACACGGAATCACACGGATTTTTTTTACGGCAAAGTATTTTTTTGCGACTTCGCGTCTTTGCGTGAGAATCTTTACTCTACCTACGAAAGAAAATTTTGTTTCGCACACAAAACGCCCTGCGGCGAAAATTTCTTTGCGTTCGCACAAACTTCACGTTGAAAGCGACAGGAGTGTTACTTCTCCCGTTCTTTTTTTTTCGCGCGAAGCCGCTAAGCCGCAAAGTTTTCGGAACCACGGATGAACACCGAATCACACGGATTTTTTTTACGGTAAAGTATTTTTTTGCGTCTTGGCGTCTTTGCGCGAGAACGTTAAGTCTTGTGTGAAGTCAAATTTCGCTTAGCACTTAAAACGTGCTACAACAAAAATTTACGAAAAAGCCCGCGAGCCTTGTATTTATGCGGCTTGCGGGCTGTTTTGAAATGGTGCCCAAGAGGGGACTCGAACCCCTATGCCTCGCGGCACAGGTACCTGAAACCTGCGTGTCTACCAATTTCACCACCTGGGCAAATTTCGTTTCAAGCCAAATGCTTGAAATGGAGAGCCAAGGAAATTCTTTTTTCGGGGTTCTGTCAAACTCAAAGGAGCTTGGCGGGAACGTCTTTTTGCGAATTACGCTTCCGCAAAGGTCGGGGAGGTTTCCGCATTGCGGATGCGTTTCCGGTGTTATTTTCTCCGAAGAATCGCTTCGCAGAAAATGAGGTCTTCGGGAACGGTGAGCTTGGGGTTGGGAGAAATATTTTCGACAATGGCGACGGGAACGCCGGCGGCTTCGGCGGCGGCGACATCGTCTGTTACAAAAATATTTTCGTCATTAATTTTTTGATACGCGGCGAAAATTTTTTCGAGCGGAAATACTTGCGGGGTTTCCGTTTCCCAGAGCCGCGCCCGATCAAGGTCTTCCGTGCGGCATGCCGTTTCCGGCGGCGTGTCGGCGGGAACGCGTTTGACGGTATTTTTGCAGCGATGCGCGAGCACGGCACCGCCTTCGCGCTGTGCGACGTCGGCGAGCTTGAGCAGGTTTTCTGCGGAAATCAGCGGGCGGGCGCAGTCGTGGATAAAAGCGAGCGTTCCCGCCGCATTTCCGTCCGCGCCTGCGGCGGTTCGAAGCCCGTTTAAAACGGAATCTTTCCGCTCTTTTCCGCCTTGGCAAAAAAGGGCGTTTGCGGAGAGAGCAGGGGAAAATTTTTCGGCGATTTTTTGTATTTCGCTTTTTTGAGCTTCGTCGCGAAAAACGAAAACGGCGCGGGAGAAAATGCCTGCGGCTTCAAAGGCTTTCAGCGAGTAGGCGAGTGCCGGCGTTCCCGCGAGCGGAGCCAGAATTTTGTCAGCCACGCTCCCGCGCATTCGCGTTCCGCTTCCGCCGCAGAGGAAAACGGCAATGTGTTTGGCGTTTGGTTGTTTATTAAATTTCATCGAAATCTGCTTCTTCCGGGTTGTAATTTTCGGGCACGGAATTTGCCGCTTCTTCGACGGGAACGTTGCCCGGAAGCTCCTCGTCGGCTTCGGGATAGTCGCCGGACTCTTCCTCGGTTTCCGCGTCCGGCTCTTCGTCGTTTTCTTCAGAAGCCGTGCCGAAGGGAGAAAGATTTGCTTTTTCCGTTTTGGGAAGTTGGGGAACACGGTAGTTTTCGTTCAGCACGGCGATAGTCGGGAACGGCGAATAGCCAAGAAAGCCGGTCGCGCCGCTTTCCGAGTGGGGCGTATCTTCACTTGCCTGTGTTTTGGGGACGAAATCCGCATAATTCCCGCCGCCGTTTTGTTTGGGGAAGCCGAATTTTTCGAGGTGCGGCGAGAGATTTTTTTTCGTCGCCTGCGACCACAGCATGACGAAGGTGCGCTGTTTTTCCTCTTCGGTATCGAGCGGGAGGCGGTTGCGCACGGTGTAGAATTTAAAAAGTTTCTCAACCGGTTCCCAGCCGCATGCATCGATGACGGGAATGTAGGCGGCGAGGCGTTGAAAGGGCACGCCGGGATCTTGCCAGTTGTCCTCTACATCCGCCTCGTCGGCTTCTTTTTGGCGTTCCCGCCGACCTTTTCCGGATGATTTGTCCGTCAGGATTTTCTTGTGTTGAGATTTTTTTTCGCGTTCTTCCTGTTTTAGGCGTTCCCGCAGATTTTTTTTGTTTTTTTCTTCAACATTTTCCCGTTTTAGTCGAGCGAAGCAGGCGGAGCGAAGCGCGGGAACGTCGAAGAACGTGGCGGCTTTACGTCCGGTTGTTTTTTCCATGCTGTAAAGCGCGAGAAGCGCGGCGGGCGTGTCGCGGTCTCCGAAGAAACTCCATTTGGAGCTGACGAGGTTTTTTCCGATGGCGTGAAAAAGTTCCCACGAACCTTCTTTGCGGATGTGCTCCAAGTCCCAATAACCGCGCGACCACATGAGGGTGCCGACGATCGGGTCTCCCGCGTGTCCGGCGGCGGCGGTTGATTCGATGTCGACGACAAAGCGGATCGGCTGTGAGCGTTCCTTGGGACCCGAGGTCAGCTTGTCTAACTCGGCGACAACGTTGTCCCAGAAACGAATGATTTTTTCCGGATTATCGATGGCGGCGGCTTCTTCTGCGGGAATGGTAGCGGCGAAATTTTTTCCGACAAATTCAGCCCACGGCGCGGGAGCGTAGCGCACGTAGTTCCACTGCGAGAGTTTTGTTTCGTCAATTCGGAAAAACGGGGCTTCGACCACGCCGCTGAAAATCATTTGCGTGCGAGCGGAAATTCTCCCGCGCGGGACCGCGACGTAAATCAGTCCGCCGAACGCGCTGGCGATTTCAAAGGATTGTTCGCGAACGCCGTATTCGCAGGTGATATCGGGAAAGCGATACCAGTAGCGTTGGCGGGACTGGAGCAGGTCGTCCGTGTGGCTCCCGATGCGGATGCGGATGCCGGCGGCGATGGCGGATTTTGAAACGCGGACTTTGACGCGTTCGCCCGGCGCGGCGTAGAGCCCGGTGCTTTGCCAGCCGCCCGTTTGCGGATCCGGGTAAAACGGTTTCCCGATGCGTTTGAATTTTTCGGGAACGTCGCCGGGAAAGAATTTTGCGCTCGGATGCGGGAAAACTTCACGCGCGGGAACGCGTTTGTAAGCGGGAAGTTTTTCTTTGATTTCTTTGCGGAGTTCCGCGTTGATGCTGAGCGCGAGCGGATCTGTCGGCGTAGGCAAAATTTCGGCAAACCATTCGTCGATTTCTTCCGGTTTGGCTTTTTCTTTGAATTTGCTGACGGTGCGCAGTTTGGTTTTGAATGCGGCTCGCTTTTCGCTGATTTTCGCGTTGGGCTTTTTTTCCGGAAAAACCGGGATTTTCGGCTCCGTGGTGTCCGGTGTGTAAATTTCGTCGAGAGCGGATTCCCACGCATTTAAGTCGGCGGGAAGTGCGGGTATTTCATCGGGGTCGGGGTTTTCCGTTTCCGCGCAAAGCGGCATAACGGGAACGCAGGCGAGAAAAGTTCCGGCGGCGAGCGAAAGGATTTTTTTCAGAGGCGGCATAGCGGGGATTTGCCGAATCGTAAAAGAAATTGCGGACAAATACAAATAAACACGGATTTTTTGTTTTGCTTCCAAAAAATCCGTGTTCGGTGTGCGGGTGTGTGCGTGCGGGTAAAATTACTTTTCTTCCGGCGGCGGCTCGTCGACAAATTCGAAGCCCATTTCCTCGTCGGTTTTGGTCAGCTTGAGATTAAACAACGGAATGAGCATCAAAAGCATAATGAAAGTGATAATCATCGCCGTCCAGCCGGCAACGTCGTGCACGGTGCCGAGCGTGAATTTTACGCTGTCTGTAGGATTCCCGAAAAAGTCATAATCCAAAGCTTTGGAGCCGTTCCAGAGCGACCACACCGTCAAAAAGCTGGTGCGCAACACGTTCAAAACGAGCGCGAATACGATGGAAACGCCGACGAAGCAGACTTTTTTCCCCCAGGAATGGAGAAAAATTGCGGCGAGAAACGAACCTGCGAAGACGCATGCCGTCATCGAGCGGATTCCCGAGCAAGCGTCCGCCACGCCGACGGTATCGCCTCCCGGAAGCACGATAATGTTGCCTTCCTGAACGAGGGAAAAATCAAAGAGATTGAGCAAATAGACGACGGTTGCCGTAACTTTGTCCAAGAGCAGGGTTTTGATTTGGCTGTCTACGAGAAACGTAAACGGACCGGAAACAAACCATACGCAAATCGGGAAAACAAAAATCATCAGCACGCGCAATCGGGTGCGCAAATCGAGCGGCGTTCCCGTCAAATCTTTTGCCGAAGCGAACCAAACCAAGCCGAACGCCGTGCCGATGAAGCCCATCGTGTTTTCGTGAGTCGTAACTGCCGCCGCGCCGTAAATTGCGGTGCCGACACCGCCTCCGGCGAACAAAAGGAGCGAGAAAAGCGTTCCCGCGGCAAAAATCAGATCGAGAATCCACGGCGTTTTCCACCCGGGGCGAATAAACGCGGGCGGCGAAAATTCGTCGGTCGGTTCGCCGCTGTCGTCCGTCGCCGTCGCCAACGGCGAGCCCGTGAAAATCGCGCGCAAGAGGTGAAAGCGTTCTTTCAAAACAAAAGCGCACAAAAACGGCACGAGATAGCCGAAAATGTAATCGTCTTTGGACGACCAGCAGTATTGCTGATCCCAAATGACGATGGCGCACATAAGAATTCCGATCGCCGCAAACCACAGCGGCGTTTTATCTGATTTTTTTTCTGCGGAAATACTGCTCATTGTCGGTGAGTAAAGATACAAAATATGCCGCTCAGATTAACGAAATCTCGCGTTCCCGCGCAACGGTAAAGACGAGAGGGCGTTCCCGCCGGAAAAAGCCGAGCGCTTCCGGCGCCCCTGCTTGCTCTATGCGTGCTAAATTGAAATTTACGTTTCCCGGCTTTTGCGTTTTGATTGTGCGAAAGTATGAAATTTAAAATCTCTGTTCCCGCGACGAGCGCAAACGTCGGTCCCGGTTTCGATATGATGGGACTTGCTTTCGATATGTTTAACCGCTTTACGTTTGAAACCGGCGGGGACGGTTTATCCATCACCGGTTGCGAGCCGCAGTTCGCGAGCGCGGAAAACAACCTCGTTTACAAAACTTTAGAGAAAACGCTCCAAAGCTACGGTCGTCCCGTTCCCGCGATGAATATTCACTTCGATACGGACTTGCCGCTCTGTAGCGGCTTGGGCTCAAGCTCAACCTGTATCGTAGCCGGAATTATGGCGGCAAACCAAATCGGCGGACTTAATTTCGACAAGGGCGAAATTTTGCGCATCGCGTCCTTGATTGAAGGACACCCGGACAACGTTGCTCCGGCGATTCTCGGCGGCTTCGTCGCCGCCATCATCGAAAACGATTTTGTTTACTGGCACGAATATTCCATCAGCGACAAGCTCAGTTTCTATGCGCTGATGCCGGATGTGCGCGTTTCGACGGAGGAAGCGCGTAAAATTCTTCCGAAATCCTACAGCCTCTCGGATTGTATTTATAACTTGTCCCGCGTGCCGCTTCTTGTCGAAGGCTTGGAAAAAGCGGACGAGCAACTGATCCGCGCCGGTTGCAAAGATCGGCTTCATCAAAGCTACCGCCTTTCGCTGATTCCGGAAGGCGATAAGGTTTTCAACTACGTCAAGGAAAGCGATAACGCGGTAACGACTTACGTTTCCGGTGCGGGACCGACGATTGTCGCCATCGTCGTGAATGACGACGACAGCTTCGGCAAAGAAATCGCGGATTACTGCGATACGCTTTCCCTTAATTGGCGCGTGCGCAAAATGCACGTTAACCATCGCGGCGCATCCATCAAAATCATCCGCCCGTAAAATTTTTTTTGTATCATGGAAAAAAATACAAGCGTTCCCGTTTGGAAAAAAGTTCGTGAATTTTCCGAAATTATTTACGAAAAATGCGACGAGGGCATTGCACGCGTAACGATTAATCGGCCGCATCGCCGAAACGCGTTTACGCCGGAAACCGTGCAGGAAATGCTCGAAGCGTTTTCGGATGCTCGCGAAGACATTAAAATCGGCGTCGTGCTTTTGCGCGGAGCCAATCCGCAAACAGACGGAAAATACGCGTTTTGCTCCGGCGGCGACCAGAAAATCCGCGGCGACAAAACCGGCGGCTACACGTCAAAATCCGGCGTGCCGCGCCTGAATGTTTTGGACCTGCAACGCCTGATCCGCACCATGCCGAAAGTCGTCATCGCACTTGTCGCCGGCTACGCCATCGGCGGCGGTCACGTTTTGCACATGGTTTGCGATTTGACAATCGCGGCGGACAACGCCGTGTTCGGGCAAACGGGACCGAAGGTCGGAAGCTTTGACGGCGGCTTCGGCAGTAGCTACCTCGCACGCCTTGTCGGTCAAAAAAAAGCGCGCGAAATTTGGTTCCTTTGCCGTCAATACAATGCGGAAGATGCGCTGAAAATGGGGCTCGTCAATACGGTCGTTCCCGTGGAACGCCTCGACGAAGAAGGCGTGCAGTGGGCGCGGGAAATTTTGACAAAAAGCCCGATCGCAATCCGTTGCCTCAAATCCGCGTTCAATGCCGAGCTCGACGGGCAGGCGGGGATTCAGGAACTCGCCGGGAACGCGACGCTGCTGTATTATCTGACGGAAGAGGGCAACGAAGGCAGAAAAGCTTATTTGGAAAAACGCGCTCCCGAATTCGGAGATTGGCTTCCGTAGCCGTTTCCGGAACCGCTGACGGGAACGCGCGCGACCGGCGCGAATCAGTTTCCCGGATTTATCTTGTAAAAAAAACGGGCACAAATGAGGGGTTTTTGCGGAAGGAAAGACATATCTTCTTTCCCCGCAAAAACCCCTTCTCGTTTCTTGTTCTATTCTACTTTTTTATCGCTTACGCCGCGAAGCAACGAGCGCCAGCGCGCCTATGCCTGCAAGCAAACCGAATGCCGACGGCTCGGGAACGTTTTCTGCCGTGCGAGTCCACTTTGTAAACGAGTTTTGAGGCGTTCCGTTTTCGGAGCCGACAAAAGTAACGTCGCCGACATTCGATTTATTTCCGCCGGGAGCCGCTGCGTCTCCGATGAGATGAAATCCGATATCATCAAAAACCTGTTCCGTATGTCCTCCGCATCCGAGGTGTGACGAGTTTAGGATGAGAAAGTATGTGTTGGCTCCGGTCGTCTCGTTTTTCACACCGAAGTAGATTTTGTCGTTAATGGACGAGTCGGCAAATGTTTCAAAGATAATTGTGTATTGGTAATGTCCGTCCCCGTAATTGATGTTGCCGGGCGATGTCCAAACTTGTTTTCCGGCGGACCCGAAAGCAAGAGATTCAAGTGCAGGCGTATTGGGAACGTCTGCATACAACAAAACTCCTGTTTGAGACATTACACTCGGCGAATTTCCGAAAACGATACAAACGTCATTGGAAGTGTTTACCATCGAGAGCATTCCTGATGCGGGTTGTGTGTCGGAAAGCCCCTTGTCATGAACCATCTCAAACGTAATTTCGTAGCGGGCATCTTGGGTGAAGTCCACTTTCATGCTTGAGCTCCCGTGGATTTGGACTTCGTTCGCGGCACCTGTTGTTGCCGTGTCTTTTTCTGTGAAAGTGAGTTTTTGTTCTTGGTTGTAAGTGTATTTCACCTTGTCGGTGTCCTGTTCCCAGATTTTTGTTTTTTGAGATTCCGTCCACGCGTTTGCGCTGAGCGTTCCCGCGAGGAGGAGGGTTGCTATCGGTAAGAATGTGTTTTTCATGTGTGTTTCTGTTATTTCGATTGAGCGCAAGAGACCGTCTCCTGACAAATAGACTCAATTTGAAACTGCCATTTTGAAAAAAAAAAACGTAGGTCAACTCAAAACTACAAAAATGGTAGAATATGTAATTGGCGGAGAAGCTCTTTTTTTTTTTTTTTTGATTTACCCTGAGAAAAAAAAAAGGCTTGCGCTCTTCGAAAGAAAAGGGCATTTTCTTCCTCAACTTTCGTTTGAACGAAGGTCGCTGAAGTGGGGCGCTAGCTCAATGGTAGAGCAGTTGCCTTTTAAGCAATTGGTTCGGGGTTCGAATCCCCGGCGCCCTACCACTTCAAAACAGCCCGCAAGCCAAACAAATAAAAGCTTCGCGGGCTTTTTTGTTTTTTCGAACGAATGAAAACACAGATTCTTTTTTTTTTTGAAAAATCAATCTCATGCTGGATTTAGGATTACAGGAATTTAAAAAATTTAGTTTGCCCGAGGAAATTTCGGGCGAAAAAATCGTCGTGCGCCGCCGCACGCATGCTCACGACGAAGAATTGTTTGCGCTGATTGAGCGTTCCCGCGAGCATTTGCGCGAATTTCTCTTTTGGATCGACGGGACAAAAAGCGCGGAAGACGTGCGCATCGTTACTGATATTTTTTCCGAAAACTGGGACGCGCAAAAATCTTTCGAATACGTGTTTTTTTCCAAGGATTCCGGAAAAATGGTCGGCGCGGGCGGCGTGCATACGATTTCTCACATGAATCGCATGGCGGAATTCGGTTATTATTTGGACAAAACCGCTTGCGGGAACGGCTACGCCACGGAATTTGTCCGCCTTTTGGAAAAAGCGCTTTTCGCCTGCGGAATTCATCGTTGCGTTATTGAATGCGACGCGGATAATTGCGCTTCTGCCGCCGTCGCCAAACGCCTCGGCTACACGCTTGAAGGTCGCCTTCGCGATGTTAAATGCGCTTACGGAGGTTTCCGCGACGGACTCATTTTTTCCAAACTTGAAAACGAATAAAGCCGGCGTTCCCGCATGAAAAAAATTGACGAAATATTAGCTTCCGCCTACACGGAAAAAGATTTTCCCGCCGCCGCGTATCAGACGGAAATTTGGGCAAAAACGCGTCCGCTCGAAGGTTTGAGCGTGATTGAGGCTTCTCCGATTTTCCGCAACACGATGACGAAATACCGCGCGCTCATCGCGGCGGGAGCGCGGCTGACCATCGGTTGGCGCGAAGGAATTATCTATGATGCCGCCGTGATGGAGCGGATGCGCGAGGCGGGCGTTCCCGTCGTGCGCTGGGACGACGAGCCCTTCGAGGTCGATTTGATTTTGGACAATGCCGGCGGTTTTTCCGCATGGAAACCGCGTCTCGGATTCGCCGAGCTGACGCGTTCCGGCGTTGAAAAATACCGAAATTCCGATCGTCCCGTTTTTCTTGCAGACGGCGGGCGCATTAAGCGTATCGAAACTTTTCTCGGAACGGGCGAAAGCTTTTACCGAGCGATGGCGCAACGCGGCTACGCGGATTGGGCAGGAAAAAAGCTTGTGATTTTCGGGAGCGGAAAAGTCGGCTCCGGGCTAATTTATTACGCAAAACAAAAGGGCGCGTATGTCGTTTCCGTGACGGATCCGGCTACCGTTTCCGAAAAAACGCGGGAACGCATTGACGAACTCGTCGATTTTCGCGATACCGAAAAAACCGCGCTCGCCGTCGCCGATGCATTTGCGGCGGTTACCGCGACGGGAATCCGCGGCGCGCTTGATCGCGGGAACGTTCCCGAAGCCCTCGTCGCTTCGCCGGCGCTCCTTGCCAACATGGGCGTTGAGGACGAATTCGGTCCGCGCGTTCCCGCCTCGCGGGTGCTCGGCGAAAAGCGTTCGCTGAATTTTTTCCTCGAAGAACCGACGCATCTGAAATACATCGACGCGACGCTGGCTTTGCACAGTGCGGGCGCCGTTTACCTCGCTCAAAATGCCGGGAAACTGCCGAGCGGCATTATTTTGCCGCCGGACGATATTGAAGACGAAATCCTGCGCATCACGCGGGAACGCGGTTGCATCGCCGACGAAATGGATTTTTTGAATTAAAACGAAAAACCGCCGGACGCGGCCGCTTCTTCCGTTATTTTTCCCATGAAAAAAATTCTTTTTAAAAATGTGTTTCTGAACGGCGCGGAAACGGATGTGCTCGTTTGCGGCAACCGTTTTGAAAAAGTCGCTCCGTGTATTGAAATTTCGGATACGGAAAATGCGGAAATTGTTTCCGCGAAAAATCTCGCGATACTTCCGTCGTTTTGCAATGCGCACACGCACGCGGCGATGACGCTTTTGCGCGGTTACGCGGACGATATGGAGCTTTTCAAATGGCTCAACGACCACATTTGGCCGTTTGAAGCAAAGCTTTCCGCCCGCGATATTTACGAGGGTTCCCGCCTTGCGATTCTCGAAATGATACGCTCGGGAACGACTTTTTTTAACGACATGTATTTTGAGAGCGCGGAAACGGTGCGCGCCGCACGCGAGCTCGGAATTCGCGCCTGCGTCGGCATGACCGTTACGAATTTTACGGGCGAAGAAAAAATCGAAAAAATGTTCGCACGGCTCCGCGAGCTCCCGAAGGGCGGGGCGGTCGGAGACGACGGGCTCGTGCGCTTCGCGATTGCGCCGCACGCGGTTTACACCGTAAGCGAAAAACTTTGGTTGCGCTGTGCGGAGTTGGCGCGGGAACGCGGCGTTTTGCTACACATTCATCTTTCGGAGACGAAAAAGGAAGTGGCGGATTGCATCGCCGAGCACGGCGTTTCGCCCGTGCGTTGGCTGGATTCTCTCGGCGTGCTTGGCGAAAATGTTGTTGCTGCGCACGTTGTTCATGTCGACGACGAAGAAATTGAAATTTTGCGGGAACGCAGCGTTACAATCGCGCATAATCCGGTTTCCAACATGAAATTGGCGTCGGGAATTTTTCGTGCGGAGGCTTTTTCCGCGCACGGCGCAAAGATTGCACTCGGCACGGACGGCACGGCATCTAACAACAACTTGGATATGCGCGAAGAAATGAAGTTTGCCGCGTTGCTTGCAAAAGTCGGCGGCAATCCGGAAGCCGTTCCCGCCGAGGAAGTTTTTTCATGGGCTACGAGAAACGGATTCCGCGCTTTCGGAATCGATGCCGGGGAAATCGCCGAGGGCAAACTCGCCGATGCCGTTTTTGTAGATTTGAACAACGAACGCATGTTCCCGAATCACAATCTGATTTCAAACTGGGTTTATTCCGCCGACGCGCGAGCCGTGCGGCACGTGATTTGCGACGGGAAATTTTTGATGCGCGACGGCATCGTTCCCGCCGAGGAGGAAATCCTCTCCGCCGCCCGTGAATTGCCTTTGCTGAAAAAATGAAAAACGTTTCCGTATCCGAATCTTTTGTCAACGGTTGTCGCGTTGTCTGCGCCCGCCCGGAAAGTCCGCGCGGCGTGCTTGCGTGGTTTCACGGCGGCGGTTGGGCGGTTCCGCTCGGCGAAGATTCAATTTCGTGGGGGCGAGACCTTGCCGCCGCGACCGGGCTCGAAGTGCGCATGCCGGATTATCCGCTTGCGAAAAAAGCACCGTTTCCCGAAATCAACGCGTGGTGTCGCGATTATTGGAAGAATCTCTGCGAAACTTGCACGAACGCGGGAACGCCCGTTTTTATGGGCGGCGACTCTGCCGGTGCGCACCTCGCGCTTTTGTCGCTTTCTGCGGGAACGCCGAGAAAAGCGGCATTTATCTACGCCGTAACAACGCTTTTGCCGGAGCGGGAACGCGGTTCGTGGGCGGCGTATGAAAAGAGCTGGACGCTTTCGCCGCGCCTCATGGATTTTTTCTGCAAAGGTTATTGCCCGGATTTGGCGGCGCGCCGGGAACTTTCTCCGCTCGAAATTTTGGAAAAAATCCCGCCGACGCTTTTAATTACGGCGGAAGACGATATTCTTGCCGACCAGCAAACCGCCTTCGCGCAAAAATTCGGAGCAAGGCAAATCGTTTATCGCGGAGCCAAACATATTTTTCTCTCGCGTGAGGACGGCGCGGAATTTCGTTCCCGCGCGCTTTGCGACCTCGCGGCGGTTTTCGCCTGCGAATAAAACAAAATTCCGCGCCGCGTAAGAAAGCTCCCGATTCCCGGTTGCTTATTTCCGGGATTAAAATTCCACGCCGAGCATGAGCGAGCTCAGCCCGGAGCCGATTCCGAGGAGCGCGGCTTTTTCTCCGCGCTTAAACGTTCCCGCTTCCGCGTAAAGCGCAAGCGTCGCCGGAAGAGAAACGGAGCCCACGTTGCCGAGACGGTCAAAACTGCGGCGGTCTTTTTCCGGATCAAGCCCGAGTTTTGCAAATAACGCCGACGAGTGGCGCACGCCGACTTGGTGCGTGATGATGTGCGCGGGAACGCTTTCGTCCCAGCCCGTTTCCGCTTTGAAATCCGCCCACGCGCGCGCGGCGAGATCGATTCCGGCTTCGAGCAGTTTTTCAGAGTCCGTTTGCATCGCGAGCGCGTTCCCGCTGGTGTCGCCTTCGCAGAGGCGGTTTGCCGCAGAATCCGTCGCGACGATGCCGCCGATGAGTTTCGGGGAGCCCGCCGGAGCGAGATCTTCCCGGGAAAGAACGGCGGCGACCGCGCCGGCACCGATGGTGAAATTGGCAAAATAGGGCTTGATGGAATTTCGCGTCAGCGTTTCGTCGGAATTGAGCTTGGCAATGGTGTTTTCGACGAGCGGGCGTCCGTTTTCGCCGGAGCAAATAAGCGCACGGCGGATTTGCCCGCTCTCAATCATGTTGGCGGCAACCGCCATCGCGTTCAGAAAGCCGAGGCAGGCGTTGGATACATCGAAAATCATCGTGCGTTGCGTCAGCCCGAGCAATCCGTGAACGTAGGCCGCCGTGGAAGGCTCCAAGCGGTCCCGGCATACGGCGGAATGAATGAGCAAATCAATGTCTTCGGGACGTGTTCCCGCTTTTTCCATTGCCTTTTTTCCCGCCATGGCGGACGCGGCGGAAGGAAGCGTCGGGCGGCTCCAAAAACGGCGTTCCCGGATTCCCGTCATGAGTTCCAAACGCCCTTGCGGCAGTTTGAGGCGGGAATAAACGGGTGCGAGTTTTTCTTCGAGCAATTCGGAGCTCCAAACTTCGTCCGGAAGTTCCACCGACATGGATTCAATCACTGTTCGGGAAAATTTCATCGCTTCATCCTCGCGCAAAAGCCGCGCCGATGCGATAAAAAAGCGTTCCCGCGCGGCGGAAACCGGGCGGGAACACTTTCGTTTTATTGTCAGAAAAAAACGGATTAGACTTTCTGCAAATCGGCTTCCTTGACTTTGAGCGCCTTGTCAACTTCGGCGATATACTTGTCGGTAAGCGTTTGGATGTCTTTTTCCGTGCGCTTGCAATCGTCTTCTGAGGCGGCTTTGTCCTTGTTGATTTTTTTGACGAGTTCGAGAGCGTCGCGGCGGCAGTTGCGCACGCCGACGCGCCCGGCTTCGGCGTAGCGGTTGGCTACTTTGACGAGTTCGGCGCGACGTTCGCCGGAAAGCTCGGGAACGCTACAACGGACGAAACTGCCCATATTGGCGGGCGTGAGCCCGACGTTGGCACCGAGAATGGCTTTTTCGATGTCTTTGATGATGCTTTTGTCAAAGGGCGTGATGACGATGGTGCGCGCGTCCGGCGTGGAGACGGAAGCCGTATCTTTCAGGCGCATCATGCTGCCGTAAGCTTCGACCTGAATATTTTCCACCATCGCGGGAGCGGCTTTGCCCGTGTGGATTGTGGAAAATTCTTTAACGGTGTGTTCGAGAGCTTTTTTCATTGCGCTCTCGGCATCTTGTTTAATTTTGCTGAGCATAATTTATGAATGAGTTTTAAAAGAAAATTTACGAAACGAGCGTGCCGATGGACTCGCCGCAAATGGCTTTGCGAATAGCGTCTTTTTCCGACATGGAAAAAACGAGAATCGGCATGTGATTTTCCTGGCAAAGCGCGAACGCCGTGGAATCCATGACGCCGAGGCGTTTCATCAAAGCTTCGTCGTAGGAAATTTTTTCGTAGCGGACGGCGTTTTTGTCTTTCATCGGGTCTGCGGTGTAAATGCCGTCGACCTTGGTCGCTTTGAAAATAATGTCCGCATGGACTTCGTTGGCGCGGAGAGCGGCGGCGTAATCCGTGGTGCAGAACGGATTGCCCGTTCCCGCCGCGAAGATGACGATGCGTCCTTTTTCGAGGTGGCGCAGGGCGCGGCGGAGAATGAAGGGCTCGGCAACTTTGTCCATGGAAATGGCGGATTGGACGCGCACGTCGATTCCGTTTTTCTCAAGGCAATCCATAATGGCGAGCGCGTTGATGGTGGTGGCGAGCATTCCCATATTGTCGCCGGTGGTGCGGTCGGTGCCGTTATTGCGCGCTCCCGCGAGCCCGCGGAAAATATTTCCTCCGCCGCAAACGAGGCAAACCTGAACACCCATGTCGTGCAAAAGTTTAAGTTGCTCGGCGAGGTTTTTCAGAATGGCGGGATCGAGCGGATCGCCGGTTTGGTAGTTTTTGAGGGCTTCGCCGCTGATTTTGAGAACGATGCGGCGGTATTTCGGTTTTTGGCAGGTGCTCATGGCGTTAGTATTCAAAAGTTGTTCGGTATCGTCAAACGCATTCCCGAAAGGCTATGCGTTTTTGTCGCGGGAACGCGATTTGGTTTGCTTCTCGGAACGGGCTTTTTCGTGTTTTTCAAAATCGTCCACGTCGTCAAGGTTTGCAAAAATATCCGGCGGGAGCGTTTCTTTTTTCTTGCGGCGCAACTCGTGAATGTAGCCGCGGAGCCAGTCTTGAGTATCCGAAATCGGTTGGCTGTGCAGGTTGAGGCGCACGGCGGCGTAGCGCAAAACAAGCGTAACGACGGCGACGACAATCGCGGCAATCGTCGGCGGAATGAGTTGGTGAAGCATGACGTAGAGCGCGCTCCCGACCACGGCGACGACGCCGTAAAACTGCCCTGGCTTAAACACCATCGGTTCCTCGCGGGCGATAACGTCGCGCAATAACCCGCCGCCGACGGCGTTGATAAACCCGATGCCGACGGCGACCGGAATCGTCATGCCGTAGACCAATGATTTGTTGGTGCCGAAAACGGCGTAAAGCCCCAGCCCGAGCGCGTCGCAAAACATGACGATCCCGTCGAATTTGTTTAAAATGCCGCCGAGGAAAATTCCGCAGAGCCACGCGCAGATGAGGGCGACCATGTAGTTGCCGTCTTCAAAAATCGGCGAGATGCCGTCCTGAATGCAAATCCCGTCGCGCACGAGCGCGCCGCCCATTGCCGTGATGCCGGCGAGCACGAATGCGCCGACGTAGTCGTAGCCTTTTTGCCGGGCGACCATTGCGCCGCTGGTGCCGAAAACAAAAACGGCGGCGTAGTCAATCCATGCCGGGAGCGCGAGCGTTTCCGAAAAAAAGGATTCCTGCAAAGAGGCTAAAATGCCGCGCACAATCTCAATCGTGCTCGGTGTCAGAACCACGCAAATCAGCAGAAGAATCAGGGCGGCAAGAAAACGTCCGGGGCGCATAAATTTATTTCTTCGGGATTGTGAGCTTCCCGCGAGGGAAAAGCAAATTTCAATTTAACAAACGCGGGAACGCGTTCCCTTTTTCTGAGAAGACTGTGTTTTACCCTTGCGAATACCGTCGATAAATAAGATTCTTACCAATCATTTTTTTTATAAAATCCGTCAGTCATGGGCATTACTTCCATTTTTAAAATTTTCGCCGGGCGTCACCATCGCCAATTTGTGCGCAAGTGCAAACCCATCGTAAAAAAAATTAATGCGCTGGAAGCCGAATATCAGAACCTTTCCGACGACGCTCTCAAAGCGAAAACGCCTGAGTTCATGGAGCGTTTCAAAAAAGGAGAAACGCTGGACAAACTTTTGCCGGAAGCCTTCGCTGTCGTAAAAAATGCCGCGCGTCGCCTTTGCGGAACCACCGCCCGCGTTTGCGACCATGACCTGACTTGGGATATGGTGCATTTTGACGTGCAACTCATCGGCGGGATCGCACTTCATCGCAATAAAATCGCGGAAATGGCGACCGGGGAAGGAAAAACGCTCGTCGCCACGCTCCCGCTTTATCTGAATGCGCTTTCCGGACGCAACTGCCAACTCGTTACCGTTAACGATTATCTCGCGCGCCGCGACTCCGAGTGGATGGGGCATCTTTTCAAATTCCTCGGACTCACCGTCGGTTGTATCCAAAATTCCATGCCGCCGCACGAACGCCGCGAAGCCTACAAATGCAACATCACTTACGGGACGGCTTCCGAATTCGGGTTCGATTATCTGCGCGATAACGGCATGGCAACCTCGCTTGCCGAACAGGTGCAGAGCGACCACTACTATTGCATTGTCGACGAAATCGACTCCATTCTCATCGACGAAGCGCGCACGCCGCTCATCATTTCCGGTCCCGTGCAGGAAGACCGCGCCGCTCCGTTTGAGCAGTTTAAACCCGGCGTGCAGGGCTTGGTCGAAAAGCAAACCCGCCTTTGCAATTCCCTCGTCGATTCCGCCCGTAAAATTTTGGAAAAAGCCGCCAAGGACAAAGATCTCCGAGCCGAGCAAAACGGGCTCGTGAAGCTTTTGCAGGTTAAACTCGGCGCGCCTCGCAACAAGCAATTCCTCAAAATGATGGAAAACGGCGAGTGGCGCAAAAAACTCGATTTGTTCGACGCGGAAATGATGAACGCGTTTAACCGGGAACGCCGTTTCGCCATCAAGGAGGAACTTTATTACGCCATCGACGAAAAGCGCCGTGAATCGGACCTGACGCAACTCGGGCGCGACACGCTTCGCCCGGATAATCCCGACGCCTTCGTTTTGCCGGATATCCCGACGGAATTCGTCGCCATCGACACCAAGGAAAACCTTACCGCCGACGAGCGCGCCAAGCTCAAACAGCAGGCGGAAGAACGCTTCGTCAAGGCAAGCGAAGACATTCACTGCATTTCGCAACTCCTGCGCGCTTACGCCCTTTTTGAAAAAGACGTTCACTACGTAATCAAAGACAACAAGGTTATGATTGTGGACGAAAACACCGGGCGTATTATGCCGGGACGCCGCTGGAGCGACGGTTTGCACCAAGCCATCGAAGCAAAAGAAAGCGTCGATATCGAAAAAGAATCGAAAACCTACGCAACGATTACGATTCAGAACTATTTCCGCATGTATGAAAAATTGGCGGGAATGACGGGAACGGCGGAAACCGAAGCCGGAGAATTTTACGATATTTATCGCTTGGGCGTGGTCGCGATCCCGACAAACAAGCCCTGTATCCGTATCGACGAAGATGATACAATTTTCAAAACCCGCCGCGAAAAATACGCGGAAGCGGTAAAAGAAATCAAAGCGGCGCACGAGCGCGGGCAACCCGTTCTCGTCGGGACCGCCAGCGTCGAAGCTTCGGAAATGCTTTCCCGCAGCTTGAAATATGCCGGTGTCCCGCACAATGTGCTGAATGCAAAAAATCACGAAATCGAAGCTCAAATCGTGGCGCAGGCAGGGCAACGCGGCGCGGTAACGATTGCCACCAATATGGCGGGACGCGGAACCGATATTAAGCTCGGCGAAGGTGTTCGCGAATTGGGCGGGCTTTTCGTGCTCGGCACGGAACGGCATGAATCGCGCCGCGTCGACCGCCAGCTACGCGGGCGTTGCTCGCGTCAGGGCGATCCCGGGCGTTCCAAGTTCCTCGTTTCGCTGGAAGACGATTTAATGCGCCTGTTTTCGAATGCGGGCGTCATTTCGCGCGTTTTACAAAAATCTTTCGTCGAAGGTCAGCCGCTCCAGCACTCGCTTTTGAACCGTTCGATTGAAACGGCGCAACGCCGTGTGGAAGCCGTTCACTACACGTATCGAAAAAATACATTACAATACGACGACGTTTTCAACAAACAGCGCGAAATTATTTACGGAATCCGCAATGAGGCGTTGAAGACGGGAACGCCGCGCGATTTGCTCTTTGCGCTCGTTGACGAAGAGCTGAACGAACGCGTGGACGCCGCCATTCCCGCCGACGAAAAAGCGGACGTCAATCAAGTCGTTCTCGAAGATTTTGTCCGCTGGCTGAATACGACGTTCCCGATTCGTTTTACGTCGGAAGAACTGCTTGCCGCGCGTGATGAAGGTGCCGCAAATCTCGTAGTCGAGCGCGTGCGCAAGGCTTACTCGGAGCGCGATGCGTTTGAAGGCGCGGAAGCACTCAAAGGCATGGAACGCTACATCGTTTTGCGGGCGATTGATAAAAATTGGCAGGATCACCTTGCCGAAATGGCGGATTTGCGCCAGAGCATCGGCTTGCGCGGCTACGGTCAGCGCAACCCGCTCGTCGAATACAAAAACGAAGCGTTCACGTGCTTTAAAACGATGCTCGGGCGCGTGCGCACGGATGTTTGCACGGGGCTTTTCCGCTCGGCAACAAGCTACGAAGCTTTTGAGCAACTGATTCGCCGTCTGCGCGGAATCGAGATTCCGGAGGAAAAAACGGAAGCTCCGAAACGCGCCGTTGCCGTTGAAAAATCCGCCGTCGCCGATTCGATTCTCGGCACGAGCGGCGTTCCCGTTGCCGAATCCGAAAGCGTTCCCGCCGGGCTTTCCGACGGAGAAATCGGGCGCAACGACCTCGTTGAAATTGAATTAAACGGCGAAACGCGTGTCGCGAAATGGAAAAAAGCGCAGGCACTCATCGCCAACGAAGGTTGGACTTTTGTCAAAAAAGTTTAATTACGGGGAGCGCGGTATTTTTCCGCTTCCCTTAAAAATATTGAAACCACGGATTATACTACGGATTTCTGAAAACGGTTTTCTTTGAAGAAAGCATCTTTCAAATCATAAAATCCGTGGTTTTCTTGTAACTGTCAGCGGTTCGTTTTTATGAAAATTCCGCCGCAAATTCCCGATACGGAATGGCTCGAAGCGGTTTCCCCGACGACGCTTCGGGAGGGAAAAACTTTAGCCGATTCTGCGGCGGATATCGTGTGGGACGCGCCGCTTTTGCGCGGAAAGGTCGCTGACGGCGCACGCCGGTTTCTGGTCGTTTTGGATTTGCGTTCCCGCACGTTCCCGCGAGTCGAATGTTTGTGCGAAACGGGAAAAACCGGGCGCGTTTGCCGCCATGCGCTGGCTATTTATTTCGGGTATTTTGCGCCTTTGCTGAAAGCGGCGGAAGCGGCGCGGCTTGCGGCGGGAATTGCTTCGGCTTCGCAGAATCCGATGCCGCGTCCGCACGGGAACGGCTTGGGGAAATCGGGTTTGCCTTCGGGGTCGGCGGCGAAAAAGCCCGCTGTTTTTTTTGAAAAATCCGCAGAGGCTTCGCCGCAAAATGCCGTCGCGAAATTCCGTGCTCAAATCGACGGCGGCGCGGAGGGGATTTCGCTTGTTTTGCCGTCGAGGGAAAATCCGCAATACGAAACGGTTCGGGATTTGGTTAAGGCAAACGGTTTTGTGCTGGATGCGCGTTCCCGCCACTGGTTTTTGCGGGGCGAGCATAAGGTGCTCAATTTTATTTCCGCGTATCGGGATTTTTTCGAAAACGAATGCCGCGTTGAATACGCTCCCGCTTTCCGCCGCTTTATGCGCGCACTCAAAGTTGCAAAAATTTTTTGCGACATCAAAGAAGAGGGAGAAAAATTTGACGTGGCGGTGCGCTTGGAAACACACGGTGTTTCCGGAAACGAAATGGCGGCGGCTTTGGCGCGCGGGCAACGCTATGTGCGGCGGGAAAACGGGAAAATCGTTTTGCTCTCCGAAGCGAAATTGAAAACGATTTCCGGCTTGCGGGAACGCCTCGGTTACGGGGAAATCTCGGGAACGGAAAATGCGTTCCGGCGGCGTTTTTCTCGGCAGGAACTTCCGTCGGCGGAGTCTGCGTTGGAGGAGTTCGGCATCGGGTTTGAGCTTCCGGAAACGTGGAAAAAACGTTCGACCGCGCTTCGGGATTTGTCCCGCTTGGAAAAACCGCCGATTCCGGAAAAGCTTTTTTCGCAGCTTCGTGCTTACCAGCAAATCGGCGCGGCGTGGTTTTGGCATTTATACAAAAACGGCTTGGGCGGCTTGCTTGCGGACGAAATGGGACTTGGAAAAACCGTGCAGGCAATCGCGTATATCGCGGCGGTTTTTGCGGAAAATCCGGAGGGCGATTTGCCTGTATTGGTGGTCGTTCCCGCCGGGCTTATTGAAAATTGGCGAAGAGAATTTGTGCGCTTTGCTCCGGAAATTCCGGTGCGCGTGCATCACGGTCAACGCAGAATGGAGCAGGCGGGTGCGTCGTTTTCGCGCGGCGCGGTTTTAACTTCGTATTCAACGCTCGCTATTGATTTGGATTTTTTCCAAGCCCGGGAATGGCACACGATTTTTGCGGACGAAGCTCAGCAAATAAAAAATCGCCGCTCCCGCAACGCGCGTTCTCTGAAGGGCTTGTTTGTAAAAACACGGTTTATTCTCACGGGAACGCCGATTGAAAATTCGCACGAAGATTTACGCTCCCTGTTTGAATTTCTCATGCCGGGTTTTTTGCCGGCGGGAACGCCGGGCGCGCTTGCGGGGAAGCGGGAATGGGAGCGCGCGCATTTGAAAACCTTGGTCGCGCCGTATATTTTGCGGCGCACAAAATCCGCTGTCGCTCCGGAGCTTCCGCCGAAAATCGAGCAAACCGTTTGGTGCCGGTTGGGCGAAATGCAAACAAAGCTTTACGAAGATTGGAAAACGCGTTCCCGCGACGAAATTTTCAAACTCGAAATGGCGGGTGCTTCGGATGCGCGTTTGCGGATTGCCGCGTTTTCTCAGCTTTTGCGTTTGCGGCAAATTTGCACGGAGCCGCGCGTCGTTTCGCCCGATTTCCCGGAAGCGGAATCCGCAAAGTTGCGTGCGTTTCGCGAAATTTTAGATGAAACCCGGGCGGGCGGCTCGCGCATGCTTGTTTTTTCGCAGTTCGTTTCCGTGCTTGATTTTCTCGCGGAAGCCTTGCGCGCCGACGGCGTTCCCTTTTGCCGTATAGACGGTTCGACGCGGGAACGTTCCCGCGAATGCGAGCGATTCAATAATTCTCCCGAAATTCCGGTTTTTCTGATTTCGCTGAAAGCCGGCGGACTCGGCTTGAATATCACCGGAGCGGACACCGTTTTGCACTACGATCCGTGGTGGAATCCTGCGGCGGAAGCGCAGGCGACCGACCGCGCGCATCGGATAGGGCAGCGCAAAACCGTTTCGGTAATCAAATTGGCGATTGCCGATTCCGTTGAAGAGCGCGTGCTTTTGCTTCAGCGCGAAAAACGCCTGCTGTTGGAGGAGTTGTTCGAAGCGAGCGAAGCCGGGAACGCAAAAATTTCCCTCGCCGAGCTGAAAGACCTTATGCGCTGATTTTTTACGTTCTAAAAAACGTAGTATTTTTGCGGCTTAGCGTCTTCGCGTGCGATTTTTATATTTTTGCGCGAGAGCCGGTTTTTTCCGCAGTTCAAAAAAAGCGCAAAGTTCGGCACGGAAAATGCATTTGGAAAGAAAAATCTTTTATTTTATAGTAAATCCTTTTTCGATTATGAGACATTCCAAAGAAGACGTTCCCGCAGAGGAAATTGTAAACGAAGAGCAAGTCGCTTCCGCTCCCGCCGGAGAGTCGGAACCGTGTTGCGGAATGGGATTTTGCCCGGAATCCGAAGGCGCGGACACGGCTTGCGAGTGCGGGAACGAAGATAATACGGCGGAATTTATTCCCGAGGACGCGGAAACGGTGAAACTTGCCGAAGACCTCGCCAAAGCCCAAGAAGAACTTTTGAAAACCAAAGAAGCGTATTTGCGCTCGGTCGCGGAATTTGACAACTACCGCCGCCGCAACAACGAAGAAAAACCGAAGCTCGCCAACTATGCCAAGGGTGATTTGGCGAAGGATCTTTTCCCAATTCTCGATAATTTTAAGCTCGGCTTGGACGCCGCCGAAAAGCAGCACCCGGAAGCAAAATCCATCACGGAAGGTTTCGCGATGATTGCAACGCAACTCAAAAACGCGCTCGCCCAGCACCGAATCGAGGAAATCAATCCGATCGGAAAAATGTTTGACCCGAACGAACACGAATCGCTGACGAGCCAGCCGTCGGAAGACGTTCCCGAGGATCACGTTTTGTTCGTGCATCGCGTGGGCTACAAAATCGGCGACCGCCTTTTGCGCCCCGCCAGCGTCGTGATTTCCGCCGGGAAAGGCGCATAAGGAAGCTTTAATCTCTTTAAGCTTTTCAAAAAATGGCAGACGATTTTTACAAGTTGCTCGGCGTCGAGAAATCGGCAACGGCGGAGGAAATAAAAAAGGCTTATCGCAAGCAGGCGATGAAGTATCACCCCGATCGCAACCCGGGGAATAAAGAAGCGGAGGAAATGTTTAAAAAAGTTTCCAACGCTTACGAAGTGCTTTCCGATCCGCAAAAACGCGCAACCTACGACCAATACGGTGCCGCCGCTTTTGAAAACGGCGGCATGGGCGGAATGGGCGGCGGCGGATTCCGAGATGCAAGCGACATCTTCCGCGAATTTTTCGGCGGCGGAGGCGGCGGAATTTTCGAAAGCTTTTTCGGCGGCGGTGCTCGCGCGGCAGAAGAAGACCGGCGCGGGAACGATCTGCGTTTTGACCTCGAAATCACGCTCGAAGAAGCCGCAAGCGGCGTGGAAAAAACCATCAAATACAAACGCCACGCCCGCTGTTCCGTTTGCGGCGGGAACGGAGCGGAGCCCGGCTCCAAGCGCAAAACCTGCCCGACCTGCCACGGGCGCGGCCAGGTCATCCGCCGTTCCGGTTTTTTCCAAATGCAACAGCCTTGCCCGACTTGCCACGGGAGCGGAACCGTTGTCGAAAAACCCTGCAAAAGTTGCGGCGGAAGCGGCGTCGTGGTTGAAAGCCGAACGCTTACGAAACGCATTCCTGCAGGTGTGGACACGGGAACGCGCCTGCGTTCTTCCGGAGATGGTGAAGCCGGAGAATTTGGCGGCGATTACGGGGATCTCTACCTCGTTATCCACGTTCGGGAACACGATTTGTTTGAGCGCGACGGCGACAATCTTTATTGCACAATCCCGATTAAATTTACGCTCGCCGCTCTCGGCGGAATGTTGGAAGTGCCGACGCTTACCGGACGCGCCGAGCTCAAGATTCCGGCGGGAACGCAAAACGGAACCACTTTCCGACTGCGCGGCATGGGAATGCCTTCTCTGCGCGGGAACGGAAAGGGCGACCAATATGTGCGCATCGAAATCGACGTCCCGAAAAATCTTTCTTCCGAACAGAAAGAACGTCTTTCGGCGTTCGCGGATTCCTGCGGCGACAAGGAAAAACCGGTTTCGGAATCGTGGATGGAGAAGTTTAAAAACTTTTTCAAATAATCCGGTATTTTTTGAAAATAAAAAAGCGCACAAAAGCTAAATTGAGAGCTGAATGATTTCCGCCGAGCGCGCCTTGTTGTAAATCGTGAGAATGCCTACGCTGACGGGAAGGCTGAAGCGGCGGGGTCCTGCCGAACCGGGATTCATGACGAGAACGTTTTCCCGCCAAAAAATTCGCGGTGCGTGCGTGTGCCCGGAAACGAGAACATTCGTGCCGTGCGGCACAATATTAAATTCCTCCAAATGTCCGTGGTGCATGAAAATTTCCGCCGAGGCGAGGCTGATTGTTTCGCAGACCGGAAGTTTCCGGCATTCGGGGGAAACGTCCGTGTTCCCGCGCACGGCGGTTACGGGCGCAATTTTTGAAAGTTGATGCAAAACGGCGATGTCGCCCACATCTCCGGCGTGTAAAATGTGATCGACGTTTTTGAAAACTTCCGAAATTTCGGGACGCAGTAAGCCGTGCGTGTCCGAAATGATGCCGATACGAAGCGGTGCGCCGAGATTCATGGGAAGCGGAGAGGTTGGCGGTTAATCTTCGGGGGCGGAATCGTCCGCTTCTTCTTGCGGCAAATCAGCGGAATCTGTTGCAACGATTTCGCCGTGCGAAGAGAAAATGCGGGCGTCCTCCGCCGGAACGAGTCGCGAAAAACGTGTTTGGAAGCGGTCGGCAAGATAGTCCCGAAGGGACGCGGGAACGTTTGCTTCGGCGTTTTTTATTTTTTCCGCATCGGGGCGAAGCGCGCGTTTGGGCGGCTCGGGTTCGATTTCTTCGGATTTCGCCGGAGCGACGGAGGCTTCGTCGAAATTGGCGTAGCGGCTTAGAAAATCGTCGTCCGGAGTTGCCGTCGGTGCGAGCGGCTTTGTTTCCGCAACGATTTTTGCCGAATTTTCCTCTCGGGGATTAACGGTCTTCGCGGGAACGCGGTTCGGGTTTAATTTTTTTTCTGCCGGGACAAAATGCGCTTGGGCTTGGGCGGCAACTTCTTCGAGTGCCGCTTCGCATTTTGCCGTCAAATTATTTTTTTTTTGCTTCGCCGGCGGGAACGGAATCGGCGAGTGCGGAAATTTCTTTGATGAGAGCGTCTATCGCGCGTGTTCGACTTTGTTCGACGGCTTTCAGAAGCGTAACTTCAAAATTTGCGCGCTCGCTCAGTCCGAATTTTATGCCGCCTTCTCCGGCGTTGAGCGCGTCGAGCATTCGCAGGAGCTGTTCCGTGCGCATGGCGGTGCCGAGCAGGGAGGTTTTCCCGTTCCCGCGGATGGAATCCAGTAGGGCTTCGCGAATATATGCTTGCGTGTGGGCGAGAACGCGTAGCAGGTCGCGACCTTCTTCGACAAATTTATCGGCGGCGGAAATAACTTCCGCGTAGTCGGCGCGCGCCATCGCGGCGGCAAGATTTTCGATTTCGTGTTTGGAGGCGAGCCCGTAAATATCGGAAACATCGCGCTCGGTAATTTTTTTTCCGCAGAACGAAATGACCTGGTCGAGAATGGATTGCGAATCCCGCATCCCGCCGTTGGCGAGGCGGGCGATGGCGATGAGCGCGTCGTGGTCGGCTTCCACGCCGTCATTTTCCGTAATTTGGCGCAGACGGGCGGCGATTTTTTCTTCGGGAATCGGCTGAAATTCGAAGCGCTGGCAGCGCGACGTGATGGTGTCCAAAACTTTATCGGATTCCGTCGTCGCAAAAATAAATTTAACAAATTCCGGCGGTTCTTCGATGACTTTGAGCAGGGCGTTGAACGCGTCTTTGGAAAGCTGGTGAACTTCGTCGATGATGTAAATTTTGTAGCGGCATTGCATCGGCGGGTAGTAGCATTCTTCGCGAATTTGCTTGGCATCGTCTACGCTACGGTTGGTCGCCGCGTCAATTTCCGTCACGTCCGGGCAGGAACCGTCGACGATTGCGCGGCAGATGGGATCGTCTTCCGGCGGGTTTACGCAAGGCCCGTTGGTGCAATTGAGCGCTTTGGCGAAGATGCGCGCCGTCGTCGTTTTTCCGGTGCCCCGGGGACCGACAAAAAGGTAGGCGTGCCCGATGCGGCCGCTTTCAATCGCGTTTTTCAATGTGCGGACAATGTGTTCCTGTCCGACCATTTCGTCAAACTGCTGAGGGCGCCAGCGCCGTGCGATAACTTGAAAGCCTTCTGCCATACGGGAACGCAATGAAACACACATTCGCGCCGTTTGGCAATCCACTAAGCGACGGCGGCGCGGGAAAAAAGCGTGTGAATTTAGACAAAAAAACGCGGGAACGTTTGCGTGCGTTCCCGCGTTGATTCGGAGTCGGGCGAAAGAAAATTATTTCGCCGAATCGCGTTTGAGTTGGCGTGCGCCGATGTCGCGACGATAGTGCATGCCTTCAAAATGAATTTGGGAAACCAATTCGTAAGCGCGTGCCGCCGCTTCGGAGAGATTTTCGCCGCGCGCCGTAACGCCGAGCACGCGCCCGCCGGCGGTCGTAATTGTTCCGTTGTCCTCGCGCACGGTGCCGGAGTGGATAATTCCCGTTCCGGCGGGAATACGGGTCGGCAAGGAAATCACATCTCCCTTGCGCGGCGTTCCCGGATAGCCTTCCGCCGCGAGCACGACGATGATGTTGCTTCCTTTGTGAAATTCGACGACTGTCGGATCAAGCGTTCCCGTCGCACAGGCATACATCACCTCCACCGGATCCGTTTTCAGAAGCGGCAAAAGCACCTGGCATTCCGGATCGCCGAAGCGAACGTTAAATTCGACGACTTTCGGACCTTCCGTCGTAATCATGATTCCGACGTAAAGTGTGCCGCGGTAGCGGATTCCGTCTTCGACCAAGCCTTTGAGCGTCGGCTCGACAATTTCGGAAACGACTCGCCGTTCAATTTCCGGTGTAACGACCGGCGCGGGAGCGTAAGCACCCATGCCGCCGGTGTTCAGCCCGGTGTCGCCTTCTCCCACGCGCTTGTGGTCCTGGCTTGCGGGAAGCATTACGTAGCGATCTTCGCAAACCATGAGCATGATGGAGGCTTCTTCGCCTTCCATAAATTCTTCGATGAGAATTTCGCTGCCGCTTTTGCCGAAACAGCCGGAATCGAGCATGTCGTAAACCGCCGTGCAGGCTTGGTCAAAATCTTCCGCGATAATTACGCCTTTGCCGGACGCTAAGCCGTCGGCTTTGATGACAATCGGAAATTTTTGCGAGGAAAGATATTCCACGGCTTCTTCCGAGGACGTGAAACGTTTACCGGTCGCCGTCGGAATATTGTGTCGGACAAGAAATTCTTTGGTGAAGTTTTTGCTCGCTTCGAGTTTCGCTCCGGCTTTGACGGGACCGTAAGCGGGAATGCCTGCCGCTTCAAGCGCATCAACTACACCGACGGAAAGCGGAACTTCCGGACCGATGATGACAAAGTTGGCGTCGAGCTTTTTTGCGAGCGCAACAATTGCCGCCGAATCCGAGACATTTAGCGGATAGCAAACAGCTTCCTGCTCCATGCCGCCGTTGCCGGGCGCAACGGAGACCGCGGCGACGAGCGGGCTGGCTTTACAGGCTCGGAGAAGCGCATGTTCGCGTCCGCCCGACCCGATGATGAGAACTCTAAGGGATTTGTTGGAAACCATACAGTGGTTAAATGTGAATAAAAGTGCTTTTTTCTAAGCGAGAAAAAGGAAAACTTATCGCTTCGTAATTATCAATTGAAATCTACGCCATCGTTTCTGCGGCAATGCGGGAAGCGGCGGATTTCCCGGCGAGAGCTTCAACGAGAGCGAGCCCGAAATCAAACGCCGTTGCCGGACCGCGCGACGTGATCACGTTCCCGTCGAGCTCGACGCGTGCGCAATTTTTCGCGGCGGGAACGGTTTCCCAAGCGCAGGAATGGGCGGAGACCCGTTTTCCGTCGAGAATGCCCGCCGCGTTCAAAATCAGCGGTGCGGCGCAAATGGCGGCGATGAGTTTTCCCTGACGGTTAAATGCGGCGGCGAGGCGTGCGGCGCGTCCGTCCTTGAGCAAATCGAAGGAGCTTGGTCCGCCGGGAAGCAAAAGCGCATCGAATTTTCCGGCGAGCGTTGCGTAATCGTCGTCCGGCGTTCCCGCGAGGGTTTCGAAGTTGACGTGGGCTTTTATTTCCAAACCGCTACGCCCGCGAACGAGCAGATTTTCGGAAACGCCGAGCGCGGCAATCGTGAGTCCGATTTCGGCGCGATTGAGCAAATCAAACGGCGTAACGGCTTCGATTTCTTCAACGCCGTGAGTGATGAGGGCGAGAACGTTTTTCATGAGAAATTCAGTTGATGGTTTTGGCATCTTCAGGCAACTCTTTTACCAGCCCGAGCTCCCGGATTTCGTCTGCGGAAAGGCGGGAATAAGTGTCGTGGCGGGAATAAGTTTCCGTTTGCGGGTTTTTTCGCCAGTAGGTGTGTGTGGCGGGCGTTCCCGCGCAACCGGAAAGCGCGATTGACGCAAGCACGACAAACGAAAGGGCGAGTGCGGATTTTTTCTTCATCGGGAAAAAATTTTGCCTGCGCTCCTGCGGGAACGCAAAATGAAAAAGTAGCGAAACAATTTTGTAATTGAAGTTTACCGTTTTGGTGGTTTTAAATGCGAAGATTATGATTTACGCAAAAAATTACGCTCGCGTTGCCGTCGGCGCGTTTTTCTTTTCCGCCGCTTCGGCTTTTGCCGCCGTCGAAACCGCGACCTACGGAAATTTCGAAGTAACTTACTACGGGAACGGTGATGTTTTTAATTCGTCTTATTACGTGAAAAGTGATTCTACAAACGAGAAATATTCCGGAGCAAAAGATTGGACGGAAGAAATGAAATCAAGCGTAGCGCGTTCCATGAATTATTGGAACAGCGTCGTTACGACCAATGCGACGGAAAAAGTAAAAGTCGCTTTCATTTGGGAAGATCTCGGGGCGGGAACGCTGGGCGGAGCAACCGACGTTTGGTATTTTGATTCCGCCTCGGGCATCACGCTCTCCGGAGCAGAAGCCGCGCTACGCGGGAACGGAACTTCATATTCCGGATACTTCGGGCTTTCCGGCTCGGAAAAAAGTGCCTTCGTTCTTCTTTCCAAAGATGCAAATTTCTATTTCGGTGAATCCGAGAAAGAAATCAAATCGGAACAATATGATTTCCAAAGCGTGCTGACGCATGAAATCGGACACATTATGGGATTTAACACGCTTTGCACGAGCACCGGCTGGAGCAATAAATGGCAATTCAACTCAACCTCCGGAAAAACGGAAATTTTCACCGGCGTAACAACATTCGATACATTGATTGTCGCGGAAAATACCTCGGGAACATTTGATGAAGTTTTAACCCAAACGGTTTCTTCCGTTTTCCCTAATATCAAAGAATATGAAACCGGCGACAATTACGCTCCCGGGAAAGAATATTTTCTGAAAACCGGAGAAGGAGAAAACGGAGACTTGGAGCTTTCAACGCTGAAAATCTATAATCCCGACGAGTATTCTGCCGGATCCTCGATGGCACACGTCGAATACGCAGACGGCGACGGGAACGGGAAAGACGAGCCGCTGATGTCTTATGCCATAGCAAACGGAAAAATTCGTCGCGAACTCAATGCGGACGAACTGGATTTGATGCGCGCGATGGGCTGGAGCGTGGCAATTCCCGAACCCTCCGCGTTCAGCTTGCTTGCGGGAACGCTCACTCTCGTGTTCGTCGCAGTTCGCCGCCGCCGGAAATAGATTATAGATTAAAGAAAAACGCCCGTTGTTGTTCTTTTCGTGTAAGTCTTTTGGCGGACGGTAGCGTTGCGGAGCAATGGAACGTTGATTTTCTCCGCCCCCTTACAGGTTGCGAAATGGGGTTGTCCGTTTAGCAGGGCGGCACGTCGCTTCGTTTGTTTGCCCTACGCTAAATTCCTGTGCCCCTTCGGGGCGTGTTTTTACTCGAAAATAGGGTAGATGTCTCGGTCGTTTTTTCTTTAAAAAGTAAAAACACGCGCTGAAAGCGCAGGAAGAGTTCAGCACAGGGCAAGGCGTAAGCCGCCGCCCTGTGTGTCGGATTGTAAATACCGCGCCGCGACGGGAACGCATTCGCTCTCCGGCGTTCCCGCGGCGCAATGGAGCGAGAATGTTTTAATCTCAAAGTAAAAACTCTGTGGTTTTATGTCTCCGTGAGAGTTACTTAAAAATTTTTGCACCTTCGCGGATTTGTGCAAAAAAAAGCGTTCCCGCTTAAAATCGACTTTTGTCGCGCGGGAACGCTTTTCTTTAATCTTTAACCTTTAATCTCTAATCTCTCTTCACGCTTCTTTCTTCTGCGGACCGGAAACGTAGTCCGGCTTAAGCGTCGGGAAGAGAATCGTTTCGCGGATGTTTGCGCAACCCGTAAGCAACATGCAGAGGCGGTCGATGCCGACGCCCATTCCGCCCGCCGGCGGCATGCCGTGTTCCATCGCGACAAGGAAGTCTTGGTCGATTTTTTGTTGCTCTTCGCCGGCTTGAAGTTCGAACATCGTGCGCTGTGTAATCGGATCGTTTTGCTCGGAATAAGCGGGCGCGATTTCCTGTCCGTTGATGCAAAGCTCGAAAACGTCGATGACGCTCGGATCCTTTTCGTTGATTTTCGCGAGCGGGCAAAGTTCCTTCATGATGTGCGTGACGAAGGTCGGCTGAATCAGATTCGGCTCGATGAGCTTGCCGTAAACTTCGTTCGTAACTTCGTAATCTTCCCAGTCTTCGCGCGGATCCGGCACCATGAGGTCTTTGTTCTTGAGCTCTTCGCCGCGGGCTTCGGCTTCCGCCTTGGCTTGGGCGCGAATTTCGTCCGCCATGCGGCGGCATTCGGCGATTTTTTCCGCCTTGGAAAGTTCGAACCAGCCGGCGCGGCCGGTGCGTTCCCGCACGAGGTCTTTATAGTCGGCAACGCGCCATTCGCCGCCGAGCTCGATGACTTGCCCGTCGTAGCGCGTGATCGTCGTCGTGCCGATAACGGTTTTGCAAAGGTGCTGAATGAGTTCGCGGATGAGCGTCATCATGCCTTCGTAATCGGAATACGCCTGATAGATTTCCATCATCGTAAATTCCGGATTGTGGCGGCGGTCGATGCCTTCGTTGCGGAAGACGCGACCGATTTCGAAAACGCGTTCGATCCCACCGACGAGGCAGCGTTTCAGGTGAAGTTCGAGCGCAATGCGCAGGAAAAATTCGCAGTCGAGCGCGTTAAAATGCGTGATGAACGGGCGAGCCGCCGCGCCGCCGGCAATCGGGTGCAAGGAAGGAGTTTCGACTTCGACGAAATCGCGTTGCCAGAGGAATTTGCGGATTTCGGCGATGATTTGCGAGCGTTGCAGGAGACGTTTTTTCGAATCCGCGTTCGCAATGAGGTCGAGGTAACGCTGGCGGGAAACCTGTTCTTCGTCCGTGATGCCGTGCCATTTTTCCGGAAGCGGGCGAAGCGCCTTGGCGACGAGTTCGTAGGCGCGGGCACGCACGGTAACTTCTCCGGTTTTCGTAACAAAAAGCTCGCCGCGAACGCCGACAAAGTCGCCGATGTCGACCATTTTTTTGAAATGCTTGTTGTAGCGGTCTTCGCCGAGAATGTCGCGCGTAAGGTAAATCTGTTGCACGCCGTCGCGGTCAAGAAGTTTCATGAAGCTCGCTTTGCCCATGATGCGAATGGCGATAACACGCCCGGCGACGGAAACTTCCTCGGTAGAGGACGGGATTTCGTGAATGTCCGTTCCCGCGGCTTTTGCGGCGTCGATGGCGGGTTGCATGAGGGCAACGCAGTCTTTGGAAGTGTGCGTCTGGTTCCAGTTCGCGCGGAACGGGTCTTCGCCGGCGGCGCGCAGTTGGTTGAGCTTTTCCATGCGCACGGCAAAAAGGTCGTGCGAAATATCTGCGAGAGAGTTGGCTGATTTTTTTTGTTCGTCGCTCATGATAACTAAAAATGAAAGCAGAGGAGCTTAGAGATTAAAGAGCAAAGCTTAAAGATTAAAGAGAGCGTATTTTCAAAAAAAACGGCGTTCCCGCGTAAGAGTCGGGAACGCCGTTTTTGCGAAAGCCGAAGCTTATTTCGAAGCGACGATGAAGGAGAATTCCTTCGTTTCGTTCGTAGCGACTTCGGTTACTTCGATCGTGTTTTCGTTCGTTTGAGCAACGCGGAACTCAGCACCGTTTTCGTCAACATAGGTGTTGGAAGCGAACGGATTGTCTCCGGTCCAGAAGCCCATCGTATTGAAGATGAGGACGTCACCCCACGTGCAGAGGCCGTAAACGATGCCGCACGGGATCGTGCCGAGGATTGCGTTGATCCATTTGTTGGCTTCAGCGGAGTCCGCCATCTGCCAGGAGTTGTTGAACTTATTCCAACGCTTGAGCGCGGCGAAGTTCTGATCCGGATTGTTCGGATTTCCGGAGAAGCAGCCGGAGAGCATAAGAGCCGTAGCGACCGCCATGGATGCGAGTGCGAGTTTCGATTTTTTGAACATAATCTTTATTGGTTTTATAGGGTGAAAAAAACAATAGCGATTCTGTGTGCTTTGGCGGATTAGACAATCTTTTTTTTTGTCCCTGAGAAAATTTGTGCGGCGGCGCGGGAACGTTCTTTTTTTTTTTCTTGAAATATTTTTTTAGGAAAAAGAAATTGAAAAAAGGCGGCTCGCGCGCTATAGTCGCGCCCTGTATGTTCCCCTTTCCCAAGCACACATTATCTGCTATTGCCGTTTCGTTGTTTGCGTTCCCGTGTCTTTACGCGGGCTCCCCGGAAACAGATGTTTACCCGAAGCCGCAAGCCGTAAAAGTTTCTGGCAGTTCAACAATTGACGCGAGCAAGCTCTCGGGTCGTTCCTTCGCGAAGAATCCGGATTTGAAAAAGGCACTTTCCGGCGTGCTGAAGGCGAGGAAAATCAAGGCGGCAGGGAAAGTTCCGATTGTCGTCGAAAAGGACAAAGCCAAAATCGCGCGGGAATTTTCCAAGCGAAAGGTGAAAGACGTTCCCGAAGCTTATGTTTTGAAAGTTACGCCCGCAAAAATCGAAATTTTTGCAAAGGACGCTTCCGGCGTTTTTTATGCGGCGCAGACACTCGCGCGAATGATTGAAGCCGACGGGAAGATCGCGGTTTGCGAGGTGGCGGATTGGCCGGACGTGCAACACCGCGGGAGCGTCGAAGGTTACTACGGGCGTCCGTGGACTTCGGATGCGCGCCTCAGCCAATTTGATTTTTACGGAAAGTATAAAATTAATACTTACATTTACGGACCGAAAGACGATCCGTATCACCATGCGCGCTGGTGGGAACCGTATCCGAAAGAAACGGTTGAACTTTTGAAAAAACAAATTCAGTCCGCGCACGAAAACCATGTGGATTTTGTTTGGGCGGCGCACGTCGGAAGCATCATCACCAATTCGTCCAACCCGCAGGAGGACATGAAAAAACTGGTGAAAAAATTCGAAATCATGTATGACCTCGGCGTGCGTTCGTTCGGCGTGTTTTTCGACGATATTTTCAAGCACAATGCGGAATTGCAGGCGGAAGTCTGCAACTACGTCGTAGAGAATTTTCTCTCGAAAAAAGACGACGTAACGCCGCTTGTAATGTGCCCGAGCCAATACAACAAATCGTGGTCGGGCGGTGATTATCTCGATATTCTCGGCGATAAACTTCACCCGAGTATCCGCGTGATGTGGACGGGCGATTCCGTTTGCACGGACATTACGGAAGGCACCGTAGACTGGGTTTCCAAGCGTCTGAAGCGCCCGCCGTATATTTGGTGGAACTGGCCGGTGGTGGACTATTGCGCGAGCGCACTTTTGCTCGGGCGCACTTACGGCTTGGCGAAGGAGAATCGCGATAAGTATTCCGGTTTCGTTTCCAACCCGATGGATAAGCCGGAAGCGTCGAAAATCGCACTCTTCGGCGTCGGTGACTACTGCTGGAACGTCGACGCGTTTGATTCCGAAACTTCGTGGAAATACAGTATCAAAGCGCTGTTCCCGAAATATGCGTCGTCAATGCAAACTCTCGCGAACCACAGCTCCGACCAAGGTCCGAACGGACACGGTTACCGCCGCGAAGAATCCGTAGAGTTTAAGCCCGTGCTTGATAAGGCGACCAAAGAGCTGGAACACGGAAAACTCTCCACGGGAACGGCAAAAAAGCTGCTTTCCGAGTTTAAAAAAATGCGTCTCGCGAGCTCTCGGCTCGTGAAAACCATCCCGACGGACAATCCGGATTTGTGGCTCGAAACGGAGTTTTGGGTGCGCACGCTCGGAGAAACCGGAAAATGGGGAACGATGACCGTTAATTTCGCAATGGCGAAGGACGTGAAAAAACGTTTGGAATACGCGGCGAAAGCGGCGAGATACTACGTTTCGCGGGATCGCACCATGGCGGAACAGGCGCATCATGCCGACAAAATCGGCGCGCCGCATCGCAATCCGAGCAAGGTCGCCGCGCGGGAAGTTGCTCCGTTTTTGACGAAAACTTATCAAAACGAATGGACGAAACTTTGCAAGCAACTCGGTGTGAACACCAATACGATGGAGCCGAGCGAAGTCGCCTACAAAGTGCTCTCGGACGTTGAGCAAATGAAAAAAGACATTGCCGTGCGCGAGGGCAAATACGTTCGCATTCGCAAGTTTGAACCGGTTACGCTCAAGCCGAAGCAATTTGTCGGAATCGAACTTCCCGAAGGCGTTTACGGCGATTACGTTCATTTGATTTTGGAAAACGAAGACGCGGCAAAACACGGCACGCTTGAGCTTTCGACGGACGGAAAAACCTGGAAAGCCGCCGATGCCAAAACGAAAAAGGACGAAGTCTATATCGATTTGGACGTGGCGAAAAAAATCCGTTTCTTCCGCTTCGTGAATACTTCCGGAAAGGCGTTTAACATGAAGCTGAAAGAGTTCAAGTTTGACGTTCCCGAAGACGCAAAAGCAAATTCCAAGGGCGCGATCTTCGACGGCGATCCGTTGTCTTACTACACGGTGAAAAGCACGGAAACTTTTGTCAGCCCCGGTCCCGCGAAGGATGCCGTCGTGCTTTCGGATTCCCCGAAATCCGTTTCTGTTTCAAAGGAAAACGGGAAGGTTAAAGTTACGGTAAAGCCCGGAAAATCCTCTCCGGTGGATATTTTTGAAATCCTTTGGAAATAAACGGCGATTTTACGGGAGAAGCGTCGAAAGTGTCGCTTCTCCCGTTTTTATTTTAGCGATGGCTTTTGATAATCAGAAAATCCGGACGGTGCTGTTCGATTTGGACGGCACGCTGATTGATAATTTCACGGCGATTCACCGTTGCTACAGTGATGTCGCGAAATCTCTCGGGCTTGTGCCGCAGAGCTTGGACGTGCTTCGTGCAACGGTCGGCGGCTCGATTTCGATGACGATGTCAAAACTCATCGGAGACGAACTCGCGCCGGAGGGCGTGCGGCGGTTTCGCGAACATTTTCACGAAGTGATGTTTGAAGGCGCGTTTGTGTTGCCGGGCGTTAAATGGATTTTGCGGCATTTGCGGGAACGCGGAATACGCACCGTCGTTTTCACAAATAAGGATCACGACGCGACGCTTGCGCTTTTGGATTATTTGGGGCTTGCGGAGCTTTTTGATGCGGCTTTCGGCACGAATACGCCGGAAATGCCTTGGCGCAAGCCTCAGCGTGAATTTTCCGAAGCGGTTCTTGCCGCACTCGGCGCGAACGCGGCGGAAACTCTCATGGTGGGCGATTCTCCGTTTGATATTCAGGCGGCGGGAACGGTCGGAATGCCGGTTGCTTGCGTGGCGACGGGAACGCACATGCCGGAAACACTTTTGTCTGCGATTCCGGATTCGGATTTGATTTTCGGAAATATGTTTCAGCTCGGGAACGCGTTGTGGAATTTTCCCCCGCCGCAAGAAAGCGAGGAATGAACATTTAGGAAAAATCGGGAAGTTTTGCTTTTCCTGATTCCGATTCCTGAATTTCCTTTTGCTACTTTGCATTTGCCGCAAACGGGAACGCGAACATAATAGACGGGAAACTTTTCCCGATTTTAACCCATGAAACGAACAACCAAAAGCCTTCGCCAAGCGAAAGGAAATTCGCAAATCGTTTGTATCACGGCTTATGATACGGTAACGGCGCGGCTTGCCGATGCGGCGGACGTGGACGTGATTCTCGTCGGAGACTCCGTCGGGAACGTTGTGCTCGGGTTTGACAGCACCGTTCCCGTAACCGCCGATATGATGGTGCACCACACGGCGGCGGTTGCGCGCGCGCGTCCGAATGCGCTCATCGCCGCGGATATTCCTTTCGGCGTGGCTCACGGAGAATTTTCGGAACTTTTGAAAATTTGCATGCGGCTCATGCAGGAAGGCGGAGCGGAAGCCGTAAAAATTGAAGGCGGAATTGAAATGGCTCCGACGATTGCGCGCCTTACGGCGGCAGGCGTTCCCGTTTGGGCGCATATCGGGCTTCAGGCGCAAAACGTGTATCAGGAAGGCGGATACAGAAAATTCGGAAAAACCGAAGACGAAAAATCCGCGCTTCTTGCTGCGGCGCGCGCACACGAAAAAGCAGGCGCATTTGCCTTGTTGCTTGAAATGATGGTGCCGGAGCTCGCCGGAGAAATTACGGAAAATGCGTCGGTTCCGACGGTGGGAATCGGCTCCGGAACGGCTTGCGACGGGCAAATCATCGTCATGCATGATATTCTCGGGCTCTCTCCGAAAAAACCGTCTTTTGCAAAAGTTTACGCGGAGCTCGGCTCGCAGGCAGTTGCCGCCATTTCCGCTTACCGCGACGATGTCCGCCGCAATTGACGGGTAAAAAACGAATAATTCTTCGGCATTAATTTTCTATAATCCTCTTTCTATGAATATTGTAATTTTGGGCGCAGGCGCGTGGGGCTCGGCAATGGCGATTCATCTTAATCGCTGCGGTCAGCGCGTTACGCTGATTCCGCGCCGTATTGAGCAAGCTTTGGAAATTGCGGGAACGCGGGAAAACAAAGACTATTTGCCCGGGTTTACGTTCCCGCAGGATATTCAGATTGCGCACGTTCCCGCACCGGCTCTGACGGAGTGCGACGTGCTGATTTTTGCGTGTCCGTCAAAAGCTTTGAGAGCGACGGCGGAGCGCGTGAAAAATTGCGTTTCTCCGAAAACCAAAATCGTGATTTCTCTTTGCAAAGGGCTGGAGGCGGAAACGCTTTTGCGCCCGGAGCAGGTTTTGAAGCAGGTGTTTCCGGATTTATCCTGCGGCACGATTTCCGGTCCGACCAATGCCGCGGAAGTAGCCGCCGGCTTTCCCGCCGCCGTTGCGTTCGCGAGCGATGCGGCGGAATCGCTTGCGGAAAAAATACAAAGCGAGTTCAGTAATGCGTCGTTTCGCATTTATCGCTCAACGGATTTGATAGGTGTGGAGCTTTGCGGCGCATTAAAAAATATTTACGCGCTTGCTGCCGGCGTTTGCGACGGAATGAAGCTCGGCGCGAACGCGCGCGCCTCCTTGCTCACGCGCGCCGTTGCCGAAATGGGACGCCTCGTGGAAGCGGAAGGCGGAAAAGTCGAAACGGTTCGCGGGCTTAGCGGTATGGGCGATTTGATTGCGACCTCGACCGCCGACTGGTCGCGCAACCGCCGGTTCGGAATGGAAATCGGGCGCGCGGGAACGGCGGCGGCATTGGCGAAAATGAATGCTCAAAAATCCGTTGTCGAAGGCTACTACTCGACAAAAAATTTTTACGAAACGGCTTCCCGCTCCGGCGTTTCCGCTCCGATTCTGAAGTGCGTTTACAATATCGTTTACGGGAACGTGGATTTAAAATCCGCCGTTTATGCACTGATGACGCGCTCCCTTAAAGAAGAGTAAGAAGTTTTACGGTTTTTGGTCGCGTCCGACAGGGGAGCGGGTGTAAAATCCCAACCATGGAAGAAAACATTACCCCGCAAGAAGAAAGAGTTCCCCAGTTTAAACACGTCAAGGCTTACGAAAATTTGGATTTTCTGAACAGCCCGGCGGCGCGCACCATTCGCGTGCACTGCGAAATGCTCGAGCCGTATTACCGGCTCTATCCGTATTCGATTCGGAAAACGCTTGTGTTTTTCGGGTCGGCGCGAACGCTTCCGAAAATTGACGCCGAAGAAGCTTTGGCGCGAACGCACCGCAAAGTAAATGAGTTGCCGCTGAGCGAGGCTGAACGCAGATTGCGCATCGCCGCCGCCGAGCGCGATGTTGCCAATTCTCACTATTACGAAATGGCGCGGCAACTTGCCTTCGATTTGACGAAATGGAGCGAGGAGCATTTTTCAAACCCGGCGGACCGCTATTACATTTGCTCCGGCGGCGGTCCCGGCATTATGGAAGCCGCTAATCGCGGTGCTTACGAGGCGGGCGGGAAATCGCTCGGGCTCGGGATTCATTTGCCGTTTGAACAAAAGCCGAACCCGTTTATTTCTCCGGAATTGGATTTCGAGTTCCGCTACTTTTTTATTCGCAAATACTGGTTTCTTTACCTTGCGCACGCGCTGATTGCGTTCCCGGGCGGCTTCGGAACAATGGACGAATTGTTCGAAATGCTGACACTTGTCCAGACGCGGAAAACGCCGAAGAAAATCCCGATTGTGCTTTTCGGGCGCGAGTTTTGGGAGAAAATCATCAATTTCAACGCGTTTGTCGAACTCGGCTACATCAGTCCTGAGGATTTGGATCTGTTTCGTTATTTCGACAAAGTCGAAGATGCCCGCGAATACATTATTCGGGAGATCACGACCGAGATGGTCGAGTCCGAAAAAATCCCGAACCGGAAAGATATCGAAGACATGCTCCAGCCGCATCACCTTGATCCGCGCCGCACGCACGGCGGATTTCGTTAACGGAACGGGAACGCAAAAAACGCGGGAAGCAGTGTTTTTGTCTGCTTCCCGCGTTTTTGTTTTGTTTTTTTATTTTGCCTTCAAATCTTCGAGAATGCCGTGGCGCAGGACGAGACAACGGTCGGTGCGCGCGGCGAAATCAAGATTGTGCGTAACAAGGAGCAGGGCGGTGTTTTGCTCGCGGCAAACGTCGATAATGAGTTGCATAATCGCTTCGCCCGTGCGTTCGTCGAGGTTGCCGGTCGGCTCGTCGGCGAGAATCAGCGGCGGGCGATTGATGAGCGCGCGCGCGATGGCAACGCGTTGGCATTCGCCGCCGGAAAGTTTCGTCGGCAGGTGCGTCATGCGTTCGGAGAGCCCGACGCGTGCGAGCAATTCCTTTGCTTGCGCGCGGGCTTGGCGCATCGGCGTTCCCGCGATGCGTGCGGCAAGCAGCACGTTTTCGAGTGCCGTCAGCTCGGGAACGAGGTGGAAAAATTGGAAAACGTAGCCGATGAGTTTGGTGCGGGCTTTGGCGAGAAAGGCGTTCCCGCGCTTGGTGATGCGTTCGCCGTTCCAAAAAAGCTCGCCGGAGTCGGGCGTGTCGAGTCCGCCGAGAATTTGCAGGAGCGTTGTTTTGCCCGCGCCGCTTTCGCCGCGCACGGAAACGCTTTCGCCGGGAGCGATGGCGAGATTGACGTCACGGAGAACTTCAATCGTTCCCGCCGGAGTCGTGAAGGATTTTTTTAAATTTTTTGCGCAGAGAACACTTTCCATAAAAAAGAAACCACGAATAGACACGAATAAACACGAAGGGTCAGAGAACGAGTCGTTCCCATTCGAGCTTTGATTTTTGAAAGTTGAGAATGATTCCGACTTTGAGTTTGGCGAGACGCATGTAATTCAGCGTTTGGGCTCTCTCAATATCGGTTATTTTTGAAATGGATTTTGTTTCGATAATAATTTTTCCGAAGGCGACCAAGTCGGGGTAATAGTCTCCGACTTGTCGGTCTTTGTAAAAAATTTGAATACGCTTTTGTTGTTCGTAGGGAATGCCGGCGTCTTCAAATTCTACAACGAGCGCATTTTCGTAAGGTTTTTCGAGAAGCCCGGGACCGAGGGCGGAAGAAACACGCATCGCACAGCCGACGATTTTAAAAACTTCGTCGCGTAGAAGAATTTTTTCAAATTCGTGTTTATCTGTGCTCATTCGTGGTTTCTTTTTTTTCGACTTACGCTTCGCGCATGGCTTCGGCGGGTTTTTTGCGGGAAGCCCAGATCGCGGGAATGAGCCCGGCGACGGTCGTAGTCGCGAGCGTGAAAATCGCGGCGATCAGAAAGTCGTTCCCGTTGTAATGCACCGGAATTTCCCGGAACATATACATTTGCGCCACCATTTCTCCGCTACCGAAAAGTTTGTTGATGCCTTCGACAATGTTGTTGCGGAATGCGACGATGAGAAATGTCAGTCCGCATCCGAGAACGAACCCGATGAGTCCGACAAACAGTCCCTGCGACGCAAAAATCACGAGGATTTGCCGCGGGCGCCCGCCGAGCGCGCCGAGAATCCCGATTTCGCGGGAACGCTTAACAACCGCCGAGAACAGCGTGCTCGCAATCGAAAACGATGCGACGAGCGTGATGATAAACATCAGGAAAAACAGCATCGATTTTTCAAAGCGAATGGCTTCGAGGAAATTGAAATTCACATACATCCACGGGAGTGCTTCGAGACCTTTCGGGAGCGCGCGGGAAATTTCCGGCAAAAGTTCAATCGCTTTTTCCGGATCGTCCAAGCGAATGCGGATTCCGTGGACGCCGCGTCCGAGATTATAAAGTTCCTGCATGCGGCGCAGAGAAACAATCATCGTATTCTCGTCGGCGGGAACGTAGCCGGAGCGAAAAATGCCGCAAACTTCGAGTTCGACGGGCAGGGGAACTTGGTCGTCCTTGAGCTCGTCTACCATTGTCGGTGAGTAAACTTCAATTTTTTGTCCGAGCGCGCGAATGCCGAGCGTGTTCGCGAGTTTATCCCCGAGAATAACGCGGTCGTCGTCGAGCTCTTCAAGCGAACCGGCGATGATGAGTTTTTTTACGGGAACGACTTTGTCTTCGAGCTCGAGGTGAATGCCGCGCACGAACGGGAGCGCGGGAACGTTTCCGTTTTTGACCATCACTTGTCCTTCGGCAAACGGTGAGCAGGCGGCGACGCCCGGAATCGCGAGCAGCTTTTCCATCAGCGGCTTGTGATTTTGAATCGGGCGGTAATTAACGCTACGGACGATTTCGTGTCCGTACATGCGTTGGATATTTTCGCGGTGTTCCTGCGAAAAACCGTTCATCACGGTTTGGACGACAAGTAGTGAGCAAACGCCGATGGCAACGCCGATAATCGAAACCAGCGCGAACGCGGGAAAGCGTTTCCCGGGCGGGAACAATTGTTTTAAAGCTAAATAGATAGACCAGGGCATAAATAGAGGATTGTGAACGGTTCCGTTTGGGGATTTTGCCTAAGCAAAATCTTTAAGGCAGGGATTGTTCACTATTCATTGTCAGTTATTCATTACCGTTAAATACTTGCAAGAATACGGTCGAGATCGACGTTTTTACGGATGAGCGATTCGATAACGGAAACTTTGTCCGCGTCCTCGGGTTGTATTTTTACAATCATGCGGTTGATGCGGCGCGTCGTTTCAAAGCATTCTCGCTCCGTGGCGACGACGGGAACGCCGATTTGGCTGAGCATCGACAAAATGCGCGGCGGCGGCGTTTGTCCGTTGGTCAGAATGATGCCGGTGATTTTCGGAATATCTGCCGTTCCCGCCGCGGCGATGAGTGCGAAAAGCAAATCTTCTCTGTCTCCCGGTGCGATAATTACGGTGTTTTCGCGGATGTAGTTAAAAATATGCTGTGCGGACATTGCGCCGACGATGATGTGTGCCGCGCGCTGAGATTTGCCTTTCACGAGCGGCACAAGCCATTGTCCGCAAATTTCCTGAACGATTTGGGAAAGATTCGGGCTGGAAAGTGATTGCTCCACGGGAAGCAAGCCGAGTAGGGGAACGCCGAGCCGTTCCAATGCCGCCGCCGCATATTTCCGGACGGCATTCATTTTTTCGGGCAAAACCTTGTTTAAAATTACGCCGATGCATTCCACGCCGCGACTGTCGAAAAGTGCTTTGTTCATCGCGATTTCGTCCACGGGCTTGCCGATCCCGCCGGCGGCAACGATGACAACCTTGGAGTTGAGCATTTTCGCGTTGTCCGCGTTGGACGCATTGAAAACGGAGCCGACTCCCGCATGTCCGGAACCCTCGACGATGATAATGTCTTTTTCGTAAGCGGCACGGTCAAACGCCCGGCAAATCGTATCGGCAATGTGCGGCGCGAGTTGCGCGGGATCGTCCAAATAGCGGCGCGTGAATTGCGAATCCACGGCGACGGGCGACATCGCCGCAATCGGGATTTTGACATCGTAAATGCTGTTGAGCAAAAACGTGTCTTCATCGACTTCCACGCCGTTTTCGACTTCGACGATGCGCTGCGCGACGGGTTTGATATAGCTCACATTGTGCCCGAGCGAGAGCAGGGCACCGAAAAGCCCGAGCGAAGTCGTGGTTTTCCCGTCATTTTGGCGTGTGGCGGCGACAAAAATGCGCCGCGTCGTTGTGTTGATCGGGCGCGTCAGAAGTCCGGGAATGTCGTGCGCAAAAGATGCCTGATTGAGTGCCATTTTTTGTTCCGAATTTCGTTTCGTGTGAAACGGAAACTTTTTTCAGTTTTTAATTCTCAAGCCTTGGAGTTTCTCCTTAATTTTCCGCGTCCAAAGGATAGAGATAGTGGCGGTCGACGGCTTGCGCGGCGACGATGATTGCCGAGCCGAGAATGTCGTGCGCGCTTGCTCCGCGGGAAATTTCCGCAATCGGTTTGGACAGTCCCGTGAGGATTTGTCCGTAAGCGGGAATTTCCGCGACGAGTTGAGCGAACTTGGAGGCAATGTTTCCGCTGTTCAAATCCGGGAACACGAGCACATTGGCTTTGCCGGCAACGGGACCTTCGACGCCTTTGACATTTGCCGTGAACGCGTCCAGGGCGGAGTCCACCTGCAATTCGCCGTCGATTTCGACGGGAACGTCGAAATCCCGGGCTTTGGCGCGCGCCAGCGCCGTTGCTGTTTTGACTTTTTCAACGACGGGTGTTTTTCGCGTCAGGCTCTTTGATGTGTAGGAAAGCATGGCGACGCGCGGCGGCACATTGGTCAAGTGGTAGCACAGCATCGAAGTCGTGATTGCGATGTCTGCGAGCTGTTCCGCCGTCGGTTCGGGAATCACGGCGCAGTCTGCGAGGAAGAGCGTCCCGTTAATGCCGAGAGAGGAATCTTCTTTCGCCATGATTTGCATGGACGAAACGGTTTCGACACCTTCTTGGCGGGGAATGAGCTGAAACACGGCGCGGAGGGCGTTGGTCGGAATCGTTGTGGCGCCGCAGACCATGGCATCTGCCGCTCCCGTGAGCAACATCATGCAGGCGAAATAATTCGGAGAAAGCACGTAATCGGTTGCTTCGGCTTCATTCATTCCGTTGAAGCGTTGCATGCCTTTGAGTTTTTTTACAAATTCGGGCAATTCCGCAGAGCGCGCCGGCTCGATGATACGGATTCCGTCGAGGCGCACGTCGAGGCGCGCCGCGATTGCTTTGATGCGCGTGCGGTCTCCGATAAGCACGGGAACGCCGAGGCGGCGCGTGGCGAATTGGCGCGCTGCCTGAATGACGCGGACGTCCGAGCCTTCGGGGAAGACAACGCGTTTCGGGTGATTTTGGAGGCGTGCCGAAAGTTTATTAATAAGCGGCATAGAATTTTTTTCCTCTGTTTTTTAAGAATGTGGTTGTTTCGTGTGTTTTGTTTGATTTTTCAATCAAAGCGCAAGGCTAATGCTTTTTTAAACAACACGCAATTCGCGAAATTACGGTAACTGGTAACTGGGAATTGGTAACTGGGAATTGGTAACTGGGAACTGGGAATTGGTAACTGGGAATTGGGAGCTGCTTGCCGGGAATTGGAGTTCTCTTTAATCTTTAACCTCTAATCTTTAATCTTAACCTTCCTTCCCCTTGTTCGCTATTGCGGGAACGCGGTCGGGAACGCAAAATGACGACACGATGAACGTAGATTTTGAGTTGGTCAAAAAATACAATGTGCCCGGACCGCGTTATACGTCTTACCCGACGGCGTTGCAGTTCCGAGACGACGTTCCCGCGCATTCGCTTCTTTGCGCGATGCGCGAGGATATTACAGCCGGCGGGAACACGGTTTCGCTCTATGTTCACATTCCGTTTTGTCGCCATCTGTGTTGGTATTGCGGTTGCACGAACGTTCCCGCCGGAGATGCCGCCGGGACGGAGCGTTACATAAATGCGCTTGAGCGGGAAATTTTTCTGCGAAAAAACGAGTTGGGTTCGGACCTTATCGTGCAACAGCTTCATTTCGGCGGCGGCACGCCGAGCGCACTTTCACCGGCGCAGATTGATCGCATTTCCGAGATGCTTCACGGCGCGTTTTACTTTGCGGAAGATGCGGAAATTTCCGTCGAAATGGATCCGCGCACGGCGAGCCGCGAAGTCATCGCCGCGTTTCGCCGCCTCGGTTGCTCGCGGGCATCGCTCGGCGTGCAGGATTTGAACGCCGAAGTTCAGCTTGCCATTCATCGCGTTCAACCGTTTCCCGTTGTGAGAGAAACGGTCGAGGCTTTGCGCGAAGCGGGTTTTTCTTCCGTTAATTTTGACCTGATTTACGGCTTGCCGCACCAGACGGCGGAAAGTTTTTCAAAAACACTGGACGGCGTGCTGAGCCTTTCTCCGGATCGGCTTTCCGTGTTCAGCTACGCGCACGTGCCGTGGATTAAACCGCAACAAAAACTTTTGGAGCGCGAAAATGCGTTCCCGTCGCCCGACGAAAAACTCGCGATTCTAAAGACTGCCATCGAAAAACTTACGCGTTCCGGCTACGTTTACATCGGCATGGATCATTTCGCCAAAGAGGGAGACGAGCTCGCAACCGCATTGCGGGAACGCCGCCTGCAACGCAATTTTGAAGGTTATTCGACGCATGCCGGATTGCCGATTGTCGGCTTGGGCATGTCGTCCATTTCTCAAAGTGCGCGCAGTTTTTCTCAGAATGAAAAAGATTTGGACGGCTATGTCGCCGCGCTCGAAGCGGGAACGCTTCCGGTGGTCAAAGGATTGATTCTTACGGAAGAAGATTGCCGCCGCCGCGAGATTATCATGCGCGTCATGTGCGATTTGGAACTCGATTTTTCGGCGATGGGCAAAAAACTCGGAGGCATTGATTTTGCCGAAAAATATCGTGATTCCTTGGAAAAACTTCGTCCGCTTGCCGATGACGGCTTGGCGGAATTTTGTGATTCCGGATTGAAAGTTACGCAAACCGGACGCCTTTTCATTCGCAATATCGCGATGGCGTTTGATGCTTATTTTTCGCCGTCGGCGGCGGGAACGCGGCATTCCAAAACGGTTTAGAGAGCTCGTTTGTCGGCTCGGGAGTCGGAGATTGGTAACTGGGAATTGGGAGTTGGTAACCGGGAACCCCGGCATTCCGGATTGTTTTCCGAGGCTTCACGGCGCGTGTGCACTTGAAAGATTCTTCGTTGTGAAATCTTCAAAATCCGCGTAACATGCCCCCTTTTTTGTTCGAACCCGAAATGGCTCAAATTCGCATATTGCCGGACAATGTTGCCAATCAAATCGCCGCCGGCGAAGTGGTTGAGCGTCCGATGTCCGTGATAAAAGAGTTGCTCGAAAACGCGATAGATGCGGGAGCGACGCGGATTACCATCGAATTTCGCAACGGCGGAAAAAGTTTCATGGCGATTGAGGACAACGGTTGCGGAATGAGCTCCGATCAAGCCTTGCTCGCACTTGAACGCCACGCCACGAGCAAAATTCGCGAGACGGCGGATCTTGACACGATTCACTCGTTCGGATTTCGCGGGGAAGCACTTCCCTCAATTGCGAGCGTTTCCTGCTTTTCTCTGAAAACACGCCCCGGAGGCGCGCAGGTCGGCTCGGAAATTTTGGTCGAAGGCGGTAAATATCGCTATTGCCGGGAAATCGGTATGCCGACGGGAACGCGAATCGAAATTTCGAGGTTGTTTTTTAACGTTCCCGCGCGCCTGAAATTTTTAAAATCGGAAAATACGGAAGCGGCTCATATTACGCGTTGCGTGCGGCTTTATGCGGTCGCGCATCCGGAAATCGCGTTCACGCTTTGGGAAAACGGACGCGAAATTTTTCGCTCTCCGGCGGAATCGGATTTGCGGGAACGCGTCGGCTCAATTTGGGGACGCCAACTATCGCAGGATTTGATTCCGCTTTGCGAAAACGAGCGCGAAGGAATGCGCGTATTCGGTTTGGTCGGCAAGCCCGGCGTGAGCCGCGCGGCGAGAACGGAAATGGTAACCGTCGTGAACGGTCGCCCCGTCGATAATCGCACGATGGCGTATTCGCTGGTCGAAAGTTTCCATACGCTTATTCCGCGCGGACGCTATCCGCTGGCGTTTCTTTTTCTGGAAATAGATCCGCATGCGGTAGACGTTAACGTGCATCCGGCAAAGCGCGAAGTGCGTTTCCGGAACGAATCCGCCGTGCGAAATTTAATCATTTCCGCTGTTTTAAAAACGCTCGGTGTCGCGCCGGAAAATGCGGAGCCGGCGGCGGCTTTACCGACAGGTTTTCCGCGCGAGGAAACTGCGGCACGCGCTCCGTTGTCGGTTGCTCGCTCTTCCGCAATTTCGGAAAATGTCTCTCCGCCGGAATCGCAAACTTCTCGCGTTCCCGTGAATTTTTCCGGCGAAAAAGATGTGCCGCTGCAAAATTTGCCCCGAAAAGAAGATTTCTCTGCAGAAAAAGCGTTCCCGCGAAATTCTTTGCCGAATCTGCCGTCGAACCCGGCGGCGAGCGTTCCCGCCGAACCCGGAATCCCGGGAAATCACGCTGCTACGCATTCGTCGTGGAGAACGTGGAGATTCGTCGGGCGTTTTGAAGGCTTGGCGCTTTTTCAGGTGGAAAAAAATCTTCTGATTTTTAATCCGCGTCTTGCCTTGGAGCGTATTTGGTATGAGCGCGCGCTGGCGCGTTTTAAAAATGCGGAACGGCATTCTCAGTTGTTGCTCATTCCAGAGTCTATAGAATTTGAACCCGTGCTCGCGGATGCTCTGATGAGGAATCGGGCAATCCTTGAGGAAGCCGGTTTTTCCGTTGAGGAATTCGGACGCAATTTTTTCCGCATTACCGAAATTCCGGATTGGCTTTCGCCGGATTCCGATGTTTGCGGTTTCGTGCGGGATTTGGTCGACCGCATCGCTCGGCTTCCGGCGGAATTTTCCCGCGGGAACGTCGCTCACGAAACGCTTTCCCGGCTCGCGGGAACGCAAGCCTTGCAAACGCGCGCGGCGATGACGCTTTCCGAGCAGGGCGATTTGCGGGATTTGCTTTCCGCGCTTTTTGAAACGTCCCAGCCCAACGTGAATCCGAACGGGCAAAAAATCTTTTTCGAAATTTCCCGAGGCGAAATCGCGCGCCGCTTCCTTTAACAAATATTTTCGAAAAAGACGTAAAAATCTTCGTGCCTAAATTCCGTGGAGTTTGCGGTAAGTTGCAAGCGCGAAGGAATCCGTCATTCCGGAAATATAGTCGGACAAATGTAAAAGCCGTGCGTGCTCACCGGCATCGGCGAGATGTTCGCCTCTCAGCATCAGACCGATTTTCCCGCCTTTTGCCGAGCGCGGATTTCTGATCCATTCCGCAAAAAACGCAAAGAGAGATTCGATTACGCGGAAGCCCATCAGTTCGATTTCCACGACCGAAGGTGCGTTGTAAACATTTTCAAAAGAAAACCGGCGCAGGCGTTTCATTGCCTCCGCGTAATCCGATTCTTCCAGGAGCGACTTGTTTTGCGTTCCCGCAAGCAGGGCTTCTTCCCGCGCCAAAAACACATCGCAAGCCATGCGGATTCCGGTTCCGATTGCCACGGCGCGCACATAATGCACGGCACTTTCTTCGCCTTCCTGCACGGCGATGGAATCCGCGCGGGAACGCTCTTTTTCCGAAATAAACGGAAACAGAAAATCCCGAATCGCATCGAAGAGGATTATTTTTGAAACGAATGCGTCTTCCAAATCGGCGATGAGGTAGCTCAAATCATCTGCCGCCTCCATCAGAAACGCCAGCGGGTGGCGGCACCAAGCCAGTTGCGTTCCCGCATCCGCCAGCGGAATCAAGCCCGTTTCCGTCGCCACAAAGCGTGCCGCTTCCGTATCCTCGGAGATAAAACCGAACTTTTTTCCTGCGATTCCTCCGCGCTTTGCGCGCGAAAAAGCCTCCGAGCAGGGATATTTCATAAACGCGCCCAAAACCGCCGCCGTCAGCTTCAAGCCTTTGCCCGCCATCGGTTCGCCCGTGCGGGTCAGGAGGCGAAATCCCTGCGCGTTGCCTTCAAATTTTTCGGGAGAATCCGCCGGGATTTCTCCGCGTTCCCGCGCTTTTTTCAATGCGGATTCCATTGCCGCTTCCCCGAAATGCCCGAACGGCGGATTGCCGATATCGTGCGCAAGGCAGGCAGACGCTACAATCGAGGAAAAATGAGCCGCTTCCGTGCCGCGTTCCCGCAACTGCGGATGCCGCTTCAACAAAACCTCGCCGACAATGCGCCCGAGCGAACTCCCGATGTTGGCGACTTCTAAACTGTGTGTCAGCCGCGTGCGCACGTAATCGTTGCGTCCTATGGGAAACACCTGCGTTTTGTCCTGCAGGCGGCGAAAAATTCCGGAGTAAAGAATGCGCCCGTAATCACGCTCAAATTCGCTACGTCGCTCCGGTGTCGTTCCCGCGCCCGTCGCGCGCCCCCAGCGTTCGCAAGAAAGCAATTTTGACCACTCCATCTGTTTTGCCTGCATGCGTTCACGCTAATGATTCCCGCCCGGAAATGCGAAACTTAAAACGGAATCCGCCCGAAAAAATCAGGGCTTCGCGGCGGCATTTTGCATTCCCGAAATTTCCGTGTCCCGTTTTACGAAAAGCAGTTCGCGCATCGGGTTGTCGCGCGCGACGGCACCGAGGAGCGTTTCCCGATTGTAGTGCAGAATGAATTTTGCGGAGCTTCCGGCTTCGCGAAAACGTGTAACGGCGGTGTAGAGAAGCTGGCGCGAAAGAAATTCCCGCGGCGAATCTTCTTCCGGGAAAATGACGGCGAGGCGAGTAAATTCCGAGCCTTGGGATTTGTGAATACTCATCGCGTAGGCGGTTTCGTGGTCCGGAAGCAGCGTCGCGGGAACGCGCCGGATTGCTCCGTCTCCGCTTCGGAAATAGGCAAAAAAAGAAAGGCTTTGCGGGTCGAGCAAAACAACGCCGATGTCGCCGTTGTAGAGGCGTTCCCGCGGGGCGTTGCGCGTGATGAGAATCGGCTGTCCGTGGAAGTGCGGACGCGTTGCGGTGCCCGGCGGCGCGAAAAGGCTTCGCGCGCGGGCGTTGAGCTTTTCCGTGCCGAACGCTCCGCCGCGCATGGGTGCGAGAACGCGCGAGGATTCAACGAGGGAAAGGATTTCTTCCGGCGCGATGTCGGCGGGAACGCAACGGAGTTTTTCGGGGAAAATTTCCGCCAAAACCTTGTCGACGCTTTTCGGGGAAATTTTTTCCGGACGGAGGCTGAAAGTCGGAGAAAAAGGGAGTGTTTCCTCTTGCTCCCGGAGAAGTTTTTCTGCGGCGGGAACGTTCCCGGAAACGATTGCACCCGCGAATGCGCCAAGAAAACCGCTTGCGCTGAAGCGGCGGCTTTCCGTCAGTTCCGTTCGCGCCGGGAGAAGTTGCGGGGCTGCGCAGACTGCACCGAAGATTCTTCCGGCACCGACGGAATCGAGCTGATTTTTGTCGCCGAGAAAAACCAGTCGCGTTCGATCACGCACGGAAGCGAGCAGCCGGTGCATGATTGACTGATCAATCATCGAAGCTTCGTCGATGATGACGTAGTCTGCGTCGATTTCGCGCGGAGCGGGCATTGCAAGCGGCGAAGCTCCGGTTTTGAGAAGGCTGTGAAGCGTTCCCGGCTCAAGGCTTTGTGCTTTTTCTAAAACTTCCGGAGAAATTTGCCCGGAAGCGGACGACATTTGTGCAATGCTTCGCGCCTGTTCGCGAATTGCTTCCTTCATACGCGCGGCGGCTTTTCCTGTCGGCGCCGCGAGGCGAATGCGGATTTCCGGATTTTCGTCGTAGAGGCAGAGGAGCGCACGGAGCAGGAGGGCGGTTTTTCCGGTTCCGGGACCGCCGGAAACGAAAGTTAGCGGCGAGGAAATAATTGAGCGGACGGCGGCGCATTGCCCGGCATTCAGCGGGAAGGGCAGTGCCGAGGCGATGAGGCTTTCGGCGTGCGGCGTTGCGGCTTGCTCGGCGTTCCCGCGCGGAGTGCGGCGGAGAAGCTCCTGCGCGATCCGGATTTCCTGCCGATAATGACGGAGAAAATACAGCGCGGCGTTTTTTTCTTCAAAAATTAGCGGAGTTTCTTCTCCGGCGAAAAAGCGTTCCGGCGTTCCCGCGAGGCGCGAAATCGGTAGCGTTCCCGTCGCGTTCTTCAAAAAACTCAATTCGGCGGGCTCGGTGATTTTGAGGTGCGTTTCTTTGTTTTCCGAGGTGGCTTCCGCGAGGCGATAAACGATGCCGGAAAGCTTGCCTGCCGCTTCCGCCTCGATGCCGAGTGCTTGCGCCATGGCAAAAATTTCCCCCGAAAGCCAGCTCGCGGCGGGAGAATTTCCGAATGCCTGTTTTTCGGCGTCGATCATCTTTTCGGGAATTTAAACAAAAAATCCCGCAAAACGCGGGCTTGAAAAAGTGGTTGTCCCATCAGGACTCGAACCTGAACAAAGTGAACCAAAATCACTTGTGCTGCCATTACACCATGGGACAAAAACGGGTTCGTTTTTGGAAAAAAAAATTGGTGGAGACGATGAGACTCGAACTCACTACCTCGACAATGCGAATGTCGCGCTCTACCAGATGAGCTACGCCCCCAAAGGAATAAATTTAAGCAGAAAATAAATCTTTTTCCGTGCGAAAGGTCAAGCTGTTTTTTTTTTGAATTTTTGGAAATTAGCCTGCCGAAGAGAACGGGAAGAAAAGCGGAATAAATGCGACGCCGAGAAGAAGCACGAGGACCGAAAACGGCACGCCGAGTTTGACAAAGTCGATAAAGCGGTAACGCCCGGGACCGAGAACAAGCGTGTTTACCGGAGACGAAATCGGAGTCATAAACGCCGTGGACGCCGCAATCGCAATTCCCATCGCGAACGGGTAAGGCTCAAGCCCGAGAGAGCGGGCAACGGTAATGGCAATCGGCGCGAGCAAAACCGCCGTGACGGTATTCGACATGAAGAGCCCGACAATCATCGTAAACGCCATGAGCGCACCGAGAATGATTCGCGGGTCTGCGTTCCCGAAAATTTGCATGAGCGTGTCGGCGGCGATTTCAACCCCGCCGGTTTTTTCGAGTGCCGTGGCAAAGGGAATCATGCCCACGATTAAAATCAGGCTCGACCAATTGATACAGCGATAGGCGCGGTCCATGTCGATACAGCGGGCGGCAAGAAGCATGAGGCACCCTATCAGCGCGGCAAGCGCGTTCGGAACAATGCCGCTGATCATCAGTCCGACCATTACGAGGAGGCTGATGAGCGCATAGGAGGCGCGTCCGGGAACGGCGGTTTTGTTTTCAAATTCGACGGGAACGTTCAGAACGATGAAGCTTTTGCGGTGGAGCTGGAGCGCGTCTGCCGCTTTCCAGGAGCCGGCAAGCAAAAGCATGTCGCCGACGCGAAGTTTTTCGCGGACGACATTTTTTGAAATCGCTTTCCGGTTGCGCAAGATTCCGATTACGCTCATGCCGTAGCGGGAACGGAACTTGGCTTCGATGGGAGTTTTTCCGTCGAGCGGAGAATCCGGCATGACGGAAACTTCGACTAAGCCGAATTCGCGTTCGGAGTGTTCAAAGTGTTTTCCGCCGTCGAGCGGGAAACGAATAAGGCTGTGCTTTTCGCAAAGTTCGCTGATTTGGCTTTTGTCGTTTTCAAAATCGATGAGTAATGCGTCGTTCGCCCGCAAAATCGTTTCGCCGGAAGGGTCGATAAGTTGCCGGTTCAGGCGTTCCCGCCGTTCTACGCAAACGATGCTTGCACCGTATTCGGCGCGGAGCGGAAGTTCGCAAACTTTTTTCCCGCAGAAAGAAGAAGCGGGGGAAATGACAAGAACGGCGTCCCGCCAGGTCAGTTCATAGCGGTTGGCGAGCTCCGCAAAGGTGGTTTTGGCGACGGCGCGGCGATTTTCGTCTTCCTGCGAGCCGAGAAAACGCCGGGCGTAAAGCATGTAAAGCACGCCTGCAACGAGCACGATAATCCCGATCGGCGTGAACGCGAAAAACGAGAAGCCGGAAAATTGCTCGCGGGTTAAAATGGAGTTGACGACCATATTCGGCGGCGTGGCAACGAGCGACATCATCCCGCTGATAAGCCCGGCAAAGCTCAGCGGCATCATCAGCTTCGCCGGGGAAACATTGAGCTTAGTCGAGATGCTTAAAACAATCGGAATAAACAGCGCGACAATCCCCGTGGAACTCATTACGGAGCCGATAAGCGCAACCGCGACCATCATGAAAACGAGCAGTTTCGTTTCGCTTCCGCCGGCTTTTTTCAAAATCCATGCGCCGACATCGTTGGACACGCCCGTGCGGACAAGCCCTTCGCCGATAACAAACATCAGCCCGATCAAAATAACGCTCGGGTCGCTGAAGCCGCTGAACGTTTCTTCCAGGGATAAAATCCCGAGAAGCGGGAGCGCGAGCATTGCCAGGAGCGCAACGACATCCATGCGCGGCTTGTTGATAATGAAAAAGAAAACGCAGATGCCCAGTAGCGAAAGGGTAGTAATCAGTTGAGAGTCCATGAAATATGTATCGCGGGAACGGTTTGAGAAAAAATAAAAAACCCGCGAATCGGGTGTTCCGAAGAGCGGGTTTTTGGAGAAAATTGGTCGGGCTGAGAGGATTCGAACCTCCGACCCTTTGCACCCCATGCAAATGCGCTAGCCAGACTGCGCTACAGCCCGAAAAAGGAAACTCAATTCTCTTGTTTCGCGCTTGCGTTGTCAATTCAATATTGCGCGCAAACCATAAAAGCGTGGCGGATTTTTGCGTTCCCGCGCGTCGAAAGCCGATTTAAGCGGGAACGCTTTTTTCACGAAAAAATTTTAATTTCGCAGTGTCTGCATTCGGGGAGCGCGTTTTCGTCGAGAGGCGACGAGGGCAAGAGCAAACGTTCCCGCGATAAGACCGAATGCCGAAGGTTCCGGAATTGACAAAAGCCCGATGGTGCCGCCGTTTTCCGCGCCCGTGAAATAAAGCTCAAACGAATCACCGGAAAGGTTCGTGAAGTAGGAACCTGCAATAATGCGTTCTCCGGAAGACAACGTTTCCGAAGAATTTTCCCAAACGGTTTTTCCGTCTTGTGTCATGAGAACCAAGTAATCTACGCCCGTAAAGAGGGTGAGGGTTTCGCCGGTTTTTAGAGCGTTGGCGTTTGCCAAGGTCGAATCGCTCAGGAAAATGCCCTGATTCAGCGTTAACGAACTTCCCATGGAAAGCCCGCCGTTCCCGACTTCGAGAGTCGCGCCGCTTGCCAGTGTAAGGTTTGCGTTCAGATGCGCGCCCGCGCCGAACGATGCCGTTCCCGCGACGCGGATTTCGGCTTCCGAAGCTTCTGTTGCGGACGCGTCTGCGTAGGCGGAAACGGTTAGTCCTTCCGCTACGGTCAGATCCGTCAGCGAAAGTCCGTTTGCCTGATTCGTCAAAACGATGCTCCCGGTCGAGGCGACGACACCCGAAACGGAGTTCCCGGAATTATTGACCGTGAGCGTGCCGATTCCCGCATTTTCGACGGAGGAAGAAACCAGTTTGACGGCGAGAGTCGCGGCTTCCGATGCCGTGGATTTTGCGTGTCCGTTGGTCAGTGCCCAATTCGCGGAGCCGATGCTGAATTGCTGATTTTCGGCGGTTGCTTTCAGCGTGGCATCGGCGTTCCCGTTATTGGAAAACTCGACGTTCCCGTGCGTGAGTGCGGAACTCTTTTCCAAAATCACGGACGTTTGAGTGCGCCCCCAAAGCGCAGAGCTGACATTCAGCTTCGCGTTCTCTTTCAAACGGAAAGACCCGGTAGCCGTGGAACCGACGGAGCCGTCAAGAATGCCGATAGTGTTGCCGTCGTCGCCGGTGTAAGCGATGGCGATTTCGCCGCCCTTGGTCTCCACCTTGTTGAGCATGGCGCGGGCGGAAAGAGTTGCCGTTCCCTCGCCGTTTTTGTTGATATTGCCCAAGATCGTTTCCGAGTCTGCATGGATTCGCCCGATTACGTTCAGTGTTGCACCCTCGCTCACATTGTAGGTGAGCGTGCGAGCGTTCCCGCCGTTCAAGCGCGTCGTGGCAGAGATGGTATTGTCCCCGGATGTTACGTTGATGGTGGAGTTATTGTTAAACTCCATCGCGGCGGCATAGCCTGCGGAGCCGATTGCGCCTTCGCCTTTCAACTCTGCTCCGTTGCTCAGCGTAATGTTGGTAAACATGCGCAGGATTTGGCAACTGTTTCCGAAATCCAAAATACCGCCGTCAACGGTAACGGTGCCGGAAACGTTTGCTTGGAAATGGTCATTCCCTTTGCCGTCAAAGGAGAACACACCGCCTTTGTTAATCCGGAGATTCGTTGCAATTTTATGCGCGGTATCGGCACTACTGTAAACGGTCGTTCCTCCCGCCACTTCCAGCGTGCCGCCGATCCCGGTTACGGTATTCATCAGGTGGTAATCATCCGCCGTATCGAGCACGATTTTACCGCCGCTGATAGTGGTTACTCCCGTATATGTATTTTGCTCTTTGAACGTCAGCGTTCCCGCGCCGGCTTTGGTCAGTCCGCCGTTCCCGCTGATGAAGCCGGAAATCGTTCCGGAACATCCGCTATTTGCGTGAATAGTTGTGGAAGAGCCTAATACGACATTGTTTTTTAATTCCGTTCCCGTGTCGTTGAAAACGAGTTGGCTTTGGTTGCTTGTCAAAAGGATGTCGGAAGCTTCGTTGAATTTCGAAGTGTTCACCTGCAAGCGTCCGGCGGCAACGGTGATGTTGCCGGAGATTTGATCCAGATTGAAGCCCGTGCCGTTGTCCGCAGAAAGATTCAGCACCACATTCCCCGAACCGCTTACTTTATCAAACGCCGAGGAGGTGTTGTTTGGTGTCGTTTCCTTGTCCGTCATGGTCAGCGTCGCGCCTTCGCCGACAACCAACGCGGTGTTGGCGGTAGCGAAATCTTTGAGTTGCTTTTCCGTGAAACTCTGCGTCGTGTTCCCGGAGAAGTTCCAGCTTGTGTTCGCGCCTAAATTCAGCGTTCCCGTGATTGCGAGAGTCCCGTTAGTTTTTAAGTTTACCCCTTCGGCGACCGTCATATTTTTCACGCGAATATTCCCTTCCAAATTCAAATCTGCATCGGAGTTGAATACCACGTTGTCATTATTCATATAACCCGTTGCCGTGACGATCATTTCCCCGGTCGTGATATCGGGGCGGTTTGTTTGCCAAACTTTATTTTCGGCGTTTTGATTCCATGTCGATTTTTCGTTCCCGCCGTTCCAGGTCAAATCCCAGCCGTCCGTTATGGTGTAGGAAAAACTTCCCGACATGCCGAGCGAGAGTTCTACGCGTCCCATGTCGGAAAGCTTTGTTCCGCTGAGGGTGAAATTGGACGCCGTCAGCGTTGACCAACCGTCCAGCGCGCCGCCGGAAATGTTGAAAATGCCGTATTCCGTTCCCGCCTTCAAGTTGGCGAAAGCGACGGTCGATGTGTTCGCAAAAGAAACGGACGTGCCGGTATCTACGGCGATTCGGTTCGCGCCGTCCGAGAAGTCCAGGGCGGACAAATCCAGCGTCGCGTTCCCGCCGATTTTGACGGAGGCGGCGGAAGTCAAAATGTTTTTTCCTACCGCATCGACCGCCAAGGCTCCGGCTTCGACGGCGATGTTTCCGGAAAATCCGCTTCCGTTACCGGAAATTAAGAGCGTTCCCGCGCCTTGCTTCGTGAGATTTCCCGTTCCCGTAAGTGCTGTGTTTACGGTGATTTTGTGCGCATTTGTATCGAAAACCGTGCTTTCCGTGGTCGCGACCAGCTGAACCGTGCCGTCACCGCTGACGGAGAAATCTGCGTTTGCTCCGATGGTTCCGTTCCCGAGTAGCACGCTGTCATTCGTGCCGATTCCGGAAATGCCGCCGTTTCCCAGATTGATTCTCGCCGAGCCGCTTTCGGCAGAGCCTAAAATCAGGCGTTCAGAATTGTTTCGTTGCGCGGAGAAACGGATTCCTTTCAGGTTGGCGGTGCCGGAAGAGGCTTCAAACGTCGCTCCGGAATCCCAGCCCATCAGCATAGACGTGTTCTGAGCTGTAAGCGTTCCTCCGGCAAGCGTTAGTTTAGAATCGGATGTCTTCCAGTGAGCTAACAGGATACTGTTGCTCTTGCTATCCGTATCGTTGTTTCCGGTTATGGTGAGTGATGCACCTTCGCCGATTGTGAGTAGCGTCGGCTGAGAATCTGCCGTGTTGCCGGATGTATATTGTCCCACCGTCACGTCGGCTCCGTTGACCAAATTTACCGTTTCTTTGCCGAGAGAAAAATGCCCGCTCACCGTTACTTTTCCGCTGATGTCGGTGATCCCGCCGCCTTTCAAGGTTAAACCGGAAAGCGTTGCGCTTCCCAAATTCAGATTGCCGGCGGCGTTTTTCACCAAACTGCCGTTCCCGCCGACGGCGTCGATTTCCGTCGTTGAGCCGGTAGCATGAGTCAGCGTCAGCGAAGTTTCGCTTGCCAGCGACAACGCGTCAACATCCAGCGCGGCGGAGGAAGTGAGCGCACCGGAAGAGACGGACATATTGTTGACCTGCAGCGCCGTTTGTTTGTCGGCAAAAGTAAACGTGCCGCCGAGCGTCGCGTTCCCGGAAGTTGCCAGCGTTCCCGCGCCGTCAAAACTGAAACTGCGTGCGCCGCTGATTGTTGCGGAATCCAAGATTAATTTTCCGTTTCCTGCGGCGGCGATGTTTCCGGCGAGCGTTGCGTTTCTGATGCTTGCGTCTGCGTCCGAAATATTCAAATTCCCGCTCAGCGTTCCCGCATCGGACAGCGTGAAGGTCGCTCCGTCGGTCGCGCTGACGTTCGCCGTCAACGCCGTTTTACTCACTTCGAGCACGGAGGTGCCGTCCACGCGAACGTCGCCGGTAAAGTTTGCGGAAGCTGTGCTCAATTTCAGATTTCCGCCTTCGCCGACGGTTAAAGTATCGCCGGAAAGCGCGGCTTTCCCGGTGATTTCGTAAAACGCATTCGCGTCTTTGGAAACGAGAGCTCCGACGGTTTGGTCGGCGGCAAGCGTGATTGTTTCGCGGGAATTTTCCGTGCTGTTTGCCGCCCCCTTAGAGCCGAAGACGACGAACGCACCGCTTGTGAACGCGACGTTCCCGCCGGACGATTCCTGATACCAGTTGGCGGAAGTCGTGTCCCAGGTTTGCGTCGCGCCGTCCGCCGCCCAATACAGGCGGTTGTCCGTTCCGACGGTGAGAATCAGCGAGCCGTTGTTTTGTGTGAGGCTCAGGCGGTTGTTCAGGGTGTTTTCCAATGAAAAATCTCCGCTGAGCGTTCCCGTTGCCAAGGTGTAGGTCCCGCTTTCGATGTCGTTAAACAAATTGAGCGAGAGCGAAACGGTCGTGCTTTCGGCGGAGATGGCGGAGAATAGTGTCGTAAAGGAATTTGCGTCTTTTGCGCTCGGAATGTCGGTGAAATCGAAGTTCAACGTCAGCGACGAAGCGGCACTGTCAGCCGCGTCGGAATCTGCGACGGTGATTCCGCCGAGTGTGTAGTCGTTCGTTCCGGAAAGGCGCAACGTCAGGCTGTCTGTTCCGGAAAACGTCGTTGTTCCCGCGACGAACGAAGGCGAAGCTACGGTGAAATCCGTTCCCGCCTCTGCGGCGATGTTTCCGGTGAATTGTGCCGTTGTTTCGCGAGCGGAGTTTTCCGAGCCTAAAATGATTTTCGAGTTTGCGGCGATGTTCAGTGTGCCGTTTCCGGAAATGCCGCCCGCGAGTTCGAATACGCCTCCGTTCGCGGTCGCGAGATTGAGCGTCGAGCCGCTCATCGTTACCGTTCCCGTAAGGCGGTTCGTGATGTTGTAGCTTTGGAGTGTGGAGCCGTTCCCGGCGGAAATGGCGTTCCCGTAAGTGTAAACGACGTCGGTGTTGTTTGCCGTTCCCGTTCCCGCGAGGCGGAGAATCAGGTTTTCGCCGAGCGTGACGGTGCCCGTGCCCAGCGCGGTGGAAGTTTGGCTGACGGCTTTCCCTCCGTTTAGGCGCAGGGCAAATTTGTCGTCGTTGTTCCCGTTGCCGTTGGTGATTTTCAAGTCGCCGTAGGTGTTGGCGGAGTCTGCCGTGAAGGTCATGCCTTCGTTCCCGCTGATTGTCAGCGTTTTGCCTTCGCCCAAAATTTTTCCGCGCACCGTCCCGCCGAGATAGCCTTTAAGAGCGTAGGAAGCATTGGCAGAACCGGTCGTGCAGGCTTGCCATTGAGAAACGGATGTGAGGAGCTTTCCCGCAGACCAGGAGGCGATGCTCGCATCGGTTTTCAGCGTGATATTCCCGTAGACAGTCGAATCGCCGTCAATGGAAAGAGCCCCGGTATTGCAGGCAGAATGAACGAGCCCCGAGTCGACTCCCGAAAATCCGTTCCCGCTGATGACAAAATCCGTATTGAGGCTTACTCTTGTTGCTTTCAGGTAGCGAAGACCGGATCCGATGCGCACCTGACTGCCGGCTTCGATGTCGATAGTGGCATTGTTGAGCACATTTTTGTTGTTTTCTAAAGTGTAGTAACTATCGGTCGCAAGATGCGTGCCTACATAGAGGCGCGTTTTCCCCATCAGTTTGAGCGTTCCCTCAAAGGAGGTTCCTTGGACGGAGAAAAGAGCCGCGCCGCCCGTGGAGAACTCGATGGTTCCCGTTCCCGTAACCGTCTGAGGTAGGCAGGTGCCGCCCAGTTCCCAGCTTGTTTTTTTGACTCCGGTTAGGGACAAGGTTCCCGCCTCCGCCACGTAAATGGTATTATTGACGGAACCGATACCGCCTGCCGATGTGGTTTTTCCGGTGGAAGTTATATTTGCCTTTACCGTTCCTTCTCCGATGGTCAAACCTCCGCTCCAGTTCGCATTGACCGCCATCGTAAGTGTTCCTTTTCCGCCTTTGACAAGATGCAGTTTTGCGGTGTCGGCGGCACTGTTAAGAACGTCTTCGGCGAGAGAGGTGGTTTTCCCGGCGTCAACATTGAGCAGGACGAGCGAATCGGTTGTGCCGTTGTTGCGAAGTGCCGAGCCGCTTTCCATCGTCAGGTTGTTCACCGTCAGATTGTTTCCGTCCGTATATAAAACAGTGCCTTTTTGAAGTAAAACGGAAGAAGCCGCCGCGAGCGCAGATTCGTGTCCGACATGGATGCCGATGTCGCCCGCGCTGTTTGCGCTCGACAGATACAGCCCGCCGCCTGCCGTAATCGTTCCGGAAAAAGCATTTTCGCGGGCGAAAGTTACGCTGCTGCCCGTTGTTCCCTGAGCGTCAATTTCCATCGAAATCGCGCTTGCGAGTTCCGTGTCCAATGTCAGGTGTCCGCTCCCGCCGAAGCGATATTTTTCATCTACGGTAAGATTTCCGGTGTAGGTGTAAGCTCCGTTTGCGCCGAGAGCGAGAGTGGTTCCGCTTAAATTCAAGGATTCGTCGGTTCCCAGTGCGAGCACGCCGGAAGAGCCTTCTTTGATGATGTTCAACTGCGAGGCTTCGTATAAGGCAAGTGCGTTCCCGTAAGTCAGATTCACCCGCGCCGTGCCCAAGGCACCGGCTTCATACGAGAGTTTGTTTCCTGAGCCGGAAATGTAAATGTCTCCCGAAAAATCGTTGGCGGTGTTAGTCAGGTGCACCGTGCCGGAAGACCATTCGTTGCCGATGAGCAAATCCGCGTCGCCCGTGAGCTTGAAATTGACCGTTAGCGTTCCCGTGCCGCCGCCCAGCCTCCAAACGTTCCCGTAGGTAGAATCGTTTACCGTGCCGAGCGTCTTGTCCGTCGTGCCGTAGCTCACGTCGCCCCACGCGCCGATGATGAGATTTTGATGAGCGGAGAGTGCTATTTCCGTTTCCTGATTGCTCGTAAGAGCCAAAACACCCGCCGAATCGCCGCTCACGTATTTGAGCACGTCGTCGTTGTTCATGCCCTCTGCGGCAAAAAATCCCTGCTCGCCGATAGTCCATTTTTCCCAATTTCCGGTTTGCGAAACATCTTTGATGACGAGCCCGCCCGCGTCCACGGAGCCTGCGGGAACGTTCACTTGCCCGTTTACAATCAAAATGCCGCTTCCCTGTTTGGTAAATTGAGTTCCCCCGGTGCTCGTTCCCGTGATATTGCCCTTTATCGTTGTGGCGACGGGAGATTCGGTGTTTGCCGTCATCGTTGCGTTCCCGTTCAGCGTTACATTGCCGATAAGCGAGGTAATGCCGAGCTTTTCCGTGTCTTGCCGCAAACTGCCGCCGACGGATTCCGATGCCGCGTTGACGGTTTGATTGAGAACAAACGAGCCGCCGTCTTCGACGTTGATGTTTCCGGTCATGAGCGCATGGTGGGAGAGTCGGAACGTCGCACCGCTTTTCACGGTAACGTCCGAGCCTTCCAGCGTCGCGTAAGTCCAGTCGCCGTTGTCGGTCATGTGCACGTGCGGCGTGTTGCTTCCCTGCAAAATCATCGTGCCGGCTTCCACCGAGAACCCGCCCGCGTTGCTGTGATTTCCGGTGAGCGTCCACGAAGCATTTTCAGCGGAATTTTTGTAAACGACGGCGAGCTTGGCAGTGCTGTCTGCGCCTTCATCGGTAAAGCAGCCGGCAAAGGTTCCCGTTCCCGTGTAAGTGAACGTGGCGGTGCCGGGCGTATTTTCGCCGAGCGGAGTGAAATTGCCGATGCGCGCTCCCGTGCCGGAACCTTCTTGGTTGATGACGCCCCATTCCAAATTGTGCCCGTTGAGATTGAGTAAACCTCCGGCGTTCCCGAAGGTAAAAGTATCACCTGCCACGGACTTGGTTTTAAACTGATTGTCCGCCATCAGCACAACGATTGCCACGCCGGCTTCCAAGCGCACGGAAGAAGCCGCGTAGCCGCCCGTGCGGTTCAGGCGTGTTTCGCCGATGTTCCCGAGCGTGCAAGCCGTGATGTTTCCTTTGTCGTCGTAAGAAACGTTATACTGAGTTTCTCCGCCGCCGACGCGCAGGCTCGCTTCGTTGTTTCCGTTTCCGGCGATGGTGAGCGTTCCCGCGCCTACTTTTCGGATTTCTTCGGCGGACGTTCCCGTGAGCTCAAGCGTAAGGCTTGCGCCTTCGTTTACCACAAAGCCCGCGCTGTTAAATGTAAAGTCTGTGTTTGCTTCCGTAAGCTTCCAGTTCCCGCTATCAAACGTGAGCGCGCCGGCGCCCATGTTGACGCTCGCTTGCAATTCCAAGGTTTGCGTATTGGCGGTATCGGTCGTGGAAAATGTCAGTCCGAGGGTATTGCTCAATGAATTTCCCGTTCCTTTCCCCGTGTATTCTACACTGATTTCCCCTTGCGTGAGAGTGCCTTTTCCCGTTGTTGCGTCTTGAGCGTTCCAAAGAATCTTTTCCGTGCCGGAAAAGCCGCTTGCCGCTACCGTAAACGAATCTATGCCTTGTTGCACTTTCTCGGGATTACTGCGCAACCAGCCCATGTTGTTAAACCCGGCGTTTGTCGTTCCCGCGGAACACGCCACGACAAACAAAAACCGCTCGTTTTCCGCATCCCACGCATAATTAGGACTGCCGCTGTCTCCGAACATGAGGCCGATGTCCAGCGGCGTGCGCAAATCACTCGCAACGTCATGCTGCCGGCAGTTGGTCATAACGAGCCAATCGCCTCCCGAACCTTGGCTAACGGAATCGATACCGATAATCCCGCCTAAGGTATTACTGCCGGTGAGGGAGGTAACAATTTCTCCTGCGCTGTTGTATTGATGCCCGTCGCCCAATCGCCACAGCCAATCCCCGTTTTTGAGCGTCCGCATGAACGCATCATCCGCCATGGGCGTGTAGGCGACTTCCGTGACGATTTTGTTGAGGCGTTGCACTTCCACATCCGACGCATAGGTTTTGTAGCCGGCGGAAGTATAAAGCGTGGACATGTTGCCGCCCTCCGTCAGGAAAAGAACCGGATTTTCACCCACGTGCGCCGCTCCCGCCGCGAACTGGGGCTCGATGAGCCCGCATCCGCCGAACCCCATCAGCGTGCCGTATTGCAAATTTTCCGCCGCCATTTTCTGCCCGTATCCGTCCAGATTCGGCATAATCGGAATAACCGGATTCGTGACGGAAGTCCCGTCCTTGTAATACACGGTAATATTGGTTGCTCCGACGTCGAACATCCCCTTGTTTCGGGCGAAATCCATATAATACTGCAGGTCGTAACGCGTATCCACCATACCGCCGAAGGCGGAAGATGTCGAAATGCTAATTGCGACTGCCGCAGTCATCAATGAAAGGTGAGAAAAAGAATGTTTCATGTGTTTGGAAAAGGGTAAGTAATCCCAAGAATTTTATCACTCGGAAAAATAAAAAGTAAATGTAATTTCCGTATCAGGTGCGCGGCGGATTTTTGCGTTCCCGCGAGGCGAAATCGGATTTAAGCGGGAACGCTTTAAAATTTCAATTTGCGCGTGCGGGGGAGATACGGTTTAATCCCGAACCTTAATTTTTTTGTTTCAATATGCTTCAAGCTGGAATTGTAGGGTTGCCGAATGTCGGCAAAAGCACGCTTTTTAACGCGCTGACGCGTTCCCGTAACGCGGAGGCGGCGAATTATCCGTTTTGCACAATAGAACCGAATGTCGGAATCGTGGAAGTGCCGGACGATCGACTTTCCGTGCTTTCGAAAATTGCCAAAACGAGCGTCCTCGTTCCCGCCGTGATTGAGTTCGTGGATATCGCCGGCTTGGTTGCCGGAGCGTCCAAGGGCGAAGGGCTCGGAAATAAGTTTTTGTCCAACATCCGCGAAGTGGATGCGATTGTCCAAGTCGTGCGTTGTTTCGATAACGACGATATTATCCACAACATGGGAAGCGTCGATCCCGTGCGCGATATTGAGGTGATTACGACGGAACTCGTGCTTGCGGATTTGCAGTCCTGCGAGGCGCAGCTTGAACGTAATTTGAAAAAAGTAAAAGGGCAGGACAAGGAAGCCGTCGCGAACGTTGAGCTTTTGAACCGGCTGATTCCTCACTTGAACGAAGGAAAACCGGCGTCGACGCTCCCGTCTGCAAACGATGATGACCGTTCCCGCATGAAGGGCTTTTTCCTGCTTACGACGAAACCGGTGCTTTACGCCTGCAACGTGGACGAATCGAGCCTCGCCGAGCCGGAGAAAAATGCGTATGTCGCCAAGGTTCGCGATTATGTTGCGAAAAATCACGATGCGCGGGTTTGCGTGATTTGCGCGCAGGTGGAGGCGGAGCTTTGCGAGCTTTCGCCGGAAGAAGGCAAAGAATTTTTGGAAAGCCTCGGCGTGAACGACAGCGGCGTTTCTCAGCTCATTCGCTTGAGCTATGATTTGCTCGGGCTCGCCTCGTATTTCACCGCAGGAGAAAAAGAGGCTCGGGCGTGGACATTTAAAAAAGGCATGACGGCTCCGCAGTGCGCGGGCGTGATTCACACCGATTTCGAAAAAGGCTTTATCAAGGCGGAAGTGGTTTCCTACGATGATCTCGTCGCCGCAGGCTCCGTGGCGGCAGCGCGCGACGCGGGGAAATATCGCCTTGAGGGTAAGGATTATCTGTTTAAGGACGGGGACGTCGCTCTGTTCCGCTTTGCAAATTAGCGGCTTTTTTCTGAAAAGTTTTTTTAAGCAGGTGAATCTGCGGCGGGAACGCGGCGGATTCACTTTTGCGTTCCCGGCTTTCAGAACTTTTTTGAAGGATAATTTTTTCCTTCGGGTGCTCTTTTGTGTGGTAATTTAACTGTCGGAAAATTAAACTTTCGGGCAATCACACAACTCGTATCCCTTTAAATATTTCGAGAATATGGAAGCTGTTATAGAGCACCTTTCCGCACGGAAAATTATTCCTATTGCTATTTTTGACGATCCGGAAAAAGCCGTTCCGCTGTCGCGCGCGCTGCTCGCCGGCGGTTGCGATATTGTGGAGATTTCGTTTCGCTCGCCCTCGGCGGCGGCATCTATCGCAAATATCGTAGCGGATGTGCCGGAAATGGTGGTGGGCGCGGGCTCAATTTTGTCGGTGGAAGATGTTTCGCTTGCGGCATCTGCCGGTGCCGGATTCGGAATCTCTCCGGGATTTGATCCCGCGGTCGTGAAAGCGGCAACGGAGGCCGGATTTCCTTTCATTCCCGGCGTTTTGACTCCGTCTAACGTTACGCAGGCACTTTCGTTCGGGTGCGACGTGCAGAAGTTTTTCCCGGCGGAGCCGATGGGCGCGGCTTTCTTGTCGTCGGCACTTGCCGCATTTACACATAAGCCGGAATTGAAAATCGTCGCCGCCGGCGGGGTTACACCGGAAAACATCGCGAGCTGGCTTTCCGTGCGTCAGGTCATCGCCTGCGCCTCGTCTTGGGTTTGCCCGAGAGAAATGGTGGAGGCGGAAGACTGGGGCGGAATTACGGCTCGCGTTCAGCACCTTGTCTCAATCGCTCACGGCGCGTAAAAAAAAAAGGCTAAATAAAAGAAGCTCCCGGCGTTCCGCGTTCCCGTGCGGGCACGGGAGATTTTTTTTGCATGTTGGCGGTTGTTCGGGTAAAATCCTCGGTCTTATGAGTTTCTCCGCCTTGCTTCCTCGTGTCGCCTGTTCGTTTTTGACAACGCTTCCGCTTTTGACTCCGAATGCTTTCGGGAACGGCGAGTCCGCTTCCGGGGCGCGCCCGAATATTATTTTCGTGCTCGTCGACGACATGGGCTGGGGCGACTTAAACTGCAATTGGAACTACGCCGAAAAATTTAAAAACCGTTCCCGCGAAAATCGCTTCAAAACACCGACGCTCGACAAAATGGCAAGCGAAGGCATTCTGCTCGCCCGCCACTACACGGCTTGCCCGGTCAGTGCTCCCGCGCGCGCTTCGCTTATGACGGGAATGCACCAAGGACACACGCGCCAAGTGCGCGACAACACGTTTGACACGCCGATTGCCGACGTGCACACGCTCGGAAGCGTCCTGAGCGAAGCCGGCTACGCGACCGCCGCCATCGGCAAATGGGGCATCGGCGGCGTCGGGAACGGTTCGAACGCCGACCGCGGCTATGCCCGCGCGCGGGAACGCGGATTCGATTATTTCTACGGTATTTTTGACCACCTCGCCGGGCACTATCACTATCCCGCGAACTGCGGTCGCTACGTTTGGGAAAACGAAACCAACGTGACGCCGAAGCTGAAAAACGGGAACGCGTATTCGACCGACCTTTTTACCGCACGCGCCAAAGACTGGATTGTCAAAAGCAAAAAAGCCAAGCCGAACCAACCGTTTTTCCTCTACCTCGCGCTTCCCGCGCCGCACGGCTCTCTGCGCGTGCCGAACTGCGCGTATCCCGCAGGCGGCGGGCTCAAAGGCGGCGTGCAATGGACGAAAAACGGCACCGTCAACACCGCCTCGCCGAAACTCGGCGAACCCGATTCCTACATTCACCCGGACAATAAAAACTTCGCGACCGATGCCGCCCGCCGCCACTCGACAATGATTCGCCGCGTGGACGACGCGATGGCGGACCTTTTCAAACTGCTCAAAGATTTGAAAATCGACGACAACACGATGGTCGTTTTCACCTCCGACAACGGGCCGCACGAAGAACCCGGCAACGACAGCGCGCGCACCGCGTATTTCTCCTCCGGCTCGCCCGCGCAGGATCCCGCGTTTTTCAAATCTTACGGGATGATGGACGGCATCAAGCGCGACGTGTTCGAAGGCGGCTTGCGCGTTCCCGCCATCGTGCGCTGGCCGAAATTTATTCCTAAGAAAAAAATGACGACCGAGCCGTCGCAATTCCACGATTGGCTCGCGACCTTCGCCGATGCCGCCGGCGCGGAAATTCCGTCGAGCTCGGACGGCGTGTCGATTTTGCCGACGCTCACGGGAAGCGGCGAGCAGATGCCCGGGCAAATTTACTGCGAATATTCCGTCGGCGGTTCTTCGACGCATCGCGGCGATTTCGTTCCCGCGCACCGCGGACTTTCGCGCCGCAACCAGCTTGTTGTCTGGGTTGACGGCTACAAAGGCTTGGCGCGTAATTTAAATGAAAATACAAAATTTTCCGGCGACGATGCCGTTGTATTTGAAATTTACGATACATTAAAAGATCCGCAGGAAACCAAAAACCTCGCGGGCAAGCCGGGCTTCGGCGAAGATTTTCAGCAAAAATTGCGCGACAAAGCTCTGCGTTCCCGCCGCGCTTTCGACGGAAAACATCCGCACGAATACACGCGCGGACTCGATTTCTCGCAAAAAGTTTTCTTTGAAAAAAATCCCGTTCCCGCGATTGCGAAAGCCGGAAACTCTGCGCAATTAAAATTCGGATACAAAGCGTTTGCTTCGGACAAGGCGTTCCCGTGGGTGCCGGACTTCCGCCAAACGCATTTGGAGCCCGTGCTTTCCGGCAAGGACGAAAAGCCGCTCGGGAAAAATCTTTTGCCGCAAAAATTTATCGACGGTCGCGGCGCGCGCGGCATTTTGATTGAAGGCACGATTTCCGTTCCCGAAGAAGGCGAATACGTTTTCTCGCTCAAAACCGATAAAAACAAGGGAAGCAAAGCCTTCGTCCACCTTTACGATATTCAGCTCATCGACGCGGACAAGCTTTACAAACCCGGCACGGAAGCGAAATCCTACGCGAACGTCGGCACGGAAAATACGACGGGAACGCGCGGCGTGCGCCTCGCGGCGGGAACGCACAAAATCCGCATCGAATACGTTTGCGCCGCCAACGCGAAAAATCCCTCCGTCGAAATTTCTTTCAAAAAGAAATAAGACGCGGCATCGGCGAACGAACAAATCGGAGTAGGCGGGTTTTCCGTTTACTCCGAATGGTTTTCCGCTTTTAATTCTCTTCGTTGTGAGCAAAACAAAAAAGAACGAAAAAGAGCTGACGTTTGAGGAAGAGCTTGCCCGACTTGAGGCGATTGTTGAAAGCCTTGAAGGCGGGGAAGTTCCGCTTGCCGAATTGGTGGAACGCTACGAAGCGGGAATGCGCCATTTGAAAAATTGTCAGCAAAAATTGGCTGACGCCGAACTTCGCATTGAACAGTTGCGTTCCGTTTCCTCCGAAGGCGAAGCCGAAACGCAACCCTTTGACGAAGGAGAATATTGATTTTTTTGAAAAAAAAGAATGCTTGATGACATTCAGTCTCCGGCGGATTTAAAACGCGTTCCCGCAGAAAAACTTCCCGAAATCGCACGCGAATTGCGGGAACGCATTATCGCGGTTACGTCGGAGAACGGCGGGCACGTCGCTCCGAATTTGGGTGTGGTGGAATTATCGGTTGCGTTGCACCGCGTTTTTGATGTGCCGAAAGACAAAATCGTTTTCGATGTTTCCCACCAGTGCTATGCGCACAAAATTCTGACCGGTCGCGGCGCGCGCTTCGGCACGCTTCGACAAACGGACGGAATTTCCGGATTTTGCAACCGCAAGGAAAGCGAGGCGGACGCGTTCGGGAGCGGACACGCGGGAACGGCGTTGTCTGCCGCGCTCGGAATTGCCGCCGCCCGGGATCGTCTCGGCGGAGACGAACACGTCGTTGCCGTGGTCGGCGATGCCGCCGTTACAAACGGTTCCACGCTGGAGGCTTTAAACAATATTGCCGCGCACACGCGCCGGCTTATCGTTATTCTTAACGACAACGAATGGTCGATTGACCGCAATGTCGGAGCCGTCGCGGATTGTTTGAACCGCATTATTACAACGAGTTTTTACAACGACGCGACGCGCGGGCTGAAGCGTCTCGTTTCTAAAATTCCGTGGTGCGGAGAGCATTTGATTCACGCGGGCTCGGCGTGGAAGCAGGAAAAAAAGCAGGTGCTTACGTCGGGAGCGTCTTCGCTTTTTGAGAAATTTAAGCTGCGTTACGTCGGTCCGATAGACGGACACAATATTTCTCAACTGATTGATTTTCTCGAATTTGCGAAAAAATCCCGGCAACCGATTTTGCTTCACGTGCGCACGACCAAAGGCAAAGGCTTGCCGGTGGCAGAGGCGCATCCGGATCGTTTTCACGGCTGCGCTCCGTATAATCCGGAAACGGGAACGCCTACGAAAATCGTTCCCGGCGCGCCGGCTCCGTGGCAGGACGCGTTCGGAAAAACCTTGGTGCGCTTCGCTCGCAATGACGAAAAAATCGTCGGAATCACGGCGGCGATGTCTGCGGGAACGGGACTTTGTTTCCTGAAAAAAGAATTTCCGGAGCGTTATTTTGATGTGGGTATCGCGGAAGGGCATGCCGTTATTTTTGCGGCAGGCTTGGCGGCGCGCGGGCTGAAACCCTGCGTGGCGATTTATTCGTCGTTTATACAGCGCGCGGTGGACATGGTGATGCACGATGTTTGCCTGCAAAATTTGGACGTGCTTTTCTGCCTCGACCGCGCGGGGCTTTCTCCGCAGGACGGTGCGACGCATCACGGCGTTTTCGATATCGCGATGTTGCGTTGTTTGCCGAACCTGACCGTAATGCAGCCGAAAGATGAAGACGAGCTTGCGGACATGATGCACACGGCTTTTGTGCGCGGCGGACCGCATGTTATTCGCTATCCGCGAGGCTCGGCGCCGGGCGCGAAAGAGAAGGACGTTCCCGCGCTTCTCGAAATCGGAAAAGCGGAAGTGCTTGCCGAAGGCGACGGGGAAGTTTGCATTTGGTCGCTCGGCTCGATGTTGCCGGTCGCGGAAGCCTTGTGCAAACAACTTGAGGCGGAAACGGGAACGCGTGCGACCTTGGTGAATGCGCGTTTCGTGAAACCGCTTGATGAAGCCCTGCTTGCCGGGCAGGCGAAGCGCGCAAAGCTTTTTGTAACGCTTGAGGATCATGCGCTTGCGGGCGGTTTCGGAAGTGCGGTTTTGGAAGCGCTTGCGGCAAAAAAATTGTGCGTTCCCGTGGAGCGTTTCGGCTGGGAAGATCGCTTTGTGCCGCACGGAACGAGTGTCGGCGATTTGCGTTCCCGCTTTGGCTTGGATGCCGAATCGGTGATAAAAAAAGTGCGCGAGCGGCTTACGGCTTTGTAATTTTTCCTTCGGAGAAAAATGATGGCAGGACAAAAAAGACTTCGTTTCACGCTTTGTTTCCTGCTTTTGTCCGTAGCGGCACTTTGTTTCGGCGGAATGATTTTCCGCGGCGCGGACGGCGGCTCGCAAACGGGCGGGAACCGCGCGGATTCTCTTCCCGCTCCGCTTTTTGATTTCCCGCAACGCTTGCGAGTCGGGACATATAATTTGCATAATTTTCGAGACGAAAACCGATTTTCCGAAAAAGGAAAATTTCGCTACAAGCATCCGAAAACACAGAAGGAGAAAGCCGCGCTTTATAGCACGATTCTCGACGTGCGCCCGGATGTGCTCGCTGTGCAGGAAATCGGCGGGAACGCGTGGATGGAGGAACTTGCGGAGGCGTTGGCGCGGCGCGGTCTTGCGTTCCCGTATCGCGTGTGCTTGGAGGGCGGAGATGCTTACAACCGCTTGGCGATTTTGTCGCGCGTGCCGTTTTCAAAAACCGTAGAAATTTCCGCGCCGGAAAAACTTTCCCGGGGGTTGCTCGGTGTTGTGATTCCGGTTGCCGGCGGACATTTGCTCCACGTTTACAATGTGCATTTGAAAAGCAAGGTTTCTTCGGATCCCGATGATCCGGAGTGCAACGAGCGGCGTTCCCGCGAGGCGCGTTATGTGCGGAGGCTGATTGAGTTGGCTGTGGCAGACGAAAAGCGCGCCGCGAAAATTCCCGCTTCCGTGCGCGCACCGGAGCTCGGTCCCAAAAAAACGCCGGAGTTGTTTTTGTTGCTGGGTGATTTTAATGACGTTCCCGGGGCAAGCTCTCTTTCCGCGCTGGAGGCGGAATCTTTTGCGCAAGCACTTCCCGCGAAAAATGCGGCGGGCGGAGTGTTGACTTATTTTAATCCGCATCGCGGATATTTTTTTACTTTCGACCGGATTTTTGCTTCGCCGTCGCTCTTCAAAAAATTTTACGTTCCCGCTTCGGCGAAAATAGCGGAAGATTCCCGCTCACAAATAGCGAGCGATCATCGGCTTGTTTATGCGGATTTTGATTTCTCGGAAAAAACTCCGAAAAAGAAAAAATCTTCCGCCGGAAAATAGGCGAAAAAAAAATAATTTTTTTGCTTGCGTCGTTTTAGGAAATTCGCTTTTATTGTTCCTACATTTTTGAACGCGCCCGTGGTGAAATGGATATCACTAGTGACTACGGATCACTCGTTCGGGGTTCGAATCCTCGCGGGCGCGCCATTCAAAAAAGCCCGCGAAGCCGCTTAAATAAAAGCTTCGCGGGCTTTTTGCTGTTTTTTCTTCGGAAGACGCGCGGCGGGAACGGAGAGGGCGTTTGCGCTTTCGTTCGGATTTAAATGTGCAGTTCTCGCTTGAAATGCGCCGAGAACGATTTAGTTTTATTGGCATATGATTATGGAAAAAGCACAAATCTCGAAGTTGACCCCTCTTACGCAATACGAGCGCGGCTCGATTAAACTTTTTGCAAAGTATCCGGCGAACAATAATTTTGTTTGTAGCTACGAAGTTTTTGTCGAAAGCGATATTTTCAAACCGGACAACGGGCGGACGGCGTTTCTCAATTTTGTCGACGGGCAAACGCTCGAAAAATCCTATTTTGATTACGGTCGTTTTTGCTTCTTTTTGCCGAAGGCTCTTCAGCCGATTTTTGATGAAATGCTGACGAAAAACGTGGTGGCGCTTTCCGTTCGCTTTTGCGTTGACGGCGGTCGCCCGACGCGCGACCAAACGGAGGCGATGTTTGACATTATTTTTAAAGACAAGCTTTAAGCCGTTTTTTCTTTTTTCGTAAAAAACGTTCCCGTCTGCGTAATTTCCGCTTCGGGAACGTTTTTTTTTGAATGTGCAAATCGCGGTTTTTTTGAAACAATTTCGGGGCAGATGCGTTCATCCTTGCATTAAGAGTTTTCCTCGAAAATCGCGTTGTAATGAAAAAAATATTTTTAGCGTTCCCGCTTTGTCTGATTTCGACGATTTTGAGCGCGGCTCCCGTTGCTCTCGTGTCGGAGCCGTCCGCAAATGCGGGTTCTAAAGACGTTCCCGCGAGCCGTGCGCGGCGTGCCTTTGAGCTTCCGGAAATTACGGCTGAAGATGTGGCGAAAGTGGTGCGCCCGGGAACGTTGTTGGCGTTGGAAGAGGCAATTCCTCAGGCTTTGCGCAAAAACCTCGGGCTCGCGGTCGGGCGCGTTGAAAAATCGATTGTTGAAGAAACGCCGGAAATCGCGGAAGCGGAGTTTGACCCGAAGTTTTCGTTTTCGTCCGTTTACGACACGTCGGGTTCTGTGCCGTATTGGAAAAATAATGACACGCGCACGAGTGTGCAGGGCTGGAATAATTCTGCCGAGCTTTCCAAGAAATTTTCGTTCGGAACGGAGGCAAAAGTTTACGGTAATTTTAATCGCGGTTACAATCTCAACACGGGGCCGTATTCGGCGGATTCTTCGGTCGCGGCGGGTGTTTCGCTCAAGCAACCGCTCATGAAAGGTTTCGGCGAAACTGTCAATTTGGCGCCGCTGGTTATTGCGAGGCAAAATGTTTTAAAAAGCGGGCTTTCACTACGCAAGGCGACATTGGATTTGATTTATGATACGGAAGTGGCGTATTGGAATCTTTCGGCGAGCTACGCGCTTGTTTCCGCACGTTTGAGCAGTTTGCGCCACGCGGAAAGCGTGCTTGAGCAGGTGCAGAAAAAGCGTCGGCTGAAATCCGGTCGTTCGGCAACGCTCGAAGATGTGTTGCAGGCGGAAGCGGAAGTGGCGTCGCGGCGGGTAAATTTGGTGCGCGCGCGCCAGTCCGTGGAAAATTGCGACGACGCGATACGCAAGCTTCTCGGTGAAAAAGGCGATAAAGATGAAGCTCTCGTTTATCGCGTAGCGGAGCTTGAGGAAACTCCGGAAAACCGCGAAACGCGTTCGTTCGGCGAATGGATTTCTGCCGTTCGCGTGTTCGATATTGATTTGCAAATTAAAGAAATTGACCGCGAGCAGGCGGCGTTGAATCGCGTGGTGGCGGAAGACGCGGACCTTCCGAGCTTGGATTTGGTGCTCGGCGCGGAGGTCGGCGGGCGGGAAAGCGCGCCTTGGGACGCCGTGCGCGGCGCGTATGCGGAAAATCGGCGCGGCTACGATTTGTCGGCGGGAATTCAATTTTCGGTTCCTATCGGTTTTCGCGCGAGCGAGGCGCAACTCCGGCAGGCGATGAAGCGGCAGCAAAATGTCGAAATTGAAGCGGCTCAGACTTTGCAAAATGCGATGTTTGAAGCCCGCTCGGCGTGGCGTTCCCTCGAAGCGGCGCGGGAACGCCTTGCTGCGGCGAGAATCGCGCTCAACATGCAAAACGAGTCTTTTAAAGGTCAGCGCGCGCGTTATTCGCTCGGCGAGGCAACGCTGACGGATGTGCTTTCCGCCCAGGATTCGTTGGATGCGGCGCGTCTTGAAGAAATTCAGGCTCAGCTTGATGTCGCCGTTGCTCGGGCGAAAACGGCGCGCCTTGACGGGCGCATTCTTTCCGAAAACGGTTTTACCTGGGAGGAAATCGATTACGGGAACGAGTCGGAACAGGGCGCATTTTAATGCTTTTCAGCGAACTTTAATTTCTATTGTTGAACCGATTTTTTTTACAAAAACAATGAAACTTCAGAAAAAATTTATTTCCGTTGCGGCGTTGTCGTTGCTCGCCGCGTTCCCGTTTGCCGGAACCGGTTGCGAAAAAGTTTTAAACGGCGGGAACGCAACGGCGAACTTGCCGGCTGTCCCGACGGTTAAGGCTACGCCGAGAACGATTGAGGAAAACATTATCGTTTCCGGATTTGTGGAACCGGAAACGGCGACCGAAATTAAATCCGAAATCAACGGAAAAATCATCCGCATCAACGTTGAAAACGGAGACAACGTAAAGCAAAACGACTTGCTTCTCGAAATTGATGCCAGCACTTACCAAACGGAAGTTGATGCGGCGGAGCGCACGGAACGCCAACGCGAACTCGATGTCGAAAAATCCCGGCGCGATATGCTTCGCATCAAGGAACTTTACGAAAATGATTTTGCCACGGAGCAGGATTATCTCGATGCCGTAACGCATTTTGAAACGGCGCAACTCCAACTCGAAGTCGTGCGCTCCTCGCTCGCAAAAGCCCGGGAAGAACTTTCCAAAACGCAAATTCGCGCGCCGCACGACGGCATGGTTTCCAATCTCGACGTTTTCGTCGGGAACGTCATTTCCGGTGCCGGTTCGTTTTCTAACGGAACGACGCTGATGAAAATTAACGACATGAAAAACCTGCGCGTTGAGGCGGATTTAAACGAAATCGAAGTAAACAAAATCGGGCTCAATTCCGATGCCGAGCTTTCGTTTGACTCGCTTCCGGGAACGTCATTTGTGGGCAAGGTAGATTATCTTTCGCCCTTCGGCGTTCAGGATTCCGCGACTTCCACGCTTTATAAATTTCCGGTGCGCGTAAAATTCCAATCCGGAAAACGGCTGATTCGTCCGGGTATCAGCTCGAATATTTCGATTTTGGTTTCGCGTGCGGAAAATGCGGTGAGCGTTCCCGCCAGTGCCGTATTTTTGGAAGACGATAGGCGCTTTGTTTTTGTCAAACTCGGCGAGCATCGCTTTGAACGCCGCTACGTCGAAATCGGTGTCGGAAATCTGAATTTTATCGAGATAAAAAACGGTGTCGCTGAGGGTGACGAAATCGCAATAACGCGTCCTTCGCAAAGCGAAATCGTGGGCGGCAATTCCGACGTTCCCGCGAAGAAACGCGAGCGTTCCGACCGACGCGGCGGGAACGACGCTCCGCCGCCGATGTAGTTTTTCTTAATGAATGGTGAATCGTTAATAACGCAGAGCGAACAAAAATTTTGAACAACGGATTATTCGCTATTCGTCATTCATTATTCACTCCTCTTTATCCAAAATTCGGATTGCAATGAAAGATAACGACAGCGTTCCCGTGGTGGAGCTTCGCGACGCCCGCAAAATTTATCGCATGGGCGACGAAGACGTTCATGCGCTCGACGGCGTAAATCTCCAAATTCGTGCGGGCGAATTTATCGCAATTCTCGGTCCTTCCGGTTCGGGAAAATCCACGATGATGCACATGCTCGGCTTTATGGATACGCTCACGAGCGGAAAGCTGATTTTTGAGGGCGACGATGTTTCAAATGTCGGTGCCGGTCGCCGCGCGTGGTATCGCGCCAACCGCATCGGATTTATTTTTCAGGCATTTAATTTGTTGCCGAGGCTGACCGTTTTGGAAAACGTGATGCTCCCGCTCGTGTATTCGCGCGTGCCGCGAAAAGAGGCGGAAGAGCGGGCGCATCTCGCGCTTTCGCGCGTGGCGATGGAACACCGCGTAAAGCACCGCCCGTCGGAACTTTCCGGCGGCGAACGTCAGCGCGTGGCAACGGCGCGCGCCATCGTGAACAATCCGGGAATCGTCTTGGCGGACGAGCCGACGGGAAACCTCGACAGCAAAAATGTGCGCCGATCGCTGGATTTGCTTTGTTCCCTACGCGACGACGGCTTGCCGGTCGTTATGGTAACGCACGATCTCGGCGTGGCAAAATACGCAGGACGCGTCGTCGAAATGCGCGACGGGCAAATCGTGCGCGATTATTTGCAGGAAAATGTTGCACATTAATTTCACGCGGGAACGCGACACTTTTTTTGTTTTTTAAAAAATGAATTTTTACGGAACACTTTGCGGAGCATTCGTGAACGGGATTCGGGAAATCCTCGCGCACAAAATGCGTTCGTTGCTTTCGATGTCGGGCATTATTCTCGGCGTTGCCGCGTTAGTCGCGATGGTTTCGATTGTCCAGGGCATGGTCGGGCAATTCAAAGGTTTTATCGAAATGCAGGGCGGGATCGAAAAAATCACGATTTCGACGGAGTCTCTCCCGAAAGAACAGGAACACTTGCAGGATTCCGCTCCCGGGCTGACGATGAAGGACGTAGAAGCAATCCGCAAACTCGTGCCGAGCGTTTCGCACATCTCGCCGGAAGTAAGCGTCCGCTCCACGTCGGTTTCCCGCAACGGGCGTGAATTTAACACGCGCGTAACGGGAACGATGTCCGATTGGCTCGTGATTAACAAGCGAAGCGTCCAAAAAGGGCGCTTTCTCAGCGATGTCGACGAAATTACGCGTGCCAAGGTTTGCGTTCTCGGCTCGCTCGTTGCGGACGAAATTTTTGAACCGAATGAAAATCCCATCGGGCAGGCGGTCAAAGTCGGCGGCGAATGGTTTACGGTCGTCGGCGTGCTCAACGAATATCAGATTGGCGGCGGCCCCGGCGGCAGAGACAAAAAACGCGGTCCCGGGCGTTGGATGAACGGCGGTTGCTACATTCCGATTCACACGGCGATGACGAATTATACGTCCAACGACAAACTTTCCGCGCTTTACGTCCGCATCAGCAGCTCGGAACAGCTTTACGACACGATTCCGCAGCTCGACCGCGTTATGTTGCAGGCGCACGGCGGTTTTCAGGATTATTCCATTTCGACGAACGAGGAAATGCTTGCCGAATTTAAAAAAACGGAAAGCTCGTTTATGATTTCGCTCGGCGGCGTTGCGTTTATTTCGCTCTTTATCGGTGGGATCGGGATTATGAACGTGATGCTCGCCGCCATTAACGAACGCATTCGCGAAATCGGCGTGCGCAAAGCCGTCGGCGCGCGCGGGAGCGATATTTTTCTGCAGTTTTTGGTGGAAACGGCACTCGTCAGTTCCATCGGCGGTTTAATCGGACTCGGATTTTCGCTCGGCATTACGAGCGTCGTGTCCCACGTGATGGCGGGATCGCGCATGGGCGGCGGGATCGCAACCATGACGGTTTCGCCGACCGTGATGCTTGCCGGCTTCGCTTTTTCCGTGGGAATCGGCGTGCTTTCCGGCGTCTATCCCGCTTTGCGCGCTTCCCGCCTCGATCCCATCGAAGCGCTCCGCTACGAATAAAAATCGGCGAACACGGGAACGCATTCGCCGAAACCGGAAGGCGCAACGGCGTTCCCGTTTACATTTTCCCGCGGAAAACAAAGTAGACGGCACCTACGAGGCAAAAGAACGCCCAAAGATAATCCCAGCGCCATTTTTCCCCCATAAAAATGAACGCAAACGGCACAAAAACGCAGAGCGTTACCACTTCCTGCATAATTTTGAGTTGCCCGAGCTCCAAGCCGCCGGAATATCCCAGCCGATTCGCGGGCACCATCACCAAATACTCGAAAAACGCAATGCCCCAGCTTATAAAAACGGCAAAAATTATCGGTGCCGTTTTTAAGGTTTTTAAATGCCCGTACCAGGCATACGTCATAAAACAATTGGACAAAACCAAAAGCCCGAGCGTTTTGAGGAGAACCGGATTCATAAAAAACCGAAATCCTCACGCGCCTTCGCTCGAATTTCAAGAATATTCGCACGCGCGGGAACGCGGGACGGAGATTGACAAAGCGGGGCGGGAACGATTGAATTAGAAAAATTTATGGCAAACGCGGCACTCCATGAAAAGAAATTCATGAACGCTTCCGGAAACGAAGCGCCCGCCATGCAGTTTTCAGCTCAAACTTTTTCAGGTTTGAGCTTTTTTATGATTTTCTCAAAACACAGCTCCGAACTAACCTTTTTTCTCATTTAGAAAGCATTACCATGTCTATACGCGACGATATCAAAAAAGTGATGATTATCGGCTCCGGTCCGATCGTAATCGGGCAGGCCTGCGAGTTTGACTACTCGGGAACGCAAGCGTGCAAAGCACTCCGCGAGTGCGGCTACGAAATCGTGCTCGTCAACTCGAACCCGGCGACGATTATGACGGACCCGACCGTTGCCGACGTTACTTACATTGAGCCGCTCAACGAAGAACGTTTGGAGCAGATTATCGCGAAGGAACGTCCGGACGCGCTTTTGCCGAATCTCGGCGGGCAAACCGGTTTGAATCTCGCCATCGAGCTCAACAAAAAAGGTATTTTGGAGAAATACGGCGTCAAGGTTATCGGCGTAAATCTCGAAGCCATCGAGCGCGGCGAAGACCGTCTTATTTTCAAAGAAACGATGTCGCGCATCGGCATCGACATGCCGCGTAGCGATATTGCCTACACGGTTGATGAAGCGGTGAAAATTTCCGAAAAGCTCGGCTTCCCGCTCGTCGTCCGCCCGGCTTACACGATGGGCGGCGCCGGCGGCGGACTCGTCTACAATATGGACGAGCTCAAAACCATCGTCGCGCGCGGCTTGCAGGCTTCGATGACGAGCCAATGCCTCATCGAAGAATCCATTCTCGGCTGGGAAGAACTCGAAGTCGAAGTCGTTCGCGACTCGACGGGAGCACTCATTTCCGTTTGTCTCATCGAAAACGTCGATCCCGTCGGCGTGCACACGGGCGACAGCTTCTGCACGGCACCGATGATGACCGTTCCCGCAGACGTTCAGGCGGAGCTTCAGCGGCAAGCGTGGAAAATTATCGACACGATCGGCGTTATCGGCGGCACGAACGTCCAGTTCGCGCGCAACCCGAAAGACGGTCGCATCGTCATCATCGAAATCAATCCGCGCACCTCGCGTTCGTCCGCGCTCGCGTCGAAGGCAACTGGCTTCCCGATCGCGCTCATTTCGGCAAAACTTGCAAGCGGCATGACGCTTTCCGAAATCCCGTATTGGCGCGACGGCTCGCTCGACAAATACACGCCGTCGGGCGATTACGTCGTTGTCAAATTCGCGCGTTGGGCATTTGAAAAATTTAAAGGCGTTCAGGATAAGCTCGGCACGCAGATGAAGGCGGTCGGCGAAGTCATGAGCATCGGCAAAAACTACAAGGAAGCCTTCCAAAAAGCGATTCGTTCGCTCGAAAACGGGCGCATGGGCTTGGGTTTTGCGGCGGATTTTAATTCCAAAACGAAGGAAGAACTTCTCGAAATGTTGCGCGAAGCCAACAGCGAACGCCATTTCGTGATTTACGAGGCCTTTCGCAAGGGCGCGACGATTGAGGAAATTCAGGCGAAAACGCAAATGAATCGCTGGTTCCTCGAACAGGCGAAAGAACTCGTCGAACTCGAAGAAAAACTTTTGGAAAGCAAGGGCAGCGTTCCCGCAGACGCGCTTTTGATTCAGGCGAAAAAAGACGGTTTCGCGGACGCGTATTTGGCAAAAATTCTCGGCGTTCCCGAAAAGGAAATTCGCGAAAAACGCATCGCGCTCGGCGTGGTCGAACGCTGGGAAGCCGTTCCCGTCAGCGGTGTCGAAAACGCCTGTTACTATTTCTCAACGTATGCGGACAGCGTTCCCGTGACGGAACTTCCCGCGAGCACGAAGAAAAAAGTTATGGTGCTCGGCGGCGGACCGAACCGCATCGGGCAAGGCATTGAGTTTGACTACTGCTGCTGTCACGCCGCGATGGCGCTACGCCGCATGGGCTACGAAACCATCATGGTCAACTGCAACCCGGAAACGGTTTCGACCGACTACGATACGTCCGACAAACTTTATTTCGAGCCGCTCACGCTCGAAGACGTGCTAGCGATTTACGAACACGAGAAACCGGAAGGCGTGATCGTGCAGTTCGGCGGGCAAACGCCGCTCAACCTCGCGCGCAAACTCGCGGAAGCCGGCGTGAAAATTCTCGGCACAAGTATCGACACCATCGATACGGCGGAAGACCGCGATCTTTTCCGCCTGATGATGCAAAAGCTCGAAATTCCGATGCCGGAAGCCGGCATGGCGATCAACATTGAGCAGGCTCTCGAAATCGCGCACAAGGTCGGCTACCCGGTAATGATTCGTCCGTCCTTCGTGCTCGGCGGGCGCGGCATGGAAGTCGTTTACGACGATGCGGCACTCAAAGAATACGTCAGCAAGGCAATCGGCGTGACGGAAGATGCGCCGCTTCTCATCGACCGCTTCCTGCAAAACGCGCTTGAATGCGAATGCGACGCGCTTTGCGACGGGAACGACGTTTTCATTCCTTCCGTTATGGAACACATCGAGCTCGCAGGCATTCACTCCGGCGACTCGGCTTGCGTCATTCCGCCGGTGCACATTCCCGCGAAGCAATACGCGGATATCGTCGATTACACGCGCAAAATCGCACACGAGTTGAAAGTTGTCGGCTTGATGAACATGCAATATGCCATCGAAAACGGCAAAGTTTACGTTATCGAAGCGAACCCGCGCGCCTCGCGCACGGTGCCGCTGGTTTCCAAGGTTTGCAATATTCAAATGGCAGGCGCGGCAACGGAGCTTATGATGGGCAAAAAGCTCGAAGAGCTGAATTTGAAACCCTTCGTCGCGGGAACGCACTACGGCGTGAAAGAAGCCGTTTTGCCGTTTGACAAATTCCCGGAAGTCGACCCCGTTCTCGGGCCGGAAATGCGCTCCACGGGCGAAGTGCTCGGCATCGCGCCGGACTTCGGCACCGCGTTTTTCAAGGCGCAGGAAGCCGCGGGAACGCAGCTCCCGACCGAAGGCACGGTTTTGATTACGATTGCCGAAAAGAACGAACAGGCACTCGAGCTCGGACGCGGCTTCGTCAAACTCGGCTTCAAAATCAAAGCCACTGCGGGAACGTATGATTTCTATACGAAAAACGGTATCGCGTGCGAATTGATTAAAAAACAGCACGAAGGACGCCCGAATATCGTGGACGGTATCGTCAACCGGGAAATTTCGCTCATCGTCAACACGCCGGTCGGCAAACGCTCGGTTATCGACGATTCCTACATCCGCAAAAACGCCATCAAGCTCCGCGTGCCGTATTTCACGACACTCGCGGCGGCACTGGCAACGGTGCAGGGCATCGCCGCCGTCAAGGCGGGAACGGTCGATGTCGATTCCCTCCAATCCCACCACGGCAAATTAAAAGCTTAAAGGTTAGCACTTAACGAAATGCAAAAACGTTCCTGCGGCTTCGGTCGCGGGAGCGTTTTTTTTTCACGCCAAGCCGCCAAGTTTTTGGGAACCACGGATGAATACGGAATCACACGGATTTTTTTACGGCAAAGTATTTTTTTTTGAGTCTTTGCGCGAGAACTTTAAGCCGTGGAACCATGTTGCTTTACCGATAAAAAACGTTCCCGTGAGAAAGCCTCGCGGGAACGCTTTGTTGCTTCGCAGCTACTAAAAGCTACTTCGCTTCGAAGAAGGCTTTATACGCCTTGTAGGTCATGTAGGTGTCGTGCTTGGAGGCGATTTCCCACGGCGCGTGCATGTTCAGGAGAGGCGTGCCCATGTCGATGACGTTCATGCCGTAGCGCGACATAAACATCGCAATCGTTCCGCCGCCGCCGACGTCGACGCGCCCGAGCTCGCCGACTTGCCAGACGACACCTGCCGCGTCGAAAATCTCGCGCAATTCGGCGACAAATTCCGCCGAAGCATCGTTGGCGCCGCCTTTCCCGCGCGCTCCCGTGTATTTAATCATGCTCACGCCCGCGTTGAGAGCCGCCATGTTGCCCGGCGAGCTACTGTTCGGGAAGAGCGGATCGTGCGCGGCGCAAACGTCGGCGGAAAGCATTGAGGAGGCTTCGAGCGCGCGGCGGACGATGATGTCGGAATAATTTTTTTCCTGCCGGAAAATGAGTTCGGCGACGGAATTTTCAAAGAAAGTGGAATCCATGCCGGTGGCACCGACGGAGCCGATTTCTTCTTTGTCGCAAAGCAGGACGACGGCGGTTTTCGCGGGAACGCCCTTGATGTCGAGCATTGCCTGAAGCCCGGCGAAAGCGCAAATGCGGTCGTCGTGCCCGTAGCCGGCGATGAGTGAGCGGTCCAAGCCCATTTCGCGCGGCATTCCGGCGGGAACGATTTCGAGTTCGGCGGAAATCAAATCCTGCTCGGTCAGCCCGTATTCTTCTTCGAGAATGCGCAGAACGTGGAGTTTGACTTTTTCCTTCACTTCGGAATCGTCCTTGGCTTCGGGGCAGGGCGTGGTGGCGATAACGAGGTCGAGGTCTTCGCCCGGGAACGCTTCGCTGAGCACCTTAGCAGCTTGTGCCTGTCCGAGGTGCGGAAGGATGTCCGAAATCATGAAAATCGGGTCGCCCGGCTTATCTCCGATGGCGATTTCGACTTTCGAGCCGTCTTTTCGGACGACGGTTCCGTAGAGAGCGAGCGGGTGCGCGACCCACTGGAATTTTTTGATGCCGCCGTAGTAATGTGTATCGAAATACGCGATACCGTTTTTCTCGCAGAGCGGAACCGGCTTGAGGTCGATGCGCGGAGCGTCCGTGTGTCCGCCGACGACGCGCACGCCGCCCGAAACGGCGTCTTTCCCGATAACGGCTGCGAAAAGTGTTTTTCCGTGGTAGCCGCGATAAACTTTGTCGCCCGGCTTGAGGGTTTTGGCGGTCGCGAGCGGTTTGAAGCCTTGTTTTTCGAGCAGGCGAACGGCTTCCGAGTAGGCGCGGCGCTCGGTTTTCGCGACGCTGAGGTAATTCATGTAGGTCGCGATGTAATTGTCGAGCGCTTTGCGTTCGGCGGGAACGAGTTTGTTGACGGAATCCTCGCGCTTGAAAACGCCTTTTACGGCGGCGGGGGATTTTTTGTTTTCGGATTTTTTCGTAGCCATAAATTTTTGATTTCTGAGGAAAATTTTTTTCTCAAATTGATTTTTTTTCAATGCTCAAAATCGGGCAGGGCGTGGCGGAAAACGGAATTCAATCGCTGATTTTCGTTTGTCAAATGTCGATAACGTCGTGGTCGTCTTCGCGGCGGCGGGAACGTTGGCGGGTTTGCGGCGGCGGAGGCGGCGCGGCGTTCCCGCCGGAAACGGAAATTTTCTTGTGCGGAATCCCGAAAATGAGATTGAGAAAAAATTGGGCGGCGCTGACGAAAACGGCACCGAACATGGCTGCCGCGAACGTGATATTTGCCGGGGAAACGATATTCCACGCCAGATAGAAAATAACGGAATTAATGAGCCAAAGCACCAAAATCATACCCAGTCCCATTGTCGCAATTAAAAAAGGCAACGAAAGCACGAGCAACATCGGGCGCACAAAGGAATTGAGCAGGCTGATGACGGCGGCGGCGAGCATGAGTGTTGCGAGATTGCCGGGAATGCCGAGAGCCCAGGTCGCAATCATGACGGAAGCGGAGAGAATCAGCCAGTCGCGCACCCAAAAGGAAATTTGTTTTTGTTCCATGATAATTGTTTATGCAAAAAGAATGCCAAATAGAAATTTAGCGGCGAGTTTCTTTTTGCTAAAAGTTTAAGAGCTTAAGAGCTGAAGAGTTTATTCGTTTTGCAGGCAAAACGAGGGAATAATCTTTCAAAGGAGCACAGGCGTCCTCGCCTGCGGCGTTAAAGTCTGCGCGCGAAACTTGCTTTCCCGTTAAAAGTAAATTTCTCGGCGAAGCCGATTAAACTTTCAAGCTTCTCCGCTTTCAAACATTTAGCGCACGCGCCGCTTCGCTAAATTTCAATTTGCGGGGGAAAGCGGGAACGGATAGGATTTCCGGAATTTTTATTGTCGGCACATGTATCTGAAAGAAATCGTCATCAACGGATTCAAAAGTTTTGCGGATCGCACGCGCATCAATCTTGCGCCCGGAATTACCGCAATTGTCGGTCCGAACGGATGCGGAAAATCGAATATCGTGGACGCGATTCGCTGGGTGCTCGGCGAACAGAGCGCGAAGGCGTTGCGCGGCGGTTCGATGCACGACGTTATTTTTTCGGGAACGGACAAGCGTAAACCGCTCCCGTTTTGCGAGGTGGAGTTGGTTTTTTCGGATTGCGAAAAGGATTTGGGAACGGCGTTTAACGAAGTGTCCATCGTGCGGCGCGTCTCGCGCGAAGGTTCTTCGGATTATTTTTTGAACGGGAAATCCTGTCGTTTGAAAGACATTCAGCGTCTGTTTATGGACACCGGTGTCGGGCGCGTTTCCTATTCGTTTATGGTGCAGGGGCAAATCGACCAGATTTTGTCCGCAAATCCGGCGGAGCGGCGCACGCTTTTTGAAGAGGCGGCGGGCATTACGCGCTACAAAGCCCAGCGCAAGGAAGCTCTCGGAAAATTGGCGATGGTGGATCAAAATCTTGCCCGCATCACGGATGTTATCGACGAAATTTCCCGGCAAATCGGTTCGTTGAAACGCCAAGCGGCAAAGGCTCTGCGCTATAAGCGCACGCAGCATCGCTTGCGGCATTTGGATTTGGCGGCACTTGCGCATCAGTTTTCCGTGCGGCGTGCGAATATCGCCGGGCTTGAAACGGAGGCGGGAACGCTTCGGGAAAATGTTTCCGTTCAGCGCAACGCTTTGCGGGAACGCGAGGAAAAATTGGCGGCAACCAAAGTCGAGCGCGCGGAACTTTTTCAAAAAATAGAGCAGGGAACGCAAATGGCATTTGCTTTGCGCTCGGAAAAAGAAAACGCCGAAGCGCAAATCCAAATGGCGGAGGTGCGCCAAAATGACTTGCGGGAACGCATCGCGCAGGTCGAGCAGGAAAGTGTCGCGCTTGAAGCCCGCCGCGCAGAGTTGGAAACGCGCCTTCAGGGAAATGCTTCCAGCAAGGAAGAGCATGTCGGGAACGTCGAGGGTGCAGACGAAGTTTACCGCAAAAGCCGGAGCGAGCTTGAAAATTTACTCGCCGAGCTTGCCGCCTCCGACCGCGAACTTGCCCTGAAGCGGCAGGAGCTTCTGATGAGCGAAGGCGAAATTACGCGCCACCGAGCGACGGTTACCAATATTGAAGTGGAGCTGCGCACGTCGGAATCCCGCCACGCCGAAATCGCCAACACGCTGGCGCAAATGCGCGAAGAGCGTCACGCGCTTTCTTCCCGCTTTGCGGAAATTCAGGCGGTGGCGGAAACGCGCCGCGCCGAGCATGCGCGCGCACGGCAGGACGTTGCCGAAGCGCAGGAACACGGCAAGGCTCTCACGACACAATTTCGCGAGCAACAGCAAAAGATTTCACAGCTCGACCGCGTCGTTGCCCGCACTTCGGCGCAACTTGCCGTCCTTGAGCAACAGCAGGCAAAATTTGAAGGTTTTTCCGCCGGAGCAAAGGCGATTCTTCGCGGAGAACTCGGCGAAAGCGTTCCCGCCGAAACGGCGTTTGCGCTAAACTCGCTTCTTGAAATTTCCGATGCGGAAAACGCGCCGGCAATCGAAGCCTTGCTCGGAGCGGCATCGGAAGCCCTTGTTTTTGATGCGAAAATTTCTGTTCCCGCCGTGGCGCGGATTCTTTCCGAGCGCGAAGCCGGAAGCGCGTATCTTGCGGATGCCGCGCTTGTGCGTTCCCGCGCCACGGCGGAGAATTTTTCCGTTCCCGCGTTTTTAAAGCCGGCAACTTCGCTCTTTTCCGTTAAAAACGAAACGCTCGAATCCGCCGTGCGCGCGCTGTTTGACCGTTGCTTCGTTTGCGATTATATCGCGGATTTTTTGAATTATCTGAAAGAAAATCCGGGCTTCGATTTTCTGCTCGTCGCCTCGCTCGACGGCTCGACCGTCGATTGCCGCGGCTTCATTCACAGCGGCGGAAAAAACCGGAGCGGGAGCGTGTTTCAGCGGCAAAGCGAGTTGCGCCGACTCAAAGAACGCCTCATTGCCGAAAACGACGCGCTCACGGATGCCAATCAGCACTCGATGGAAATTCAGGCGGAAATGGACGCAAACGAAACGGAAATCGAACGCCGCCGCGTTTACGCCTCCGAAATCGCCCAGGAAATTTCCAATATCAACGCCGACGAACGCTCGGCGGAAAAGGCTCTTAGCGACAACGCCGCCGCCGTTTCCCGCCAGGAAAACCTTTTGGCGGAATTTGAAGACAACCGCGATCGCGCCAAAGCCCGCATGGAAGCTGCCCAAGCCGGACTCGTTTCAAAGGAAACCGAAATCGGAACGCTCAAGGAGGAAATATCCGTCGCCGAAAATCGCATCGTCGCTTTGCGCCGAGACGCGGAAATTCGCCGTGACGCGCTGAACGAGGTGCGCTTTGATCTCGCTCAGAAAAAACAACAGCTCGAACTTTTCGAGCGCGAACTCGCCGAAGTGCGCTCGCAAATTGAAGACATTGCCGCACGGCTCGCGACGCGCAATCGCGAAAAGGAAATGATGTTTGCGCAAATCTCCGCCTTCGGCGAACAGGCGGAAAATGCGCGTTCCCGCGCAGCGCAACTTGCCGCCACCATCGCTGAGGCGGCAACCGCGCTCGAAGCTCAACGCGCCGAACTCGGCAGGCTCGAAGCCGAGGCGGAAAATCTCGACCGCTCACTAATGTCCGAGCGCGAAGTTTTGCGCGAAAGCGAAACCCGCCTCAACGCTTTGGAAGTGCGCCTCACGGAGGAATCTTCCCAATGCGCTTTCGTCGCGGAAAAAGTTTCCACGGAATACCAACTTGATGTTACTTCGCTCGATTGGAAACAAAATCTCTGGCTTGCCGACGAAGAATTTGAAACCAAAGTGCGTTTCGACGAACTCGAAGACGAAGACGGCACCGACACCGAAATCCGCCCGAAAGTCCGGCGGGAACGCGGCGATCCGACCCCGGAAGATCTCGCCGCGATGGACAACACCGACTGGCAGCCGATCCTGCGGGAAATCGCCTCGCTCCGCGACCGGCTCAACTCCATGGGCGCCGTCAATCACACCGCCATCGAAGAATACGCCGAATTGCGGGAACGCTACACCTTCCTCAAAACGCAATCCGATGACTTGTGGAACTCCAAAAACGAACTCGTAAAAGCCATCGACGAAATCAACGAGACCTCGCAAAAACTTTTCACGGAAACCTTTGAGCAAATCCGCAAAAACTTTAAGTTCACCTTCGAACGCCTTTTCCACGGCGGCGAAAGCGATTTGCAACTCGTGCAAAACGAAGACGTGCTCGACAGCGGAATCGAAATCATCGCACGCCCGCCGGGAACAAAGTTGCGCAGTATTTCCCTGCTTTCGGGCGGACAGCGCACAATGACCGCCGTCGCCTTGCTCTTCGGAATTTATATGGTAAAACCGTCGCCGTTCTGCGTGCTCGACGAGCTGGACGCTCCGCTCGACGACGCAAACGTCGGTCGCTTCACCGATATCGTTCGCGAATTTACGCGCTATTCGCAATTCCTTGTCGTAACGCACAACAAGCGCACCGTCTCCGCCGCAAACACGATTTACGGCGTAACCATGCAGGAACGCGGCGTGACGCAAGTGCTTTCCATGCGCTACAACTCGGATTCCGGCGACACCGAAACCGTTTCGCTTGAAGGGCGCGGCACTTTCGATATGGCGCGCTAAAATCCCGCCGTTTCTTTCGAACCACGGAAAACACCGAAGCGCACGGATTTTTTAAAAGCATCTCGCAAAGCCGCCAAGCCGCGAAGTTTTTTTAAGAATTAGGAATGAGGAGAAAGACTTTTCTCATTCCTAATAAATCACCAATAAAAGCTCTCCCTCTTGCTAAGAGGGAGGGGACCATGCGATAGCATGGTGAGGGCGTTCTTTAGTCGCGGCGGGAACGTGATTTTTTTACGCAAAGAAAAAACTTTGCGATTTCGCGGCTTTGCGCGAAAAAAATCTCCCGCAGAGAACGCGGAGATTCGCAGTGTTTTTGTAAACCTGTGAGAAAAAAATAAAAAACCACGGAACACACGGATGCACACGGAAGTTTTTTTATAAATCATTCGTGAAAATTCGCGTCCGTCCGCAGTTTCTTTTCTTTTTCCGAAAGCGCGCGGGAACGCAGATTCTACGCGGGAACGCAACGCTTAATGCTACCAAAGCAATAGAAAATGAAAAATTTTGTCTCAATTAATTCTTGCGTTCTCAAAAAAAAAAAACGGTAGGATGTTCAAACTTTTTATTCAATTCAACAACTATGAAAATCTCCAAATTCCTCTTTTCAACGCTCGTCGCGGCTGCCGCGATGACCTCCACCGCCTTCGCCGAAGGCACGGTCAGTATCAGCGGGACAGAATATGACTCTTTTGATGCGGCATTCAATGCTGCAAAAGAAGGCGATGTGCTTAACATTTCCGGCTCGGTTGGTGTCGGAAGTGTTGCAGGGGACATCAATAAAAGTGTTGATTTGAGTGGCTCTGGAACTATTGATCTTGGTGAGAAAAATTTTATTATCGGATATAAAACCAATGACGCTGTTGTCACCATAACGGAAGATTCTGATATTTCATTTACCAATGGCAACGGACAAGGAGTGATTGTTTCTGGTGCTCGCGAAAACGATCGGTTCAATGGGACATTTATTATTGATAATGCTCGTGTGAGCATGGATTACTTGCTGAATCGAAATATCACTACCATCAAGGGGGATGGTAGCGGAATAATTTCTGAAAAGGCAAATCTGTCTCTCACCAAAGGTGTGATTATTGGTAATCGCAAAGCAGAAACCGGAGGTGCAGGATTAGGGTTGTTCACTTTGACGGATAATGCCTATGTGAAAATCTCCGACAATACAGGACATGCGACTGAAATCGGCTACGAGAACGGAGATGGTCATTTAGTCGTAGAAAAAAACTCTACATTTGACAATGGTGCAGGGAGGGCTTTCGTCGTCTATGTTGGTGATGTCTCTGTAACGACGGGAAGTGCACTAATCGCACATAGCGTTGAGTTAAAATCCGATACAGCCTTGCTCGTCTCTGATTCTACGCTCACGGCAAAATCGGTTTTTGGTAGCGGACGCTTTGTCGGTAATGGTGCGGTTAATTTGAATGCAGATAGAATTTCGCAACAGATTTTTATTGGCGGGACGTATGACGAGGCAAATAATCGTGTATACAGCGATGTTCGTTCCACGGTTACGCTGGGGGATGTGAGCGGCAATGGAATCACAATCAGCGACAAGGAATTTCGCGTTAATAATGCGGATATAGTGCTCAACGCAAATGTAACGGCGGAACTCGGAAACGGGACTTTCCTTTATTTGCGTAAGTCTACTTTGGATTTGAATGGGCATGACTTGGTAATTAACTCCGGAAAATTTCTTTCAACCGGTCTTGATATTGTCGGAAAGGGGACAATCACTATCGATAACGCGAATGATCAGCCGTGCTGGCAAACGTTTGCGAGCTCTATCGGCACGGGCGTTACACTTAAGGGAACGAAGCAATTCTGCATTTACGAAGATTTGACTGTTTACGGTAAGTTGCAGAACGAAGGCAAAGCAGGCAACGGAACAACGCACATCGGATTCAATGATGATTTTTGGACAGACGGTGCGATTTTGAAGATTTCCGGAAAAGACGCGAGCGTTTCGCAAACCGGAGGTGCCGGTGTTATTATTCATGGCGCGGATGTGGCACACGGAATCGAATCATCCGGAGTTGTCGTTGAAGACGGCGGTACTGTTGACTGGGCAAGCGCGGGAACTGTTACCAACAACGGCTTCATCGAAGTCGGTGCAGAATCCTCGCTCACGGCGAATGTGATTACGGGAACAGGCGACGTGGTTCTCGCGGGAACGATTAATGTCGGCGAATCACTCACGACAGGGAATCTGACGATTGTCGCGGGGGCGACTTTGAATATCGGTCCGATGGTGGCTCTTTTCTCGGTGAATACGGAAGAAAACAGCCTTTCGTTCGACACGTTGACGATTGTTGACGAGGAAGGAACGCTCATCAACGACAACGGCGATTTGGACTTGTCTTCGATTCTTTCCGATGAGAGCACCGGAACGAGTGCTTTGCTCTCTGCAATCAAATCGAAAGCATCGGAAAGTGAAGGCGAATCTCCTGTCGTTAAAGTTCAGGACAAGAATGGTTCTGTGTTTGACGTAGAGTTCACGGTAGGTGAAAACGGCGAAATTTCAGCGACGGTAGTTCCCGAGCCGTCGGCGTTCGGGTTGCTGGCGGGCTTGGGCGCGATTGCGCTTGCGGTTTCGCGTCGCCGTCGTAGCCGCTAAAATTATTGAAAGAACCACGGAATTCACGGAAATTTTAAGTAAAATCCTTCCGTTATTCCGTGGTTTTTATTAAAGGAGAACAGCCGTCCCGGCTGTTTTTTTTATCGGGAGAAACGGCTGGAATCCGCTTCTCCTATTTTCAAAAAATCTCTGTGTCTTTGTGTCTCCGTGAGAACTATTTAAAAACTTTGCGTTTTCGCGTTTTGGCGCGAGATAAAAAAGCGTTCGCGTTCCGCTACGCTGACGGGAACGCCTTTACAGAAAAGCCAAGCAGAGTAGGGTGTTGGCGTTGAAAAGCCCGTGGACGATAATCGGCGCGGCGAGTCGGCCCGTTTTTTCGTAGGCGAAGCAAAAGATACAACCGAGCAAGGTCAGCGGCAGATAGGAAATCGGCGCGTCGTGCATGAGCGCAAAAACGATGCTTGAGAGCACGGCGGCGGGAACGGCACTCATTTTGCTTTTCAGAAAGCGGTAAAGCCCGGCGCGGAAAATGATTTCTTCGATAATCGGCGTAAAAATCGCAATGGCGGGAACGCACAGTAGCGGAATCAGCGGATTTTCCGCTCGGCTAAAGGCTTCGACTAAGATTTGGTTTTCCCGAAAAATTGCCTGCACGGATTCCGGGGCGAGCGTAACGACAGCGGCAACCAGCCACGCGGCGACTGCCGACACGGAAAAGCCGACAAGGAAAAGCGCGGGAACGCAAAAACGGTTTGTCGGCAAAAGCCACGCGGCGAGCGGCGCTCTGTCGTTCGGCACGGCGTTCAGGTTTTCCGGGAACGCGTTCGGGAAAATTTTAATAAAAAAGAGCAGGGCGAGAAGGGAGAGCGTCTGTGTGGCGGGAATGAGATAAATGACATCGTTTTTTTCGGCAATAAGCCCCGGAAAAATAGCCTGCGCTGTCGCCGAGCAGAGCATTCCCACGGCGAAAACGCAAAAGACGGCGATACCGGAAAACGCAAAAAAACTTGAGGCGGGCGCATTCCACGCGGGAAGTTTAGCGCGCGCGGGAACGCGGCGGAGCGCGCTTATTTGAAACCCGGCGGCGACAAATCCGGCAAGGATGAGAATCCCCTGCCAAACGCCGACGATGATTTCCGCCTTGCTCATTTTTTCGGGTGGGCGACGAGTTCGAGTTTTTCGCCTTCGCCGAGTTCAAGATTCCGGAAAATCACGAAATTTTCCGTCAGAATATCGGGCGCGACGGCGGTTTCTTTTTCTCCGATGCGCAGTGCGGAGAAATTTTCGTCGGCAAAAATGCGTTCCGGGAACCACAGGCAAAAATCGCCCTTGTAGGCGTTCCCGCGGGTTGTTCTGACGGTGAACAGCCGCGCGTTCCCGTTGAGCCGGGTGCGGCAATCCCAAGGTTGCGTGCTCGGCGCGTCCGGGTTGAAACGGGTGCGGAAAAGCGGATCGCCGTAAAAGGCGACCGTGTCCCGATCGTGCAGGCGTCCGATAAGTTCGCGGCCGACGCGCACGCCTTTTTGCGCAAGATTGGAGGCGAAACCGTCCACGTAAATGCCTTCCATGCCTTCGGCGGAAAGCGGAACGGGGTATCTCGTCAACGCCGCCGGAAGATTTTTTAGCAGAATTTGGTTATTGAAAAACCACGCCTGCCCGACGCTTGTCGCCTGATGCCCGCCGAAGAATTGCCCGGAGGTTCCCCAGCCGCCTTCGCCGAACCATGTCGGTACCGTGTAGCCGACGAGCTGCTTTACGTTGGCGGCGGAAATTGCCGTAACTGCCATCGAGAACGGCGTGCGCAGGCAATCGCCGAAAAGACAGTTGCCCGCCGCGATCCAAACTTTTTCGTTCTGCGTGCGGGGAAGTTTTTTCAGTTTTTGCGTTTTGAAAAATTTTTCCGACGTTCCCGCGTTGCCCATGGCGCGGCGGAAGTCCGGCATTTTTTCTTTGGGAACGAGGTAAAAATCCGTTCCCGCCGAGGCGATGAGCCCTTCGCCGAAAGGCATTTCCAGGTTAAATTCCGTGGCGTGCGATGCGGACATAAGGAATTGCGGGCGGATTTTTTCCCATTGCTCCGCAAAAATATCGACCATTTCCTCGTCGGGCTTGGCGTTTGTTTTTTCCTTCGAAACATAGTTTTCGGTTTCGACAAATTCGCGCCGTCCCCAGTCGGTGATGAAGAAGCTTTGTTTAAAGCGTTGCCGGTCAAAATTCGTTGTGCCGAGCGCGCGGTCAAGAATCAGCGGTTCGTCTTTTGCCAAAAGTTCCGCCGCCGTTTTTCCGTCGCGCCCCGTAATGATACCCCAGATAAAATCGCCGTAAATATCGCCGTTCATTTCGCGCGAGAGCGTGTGGAGCTTGGCGACGAAGACGCGGTCGATTTCCTGCGGGCGGGCGACAACGGCGACGTAGCGCGGCGCGGCTTTTTTCAGCGCGTTTTTGGCTTTGGCGATGTCGTTCCCGCGCCAAACGATGATTTTTGCGCGATGGTGTTTGGCAAATTTTGCCGCCGCTTTTTTCCAATCTTTTTGTTTGAGCGTTTTTTCGGAAACGAGAACGACGTATTCGCCCTGTGCGACGGCGGGTTCTGCGTCTGTCGTCACCGCTTGCGGTTCCGGCTCGGCATCGGCAACGGCGGAAAATGCGGGAACGCAGAGTGCGGTCGCCGCCAAAAAATAATTCGGGAAAAATGCGCTCATAGGTTTAATCCGTGTGTTTTTTTGAATGAAAATTTTCAACTTCGCGAATGAGGGATTTTCCGATTTCGGTTTTTGGAGCGGGACCCAAAACCTTGCGGAAACCGTCGTGTCCGAGCAGGAAAATCGTGTTGTCGTCCGCGCCGAACGCGCCGACGTTCCCGCGTCCGACGAGGTTGGCGGCGATCAAATCCAGATTTTTTTCGACGAGTTTTTTCTGTGCGTAGGTTTCGATGTCCTGCGTCTCGGCGGCGAAGCCTACCACGGTTTGGCTCGGTGTTTTTTCTGCGGCGACGGTTTTCAAAATATCGGCAACGGGCTCAAATTCCACGACCATACCGTTTCCGTCTTTTTTGCGCTTGTGCGGCTCGTAGTTTTTGGGGCGAAAATCGCAGACGGCGGCGGTTTTTATCAAAATGTCGCATTGCGGGAAGGCGGTGCGGACGGCGCGGAGCATTTCTTCCCCCGTCGTAACGGGAACGCAATCGACACCCGCCGGAACCGGCAACGAAACATTCGCGCTGACGAGCACGACTTCCATGCCGCGTTCCCGCGCCGCTGCCGCAATCGCGTAACCCATTTTCCCGCTGGAAGGATTGGAAATAAATCGAACCGGATCAAAAAATTCTCGGGTCGCGCCCGCTGTAATAAGCACTCGCATTTGGATTTTAAGGGGGAAGCCGGAATTAAACGCGGATTTTTTTCCTAAGTCCATTTTTTTGTTTGGGGGGACGTTGCGCGGAGCGTTCCCGTCCGCCGAAATTTTGCGCCAGGTCGCGAAGTATTTACGTTAAAAAAAACTTTGCGGCTTAGCACCTTTTCGCGGGGTTTCGGAACGGTATTTCCGGTCGAAACGCCTGTGTTTTTTTTTGTGAGATTCGGCGTATTCCGCGCTTCAAAAATTCAGATATTTTTTAAAAACACGAAAAGTTCCTCGGCGAATTTTTCACCGATGCCTTCAACGGTGCGGAGTTCTTCAAGCGTCGCGGCTTTGAGGCGCGGGATCGTGCGGAAACGCGCGAGTAGCGCTTCCTTGCGGCGCTCGCCTAAGCCGGGCATTTCGTCGAGCACGGACTCGCGGATTTTTTTCGAGCGCAAATCCGCATTATAGGAATTGGCGAAGCGGTGAGCCTCGTCGCGCAGGCGTTGCACGAGGCGGAGCGCGGGGCAGTCGTCCGGCATTTTGAGCGGTTCGCGTCCGTCATGAAAAATTATATACTCCTCGCGTTTTGCCATGCCGACCATCATCGGCGGCTCTATGCCGATTTCGGAAAACGCCTCAAGCGCGGAATGCACTTGCCCGATGCCACCGTCGATGACGATTAAATCCGGGAACGCGCGATTTTCGCGGTGCAGGCGCGAGTAGCGGCGGAAAATCGTTTCGCGCATGGAGCGGAAGTCGTCGTTCCCGACGTAGCCTTTGATGCGGAAGCGGCGGTATTCGTTTTTGTCGGGAACGCCGTCGCGAAAATGCACGCAGGAGGAAACGACGAAAGTGCCCGAAATATGCGAAATATCGAAGCACTCCATCGTGCGCGGCGGTGTTTTCATGGCGAGAATTTCGCCGAGTTGTTCAACGGCGGCAAGCGGCGTGGTCGGGTCTGGCAACGGGTTCCCGCGGGCGAAACGGCGGGATTTTTCCAGCGTCGCTTCAATCGCGGCGATTTGGTCGCGCAACATCGCCGCGCGCTCGTAATCGCGGATTTCCGCCGCATCCGCCATTGCGGCGCGGAGGCGTTCGACTTCCTCGCGGTCGCGTCCTTCGAGAAAATCGCAGGCGGCATCGACGCGGGAACGGTATTCTTCGGCGGAAACTTCGTTGGCGTGGCCGTAAATTTCGGCGCGCACGTCGTTGTAAAGCCGCCAGCGTCCGTCGGGAAGTTTTTGCGGATGCGTATCGCCGAGAATAATGCCGAATTTTTTGCGCAGTTGCGCGAGCGTGCGGCGCACGCCGGTGGAATGCGGGAACGGACCGAAGTAGCGCGCTTTGTCGGTAGTGCGCACGCGCACGAGGCGAAACGCGGGAAGCTCGGCGTTTAAATCGACGCGGATTTGAATGAACTGTTTGTCGTCGGTAAAGAGCGTGTTGTATTTCGGTTTCAGCTCTTTGATGAGGCGGCCTTCGAGCAAAAGCGCCTCCGTTTCCGAGCGCACGACGTGATATTCGAAATCGGCGATGAGCTCGACGAGCATGCGGATTTTCGGTCCGAGCATCGGGCGGCGACCGGGCTGAAAATACGTGGAAACACGGTTTTTGAGGTTTTTGGCTTTGCCGACATAAATAATCGAGCCGAGGCGGTCTTTCATCAGATAAACGCCCGGTTTGCGCGGGAGCGCGCGCACTTTCGCTTTCAGCGGTTCCTCGTATTTTTCAAGCATGCTTCGATACCGGAAATTTAAACTGTGAAAGGAAATGCGCCAAGCCCTTAAAAAGTGTCGAAAAGGAGGACGATTCCGCTTATCATGCACGAGTGAAAATGAAAAAAATAGTCCGCAGTCTTTCTTTTTTGGCAATCGGGTTTCTTCTCTCGGTAAACGTTCCCGCGTTCGGGAAGGAAAAAAAATCCCGCCGGGTCAGTATTGAAACGATTGAGGACCTCAAACTTTCCGGCTACAACCAGGACGAAGCCGGCGAGTTGCAATGGCGCTTGGAGGCGGACGCCGCCGATGCCGATCCGCAGACAAAGTCTGAAGACATCAAGCGCACGCGCTGGAATTTGCGCAAACTGCGCCTTTTGACCTTCGGAAAAAACGGTGAAGTTTTTGCCAAAATGACCAGCCCGGACGGACGCTTTAACCCGGAAAAACGCGAGGCGGACAGCGATTCCGAGGTGGAAGTGCGCGGGGAAAGCTTCACCGTGCGCGGCAAAGGCTGGTCTTGGGAAGGGAAAGGGCACGACAATTTAATCCGCGTTCACAACGACGTTTTTGTTTCCCTGCCGCAGGAAGATTTGACCGTGCGCACAAAACGCCTGACCATCAAGGGCGAAGACGCGCAAACCGCGCTGATGTTTTCCGGAGGCGTGGAAGTGTCTTACAAAGACATTTTCATGACTTGCGAGACTTTGGAAATCGTTGTCGCCGGCAGCGGAAGCCGCGCGCGCTCGCTCGGCGAAGAAGACGGCGTTTCCGGCTGGCGCAGTGCCGTTCTGCGCATTACGGGACGCGGGAACGTGGACATTACGCGCGGTTCGACTTCGCTCGTGGGTGATTCCGCAGAATTTTTACCGCAGAAAAAATTATTTTATGTGCGCGGGAACGCGTGCCTGAAAGATGATTCGGCGCAAATTTATGTGCGCGGGGACGAGGCGACCGGGCACATTGAGCAAAACTTTGTCGAGGTGGCGTCAAAGCGTCCGAATTCCGCGCTTCCGTCCGCTCCCGCCGCCGTATCCGTCGAGATGCCTTCGATTATGAATCGTCGCAAGGAAGAGGGCGCATTTTCGGGAACGGGTCGTTCCGTGGTTTCCGGAAAAAAAATGACGGTGAGCTTGGAAAAGGACAAAAACGTGATTTCGCTCTTTGAATCCGTGCGCGTAACGGATAGCGACATTGCCATTGATGCGGATAAACTGGTGGTAACGACGGATCCGTCCAACCCGTCCTCGCTTCTTAATGTTGAAGAGAAAAACAACGCTACCGTGAACGTGCGCTCGGCGATTGCCGAAGGAAATGTGCGCGCCGATTATTCCGGGCGGATTCTTGATTGCGCGCGGGCGGACGTTTTTCCGATGAAAAAAAGAATCACGCTCACGGGAACGCCGACGGTAACGTCTGCGAAGGAAAATTCCGCGCTGTCCGGCGATCGCGTGGAAGTGTTTTTGGACCGCGACGTTATCGAGGTTTATTCCGAAGCCGGCGAGGCGGCGGGGCGCAAGCGCGTCGAAGTGGTTTTGCCGGATTTTTCGGCGGCGGCATCTTCTTCGCAAAAAAATATTTCCGCAGGAAGCGGGAAAACGAAAGTTTCGGGCGACCATCTTACGCTTACGCGCGGAGACAGGCTGAGCACTTTTGATATTTCCGGGAACGTGAAAATGTCCTCGGCGGAACTCGGCGGAACCTGCGGGCGCATTCTCGTTTTCGCGGATTCGGAAGCTCTGAATCAAAACTCCGGAAAATCTTCCGAAAAAAAATCGGGACTTTCCCAAATTCGAAAAATTATCGCCGACGGCGACGTCGCGCTTCGCCAAAACGGCTACGAATTTACCGGCGGGCGTGCGACAATTACGCCGGCGGTGGGGCTCAAGGAATGGGTTGCGGAAGACAGCAACGGTGCCGACGGCGAAATGCCGTGCTGGGTCGTTGTCGAGCCGGACGCGGAAACGGGAACGCGCCCGCGCCTCACGTTTCCGGGCGAGGCGGCGGGAACGCAGCTCGCTTTTGCGCTTCCGTCAAAATCCGATGCCAAGAAAAAAGAAAAAACGGCTCCCAAGCCTGCACATTCGGCGGATTTGCCTTTGACGAAAAAGAAAATTGCCGAAGCGCCGAAGGCGGAAGCTTCCGCAAAAAAATCGTATTTGGAATGCGACGCGATGGAACTGATCGCCGGCAAGGCGCGCGCGCGCTTTTTCCTGCGCGGCGACGTGATTTTGGCAACCGAAGGCGGCGCGCACGGAATGTGCGATCACGTCGAAGGGCTCTTGATGCCGGGCGCGGAATCAAAACATTTTGAAGCTCAAAAAGTGGTTTGCCGCGGCAATGTTCGCTTGGCGCACGACGGCTCGGAAGGCAGGGGCGACGCGCTTGAAATTTTCCCGCCGCAAAATCGTGCCGTGCTCAGCGGGAACGCGCGCATTCGCGATAAAAGCGGAATCGCGCTACATCCGGGAAATGATCGCTTCGTGTTTGACCTGCAGAGCCGCCAGCTCATTACGGGAACGGATTCCGGTGAAGGCAAAGTCGTTCCGGCGCAGGTTTCCCGCCCGCGAATCATTATCCCCAAGGGCGCGGACCGTGTTTTCGTGATTCCGCGCTCCGTTCGCGGGAACGCGCCCGAAAAGCACGAAGACGAGTAGAACTTTGTAAGCATTTGCCGCCGCTTCGTTTTTTTTTTGAAAATGTTTCGAAACAAAAAAAGAATCTCGCTCGCGCTCGCGTTCTCACTCGGCGTTTTCGCGGCGGCGGGCACCTGCGGCGCGGAAGAAAATGCGGCTCCCGCCTGGGATTTATCCGGAATCGCCGTCGCGGATCCGTTTGAAATCGAACCTCTGCGGGAGCGCTTTTTAGCACGCAAGGGACGCGTTTTCGGAAAAATTTTTCTTTCGGCAATCGAAACGGAATCGGACGAGATTACGGCGGCGTTCGATCTTTCCGCGTGGTTGGCTCGGGTGGCGAACTCCGACGAAGAAATTTCGATTGAAACGGAGGCGGAAAACCCGCAGTCGCTCGCAGAAATTCCGACGGGAATTTACATCGGAAACACGGTTGCGGCGAAAAAACTGGGGATTTTTGCTCCGGCGGGCGAGGGCGAAACTTACGTTATCGAAACGCGCGGGAACGCCGTTTTCATCGTCGGGAAAACGCCGACGGCAACGCGCATCGCCGTCGGAGAATTTTTGCGCGAAGTGCTCGGAATCGAATTTGTCTGGCCCGGCGTCGACGGAGCGGAGTGGGAAGTTTTGGAGGAAATTCCGTTCCCGCGCATTCGCATTGCGCACGTTCCCGCGTTCCCGTGGCGGCTTATCGGGACGCGTGATTCCGAGTGGAACGTTCATCTCGGCTTCGGCGATTTGCCGCGCTACTCGCACAACATCGGCAACGTGTTCACGCGCGAGGTTTACGCAGAAAATCCGGAACTCGCACCCCGGGTTTTGGACAAAAAATACACGGATTTTACCGGCTACTACGCGCCGCAGCCGAATTTGGCAAAGCCGGCGGCGGTCGAAGTCGCTCTAAAGGCGGCGAAAGCTTTTTTTGAGAAAAATCCGGACGCGCCGATGTTTGCGCTCGGCATTAACGATTCCACAAATTGGGACGAGTCCGAGGCTTCCCTTCGCGCTTACGGCACTTTGCCGTATTTCCGGAATTTGCCGGACCGCTCGAATTATTTTTACGATTTCGTAAACAAAACGGCAGATGCGGTGCGGGCGTTCAACGGAAAAAGCGTCGGCGTTATCGCGTATATGGACGTGCAGAATACGCCCGCGTTTCCGGTGAGAAAAAACGTCGTTCCCGTGCTTTGTGCGGACCGCTCGATGTGGATTTTCCCGAAATTTAAGGCGGAAGACAAGGCGTTGATTCGCCGTTGGGCGCGTTCCGGGGCGGAAACTTGGGGCGTTTACGATTACTATTACGGAAATCCGTTTCTGTTCCCGCGCCTGTTTTTTAAAGAGCAGGCGGAAGCAATAAAATTTGTTTACGATAACGGCGGGAAAATTTTCTATGCGGAATGCGGAGCCGTGGTTCCCTTTGATGCGCCGAAGGTTTGGCTGGCGTCTCAGCTTTTTCGGGATCCGACCACGAATCCGGACAAGATTCTTTCGGATTATTACGAAAAGGCGTTCGGACCGGCAGCCGGCGCGATGCAGGCTTTTTATGATTTTTGTTGCCGGGTTTGGAAAAATCAGGGCGGGCAGTGCCGCTGGATTAAAGCTTGGAACAACGAAAACAGTATCGAGATTTTTTCGCAGGAAAAACTATCCGTTGCGCGCTCTTATCTGGATGCGGCATTTGCGGCTTTGTCCGGGAAAAATGCCGGGAACGCGACGCCGCGGGAACGCCGGATTCTTGCCCGTTTAAACGAAATTTCCGCGGCGTTAAACCGTGCGGAAAAGTTCGCGGAATCTTATTTTGCGCGCAAGGCTTTGGATACGGCGGAAATGAGTTCGGCTTCGGAAACCTTGGCGGCACTGAAAAATCCGGCTTGGCGTTATGAAGAAATTTATTCCGATGCGGATTACGCCGGCTTAAAGCACCGCGCGAGTATTTCCGCTTACGGAATCTCGGATCCGCGCCCGGCGGCATTGTTGCGCGTGTTGGAATTTTTGGAAACGGTTTCCGATGAAAACGAAAAAACGGTGATTAATCGGGCGTTGCGGCGTATTTTTGAAAACGTGCGACAAAAGCGCGCCGAAATTGCGGAAAATCCGGAATCCGCGCCGGAACTTTCCGATACGGATTGCCGCCTGAAAACAATTGCGGAATGCGTTCCCGCGTTTTTCGCGCATCCGGATTTTATCGAGAACTTTGAGCCGGAACGTTTTGAAGCCTACAGTCCCGGCGATTGGCGCGCGGGGAAAAATCTGGAATGCCCGAGCGACTGGAATTGCGTTCTCGCCGCCTCGGAAAAACTCGAAATGGGACCGAGCGAAGAAAATCCCTTTAACGGACAAACGGCGTTTCGCGTCGCCGGCGAGGCAGAGCGAGCGGAATTGGCGAAAACCGTGCGCATCGTTCCCGGGAAAAAAATCGTGGCGCAGGTGCAGGCTCGCGGAGTGGTTTCGTGCGGCTCTGTTTCGTATTTGGGTATTGAGTTTTTCGACGAAAATCAAAAATCGCTCGGCAGAACACAGGCTTCTTTACCCGTCGGAGAAACAAAAAATTGGCGAAAACTCATCGCGCTCGCCGAGGCTCCGGCGCGTTCCCGCGCCGTGAGAATTTGCCTCTACGTCGGGCTTCAGGGACCGGGGGACGTTTCCTTTTTCGATGACTTGACGGCTTCGGTTTTTTAATGAAAAATGCCCGCGTTTTTAAATGTTTACCCTAAAACTCAAAAAATAAGAAAAAATGAATACTACGCTCAAAAAACTTGCCCTTGCGGCATTCGCTTCCGTTGCGCTCGTGCCGTTTGCCGTTGCTGACCTCGAAAAATATTTGCCGTCGGGAAAAACGCTGGCGCTTGCGAAAATCGAAAACGTCGCGGCTCTTGAAAAATACGGGAACACCAATCCGCTTGCCGTCGAAATGAAGACAAAGCTTATTGCGCCGATTTTTGCGGCGGCGACAAAAGATGCCTCGGATCAGGAAGCGCAGGATTTCGCAAAGGCGATGAAAAAGCTCGAAACGCTCACTGCCGCGTTCCCGGGAGAAGTGGTGATTGCGTTGCTCGATGCCGGGGTTAAGGACAAAAAGCCGGTTTGCGGTGCGTTGATTGCGGACTGCGCCGAAGGCACGGATTTGGAAAAAATCACGGAAATGTATAAAGAAGGCTATCCGGGAACGCTCAAAGACATTAAAATTAAGGTCGGCAAATCCGAAATTCCCGCCAAAAAGGCAAAAGATGAAGCCTTCGCCGTCGTCGACGGAAAATTTATCCTTGCAGAAAAAACGGCGAACCTGCGCCAAATTGCGAAGGCGATTAAGCTTGGCGGAAAGATGAAATCCGTTGCCGCGTCCGCCATCGTTTACGAAACAATGCGGAAACGCATGGGAAATGCCGACATTTGGCTTTGCGCGAACGGGGCTTTGATAGCCAAGAAAATTTACGCCGCCGCTGAAGATTACGATAAAAAACTCGCCGAAGAAATGAAGGAAGATCCTTCGATGGCGATGTTTTCCGTCATGGCGACGCCGATCGTCAAAGCGTTTGCGCCGGAGGCGATAGACACGATTTGGTGGTCGGTGAGCTATACGGAAAACGGTGCGGTTTCCGAAGGCGCGATTTCCTGGAACGAAAACAAAGGTCTCGCTTCGCTTTTGACCGCCTCAATCAAAGACGGTTTTGAAAAGCCGACGCTGTTCCCGCCGAGCGAAAACCTTGTCAGCATCGGAGCGTCGAGCTTCTCCGTCGGAGCTTTTGTTAATCGCCTGATGGGAATTGCGCGCGAAGCGTCCCCGCTCTTCGGCATTGTCGACATGCAACTGATGAATTTGAAGGCGACCGAGAACGTGGACGTTCCCGCGATTCTCACCGCGCTCGGCAACGGCTCCTTCACGTATTCTCTTTCCGCAAATGAGCCGGAATCGACGGTTTGGGTGCAAACCGTTTCCGATAAGGCTCCCGTCGCTGCTGCCCTTGAAAAACTCGCCGAAACGCTGGGCTCGAAAGTTGTTTTTACGAAAACGGAAGCAACGGCGGGAACGCCCGAAATTTACACGTTCTCGGGAGATTTCGAGCAAGACGGCACGGTTGACGTCGCTTCCGCCGTTTTCCTCGGCGACAAACTTTGCCTCGGTCCGAAAGAAACGGTCGACCAAATTATTTCGCAATACGCGAAAGGTAAAGATGCGCCTTCGGCTTGGGATAACGCCAAGATTAAAGCCGGCGAAGCTCTGTTGCCGCCGGGCGGAAGCGGATTATCCTACCTCCATCTCGGCAAAATGATTTCCGGAATCGTCGATTACGCGCAGGAAACGGCGGCGACACTTGAAGACGGCGAACTCGCGCTCGACGATGATTCGCAAAAAGCGGTCGCCGATGTGTTTTCCGAACTCAAAATCGAAGCCGGCGATTTCGATTATTCCGTGATTTCCAAAACGTATTTGAAGGATAAGGAACTCTCGGCGAAAACCGTGATTTATAAGAACTGAATTTGCGAATGAATGCGCCTATCGGAATTTTTGATTCCGGCTACGGGGGACTCACGATATTTCAAAAAATCCGTGAGTCCCTTCCGGCGTATGATTTCCTTTATCTCGGCGATAACGCGCGTGCGCCTTACGGACCGCGTTCGTTTGAAGTTGTTTATGAATTTACGAAAACCGCCGTTTTCAGCCTTTTCGCACGCGGTTGCCCGCTGGTGATTCTCGCGTGCAATACGGCTTCGGCAAAAGCGCTGCGCACGCTTCAGCAGGAAGATTTGCCGAAATCGGGCGACCCGACCCGGCGCGTGCTCGGCGTGATCCGCCCGACCGTGGAAGCGGCGGATGCGCTCAGCCGCACGAAGCACATCGGCGTGCTCGGCACGGAAGGCACCGTCGCCTCGCGCTCTTACGAGCTTGAATTGGCGAAATTATTTCCGCAGATTCGCGTTGTTTCCGAGGCTTGCCCGATGTGGGTGCCCCTGGTTGAAAATCGCGAAACGGGAACGCCGGCGGCGGAGTTTTTCGTAAAACGGCATTTGGGCGCGTTGCTTTCCCGTGATGAAAAAATAGATACATTGATTCTCGGTTGCACGCATTACCCGACTTTACTTCCGCAGATTCGGAAATTTTTGCCGCCGGGCGTGAATGCGTTCCCGCAGGGTGAATGCGTGGCGCGGAGTTTGAAAAATTATTTGTCGCGGCATCCGGAAATGGAGCGGCGAATTTCGCGCGGCGGGAACGCAAGTTTCCTCACGACGGAATCGGCGGCGCGGTTTTCGCTTGCGGCAAAAACGTTTCTCGGAGAGCACGAGGCGATTTTTGCGGAACACGTTGAATTGAAATGATGAAAACAGACGCAATCTTGGCGAATTTCGGAGCGTGGGTCGAATGCGATTCCGTCGAAAAAACGGCGGCGGCAGCGGCACGCCTCGCGGCACTTTTGCCGCCGGAGCAAGACTGCACGCTGGCTCTGCACGGAACGCTGGGAACCGGAAAGACGACTTTTGTCGGCGGCTTGGCGCGCGCGCTCGGAATCGTTCAGCCCGTTACGAGTCCGAGTTATAATATTTATGCTATTTACGAGGGGCGTTCCCGCCAGCTCATTCACATGGACGCTTACCGCCTGCCTTCTCCGGATGCGGCGGAGGCGCTGATGCTTGAGGAGTTTATGCGCAGTCCGTGGATTTGGGTGGTGGAATGGCCGGAAAAAATCGGCGATGCGCTCCCGCCGGGCACTTTGCACATGGATTTTGAGATAACGGCAACGGGAACGCACCGTTTTCGCGTCAGAAGCCCGGACGGCGGCACGTGCGGGGAAAATTGAAAAGTTAGAGATTGTTTTTTCTCCGTTTCTAATTCCTAATTCCTTTTTCCGCGCGTTGCGTAATAACATTTAGAGGAAACATTTTAAGATGAAATTTTCAAACAGCGAATTTTTAGGCTTTGCCACCTATGCCCGCAGTAAGAGCGGGAAATGGCGTCTTCATTTTAATTGGCCGCGCATTTTGGTTTTGTTCGCCGTTTTGGGCGCGCTCGGATACGCCGCAATCGGGCTGTTTTTCTTCTATTTTTTGAAAGGGGAGGCGAGTTATGCGGAGTCCTTGGCGTATCCGCTCTCGCGGGAAATCCGCAAGGAAGTGAGGACGCGCTTGGGCGACCGCTTGGTCTCCGAAGCGAAGGAAGAGTTTAACGAAGATAAAGATTTCGGAAAATATTTTCAGGGCATTCGAGCCGGGTTGATTTATTCTCCGTATAATCCGGAAGCGCGTATCGATTTCGCCTCCTTGCTTTTTTACCAAAAACGCACAAAAGAAGCTTTCGAAATGCTGAAAGAGGGCTTGCCGCATGCGATAACGCACCGGAATTATGTGCAGTTTTTTGTAAGGCAGAGCTTGGATCTTGCGCAGGACGATGTGCTCGCCTCCGCCGCAGATGCCATTCTTCCGCAAATGCCCGTGCTTGGAAAAATGTTTCCCGAAGACGCGGAAGCACTTCGCGACAATCGGCTAATTCTTGCCGTCGGTGCGGCGCAGGCAAATCTTCTGCGCGGGCGTTTTGAGCGTGCTCAGAACGTTTTGGAAACTTACGACATAAAGGGAACGCTTTCCGGACGCGTGCTCACGGCTCAGCTCGATTGGGAGTCCGGTCGCAAGGAAGAAGCTCTCAGAAATCTCGAAGAATCCCTTCGCCTCGCGCCCGGGAACGATCAGATTTCTCTGCTTTATGCGCTTTATTTGAAAGAGGACGGAAAGCTTTCCGATGCCCGCGACGTGCTGACGCGCCTTGCGCTTTTGAAAAACGACCCGTCAATTCGCGTTAAAATTCTGACGCTGTTCCCGGGCGAAGATAATCGCACTTATCGGGAACGCTTGGAAAAAGATTTTTTTGACCGCTACCAAAACGACTCCGCCGCGCTTTTGGTTTTTGCCCAATACGCGACAGACGGAAAAAATTACGAATTGGTTCAAAAAATCTACGATCACGCGCGAAAAAACGCGCTCGTGGATTTGCCCAAATTCGAATTGCTCTACCTTGAGGCTCTCGTTCTCAACGGAAAGGGCGAGGAAGCGGTGAAAGCACTCGACGAGCTCGATTCCGGAAACTACGGCTGGGTGAAAAATTATCAGGGCGTGTTGGATTGCCTGCGCGCTCTCGCGTATTATTCCAGCAATCAGGCGAATCTCGGAAAAATCAATCTCGAGCGCGTGATGAAGAATCAATCCGTTCCCGCCGCCCGCCTCATCGTTTTGGCGCGCCGCCTCGACGCTTTCGGTTTTGAGGAAGAAGCCCGAAATGTTTACGAAAACGCGTTTTTGCTCGAAAACGGAAACCAAACGGTGCTTTTGGAATTGATTCGCTACGCTTTGCGCCACGAAGACGTTTCCGTTTTGGTGCGCTACCTTCCGCCGCTTTTGGAAACCCGCCGCCCGCCGCGCTCGATTTTGGAAAAAGTTCAAAACTTTCTCGGTAGCGACCGCATGCTCTTTGTCGCCAAAAGAGAAAGCCTTATCAACAGCGTGACGGAAATGCTGGACGAAACGAAGAGCGACCAGATTTTGCCGGAAGACGAAACGACGTTGAAGTCGTGGTTCTGAGTCCGCTCGGGCAACCTCTCCCGAAATGCAATCCCGCATCAAAGAATACATCGTCTTCGGCATTGCCGCCGCCGCCGTTCTCGTTGCGTTTCTTTTCGCATTCAACGGCGTTTCCGCCGAAGATAAGAACGAAGAAAAACCGGCGCGTTCCGTTCCCGCCGAAGCAAGTGCCGAGATCGGAGACGAAGACCTTTCGGAAACGGAATTGATTTCTCCGGAAGAACTCGAAGCTCTTTTAGCTTCAAGTTATTTTGCCGCTAAAACGGAAGCTCCCGCCGCCAATATTCCCGCCGGAAGCGTTCCCGCCGCGAAAGCTCCCGCTCCGAAATTAGCCCGCGTTCCCGCGAAGGCTCCGCGCCCGGCAATTAAAAAATTTTCCTGCGCCGGGCAAATTTGCATCGACGCCGATTCCGGCGAAGTGCTTTCCGCACGTAATGCGGATGTGCGGCATCCGCCCGCAAGCGTAACGAAACTGATGACGCTTTTCATTACGCTCGATGCGGTGAAAGCCGGGAAAATCGAACTCTCGACGCCCGTCAAGGCAAGTTTGCGGGCTCAGCAAATGGGCGGCACGCAGGTGCATCTCGCCGCCGGAGAAGTGCACAGCGTCGACGATTTGCTTTACGCGCTGATGTTGCAATCGGCAAATGACGCCGCCGTCGCGCTCGCGGAAGCGATTTGCGGGAACGTGGAAGATTTTGTCGTTGTAATGAATGCCAAAGCTCGGGAACTGGGCTTGAAAAATACCGTGTTTTCAACGCCGCACGGCTTGCCGGTTTCCAAAAAAGACCGCGCCGCCGGAAAAAAAACGGACATGACGACGGCGGCGGACTTGGCAAAGCTTTCCCGTATTCTGATAAAAACGCATCCGGGAATTTTTCGTTACAGCGCGTCAAAGGCAAAAGTATTTCGCGAATACAGCTTGAAGACGAAGCCGCTCCCGATGGGAAACCACAATAAACTTTTGCGGACTTTTCCGGGTTGCGACGGGCTTAAAACCGGCTGGACCAATGCCGGCGCGTCGATTGTAACAACGGCATCGCGCGGGAATCGCCGCGTTATCGCCGTCGTGCTCGGCGGAATCGTTCCCGGCGCACAAAAGGGAAGCGTGGACGCAAAAGCCTCTCAGCGGGAACGCAATCAGCGCGCCGCCGAGCTCATGTTTGCCGGTTTGAAAAAATTGGGCGTGCTCGAATACGAGCCGACTCCGCAACAACCTTAATCGTTCTCTTTTTTTTAAGATGAAATTTTTCCGATTTTTATTCGTGGCGTTTGTCCTTTTGGGGGCATCTTCTCTTGTCGCGCAGGACGATTTTCGCCGCCTTTCTCCGTCGGATGCGGAAAAGGTGCTTTCCGAGTTTCGCGCCTACCGCATGGCGGGGGATTTTTGCATGAAATTCGAAATCACGCATTACCTGCGCAAAAGCGACGAAACGGAATCCTGCACGGGAACGCTTTACGGAACTTGGGAAAAAGACGCTCCCGTTCTTCGCATCGAATTAGAGCAGGGCGACGTGAAAAAATCCTTCCTCCTGCGCGGCGGGAACGCTCCGGAGCTTTGGACATTGGACGCGGAAAATCGCCCCGTGCGCATGGACAAAAATTCGACGGAACCGTTTTTTGAGCGTTTGATTTTTACGCCGTTTGAATTGCAGACGCCGTTCGTTTACTGGGAAAACGCCGCCTACGAGCGCACCAAGCGTTTCCGCGGGCGCCCCGTTCACTTTTTTAAAATGACGCCGCCGGAAACTTTCCGCGCCGAAAATCCGGAAATCGCGTATGTGCGCATCGGCTTTGACCGCGTTTACAACGCACTCGTTTCCGCTGAAATTTTCGGCACGGACGGAAAACTGAAAAAAACATTTTCGCTTTCCCGCGTCCAAAAAGTGCAGGAACAATACACAATTCGCGAGCTCGAGTTGCGCGACGACACGACGCGCGACAAGGACGAATTTGTCGTCGTGGCGGCGGCGTTAAATTTACGCTTCCCGCGCACGATTTTTTCTCCGGAAAATCTTTCCGAGCCGGCTCCTTACGTTCCCGCTTCGCTTTTTGAGCAACTTTAGCCGTCGCGTTTCCAAGCCCGCGCTTGCGTTGCGGGAACGCACGGGCTTATACTGTGGCGCAATATGGCTACAGCAAAAATTTCTTCCAAATCCAAAAAAAGCAAAGACGTTCTTCTCTACGCATCTCCGAATAATTCGGCAGACATGCGTTGGTTTACGAAATTCAGCTGCGGGGACGCATTTATCGCCTTTACGGCGAAAGGTAAAAAAATCGCGGCGATTACCTTGCTCGAAATCGTGCGCTTCCGCAAAGAATCCGGCTTTGATGTCGTTTTGGATTTGGGCGCGGAGCTTGCCAAATTGCGCGAGACGAATCCGTCCGCAAACATGCCGGAACTCATCGCGTATTTTGCAAAAAAATACAAAGTATCGTCGTGGAGCGTTCCCGCCGATTTCCCCGCCGGGCTTTTTGTAAAACTGCATCAGCTCGGCGTAAAGCTTTCCGTCGGCGCGACGCCGTTTTTCCCCCAACGCGTAATCAAAACCGAAGAAGAACTCGAAATGATTCGCGCCGGAAATCGCGCTTCCTGTGCCGGTTTTAAGGCGGTGGAAAAAATTTTGAAGGAATCGAAAATCGACAAAAAAGGTTTTCTGAATTATCAGGGCAAAACGCTGACTTCCGAAATCCTCCGCGCCGCAATCGAGCACGCGTGTCTGGACGCGGGCGGAATCAACGTCGAAGGTCTGATCGCCGCCGCCGGCGACCAAGGCGTGGACTGCCACTGCTCCGGCTTCGGGCCGATTCGGGCGAACGAACTCATCGTTTGCGACATTTTCCCGCGGATCGCCGCTACCGGCTATTTCGGCGACATGACGCGCACTTACCTCAAAGGCAAGGCTTCGCCGGAACAACGCGCTTTGGTCGCGGCTGTGAAAAAAGCTCACGACAAGGCGATTGCCGCCGTTCGCGCCGGCGTTCCCGGCTACGATATTTACAAAGGAACCGTCGAGTTTTTTGCCGAATCCGGCTACAAAACCGGCGTTGTCGACGGCGTGCCGACCGGATTTTTCCACGGGCTGGGACACGGTGTCGGGCTTGATGTTCACGAAGCTCCGAATCTCGGCGGGCGTAGCGTGATGACGGAGCCTCTGCGCGAAAACATGGTCGTTACGATTGAGCCGGGGCTGTATTATCCGGGAATCGGCGGTTGCCGCATCGAGGATGTCGTTGTCGTGCGCAAGGACGGTTGCGAATTGCTTTCTAAGCATCCGTATAAATGGGAAATTGCTTAAGCGAGAGTCGGAAACGAGAAATGCCGGAGGCGTTCCCGTTTCCGGTTTTATGAAAAATGCGCGCGGGAACGCACAGTAGTATTATCGATGCGGCGGAATCGCTGATTGCGAAGTTGGATCGTGTCTGTCGTGTATCTTGCGGCGTGATACGTGCGAATGCGCGTTCCCGCTCCCGCACGATAAAAATTTTGGCGTTGAAGGGCGGTTGGCGTTTGACGGTCGTCGCCAAAAACGCGAAGCAGGAATTTCACCTTTTCGATGTTTCTTTGCCCGAACTCGAAAAAATTTTATCGGAACGCGAATTTGATTCTTTCGAGAAAATTCTCCCGAAAGAATCTTAGCCGTTTTCTTTGTTTTATTTTTCAAAAATTAAAAATTTTCCTCCGATGCGAGAACCCAAGAAAAAGGCGGATTTAGAAGCTCTGCGAAGCGCGTTTATGCGCGTGCCGCACATGCCGGTCGCGGTCGCGCGCTATTTGCTGGATGCCGGATACACGGATTTGTTTCAGCTTTCCGGTCGCTCGGCGGAATCTTTGCTCGCGGAGATTCGCAAACACGATTTTCTTGCCGACGCAAAAACGGTGCTACCGGCGTTGCGCCTCGCAATTTATTTTTCCGAAAATCAAAGCGCGCCGGATAAATCGCTACTTAATCTTCACGCGTGGGAATAACTGAAACTTCCGCATTTTTGTTATGAAAAAAATTCTTTTTTTGGGCGATGTCGTCGGTGCTCCCGGCAGAAAATTTCTGATGGAAAATCTTGCGCAAATCCGCGCGGGAACGCAGGCGGATTTCGTCATTGTCAACGGCGAGAACGCGGCGGCGGGTTCCGGGATAAACGCGTCCATCGCACGGGATTTTGTCGCATCCGGTGTCGATGCGCTGACTTTGGGCGACCATACTTGGGATCAGCGCGGCTTTGAAAACGAGCTTCCGAAATTGGAGAAAATTTGCCGCCCGGCGAATTTGCCGGAAGAAAACCCCGGCGCGACGCACTTGATTTTAACTTCGCCCGACGGCTTCCGGCTTCTTGTTTTTACCGTTCTCGGGCAAACTTTCATGGGACCGAAAACTGCGTGCCCGTTTCGTTGCGCGGAGAAAAAACTGACGGAACTCGCGGGAACGTTCGATGCTGCCTTTGTTGAAATTCACGCCGAGGCGACTTCCGAAAAAGTTGCCTTCGGGCGTTTTCTTGACGGGCGCGCCGCGGCGGTCGTCGGCTCGCACACGCACGTTCCCACGGCGGACGAATGTATTTTGCCTGCGGGAACGGCGTATCAAACCGATGCCGGAATGTGCGGACCGCATTCGGGCGTAATCGGGCGCGAAACGCAAGCCGTGCTCGGTCGTTTTCTCGACGGGCGTCCCCGCCGTTTCGAAATTGCGGAAGGCGAAGTGCAACTCAACGGTTGCCTGATTACTTACGACGAAACGCTGAAAAAATCCGTCGCAATCGAGCGCTTCCGCCTGTCGTAAGCGAGGCAAGTCCGAAAACGGGAACGCTTCCTGATCGCTTAAGCGCATAATTAGTATAATTACAGGAGCGGCATTTCGTTTTTGTTCGGCGAAAATTCGACTTTATTGCCCGATTGAAATCTATAGAATTTTGACCTTTTGCGATTTCTATGCAACTTTCGACTGACAAAACCCTCTCCGCAGGGAGAGGCGGACGTGCGTTTTTTCTGCCGAGTGCCGCCACGCTGATGAAAAAGTATTTTCGTCTGTCCGGCGTGTTTGCGCTTTTTCTCTGCGTCGCGGATTCGGTTTTTGCAGAAGAATCTGTCGCATGGGACTTGTTTTCCGAAACGGGAACGTTGCCGCTGATTTCGGATGCTTCGTCTCCGGAAGACGAAATGAGAGGGATCGCCTACGAGATGAAAAACATTCCGCGTGCCGCTGGCGGGAACGGGAAGAGTTCCGGCGGTATCAAACTTTTCTACGTCCCTACAAGCGGACTTTTAGCGGAGGAAGAACTCGAAGACCTTTGGAAGACGAGAAAACGAACATTCTCACCCGTTTCGGTTGCGCCGCTCACGGACTGGCATCGCTTCCTGCTCGGGCAGACGCGTCCGGGGCGCATAATCCGTCTTTTTTCGTCAAAAAAAGAAGAAGAGCAGAACGGAAACAAGAAGGCGGGAACGCAAAGCGGCGTTTCCAATCTCGAAACATTTAATTCGGGGGGGGCATCCCCCGGCAGTAGCCGTTCCCGCGAACTTTCGCTTCTTTCCGTCTCCTTCGGGAACGCTGCCGCTTACAGTGTAGCTCCGCTTGCAGAAGAAACGACAAATTCGGGTTTCGTTGACGAAAACGGAAAATATATTTCGCATGCCGGAGATGTTCTCGTTGCTTTCACCAGTAAAAACAACAACAGCGGAAAAAATCTGTGGGTTGAATTCACAGATAGCGGCGGAATTTTAACAGAACACAAACTCGACAATCCTCAAGGAGTATATTCCGATCCGTCAACAGCCGTTGTCGTTTTTAATCAGCATGAGGACTCAACAGGCACAGAACCCGTTTACGTTTACATCGGCGGTATCGTTACTCCCAAGGAAATTGTCATTGCGTCAGGGAATTATCAATTTATTCCGAAGCAAAACAGCGGGCAAAACACACCTCAAGACGGCTGGATCGGAGGTGAGGAGGGGAATCTTTGGGTTTGCTCCGGCGCGACGCTAACGCTTACGGATGACAATCAATACACCGGCGACACGTATATTTACGGAACCGTCAATCTTGAGGGAGAGCCTCTTGCAAAAAAAGATAATGAAATTTATACAACGGACGAATTCGGGAACGTGTCTGTCGTAAGCGGTAAACTTGGAACCGGAGATGTTTTTGTTTATGATGGCGGCAATCTTACTATCGGGACGTCTCACCTTAATAACAGTAGTCTCAATATTGAAGGCGGGAGCGTAGCGCTCGGAACACCTCTTCAGGATGAAAACGGAAATCTCCTCGCATATACTCTTTTGCAAACAGCTGCCGAGAATCACTCGGGAAATGCAGTTATCCGACTGGGAGCCGGCGGTAGCGGCGGCACACTCGACCTTACCGGAAGTTGGGCAAACGGGCATTACGAGCTTTACAGCGGGACATTGATGTCTTCGGGAACGGAAGGGCATATTTCCGGAAAAATAGATATCGACATCGCCGCCGGAGATACGCTCGAAATTAAAGACATCATTTTCACACGAGACCTTTCTGCCGTAGAGCAACACACTCACACCGCGACCATCGCAAGCGGCGGTCAACTTTTACTCACCGGCTCGACGGACATTCGCCTCCACACCTTAGAGGTAACGCTGGAAAAACCGCAAGACGGCGAAGTCTGCGTCGTTCCCGTCGTTTTTGAGGCATATACATCCGGAGACGAAAAAGCTAATTTGGACGTTCAGGCATTGAATATTACGCTGGACGAGGAGACGCTTGAGGATTTGATTGCAGATTCTGCGGACGGAGACGGAGAAAGCAAGTATCAGATAATCTCCGTCAGCAACGCTCCCGATACCGATAAAATTTCCGACTACATTACAACAAACTTCACGACGGTTACAATCAACGGCGGTTCTATTTGGAATGCGAGAATTAACGATCAGGGGCAACTTATTCTTCTTTCGGAAATTCCAGAGCCGGCAACATTTGCATTGATGACGGGCTTGGTGTTCGTAGCCTTTGCGGGAACGCGCCGCCGCAGGTGCACACGTAATTTCGGTCGTTGAAATTACGAAAGATTGAAGTTCAAAAAAACGACAAGACGTGCGCATGAAAATTTCTGCCGAGGATTTTTTCGGTTTTGCCGAATACGGGCGCACGGCATCCGGAAAATGGACATTGCGACCGCGTTGGCGGCGTATCTTTTTTGCTTTGTCTGTGTTTTGTGCGGTAGCCTATCTGGTATTGGCTCTTTTTTTGTTTTTGCGGGAACGGAATTTACGCGAGTTGGAGGAAACGGAATTTTCCGATATGCTCGTGTATCCGTTTTCCGAAAATATTCGCCGGATGCAGCACAAACGCTACTCGAATGCGCTGATTGAATGTGCGAAGCACAGCAAAGATCCGTATAAAACGCTCAACCTTGTTCAACAAGGACTTATGCAGGATTCTACCCAGCCGGACGGGCGCATTTTTTATTCGTATGTTCTCTTTCTGCAACGGCGTTCCCGCGATGCGTTGGAATTTCTGCGCGAGGGATTGGAAAATGAGCGAGAGCTCACTCACCCGGAATACGTGCGTTTTTTTACCCGGCAATGCGCCGCTCATTTCGAAGACAGCCTCCTGATAGAAGCAGCAAATACTTTTGCCGGGCACGAGAAAATATCTCCCCAAAATTGTTTTGTGCTTTGTGCGGGTGCCGCTCAGGCGGAAATTGCGACCAGGCGTTTTGCGGATGCAGAAAAACGGCTGAACACAGCTCCCCTCGCGGGAACGTTCAGTGCGGAATTTTTGTCCGCACGCATGGCGCGGGAACGCGGTGATGTTCGCGCGTCTGCGGAAATTTTGCTGAAACTGCGTAAGCGCGTCGATTCTCCGGAGCCGGATATTGAGCTCGCTGAGGATTTGCACTCCCTCGGAAAAGACAAAACCGCACTTCGTTTTTTGGATTCTGCCCGAACGCGGGCAAAAGATTCTCCCGCAATGCTCGTGCGCATTATTGACGTATTGGCGAAAATTGACCTTGCTTCCGCGCGGGAACGAAAAAGCGAAGCGGAAAAGGATTTTTTCAAACGTTACGGAAATTCCCCCGAAGCCCTCGAACAATTCGCCATGTTTGCCGCAAATCGCAGCGAAGCGGAGAACGTGGAGCGTTGTCTTCGGAAAGCAAAAAAAGAGGCATTCATCAACCTGCCGGAATTTATTTTAATTCATCTCGAAACGCTCTTGCGCTGTGGGGAGGCGGAAAAAGCCAAAGCAGAACTCGACGAGATTTTCCGCGAAAAACCGGGTTGGTTTTCCGAAAAGAAAACAATCCTTTCGGGGATTCGCGCCGTCGCACTTTATGCAAGCGGGAACGAGAAGCTCGGACAAATATTTCTCCATGCCGCCCGGACGAGCGCGGAACTGACCGTTTCTCAAACCGTGGCACTCGCACGGATGCTTGAAGACAGCGGGCACGCGGGAACGGCTTTACGTTTTTTGGAGGCGCGAAAAGAAATCGACCCGAAAAATCCGGCACTGTTGTGCGCCGTTTTGGAGCACGCTGTGCGGCAAAAAGATTCTGCGACATTTGTGCGTTATGCACCGCAACTTGCCGAATCTCGCCGAGTGTCGCGCAAACGGCTCATGGAATTTTTGAACTTTGCAGAAAGCGATCACCTTGTCTTTTATGAAGAACAAAGCGAGCTTTCCGATTTTTTCAAAAGTATGCTTTAGACGAATTTCTACAGCGTGCAAAGCCCGTCGCAGAGGACGCGAACGGTTTTTTCGAGAGCGGCTTCGTCGTGAGCGGTTGAGATAAAGCAGGATTCGTAAGGCGAGGGCGGCAGGAAAACGCCGTTTTCGATTGCGTAGCGGAAGAGTTTTTTCGCTTTTTCGGGGTCGGATTGCGTCGCCTGCTCCAGATTTCGCACCGGATTTTCGTTAAAAAAGAGCGCGAACATGCCGCCGCAATGCGGGACTTGGAGCGCGATTCCGCGTTCCCGCGCCGTGCGGGTCAGCTCGCCCGCAAGTGTTTTTCCGAAGGCGGAGAGTTTTTCGTAAACGCTTTTTTCCCGAATGAGTTTTTCCAACGCCGCAACGCCCGCCGCGAGCGAAACGGGATGCCCGCAGAACGTTCCCGCCTGATAAACTCCGCCGAGCGGCGCAAGGCAATCCATGATTTCCGCCCGCCCGCCGAACGCGCCCACGGGAAGCCCGCCGCCGATGATTTTTCCCAAACAAACCAAGTCCGGGCGCACCTCGTGGACGCCCATCGTTCCTTGCAGGGAAATGCGGAATCCGGTCATCACTTCGTCAAAAATCAGCAACGCGCCGCAACGCGCAGTCAGCTCGCGAAGCTTGGCGAGAAAACCGGGCTCGGGCATGATGAAGCCGATGTTTCCGAGAAAGGGCTCGACGATAATTGCGGCGATTTCGTTCCCGCGCTCCGCGAAAAGTTTTTCGGCGGCGTCAAAATCGTTATACGGAAGGACGAACGTGTCTGCCGCCGTTCCCGGAGTAACGCCGAGGCTGTCGGGCTGCCCGAACGTCATCGCGCCGGAGCCGGATTTTACGAGCAAAGAATCGACGTGTCCGTGGTAACCGCCGGCAAATTTTACGATTTTGGTGCGTTGCGTAAAGCCGCGTGCCAAGCGGATGGCAGACATCGTTGCCTCCGTGCCGGAGTTTGTCATGCGCACTTTTTCGACGGCGGGAACGGTCTGGGTAATCAGTTCCGCCATGCACACTTCGACGGGAGCGTTGGTGCCGAAGCCGAGCCCGCAGTCGACGGCGGCATGCACGGCGGAGCGAATTTCGGGATCGTTGTGCCCGAAAATTGCCGGTCCCCAAGTCAGGACGTAGTCGATAAATTCGTTCCCGTCGGGCGTCGTAAGGCGGCAACCGCTTGCGCTTTGCGTGTAAAACGGCTCCATACCGACGTTGTGGAACGCGCGCACCGGAGAATTGACGCCGCCGGGAATGAGCCTTTGGGCGCGTTGAAAAAGTTTGGAAGATGCGGGAAAGGAAGTCGTCATTTTTTTTTGAAAAAATAAATATGCGGAATTGAACGTTCCCGCATCGCGAGTTTCAAGAAAAGAAAGAGGCTTTGACTCAGAAATTTGCCCGTTAGCGCAGGAATACTTTGCTTTGCGCCTTAGAGGCGTTGTGCGAAATTTTTACGCAGCTCAAAAAATGCGCGTTTCCCGGGGAAGCAATTCTTGAAGCGAACTCGCAATAAGTGTAAAATACACGGAAAACAAACCCAAATCTCATGTCCAATACCTCTGTAAAAGCAACCGTTGCTATTCCTGCGCGTCTCGGTTCGACGCGCCTTCCGGGGAAAGTTCTCCTCGATCTCGGCGGCAAACCCGTCGTGCAGCACGTTTGGGAACGTGTTTGCAAAATGAAAAATGCGGCGCGAGTCGTGATTCTTGCCGACACGGAAGAAGTGCGTTCGGCGGCGACGGCATTCGGCGCGGAAGTGATTATGACTTCGCCGGAATGCCGCTCGGGAACGGAACGCCTTTCCTCGGTGCTTGCGCAGTTGCCCGGCGAATTTTTCCTGAATGTTCAGGGCGACGAGCCTTTTGTCGATACGGAGATGCTCGACGCACTTGTCGACCGCTATGCGGAAACGCGTTGTGAGTTGGTGACGGCGGTGGCGAAAATCACCGATCCTGCGAAGTTGCAAAATCCGAACGTTGTCAAAGTGGTTCGCGGGAGCGACGGTCGCGCGATTTATTTTTCGCGGTCGGCGGTGCCGTATCTGCGCGGCGTTCCCGCGGAAGACTGGATTACGAGCGGGAAAAACACGTGGTGGTCGCATATCGGCGTTTACGGCTATGCGCGCTCGACGCTGGAAGCGCACCCGACGATGCCGGTTACCGTGCTCGAAACGGTCGAATCGCTCGAACAGCTTCGCTTCATCGATCGCGGAATGAGTTTCCAAACGATTGAAACGGATTATCACCCCGTTGCCATCGATACGGCGGAGGACCTCGAAAACGCACGCAAACTTTTTGCCTAAGGGTTTTCGGTTACGGATTCGCACAGGCAAGCACGGCTAATATCACGTTCCCGTCCAAGCGGGAATCATCCGTGAAAATCTGTGCTTAAAATTAAAACAAACGAACAAACGACGAATTTTTATCAAAATGACGAACGAACAGATTATTGAGGCGGGAAAACACGTGCTCGGTGCGGAAGCGGATGCGCTTCGCGTGATGCAGGGCGGATTGGACGAAAATTTTGCCCGCGCCGTGGAAATTCTTTTCGCGGCGGAGCGCAAAGTGGTGATTTCCGGCGTGGGAAAATCCGGGCTTATCGGACAAAAAATCGCGGCGACGATGTGTTCGACGGGAACGCCCGCAATTTTCCTGCACAGCGCGGACGCTGTTCACGGCGACCTCGGAATCTGCCAGCCGGGCGATCCCGTCGTGCTTATTTCCAAAAGCGGAACGACTTCGGAAGTGGTGCGTTTGCTTCCGAGCCTGAAAAAAATGGGTTCGAAAATCATCGCCATCGTCGCGAATAAAAATTCTCCCTTGGCGGAAAAAGCGGATGTTGTTCTCGATATCGGCGTGAAAACCGAAGCGGACCCGATCGGGATCGTTCCCACGACGAGCACGACGCTCCAACTCGCGATGGGCGACGCGCTTGCCGCCGCGCTGATGCACAAACGCCATTTCGGGGAAAAAGATTTTGCGCAATTCCACCCGGCGGGACAACTCGGGCGCAATTTGCTTTTGACCGTGAAGGACGTGATGCACCCGCTCGGGAAAATCGCGGTCGTTCCCGCCGAGGCTTCATTGCGCGATACTGTCGTGGCGATGACGGCGTTCCCGCACGGCGCGGCACTCGTGGCGGAAGAAGACGGAACTTTGCTCGGAATTATAACGGACGGCGATTTGCGCCGCGCGCTTCATAAATACGAAAATCTTTCCGGCGTTCCCGCCAGGGAATTAATGACGGCGAAACCGGTTTGCGCTTTCGTCGCGATGTCGCTCGGCGATGCGGCGCGCGTGATGGAAGATCGCCCGTCGCAGATCTCCGTTTTGCCGGTGCTTGATGAGCCGGGCGGAAAAATCGCGGGGCTGATTCGTATTCACGATATTTACCAGGCGGGCTTGGTTTAGTTGGAAAGAATCAGGAATTAAAAGTTCGGAATTAGGAGTTAGGAAGGATGCTAATTTCTAATTTCTAATTCCTGATTTTTTTGTTCTAATCGCCGGATATGAAATTTCCGGCTCCAGGATGCCTCGCCGAGTGGCGGGCGAATTTGCCGCCGATGCGGGAACGCATTGTCGGTGCGCTTGCGGCGTTGACCGTAATTTCGACGCTTTGGTATGTGTCCGGAATGGGCGCGGTTCCGGTGATTGTCGCCGTTGCGATGTCGGCACTTACGTTTTTGACGGCGTTTGTGCCGCTTCCGTTTCGCGACGGTTCGCGCGAAATCGGGCGGGATAATTTGCGGCGGCTTCTGCGTTTCCCGGGATTTTGGCTGGGTGGTGCACTTTTGGCGTGGATGCTTTGCCAGCATTTGAATCCGAGCGTGGAGGTTTTCCTGCCGGAGCGCGGCTGGTGGATGTTCGGGTATTTCGACGAATACGTTGCATGGCTTCCGAACGGAGTTTTGGCTCCCTTCGGAATGGACGGCGATCCGATCGGCATGAATGCCTTACGGCAAATGTGTGTGTTCGGAAGCGGCTGGTTTCTGTTGTGTGCGCTCTGGTGCGGGTTGCGTTCCCGCCGGGTGCGGCATTGGTTTGCTTGGGCATTGGTGCTGAACGCGGTTTTGCTCGCCGTATTTTGCCTGCTGTCATGGAGCAATGATTTTACTTCGGGTTATCTCGGCTACAAAACGGGCGCGAAGAGCTTTTTCGGAGTTTTTTCCTATAAAAACCATGCAGGTGAATTTTTTGTTTTGAGTTTGGCGTTGACGGTCGCTCTCTCTCTGACTGTTTGGCGGCGCAACACGGAACGATTCAAAAAAAGCGGCTCGCATGTTTTACTTGCTGTTTTTGCTTTGTTTTTGTGGATTGCGGCTTTGTGCACGGCGAGCTTCGCGGGAATCGCGCTTGCGGCGGCGTGGGTCGTGGTCGTTCCCGCGTTGATTTTGTGCTCGAAGCTGATGAGCCGGGCGGCGTGGATTGCTTCGGCGTTTGTCGGAACGATGATTTTGGGTTTGGCGGCGGTTTGGTTCGCGACGGCAGACATGGAGTCCACATGGAAAAAAGTGGAAACGAAATTTGATTTAATGAAAAAAGAGGAAATTGACGATCGCGCACCGCTTCGCGAGCTTTCTTGGAAAATGATTCGTCAGGACAAAACGCGGGAATGGTTCGGCTGGGGCGCGGGAGCGTATCGCTGGGTGGCACCGCCGTATCAGTCTCGCATGCCGGAATTTTTGAACAAAAAAGGGCAGCTGAAAACGCGCACGGAATACGCGCATTGCGATCCGTTGCAAATGATTGCGGAATGGGGCTATGCCGGCGCGGGAATTTTCTTCGCGGGAACGCTGTGGTTTTTTGCTTTTGCCGTAAAAAATATTCGGCGTTGGCGTGTGCCGACTGTCGCGCTGCTGTGCGGGATCGCGTTTTTTATCGCGCATTCGACGATGGATTTCGTGTCTTACAATCCGGCTTTGCTGCAAATGCTTGCCGTGCTTGTTGCCGGATTTCGCTGGAGTTTAAAATCCGCCGAAAGCGCATCGCCTAAAGGCGTGCCGCACGCGAAGAGCGTTTAATCTCCCTTTCAATTTGCGGTAAATACGAGTAAGCTTCTTCCCCGTATGACAGAAGAAGTATTGCAAGCCATTCCGCATCGCCCGCCGTTTTTGTTTATCGACAAAGTTCTCGAAACGCGAGACGACGGCATCGTGTGTTCCCGCACGTTTCGTTCCGACGAAAAATTCTACGAAGGGCATTATCCGAACGCGCCGCTCACGCCGGGCGTTTTGCTCTGCGAAAGCGTTTTTCAGTCCGCCGCGATTTACCTGGTGAAAAAAGCGCAGTCAAGCGGGAACGCGGATTTCGCGAACCGCACGCCGGTGCTTTGCCGTATCGAAAACGCCAAGTTCAAAGGCATGGTTTTCCCCGGCGACGAAATCATCATCGACGTGAAAGACGGCGAAACGCTCGCCGGGTTTTATTACCTCTCCGGGAATGTAAAATCCAAAGGCAAAACCGTTCTCCAAATTAAATTCGCCCTCGCCATGCTCGAAAAAAAATAAAAAAAGTGTCTCCACAAATTTTCACTAATTTCACAAATGGGATCTGACGAAAATTTTCTTTTAAAAAAGGAATGTTACGATATCGTCGGCGTTGCAATGAAGGTTCATTCGGCACTCGGTTTCGGATTTCTTGAAGCTGTTTACCAAGAAGCGTTGGCACTCGGCTTTGATTTGGCAAAAATCCCGTTTAGTGAGCAACACGAACTGAAAATTCGTTTGTGGGGACGGGAATTGAAGAAAACCTATTACGCAGATTTTCTCGTTTTTGACCAAATTATTGTGGAAATCAAAGCACAAAAAGCTCTTAGCTCCGCCGATGAATCACAATTACTTAATTATATGAAAGCATCTGGGAAACAGATTGGACTGCTGATAAATTTCGGAGCTCCGAGTCTTGAATTTAAACGTTTCGTCAGATAAAAATTTGCGAAATTTGTGAAAATTTGTGGAAAGAGAAATATTATGAATTTTTTGAAACTCGAAGGTAAAAAAATTGTCGTTACGGGTGTGGCAAACCGCAAATCCGTAGCGTGGTTCACGGCAAAAACGCTCGAAGAAGCGGGCGCGCAGGTCATTTATTCCGTGCGCTCGCGGGAACGCGCGGATTCGCTCGCAAAATTGCTCGAAGGCAAACCCGTTTACATTTGCGATGTCGAACGCGAAGACGAAATTCCTGCGCTCGCCGAAGCCGTCGCGCGCGACCACGGGAACGTCGACGGGCTCGTGCACAGCATCGCGTTCGCGAATTACGCGGACGGTTTTAAACCGTTTCACGAAACCAAGCGCGCGGATTTTCTGCAGGCAACGGCGATTTCTGCCTTCTCGCTCGTCGAGCTTTCCCGCGCGTTTGCGCCGCACATGAACGCGGGCTCGGCGGTCGTTTCCGTCGGGATTTCCTCGCAGGTTACGGCGGCGAATTACGGTTATATGTCGCCGATTAAGGCGGCTCTCGAATCGGCTTCGCGCTTTTTGGCAAAATCGTTTGCCGGGCAAAATATCCGTTTCAATTCCGTGAACGCGGGACCGCTCAAAACCTCGGCTTCGGCTGGCATTCCGGGCTATTTGAAAAATTATCTTTTCGCGGAAAAACTTACGATGCGCAAAGCGAACATCACAACGCAGGAAGTTGCCGACGCGATTGTGTGGCTCCTGTCGCCGCGCTCGTCCGGCGTGAACGCGCAATCGCTCGTCGTCGATGCCGGCATGGGCTGGAATTTCTTCGAGGAAAGCGTTGTCGAAAAGGCAACGGAGCTTTGAGGATATCGGGAGCTCGTGACTGGGAGCTGGTAACTGGGAGCTGGGTGCTCAACTCATTTTCTTTAATCTTTAATCTCTAATCTTTAACCTTTTTTTTAGCGTGCGTTCCCGGTGCGGGCTTGTAAAATCTTCGGGCAATGTTCAAATCCTCTATTGATTTCGGTTTGGTAAAAGTTGCGGCGGCTTCGCCGAAAGTGCATTTGGCAAACGTTCCCGCGAACGTGCGTGCGATCGGCGATGCCATGCACCGCGCGGCGGCGCAGGGAGCGGCGATTGTCGCGTTTCCGGAACTTTCTCTTACGGGCGCGTCCTGCGGAGATTTGTTTTTCCAAACGAAAATTTCGGAGGACGTGGAGCGCGGTTTGAAAAGTCTTGCAGCACTAACGTCTACGCTTGACGTTACGGCAATTGTCGGTGCGCCCATTTTAATTCGGCATCGCCTTTACGATTGCGCGGTTGTTCTTTCCGGCGGCATGATTTGCGGGATTGTTCCGAAAACGTTTTTGCAAAACACGCGTGAGTTTTCCGAAAAACGCTGGTTTGCTTCGGCGGGCGAATTGCCTGTTGCGGAAGTCGAAATCGGAGGCGTGCTCGTTCCCGTCGGCACGGATTTGATTTTTGAAAATAAATTTTTCAAAAAATGCGCGTTCGGAGCGGAAATCGGTGCGGATTTGCGGGCAACGGAACCGCCGAGCGGGAAACTCGCCCGCGCGGGAGCGTCGATGATTTTTAATCTTGCCGCGATTCCCGAAATCGCCGGAAAATCCCGATTTTTCCGGGACGCGCTTAAAATGCAGTCGGCGCGGAGTTTTTCCGCTTATGTTTGTGCGAATGCGGGAGCGGGCGAATCGACGACGGATTCCGTTTTTTCGGGAACGTGTTGTGTCGCGCAAAACGGCGAAATGCTCGCCGAATCGGAAAAATTCCCGCGCGAAGAAAATTTGATTTTTGCTCAAATCGACCTCGATTTGCTTGCCGCAAAACGCCTTCAGGACGCGTCTCTGCAAGATGATTTTTCGGCGGGAACGCAGAAAAACTTTCGCCGCGTGCATTTCGCGCTTTCTTCAACGCATACGGATTTCGCGGCGGAGCTTTTCGGAAAAGTATCCGCTTCCCCGTTTGTTCCGGCGGCGGAAGCTCTGCGCGACGAGTTTTGCCGCGAGGCTTTCGAAATCCAAGTTGCGGGCTTGGTGCGCCGCTTGGAACATACGCGCGCTAAAAACGTGGTGCTCGGCATCTCCGGCGGGCTGGATTCAACGCTCGCCATTTTGGTCGTGAAAGAAGCTTTTGCCCGGCTTGGGCTTGCGCCGTCCGGCATTCACGGCTACTCGCTTCCGGGACCGGGAACGTCTGCGAGAACGCGCAAAAATGCGTTGGATTTGATGAGGCGTCTCGGTATCGAAGCCAAGGAAATTTCCATCGCGGCGGCGGTGGCTCAGCATTTGCGCGATATCGCTCATCCGGAAGATTGTTTTGACGCAACTTACGAAAATGCGCAGGCACGGGAACGCACGCAGATTCTGATGGATTTGGCGAATCGCCTCGGCGGCTTTGTCGTGGGCACCGGAGATTTGTCCGAAGCGGCTCTTGGTTGGTGCACGTTTAACGGCGATCAAATGTCGATGTATCACGTCAATATCGGCGTGCCGAAAACTTTGATTCGCCACATAATTGCTTGGGCGGCGAGAGAAAAGGGCGATGCGGCGATTGCGCAAACTCTGCGGGATATTCTCGATACGCCGATTTCTCCCGAGTTGAAACCGCCGGGAGAGAACGGCGAAATCGCTCAAAAAACCGAAGATCTTGTAGGTCCTTACGAATTGCACGATTTCTTCATTTACCACTTTTGCGGGAACGGTTTTTCTCCCGAAAAAATTCTCTTTCTGGCGAAAAATGCTTTCGCGGGAACGTATGATGCGGAAACGATTGCAAAGTGGCTGAAGGTTTTTCTGCGGCGATTTTTCTCTCAGCAATTCAAGCGTTCCACTTGTCCGGACGGACCGAAGGTCGTCGAAATCGGTCTTTCCCCGCGCGGCGATTGGAAAATGCCGAGCGACGCAGATGCTTCGTCGTGGTTGGCGGACGTAAAATGTTAAACAGAAGCTTTTTTTATTTTTTATGAATCTTGCGGTTTTAAAATTTCGGGCGGCATGTGCGTGCATCGCGTTTTTTTGCGCGGGAACGCTTTTTGCCGGAGAAATTCGCGTAGAGCAGGGCGAAGTTTCCCGCGTAAACGTCGGTTTTGATCCGCTCGCGAATATCGGCGAAACGGCTTCGGAAACGGCGGGAACGGTTGCGCCCGAAGAAGCGGCGAGCACCGCCGGAGAGCCGGACGTTCCCGCACAGCCGTCTGTTTCCTCGCCGGAGGCTCACCGCGCGTATCTTTTCGATTATCGCCTTGCCGGATTTTCTCAAAAAAATTACGAATCCGCCGTTGCGGAACTTTTTTCCGCGTATGAAAATGCGACCGGACGCAAGCTCGTTCCCGGGGAAAAGAAAAAAGTTGCGTTAAAAATTTATACGGCGTCCGGCAAGGGGCTTGCGACACCGCAAACGCTCACGCGGGCAGTGCGGAACGAGTTGACGTGCCGAGGCTTTAAAAAAGAAAATATTTTGCTGGTCGATTTGAGCGAAAAATCTTTGCGCCGCGCCGGTTATTTGCCGCCGTTTCGTCGCGGGGCGGACAAATGGGAAGGTTCCCCGGTCGTCGCTTTGGATACGGGAAAATTCTACAACGCCAAATGGTTTCTCGAAAACCCGCTCCCGTCGCGCGACACGTATTTGCCGAATGCGACCGCTTGGGACGCGCCGGAAAACGACCGAAAAAGCTTTTTGCCGATTCCGCTGTTGTTTGAGGTGGATTTTTGGATAAATTTGCCTGTCGTTGCGGACAGCCCGGCGTTGGGCGTTTCCGGTGCGCTTGCAAATGCCACGCTCTGGAACATGAGCAATCAGCGGCGTTTTCTCGACAATCCGGCAAATGCCGCAGTCGCCGCAGTCGGAATGGCGACGATTCCGGAATTTAAAGCAAAATTTGAGCTGACGTTGCTTACGCTTGAAAAATTTCAATTTATCGGCGGACCGAATTTCTATGCCGAATACACGGCAAGTGAGAAGCATCTTTGGCTGAGTGCGAATCCGGTGATTCTCGATTATCTGATGTGGTTGCGCATGAATGCGTGTCGCGTGAAGCGCGGGTTTGAACCGATTTTGCCGGAGCCGCCGCTGTTTGCGATGGCAAGCCGCGGGAACGCGTCGCTCGGATCTTGTATCAGTTCCGAAATTACGTTGGTAAATCTTCCGGAAGGGGAAAAGGAATGAGTGCCGGAAATCTCGGAATTTCCAAAACGCAGGCGTTTTTTTTAGCGGCGCGTCCTAAAACCTTGCCGGCGGCGTTGGCGCCGGTTTTGCTCGGAACCGCGTGCGCCTTTGCCGCAGGAAGCTTGAAAATCGTTCCCGCGTTGCTCGCCGGGCTTTTCGCGCTTTTTTCGCAGATTGCGTGTAATTTAGCAAACGACAGAGGCGATTTTATACGCGGTGCAGATAAAAGCGACCGAGCCGGTTTCGCCCGCGCAACGGCAAGCGGGTGGCTCAGTCCGCGAGAAGTGGCTGCGGGAACGGCGGTCGCGCTCGCGCTTGCCGGGGTTTGCGGAAGCGGGCTGATTTTTTACGGCGGTTGGGAAATGATAATCGTCGGCGTGCTGAGCGCGCTTGCTTGCCTCGCGTATACGGCGGGACCGTTCCCGTTGGCGTATCACGGCTTGGGCGATGTGTTTGTCGTTATTTTCTTCGGTTTTGTCGCCGTCGCGTTTGCCTGCTATGTGCAGGCGGGAACGTTTCCGGCGTTTATGTGGGTTGTCGCGCTCGCGTGCGGGCTGGGCGCGGATAATATTTTGCTGATAAACAATATTCGGGATTGCGGGACGGACACGCGTGCGGGAAAGCGGACGACCGTTGTCCGATTCGGCGAAGCTTGGGCAAAAAAGCTTTTTAAATTCAATTTTGCCGTGATGTTTCTTTCCCCGCTGGTGTTGCGCTTCGGCTTCGGCATGGAGGCACTGACCGTGCTTTTGCCGATGATTCTGCTGCCGATTCCTCTGGGCGAAATTTTGAAAAAGTTGCGCGAGATTAAAAATCCGCAGGACTACAATCCGCTTTTGGCGAAAGTGGCGGGAACGCTTTTGCTCTACGCCGTAGCGCAAAGCATCGGGCTTGCATTCAGCTAAAAAGCTTCATTTATCGCCTTTCAAAGACATTTTAAAATTGCGTTCCCGCGTGGGAAGGCGTTGAATCTCCGAACATTTTTCAACGAAAGACAAAACTATGGTATCCTATAAAGAACTCGGTTTGGTGAACACGAAGGAATTGTTCAAAAAGGCTCACGAAGGCCACTACGCGATTCCGGCGTTTAACTTCAACAACATGGAACAGATGCAGGCGATTATTCAGGCTTGCGTCGAGACCAAATCCCCGGTGATCCTTCAGGTCTCCAGCGGCGCGCGTAAATACGCGAACCAGACGCTTCTCCGCTACATGGCGCAGGGTGCTTGCGAATACGCGAAGGAACTCGGCTTTGACGTTCCCGTCGTTCTCCACCTCGACCACGGCGACTCTTTCGAACTTTGCAAATCCTGCATCGAATACGGTTTCTCCTCCGTCATGATTGACGGTTCTTCGCTCCCGTTCGAAAAGAACGTGGAGCTCGCCGCCAAGGTCGTTGAATACGCGCACAAATATGACGTTACCGTCGAAGGCGAACTCGGCGTTCTCGCGGGTATCGAAGACGAAGTTCAGCACGAACACTCCAACTACACGCAACCGGAAGAAGTCGAAGCCTTCGTGAAACAAACGGGCGTTGACTCCCTCGCGATTTCCATCGGCACCTCGCACGGCGCTTACAAATTCACGCCGGAACAATGCACGGTTGACCCGGCAACGGGCCTTCTCGTTCCGCCGCCGCTGCGCTTTGACATTCTCGAAGAAGTCGAAAAACGCATTCCGGGCTTCCCGATCGTTCTCCACGGTTCTTCCTCCGTTCCGCAGGAATACGTCAAGATCATCAACGAAAACGGCGGCGCGCTCAAGGCGGCTGTCGGTATTCCGGAAGAACAGCTCCGCAAGGCGGCTTCTCTCGGCGTTGACAAGATCAACATTGACTCCGACGGACGTCTCGCGATGACGGCGGCTGTCCGCCAAGTCTTCACGAGCAAGCCGGCTGAATTTGACCCGCGCAAATACCTCGGACCGGCTCGCGACGAGCTCAAGAAGCTCTACATGCACAAGATTAACAACGTTCTCGGCTCCGCCGGAAAAGCGTAATCTTGAAAGCTTAGAGATTAAGGCTAAAGCCTAAAAAAGCGTTCCCGTGAGAAATCGCGAGAACGCTTTTTTTTTGCGGATTTTGTTCCGGAATGAACTTTTTGTGTGATTTGACGCGCTATATGAAATAAGCGTTTTCCCGGCGAAAGCCGTGTTGTGTTTGGCGCGGAACGGGTAATTTTTGAAAAACACTACCAAATTGGTATTGTATGTTGCCCGTTTATTTGACACAAAAATTTTCATGAAACCTTTCATTTTAAAGATTAAAAATATTTGCGGACCGCTGTTCCCGTTTTTTGTTTTTGCGGTGTTGAATTTGATTGTTTTCGGCGTTTTCCGCCTTTGCTTTGCGATTTGGCAATTTCCGCGCATCAGTGCCGTTGACGGATTCGGAACGCTGATGATTCAAGGAGCCCGCGTCGATGCCGCGACAATCGGCTGGTGGCTCCTCGTTCCCGCCGTATTTTTTGCTCTTTTTGTGTTTTCGCCGTTTTCTTCGGGAACGCGGAAACTCTACAAAAGCGAGATTTTCGCGTTGCGAATTTGGCTAACGCTCGGCTCCGTATTTTTTCTGTTTATGGAGTTGGCGACGCCGTCGTTCATCGCAACTTACGATTTTCGCCCGAACCGTTTGTTCTTTGAATATCTTTCCTCGCCGCGCGAGGTTTTTTCGATGCTTTTGAAAAGCCATGCGATAGAGCTTTCACTTACGATTTTGCTGACGGTTTTCGCGGTGTGGGGATTTTGGAAAATTTCCGTAAGCGTAACTCGTGATTTGTGTTTCCCGCGTTGGTTCTTTCGTCCGCTTTATGCGTTTATTGCCTTTGCGGTGCTGTTCATTGCCGCACGATCGACTTTCGGGCATCGCCCGCTGAATCCGGCGATGGTCGCGTTTTCGGCGGATCCGCTTGTAAATTCGCTCGTCGTCAATTCCGCATATTCGGTGGCGTTTGCGGCAAAACAAATGGGCGCGGAGACGAAATCTGCAGAAATTTACGGAAAAATGCCTGCCGATGAAATTATTTCCCGCATTAAGCGTTCCCGCGGGCGTCCGGAAAGCGATTATATTTCTGCGGAAATTCCGACGCTCACGCGCAATCAGCCCGTATGGCGCGGCAAAGCGAAGAACCTCGTAATCATTCTTATGGAAAGCCAGGGCGCGAGGTATATCGGCACGCTTGGCGGGCTTCCGCTTTCCCCGGAATTTGACAAACTGGCACGGGAAGGTTGGCTTTTCGAGAATCTCTATGCGACGGGAACGCGCTCCGTGCGCGGCATCGAGGCTGTCGTTTCCGGATTTACGCCGACTCCGGCACGCTCAACCGTGAAGCTGGGAAAAAGTCAGAGCGGCTTTTTTACCATTGCAGAACTGCTTCGTCGCCGCGGCTATCACACCGCGTTTATTTACGGCGGAGAAAAACATTTCGACAATATGGCATCGTTCTTTTACGGGAACGGGTTTAAGGAAATTGTGGACGAAAAAGATTACGAAAATCCCCGCCATGTTTTGACATGGGGTGTTTCCGATGAAGATTTGTTTGATAAAGCGGATGAGAAATTTTCCGGGTGGAGCAGGGCGGGAAAACCGTTTTTCTCGCTTGTATTTACGTCCTCCAATCACGATCCGTTTGATTTCCCGGAAGGTAAAATTGAGCTTTATGACCGGAAAAATAAGGCAACGCGCGAGAACGCGGCAAAGTATGCGGATTTTGCCTTGGGTAAATTTTTCGAAAAAGCGAAAAAGTCAAATTACTGGAACGATACCGTTTTCCTCGTTGTCGCCGATCACGATTCCCGGGTTTCCGGGGCGGAACTCGTTCCCGTCGCGCGCTTCCGTATTCCCGGGCTGATTCTCGGAAATGACGTTCCCGTAAAACGGGATTCACAGCTTTGCTCGCAAATTGATATGCCGACAACGCTACTATCGCTTATCGGAATTGATGGAATGTATCCGATGCTCGGATACGATTTGACGCGGGAACGCGCCAATCGGGCGATGATGCAATTTGACAATAATTTCGCAATGATGCGCGGAAACGAGGTTGTTATTCTTTGTCCCGGAAAGCCCGCGTGCGCTTTTCGCTACGATTTAAAAAATGAACAGCTCGTGCCCGCCGAAATTTCCGAAGAAGCCGCCCGAGACGCGCTCGCCTGGGTGCATTGGGGAAGCCTCGCGTATCGCGAATCTTTGCACAAACTTCCGAAGGTGGCTATTGATACCGTGAATGAGTAGGGTGTTGCCATACTTCACAAAAAAAAAGCGTTCCCGCGAAAACGGCTTTTGCTGCGCGGGAACGCTTTTTTGGGCGGAAACTTAGTTTTAGTAGCTGTTTTCGTCGAGCTCGGTCTTTTTGCTAAACGCGTTGTAGACGAGGACGTGGTAAAGCGCGACGAGCGGTATTCCCAAGCAAACGATGATGAGCATCGTCAGCAACGTTTTCTTTGAGGCGGAATCGTAAATCGTGAGCGAATTTCCGTTTTCGACGAGGGTTTTTCCGGCTTCGGTGAAATCACCGATTGCGGGAACGAGGTTCGGGAACATGCCGAATCCGACGGTCAGAATCAGAAGCGCAATCGTCGCCGTCGTCCCGCAAAACGCGAGCTTGAAAGTGCGGCAACGCAGGAAAATTCCCGTCGCCACCAGCGCGAGGGCGGCGAGCACGGGAACGATGCCGAGTGCTTCGTATTTTTCAAAATTCCACGTTCCCGGGAGCGGACCGGAAAGCACGACCCACGCCGTGAGCGCGATATAAAAAATCACCGTCGCCGCAAAAATCGCGGGAAGAATCATGTCCGTGCGGAACTGCATCAATCCTTGCGTTTTCATGCGCAGGAAAAGGGCTCCGTGAAGCGAAAGCAGGCAGACGGCGAGCACGCCGGAAAACAACGGGATCGGCTCGAGCAAATTGAACAAGCCGAGGAAGCCCGCATCAATGTCGCCCGCCGCGTTCACGTGCATTCCCGTGACGAGATTTCCGCATGCCACGCCGAGCAAGAGCGCAATGAGAAAACTGCAAACGGAAAACACGAGATCCCAAATTTTTCTCCACGCCGCGCCCTCGCACTTACTGCGCACCTCGAGCGAAACCGCGCGGAAAATCAACGCACCGAGCAAGAGAATCAGCGCGGAATAAAGTCCGCTGAAGACGCCGGCGTAAACGTGCGGGAACGCCGCAAAAAGCGCGCCGCCCGCCGTGAGCAGCCAAACTTCATTCCCGTCCCAAACCGGACCGATGGAATTGAGCGCGAGGCGGCGTTCTTCGTCGCTTTTGAAAAAGGGGAGAATAATTCCGACGCCGAGGTCAAAACCGTCGAGCACCGCATACGCGATGAAAAGCACGCCGAGCAAACCGAACCAAACTGTATTTAAGTCCATAGGGAAAATTGATAATAAACGGTTAATAATTGATAGCTGATGATGAGCTTTTTAATGAATAACGAACAGTGAATAGTGAATAACGCAGAGCTAAGGTTTTTGCCTTCAGCAAAAACTTTGAACAATGAATTATTCTCTATTCATTATTCACTGTCAGTTGTTCTGTTTTCGGTCCTGCGGAGATTTTTTTGGTCAGCAGGAAAATGAAGAGGGCAAACATTACGGCGTAAATGAAGCTGAAGAAAATCAGCGAAAACCAAAGCTGGTCGGCGGTAACGTTGGTAGAAAACGCATCTTTGGTTTTGAGAAGTCCTTGGACAATCCACGGCTGGCGACCGACTTCCGTGGCGATCCAGCCCATTTGGTTGGCGAATTGCGGCAAGAGCACGGCGGGAACGCAAATCCACAGCCACCAGCGCGCTTCAAAAAGTTTTCCGCGAAACCAAAGCAGCATTCCGATTGCGGAAATCGCGCTCATTACGATGCCGCAGTAAACCATCCAGTGAAAACCTTGGAACGTGAGTTGAAGCGGCGGATGAAGCTCTTCGGGAACGTCGTTTAGTCCGAGCACCTTCGTTTCCGGCGTTACTTCCAAGCCCTTTCCGAGCATGATGCTAACGGCACCGGGAACGGTCAGTCCGCGCACGGTTTTGGCTTCTTCGTCAATATAGCCGATAATGTGGAATCCGGCGGGTTTGTTTGAATCAAAAATTCCTTCCATCGCCGCGAATTTCACCGGTTGCATTTTTTCAACCAGCATCGCGCTGGCGTGCCCGGACGCAAATTGCAGGACAATCGCCACCGCAGTAATCGAAAGCGCAACCTTCAGCCCGCGTTGCGCCACGGGAACGAAGCGGTTTTTTAGCAAATGCCACGCGCTGACGGAAAGCACGAGAAACGCTCCCGTGAGCCATGCCGCGACAAGCACGTGCCAAAGACGGTCGATCGTGGACGGATTGAAAACCATCGCCCAAAAATCCGTGATTTCCGCGCGCGTGCCGTTTTCCGTTTCGACAATGTGAAAACCCGCCGGCGTTTGCATCCACGAATTGGCAACCAAAATCCACAGCGAGCTTAAATGCGCACCGAGGCAAACCATAATGACGGAAAAATAGTGAAAACCTTCCGAAACTTTATTTTTCCCGAAAAGCACAATCCCGAGGAAGCACGATTCCATGAAGAATGCGAAAATCGCTTCCGCCGCGAGCGGACTTCCGAAAATATCGCCGACGTAGCGCGAGTAGCGCGCCCAGTTCGTGCCGAACTCAAATTCAAGCACGATACCCGTGGCGACGCCGAAGGCGAAAATCAGCGCAAAAATTTTTGTCCAGTAATCGGCGAGCGCACGCCATTCCGGAGTTTTAAGTTTGTAGGCGAAGCCTTGAACAACGACCAGAAACACGCCCAAGCCGATAGAAAGCGGCGGGAACAGGAAGTGAAATCCGGCGGTGAAGGCGAATTGAATTCGAGCAAGCAGTTCGGGTTCCATAACGGATTTATTATTGAAATGGTTTCATTTCCCTCGGCAAGAGAATTTTTTCAAGGCACAGGGAGCAAAACAGGCTCAAATGATTTTTTTTCGCGTTCCCGCTTATCAAAAAAAACGTTCCCGCCGCAAAATTCCCTTGCTCACGTTTTTTTTTTCGTAAAATCACGTTTTCTAAAAGGGACATTTTTTGCCGCCCCTTTACCTCACTTTAACAATAACCAAACCCCGCCCCAATTCAACTATGAAGACCTCATCATTCTTTCTCTCTACCCTCGTTGCCGCCGCCGCAATGTCCGCAAGTGCTTATGGCGCCGATTTCGGAACGGATTTAACCAATAGCACGGCAGACATTTCTCTGAGTGAGAATATGGCGTATGATGTTAATGGACAAAACCAGACTCTTTTCGCAGAAAACGCTACGGTCTCGTTTGTAAACGATGTCGTGTTAAACATTGCGCAAAATGCAAATGGGAGTGTAACCAAGACTTTTCAAAGCGGAACTTCAATTACGGGAAAGGGTCAAATTTGGCTTTGGTCTGCAAATGCCAACAGTGGCTACCGAACGACGTGGAATTTGAGCGGTGTGAATGCGGAAGGTTTTTCCGGAGTTTTAGGTGTCGGTCAAATAGCAGACAAGTCGATTGCGTCAGGCACGAACCAAAACGGCGGGGCTGAACTGAAAATTTCCGGCGAGCAATGGACGAATACGGAAATTCGTCTTGTAAAAAATTCTACGAATAATCCCAGTATTTTAACTTTGGTCGAAGCTACGACAATCGCGGGCATCAGTGATAGCTCGGCACAATTTACAAGTTCCGGATTTTCTGAAGACGGAAATACTAAGACCCAGTTTGGGCAGATTTCTGCTTCGGCGGGAACGATTTTAACCTTTTCCGGTAGCGGAAATTATACTTTTTCCGGAAACATTGGTTTTGCCGGCGAAGCAATCGAAATTAACATGACGGGAACGGGAACTCAAGTTCTCCGCGGAACGAATTATCTTACGTCTGTCTCCGTAGGAGAAAACGCAACGCTTGATCTCTCCGGTTCGACTACAACTATCACCGAAGCCATCTCCAATGCAGGAACGATTGATCTTTCCGGTTCGACGGTGTATCTTGATTTTACACCCACGTCGTATAATACCACGCTTAACGAGTCTCTAAACGGCTTGCAAGAGGGTGTTAAGGAGTCATACGTTATCGGCGGCTCCATTCGCGCAGAATCGGACTTTACACTAAATGGTTTCGGTGCCGTGGTATCTGGTAACAATGTAATTGCTTCGGGTGCCGTTTACAATGTTGCACAAGGGTACGAATCGGATTATGCGAGTATCGTCCGTGATTACAATACTGCTGAAAAGATTAATGTTTCAGGAACGCTGTCGCTTGGAGACATTACAGGTAATAAAAGCGTCAATGATTATTCTTACACGATTTCTGGCAAAGGTGTTGTCTCGTTCAATGCAACGCCTACAGACCACAGCGCAGGGATTAAGTTGGGAAACGCTTTTACTGGAACGCTTTTGGTTTCCGGAAATGTGAATCTCCCTCGGGACACAGAACTTGGGGGAACAGAAAAGGTCATACTCAAAGATGCGTATTTGTGGACGAGCGAAAATAAGGAGCTTTTTCAAAATTTTGAAATTCAAGGAACATATACTGTCGGGCAGGACGTCGCTAAATTCGGCGGGAACCAGTGGAGAGGAAAAGCAGATACGTGTAAAATTACGTTTAATGGAGCCGTTGTGTTGGCACCCGGCGCGTCTCTGGGAATTGAGCAGGGGACATGGAAGTTTAATGGCGGCATAACCGGGGAAGCAAACTCTACACTTTATATTGGGCGGGATGGAGCTACGGTTGTTTTTACGAATCCTGCACTTAGTTCCTCCAGCTTTTTCGAGGGAAGCGAAATTGTTATTTCCGGAGAAGAAGGCAAATTCGGAAGGCTTGAGTTTGGAGCAAACCGCTCTGTAATGTCTGCAGACTCCTTTGGTGAAAATCTTTCGGTGACCGTTGGTAGAAACGGAACTGTATGGTTTGGTCTTTCAAATGTCGAGGCGGTAAAAAAATACGAGGGAAACCTCTCTTTGAATAATGGAGCTGTTTTTAACAAATTTGATGGTTCGTTGAAACTGACGGGTGCCGTTAGCCTTGGCGACAGTGAAGAGAGTGAGACAACAATATTGTCGACTTATCAAAAAGGGACTGGAATAGAAATCGCCGGTATGCTTTCCGGGCAAGGCACAACATTTATCTACAACAATGAAGGCGGGAAAACAGAGACGATTACAATTTCCGGTTCAGATAATTTGTATTCGGGCACATTAGTTCTTGGCAAGTCGAATGCGGATACTGTCGCAAACGGTGAGAGTAAACTCGTGATTAGCAATGATTCGGCTCTCCAAAATGCGAAGGTAAATCTTGCCGGTGGTGAAAAATCTCACTTGGAATTAGGAGCGACAAACGTAACGCTTGCGGGAATTAGTGGTGTTGACGGTTCGAAGATTACAACAACTGTTTCAGACTCGGCAAACCCGACTCTTACCGTTGACGGAGGCGGGGCGTTCGCGGGGGATATTGCCCCGGGAGGTGCGAAACTCTTGTTGGTAAAAACCGGAGCGGAAACGCTAACTCTTTCCGGAGACAATAAATATGCTGGCGGGACGACGATTTCTGCGGGAACGTTAGTCGCGGGTAGCGATTCTGCGCTTGGCAAGAATTCCGTTAAAATCTCCGGCGGGAAGCTGGAAGTTTCTTCCGATGTTACGGTTTCGAATGCAATAGAGATTGTCCTCAATAGCGCGTACACGACAGAAGCGGCAGTTCAGGGTGCGGGAACGTTGACTTCCGCGATAACTGTGAGCGGGGATTTGGACGCGTTGATTACGCTTCAGCGCACGGTTGCACAGCAATATGAGTATAAACTCTTAAGCAACTCGTTGACGACAGACGGCGTGACGGTAACGTTGAGCGAGGAGTTGGAAAAAGCGATCCTCGAGGAAGGTTGGACGTATACGTTGACTGCTGATAACGGTTCCACCCTCACACTTACGATTCCGGAGCCGTCGGCGTTCGGATTGTTGGCGGGAGTCGGTGCGCTTGCGCTTGTTGCATCGCGTCGTCGCCGCAAATAATTTCTGATGTATTAATTTATAAATTAGTTATGATTAGCGTTCCCGCGGCTTCGGTCGCGGGAATGTTTTTTTCACGCCGGCATAGATGGGGGAGAGATGCCCCGGGCTGATTTCTTGCACACCGTTGAGGCTTGTTTTTACCTCAAAAAAAAATCTGCGTTCCTCTGCGTGTTCTGCAAGAGATTTTTTTGTTTTTCTTTCGAATGCCCTCACCGCAGTGCTTTGCTTGCGGTCCCCTCTCTCTTAGAAAGAGGGAGAGCTTTTATTATCCTAAAAAGAAATATAAAAAAGCTCCTTCGGAGCGTTGAATTTTCCTCAAATTAAAAACTCCGCGTCTTTGTAGCTCGGTGAGAGAATTTCTACACGGGCATAATGCAACGTAGGTCTTCTTTTTCGCATAATTTATTCGGTGCACTTTATGATGAGGCAACGCGGGGGAGCGTTTTTTACTCAGAAAAGGTTTCCGTTTGCGGGAAAATCGAATTATGATTTCCCGCAATTTTTTTTATGGCTGAGATTTTAACGGCAAGCGAAGCGGATATCGTCCGCGCGGGAACGCTCCTGCGCGAGGGCGAACTCGTTGCCGTGCCGACGGAGACGGTTTACGGTCTCGCCGCCAATGCGTTTTGCGAAGCTTCCGTGCGGCGTATTTTTTCTGCCAAGGGGCGTCCGTTTATTGACCCGCTCATCGTTCACGTGCATTCGCTTGCGCAGGCGGAAACGCTTGCCGATATTTCTCATCCGTTTGTAAAAAAACTTGCCGACGCGTTTTTACCGGGACCGCTCACGCTTGTTTTGCCGAAAAAAGAATGCGTTCCCGCGATTGTTACGGCGGGTGAGCCGACCGTTGCCGTGCGCATGCCGGCGCACCCGCTGATGAGGCGCGTTTTGCTCTCCGCCGGCGTTCCGCTTGCCGCTCCGAGCGCGAATCCGTTCGGCTACGTGAGTCCGACAACGGCGCAACACGTTCAGGATTCTCTCGGCGAGCGCATTTCGTGGATTTTGGACGGCGGCGCGTGCGCGTGCGGCGTGGAATCCGCCATCGTGCTGGTGGCGGACAAGCCGCGCCTGCTCCGCCCGGGTGTCATCACGCGCGAGGATTTGGAGCGCGTTCTCGGCGTTCCCGTCGAAACGGAAAAAGGGCATTTGGAAAAAATTGCCGACGGCGAAAAAGCTTCCGACTCTGCACAACTCGCTCCGGGAATGCTGAAAAAGCACTACAGCCCGCGCGTTCCCGTTTGCCTTTTTGAAAACGGAGCTTTGCCGGAGATTCCGGAAAAAGCCGCCGTCGTTTTTCAAATGCGCCCGCGCGGGGAACTGCACCGCCGCTACGCCGGGCACGCGCAGGTTTTTTGGCTTTCAGAAAACGGTGCGCAGGAAGAGGTTGCCCGCTCCGTATTCGCCTTGCTTCGGCGTTTGGACGATGCGGCGTTTTCCTCGGTTTTTATCGAAAAATCTCCGGAAAGCGGAATCGGCGTCGCCGTCAACGACCGGCTTTCCCGCGCCGCCGCCAAGTAGTAGCCAAGCGCGGGTTCGCGTTCCCGTGCAGGCGAATTTTCTGCGCCAGAAACTTTTTTTGCCGCGTTTACAGTGCCGGGCAATTCAGGGCGACGGCGAAAGATTTGAGTAAATCGTCTTCGTTGCCGGTGGTTTTGCCGTCGGCGAGAACGACGGATTTCGCGGCGGAAAGCAAATTGCGTCTTACGAGAATTTGCGATTTTCTCAGTTTTTCAAAAGCCGCTTCGAGTGCGGGAACGTTCAGCGCCGCATCGTCGAGGACGCGCAAATTTTGCGGGAACGCATTCTGAGCGGCGAGGGCGGAGGCAAGAATTTTTTGCGCTTCCGTTTTCTCACAACCGCTTTCGCGTAGCATGAGGTTTAAAACGAGTTCCGCTTCGGCGGAAACGTCGCGCGCACTCAGATTTTGTTCGCCGCTGAAAATCAAAACGCCTTTAACCGCGTTGAGAATACAAAATTCGTAGAGCGAAATTTTATTGTCTGCTTGCGCTACGGCATCGAGCGTCTCGCAGAAAAGGCGGCGTTCCCGCGCCGACATTTTCCGCAGGGCGGGCGCGGCGAGCAGAACTTCGGAAATGCGTTTTTCCTTCGGAAAATCTCTCATGCGGGACCAGAGCAACTCCATTTTTTTGAAGACGGCGGAGCGTTCCCGCGCGAGCAGGATTTTTGCCTGTTCTACATTGTGTTCCGGGGAATCCGTCATCAAAAGCAGGTAAACAAGCGCTTTGGCGTCGTCGGCATTTTGTGAAAGTTCGTCGATAAAAACGGGAACGGAAACCTGTTCGAATGCTCGCGAGAGGCGGGAAAGATTCGAAGCCTCTTGTGCGGAATTTTTTTTCGCTTCGCGAAAATCCTGCGATTTTAGCGGCGGAAGAAATTTCCCGTCCCAGTTCGGATTCAGCGCACGAATACGTTCTTCCAAGGGCGGATGGGTTGAAAAAATCGCATTTACACCGTCGGCAAAAAACAGGTGCGCAAATTCGCCCGCGCGCGGCGAATCGAGGCGGCTTCCGGCGAGATCTCCGCCGATGCGGGAAAGAGCGTTGGCAAGCGCGACCGGATTGCGCGTAAACTGCGTGGCGGACGCGTCGGCGAGGCGTTCCCGATGGCGCGAAATCGCCGCTTGAATAATTTGGGCAAAAATTTGGCTGACAAATCCGACTACCAACAGGGCAAGCCCGACAAAGATAAAAACGGGAAGCGTCGAGTTTTTCGAATTGTGGGAACGCGAGCGCGACGAGAGCGCGGCGATGCGGAAAAGGGTTTGCCCGATCATGGAAACCATTACCAAGCCGAAAATCCAGCCGGCGAGGCGGATGTTCAGTTTCATATCGCCGTTGAGAATATGCGAAAATTCGTGTCCGATAACGGCTTGAAGCTCGTCGCGGGAAAGTTTGTCCAAAGCTCCTCGCGAAACGGCGACGGCGGCGCGGGAAGTTTGCGTTCCCGCCGCGAAAGCGTTGATTCCGGTTTCTCTTTCGAGGATAAAAATTCTCGGCACGGGAACGCCGGACGCGAGCGACATTTCCTGCACGATATTGAGGAGGCGGCGTTCGTCCGTTTTTAACGTTGCCGGAGAAACCTCGCTACCGCCGAGCTGTTGCGCGATGTCCGCGCCGGACGAGGACGAAAATTCTATCGCTTTAAGAAGGCTTGCTCCGCCGACAACGACAAGGATTACGGCGGAGACTGCAAGAATTAAAGCCGGATCCCAAAATAGGGAACCGTCGGGAACGCTCCATTCCGGAAAATATTTCACCGTAAAATTTCCGTAGCCGAGCAGGCTTAGCGCGTAGCGTATGATGAAATAAATGGCGGCGGACGTTCCCGCGAGCGCGAGCGAAAACCAGAAAACGAGGAGCTTGGTGGAGCGTCGCGCGTTTTCTTGCCGTTCAAAAAAATCCGTGGAAAGTTTCATTTTTTTACGAGAAGATAACAGTGCGTTCCCGATTTGTCGGCGCAAATTTATTTCGAACAGAAAGAAGTTTGCGCTGAAAGCTGAATAAAAATGCGCTTGTCGGCGTTTATTTTGCGTTCCCGCATGCTAATTTTCAATTTACAGTCAACATTGACTCTGTTTAAATTCTGCAACGCACGAAGCTGATTTTTTCGAAAATTTATTTCACACAAACAACCCCCTGTTTTCAGAACTCCATGAAACAACGCACAATTCAGAAAGAAGTTTCTATTCGCGGTAAAGCACTCCACACCGGAAAGGACGTAACCTTGGTGCTCAAGCCCGCTCCCGTCGATACGGGCATCGTTTTCCGCCGCGTCGATCTTTACGGGAAACCCGAATTGCGCCCGCTCGTGGATTTGGTGCTCGGCTCTGAAATGCAACGCCAAACAACCGTCGAGCAAAACCACATCAAGCTTCACACGATCGAGCACATCAATTCCGCGCTCAACGGAATGGGCGTCGATAATTGCTACGTCGAAATGAACGAATCCGAGCCGCCGATTCTCGACGGTTCCGCGCGCCCCTACGTGCTTCTCATTCAGGAAGCCGGCATCGTCGAGCAGGACAAGGACCGCAAATATTTCGAACTCAAAGAACCCGTTTCCATCGTCGACGGGAACCGCTCCATCATCGCGCTCCCGCACGACGGCTTGCGCATCACTTGCACCTCCGCCGACGATCGCGGCGTGCACACGCAGCACTTGACCATCGACGTTTCGCCGGAAATCTACGAAGCGATGCTCTCGCCGGCGCGCACGTTCACGATTTACGAAGATATTGAGCCGCTTCTCAAAGCCGGTTTGATTCAAGGCGGCTCGCTCGATTCCGCCGTCATCATTCGCGGCGACAAAATTATTTCCAAGGAACCGCTTCGCTTCAAAGACGAATTTGTCCGCCACAAAATTATGGACTTGATCGGCGACATCGTCCTTATCGGCGCGCCGATTAAAGCGCACATCATCGCCGTGCGCACCGGGCACGCGCTCAACGCCAAGCTCTCCGCGAAAATTCGTGAGCAAATGCTGACGCCGAAGAAAAAAGTTGAGCCGGCGAAAGTCGTTGTCGCACCGGACGCCGAGCAACTCGACATTCGTCAAATTTTGAATCTTGTTCCGCACCGCTATCCCTTCGCGCTTGTCGATCGCGTTTTGAATATCGACCACGAAGCACAGGAAATTACGGCAGTGAAAAACGTAACGATCAACGAACCGTTTTTCCAAGGACACTTCCCGGGCAATCCCGTCATGCCGGGCGTGCTTCAGCTCGAAGCCATGGCGCAGGTTTCCGGCTTGCTTCTCCTTTCCAAAGCAAGCATCGAAGGCAATGTCTGCTTCTTTATGAGCGCGGATAAAGTGAAGTTCCGCAAACCGGTGATGCCGGGCGATCAGGTCGTGATTTCCGCCAAAATCACGAAAAACCGCGGGAACAAAATCGTCGCCGCATCCGCCGAATGCCGCGTCGGAGAGGAAGTCGTTTCCTCCGCCGACGTGATGTTCACGCTCACACCCGCGCCGAAATACTAGTTTAGCGAATAGTGAATAATGAACATTGAATAACGATTACTTCAAGATTTTTGCCGAAGGCAAAAATCTTAGCACAGAATTATTCACTATTCCCTATTCATTATTCACTAACAACCACCCTTTCTCTAAGCATTAAGCTATAACCTTTAATCTTTCAAAAAATGATTCACCCCACAGCAATCGTTGAGCCGGGCGCACAACTCGGAGAAAATGTCGAAATCGGTGCTTACGCTTACGTCGGCGGCGAAGTTACGCTCGGCGCGGGAACGATAATTCACCACCACGCCTGCGTCGAAGGCTACACCGTAATGGGCGAAAACAACGAAGTTTTCCCCTTCGCCGTCATCGGCGGAAAAACGCAGGATTTGAAACACGACGGCGGGCGCGTCGGCACCAAAATCGGAGACCGCAACGTTTTCCGCGAATACGTTACCGTTCACAGCGGCACGAAAGAAGGCGAATGGACGACTCTCGGGAACGACAACAACATTCTCGCCTACTCGCACGTCGCGCACGATTGCATCATCGGCAACCATCTCGTGATGAGCTCGCAGGCAGCGTTCGCCGGACACGTTGTCTGCGGCGACCACGTCAACTTCGGTTGGGGCACGGGCATTCACCAATTCTGCCGCATCGGCGATTACGCCATGCTCGCAGCGTGTTCCCGCATCGTGCAGGACGTGCCGCCTTACATGATCGTTGAAGGCACGGAAAACGTCAGCGCAAAAATGGTCAACATGGTTGCGCTTCAGCGAAAAGGCTTCGCGGCGGACGATATCAAGGCACTCCGCCTCGCGCACCGCATCATTTACCACCAGAATTTGAACCGCACGCAGGCGATGGAAGCCATTTTGGAAAATCCGGAACTCGCCGCAAATCCGCACATTCAAAAACTCGTCGAGTTTTACCGCACCACCAAGCGCGGGTGCCACTAATTTAAAGGAATAGCTGATAACGGATAGTTGATACGTAAAATACTTTTCCGTTATCAGCTATCAGATATAACTTTTTAATGTTCGAATCTTTAGAAAAACTCCGCGCCGCGTTCCCGCAATTTTCTGCGGAAACTTGGGAAAAAATCAATGCCATGGCGGCGCTTCACCGCGAGTGGAACGCCAAAATCAACCTCGTTTCCCGCAAAGATATCGACAACTTGGAATGGCACCACTACGCGCCTTGTCTCGCCGCGGGAACGTTCCTGACGCTGATGAACGGCGCGCGCGTCATCGACGTCGGCACCGGCGGCGGTTTTCCCGGACTTCTCCTCGCCGTGCTTTATCCGCACGCGCATTTCACGCTGATGGATTCGATTGCGAAAAAAATTCTCGTCGTTTCCGATATCGCCGAAAAACTCGCACTCAAAAACGTGGAAACCCGCGTCGGGCGCGTCGAAAAACTCGGCAAACATTTTGACTTCGTGACGGGACGCGCGGTAACGAATCTGCCTGCGTTCTTCGGTTTGGTAAAAAAACTCATTTCGCCCGGCAAAAAACATTCGCTCACCAACGGCATCCTTTACTGGAAAGGCGGCGAGCTCGCGCCGGAATCCGACGCACTCGGCGTCGTTCCCGCAAAGACCGTGGAGCTTGAATCGCTTCTTGCCGATTCGTATTTTTCCGGTAAATACATTTTGCACTATCCGTATCCGGACGTTTTCCGCGCTCGCGTTGTGCTTCCGCCGCAATAAGAAATCTGAAAAGGGGACAGGAAAAAATTGATGTCCCGATTGCGTCGTGACGTTCCCGCCCGCCAGAAATTCGTGCGAAGCTGCAAAGCCGCGAAAAAATAAAATAACTTTGCAACTTCGCGTTTTTGCGCGAAAAAAATGCCCGCAGATTTCTGCAAATAAAAATCTGAGGCTTTGTGCTTCGTGAGAGATTCCCGCGCCTCTTTTACAGGCGTTCTGCCCGTAAATTCCGTGTGCTTCGGTGTGTTCCGTGGTTAAAAAAAACGAATATTACGCGAGAAAAAAGTAAGCGAAGTATTTATTTCCCTCGGAGAAAAATTCTGACTAAATAAACGCATGAAAATACTCCGGGCGATTTTGTGGGCTTTGTGTGCGGCGTTTTGCGGAATTTCCGTGCAGGCGGGAACGTCTTTCATCCTTTCCGACAGCGTTCCCGCGCCGAAGTGGGACGAAGGCTACGGCGTCGGCAACGGAAGGCTCGGCGCGCTCACGCTCGGCGGCTTTCCGAAAGATTTGCTCGTTCTAAACGAAGCCTCGATTTTCGAACGCAAGGCAATCCACATTCCAGCAGACGTTCCCGCCGCGCTCGAAGAAGCCCGCCGCGCCTGTGAAACCGGCGACTTTGCCCGAGCCGATGCCATTTTTCGCGAAAAAATTCTGACAAACGGCTCCATCGCCGGAAATTACCAGCAAGGCGGCTTGGTTGACATCGAATTTTTAAACGTTCCCGCTCAGAAAAATTACCGTCGCGAATTGGATTTGGAACACGGCGTCGCGAGCACGGAAATCGTTTTTGAAAACGGGAAAAAATTACGTGCGGAACTGTTCGCGTGTCCGGAGCCGGATCTCGTCGCGTATTTCGCGGAAAGCGACGTTCCCGCCGGCATCGATGCGGATTTTACGCTTCGCCATCCCGACAAAAACACGAAAATCAAATCCTTGGGTGAAACCGTTTTTTGTATTTACGGACAGGGCGGAAACGGCGGAACGCGTTTTGAAAACTACCTGCGTTTTTTTGCCGAAGGCGGAAAAATTTCCGTCACGGGAACGAAGCTTTCCGTGCGCGGCGCAAAGAAAATTTTGCTGGTTTCCTCGACGGCGACCGATTACGACTACGTCGCCATTCCCGCGCAACGCAAGTGGCTTTGGACTCCGGCAACGAGTGCACTCGAATCCGTTTCCGGAATTTCGGATCGGGAAAAACTGCGCGATGCGACGCGCAAATATTTTTCCGAGCGCATGAATCGTTGCGTCGTCGATTTGGGCGATTCCGAGCCGGAAGTTCAAAAAATGACTACGCGGGAACGCGTCGCGCGTATGAAGCAAAATCCCGACGCGCGCGATCCCGATTTGCTCGAACAGCTTTTCCAGTTCGGGCGATTTTGCCTGATTTCGAATTCGCGCCCGGGCGCGCTCCCGTGCGGCTTGCAGGGCTTGTGGAATCCGCATTTGAACGCGGCGTGGATGGGCTGTTATTTTTTCAACATCAATTGCGAAATGAATTATTGGTGCGCGGCACCGACCGGCTTGGGCGAGTTTCACCGCGCGTTCACGGATTTTATTTTGAAACTCAAACCGAGCGGCGAAGCTTTTGCGGAGAAAATCGGACACGAGGGATTTTGCTTCGGGCACTACGCGGATTGCTTCGGCGAAACGTATTTCGCGGGAAATCACCCCGAATGGGCGGCAAGCCTGATGAACGGCGCGTGGATTTGCGCACACCTCGTTGACGCGTATCGATTTGATAATGACAAAACACGCCTCGCCGCCGCGCTCCCGCTTCTGGAATCGAACGCGAAGTTTATTTTATCGTGGTTTAAGCCGGATCCGAAAAATCCGGGTGAACTCGTCGCCGGCCCCGCCGTTTCGCCGGAGACGGGATTTTTCTACACGGACGCGGCGGGAACGCGCCACGCGGCTTACATTTCCACGGGAACGGCGCACGACCAATTGCTCGGGCGCGAAGCGTTGCGCAATTATATTTTCGCCTGCGACGAACTCGGGAACCGCAACGGAAAAACTTATGCCGCCGCAAAAAAAGCGCTCCCGCAAATTCCCGCGCCGAAACTCAGCACCGACGGACGCGTGCTCGAATGGCGAGAAGATTTCGAAGAACGCCAGCCCGGACATCGCCACGTAAGCCACCTTTACGGGCTTTTTCCCGGAAACGAATGGGACGTGCTCAACACGCCGGATTATGCCGCCGCCGTGAAAAAATCGCTCGACAAACGTCGCGCCGATCAGGAAAAGCACAAAACTCTGCACCCCGGCTGGAGCGAGGCGTGGTGGATTAATCTTTACGCGACGCTCGGCGACGGGAACGCCGCGCATGCGCTAATGAACCGCATGCTCGCTCGCTACATCAATCCGAATTTGTTCGACATTCACCCGCCGTTTCAAATCGACGGAAATTTCGGCTTCACTTCCGGCGTGGCGCAATGCCTGATTCAAAGCGGCATCGAGCGCAACGGGCGGCGTGTCGTGCAACTGCTTCCCGCGCGTGCGGACGCGTGGAAAAAAGGCTCGGCGAAAGGTTTGGTCGCACGCGGCGGCTTGAAAGTTGACATAAGCTGGGACGGAGACGAAGTCGCCGCCACGCTGACATCGACGCGCCCGGGACGCTTCACGATTCTCTGCAACGGGCGTTCCCGCGACATCGCGTTTTCCGCCGCAGGAGAAAGTGTTCGGATGCGCTTTTGATTGCTGCGCCAAAGTGCATTCCGCCGCGCTTTTTTTTTCGACAAAAAAAATCTGTTGACTCGAAATTAAAACATTACCATTTTGGTAAAATATTTTTGATTTTTTATTAGAAATGACGAAACGAACTTTCAAATTTCTCGCAAATGCGAAAATGATGATGTCGATGTGTGAAATTAAAATTCGCGCCTCGGCAACGTTTTGTTGTGCATAAACCAACGATTCCGGTTTCTAAGGAGGTGCGAAAAACGTGCCTCCTTTTTTTGTATCCGAAAAATTCTTTTTTACAAAAAAACCAACGATTCAATCAAAAACACATGAGCATAAAAAAATCCCTTAATTCCGTTTTACTCGCTTTGCTCGCCGTTTGCGTTCCCGCAAATGCGAGCGAAGAGCTCGTTCCCGTGCGTGCCGGTTATTTACCGATAACCGGGCATGCCAAGTTTTTCATCGCCCGGGAGGAAGGCTTTTTCAGAGACGAAGGCTTGGCGGTAACGCTTGTTGAATTTTCCAACTCGGCGGACGGGCTTGCCGCCTTGCGTGCGAAAAAACTGGATGTTGCCGCCTTCGGAACCTCGGCACCGCTTCTGCATGCTTCGCGCGGTGCGGATTTGCGGATTATCGGCGGCGTGATGGGGGAAGATGCCGCGATTTTTACAACGAAGAAAAACGCGGAAACGCTAAAAAGCATTGCCGATTTAAAAGGAAAAAAAATCGCGACGGTGCGCCTTTCCAGCGGGGACGCGATTTTGCGCGGCGCGCTTTCCGAGGCAGGTTTGGATTGGAAAAAAGATGTGCGCCTTTTCGAACTGAAAAATCCGCCGGCGGTTCAGGAAGCTGTGCGCACGGGGCAGGTCGATGCCGGAATTACTTGGGGCCCTTACGATATCCGTGCGGAGCAGGCGGGGCTTTTCGTTGCCGTGCGCAGCCGGGAACTTTATCCGGGGCATCCGTGCTGCAGGCTTACGGTTAATACTTCTTCCGTAAAAAATAATCCGCAGGTTTGGATAAAGTTTCTTCGCGCTTTTTTGAAGGCGGAAAAATTTGCACGGACACACCGTGAAAAAACCGTCGAGCATATTCAAAAATATTTTGAAATAGACGCAGAGACGATTTATCGCGGGTTTTACGAAGGTTTTCTCGACCAAACGACGGATCCGAATCTGCACGGACTTGAAGCTTTTTGGAAAGCGATTCGCAGTAGCGGTTTTGCCACCAAAGATATAAATGTTGCCGAGATCGTTGATGTCGAACTTTACGGGCAGGCTCTCAAAAGCCTGATTGAGGAAGACCCGAGTGAGCCGTTTTGGAAAGAACTTCAAAGCGTTTTCAAACAGCGAAATTTTCCCCGACCGAACGCAAATTAATTCGTTAAAAAAATGAACGAAAAAACATCATCTCGCGAAACGCGGGAACGCGATGCAATCCGCATCGAAAACCTCCGTTTCTCCTACGGCGAAAAAACAGTGTTGCGAGACATTAATTTGCGCGTCCGCAGCGGCGAATTTGTTTCTTTGCTTGGTGCGAGCGGGAGCGGGAAAACAACGCTTTTGCGCCTGATTGCCGGCTTGGAAAAACCGACTGCGGGGCGCGTTTTTGACCACGAAAATCCGGTCGGGAAACCGTCCCTGCAACGCAGTTTCGTTTTTCAAAATTATTCGCTGTTCCCATGGTTTTCCTTGCGTGAAAACATCGCCCTGGCGATAAAAAAGGCGCATCCGGCACTTAGCGGGGCGGAGCGGCGCAGCTTGGCGGAAACGTATTTGGAGCAGGTCGGCTTAGCGGATGCGGCAAAAAAATATCCCTTCGAGCTCTCCGGCGGGATGCAGCAGCGCGGAGCAATCGCGCGGGCGTTGGCAATCGGCGCTCCCGTGTTGCTGATGGACGAGCCGTTCGGCGCGCTGGATCCCGTGAACCGTTCGCGCCTGCAGGACTTGTTGCTTTCGGTTTGGCGAAATGCTTCGGCGGATGCCAAAACCGTCATTTTCGTCACTCACGATGTCGACGAAGCAATATTGTTGAGCGACCGCATCGTCATGCTCGGCTCTTCGCCGGCGGGAATTATCGACGAAATTTGCGTCGATATTCCGCGTCCGCGTTCCCGCCTGTCGGTTGAAAATACCGAAGTTTTTTCGCGATTGCGTGAGCGGATTCAAAAGCGTTTCCGGGACGAAATAAACCGCGCGCTCGGCGGAATCGTCAGCGGCGGCGGGGACGGAATTTAAGAAAATTTCATAAAAGAAAACATTTTTAGAAAAATGAAAAAGAGTATTGTATCTGTTTTTTCAATACGCAAAAAAGAGGGCTGGTTGTTTTTGCTCGGGCTTTTTTGCTTGTGGAGCATTGCTTCGACACAATTCTCGTTTGACGCGGATTACCTGTTCCCGACACCGAAAGAGGTCTGGCTCGCTCTTCGAGACTCTCTTCCCGAGCTTTGGGCGGGAACGCTCTCGTCGTTTTGCATCTTGCTTCCGGCGTTTTTGGCGGCGATTTTTTCCGGAACGGTGCTCGGAATTCTCGCGGGAACGACGCCGTGGGTAGGGCGGCTTTTGAGTCCGTTTTCGCGCTTTGCGGCTCCGATTCCGACGACGATTTACATTCCGTATGCGATTGCGCTTCTTCCGGGCTTTGATACGGCGGCGGGCTTCGTCATTTTCATCGGTGCGTTTTGGCCGATATTTTTAAACGCGATGGCGGGCGCAAATCATTTGCCTGCGCATTTTCGCGAAAACGCGCAAACACTTGAGCTCGGCGCGTTAGAGTATCGGCTGAAAATTGTTCTTCCGGGAGCGTTACCGCATATCTTTTCGGGAATCGGAATCGGGCTTGTATTTTCTTTCATTTTGCTGACGGTTGCGGAGCTTTTCGGCGCGTCTTCGGGGCTTGGTCGCTTTGTTCAACTTTCTGCCGATTATGCGGAATACACGCGCATGGTGGCGGGAATTTTTTACGTGGGCGGCGTCGTGTTTCTTTGCAGTGCGTTTCTCGATTTTCTTAAACATCGCATTATTTTTTGGAAAAAATCATGAGTTCTGAAATTTTTAATAAATTGATTCGCCTTGAAGAGGCGGTGCGGCGGTTCACGCATGACGGACAGCAAATTGCGACGAACGGGCTTCCGGTCGGCGCGGAGCCGGTGGCGTTCGCGCGGGAGTTGATTCGCCAAAACCGCAAAAATCTGCATGTCGTCAGCACTTGCGCTTCTTCGGCACTGAATTTGCTTTGCGCTGCGGGAGCCGTTTCCAAAATGGAAGGCGGCTTTTCGGGGCTTGAAGTTTTCGGGTTTTCGAACGGAATCCGTCGAGCGGTGGAAAGCGGGAATGCGGTTTGGGAGGATTATTCCAACCTTGCAATGCCCTTGCGCTTTCTTGCCGGCGCATTGAATTTGCCGTTTTTCCCGGCGAGGATTTGCATCGGCTCGGACATTGAGCGGAGTGCTTTGGGCGAAAACACGGGAACGCCGAAAATTCCGCGCGTGCGCGATCCGTTTTCCGGAAATGAACTCGGCGCGCTTTCGCCGCTTTCTCCGGAGCTGGCGGTCATTTACGTGCCTTTTGCGGATGCTGCCGGGAACGCAATTATTCTCGGCTCGGAGTGGTGCAGCGTGGAGCTTTCGCGTGCCGCGAAAAAACTGATAATCGTCGCCGAGCATATTGTGAGCGCGGACTGCATTCGCCAATATCCGAACTTGGTTCGCATTCCCGCAGAAATCGTTGACGCCGTTACGTGGACGCCGCTCGGCGCTTGGCCGAACGGCTCCGCAGGCTTATATGACGCGGATGACGCGCATATTTTTGAAATGAATGCGGCGTTAAAAACGGAGGCGGGAACGCAGGCGTATCTCGAAAAATACGTTTATCCGTCGGAAACGGCGGGCGCGCTTCGGGAACGCATCGGGCGTATCGCTCGCCGGCATTATTTTTCAACGCTTCGCATTAAAGATATTCTGTTTGAGCTGCGCGCCGGGCACACACACGCCAAGTGGGAAATCCCGGGCAACGCTCCCGCGCATTATCTGAAAATGCTTTCCAGCGAACGCCGCAACAACGAGAAGCAAGTTTGGGAGCAAATCGGCAAAACACCCAATCACTTTTTCGACTGCGAAGTGATGAACGTTTGCGCCGCACTCATGCTCGGACTCGTCGGCGCGCAGGAAGGCGAAAGCGGGTAGTTAAAAAAAGTGTTTTTTTATAAAAAACGCTTGCGGATTATTCCGATTTTTGCATAATAAGAAACCACGATGAGGGTCGCTTCCCCATCGTGGTTCTTTCCGAGTCCGAATAAAGATTTATGCTAAAAATCCAAAAGGTCGCCAGAATCTTGGTTTGGTGGCTGGGTTTAATCGCAAGCCTAATTACGATTGCCCAGTTCATCGCCTCGAAGCTCTGAGACCGCCCGCCGCAAGGCGGGTTCGGACGAGGAAAGAATCTGCCCTTTTTAGGAGAAATGTCAATGCACAAAGAAAAAACAGTTCGCGGGCGACCGTTCGGGAACAAAAACGCAGCGAAACCGCAAGAGCAACACCGCATACTTTTCGCGGCATCCGTAGCTCCGGAAACGCTTGCGAAAATCAAAGCCTATGCGCAAGCCCACGGCGTAAGTATCGGCAAAGCCATTGACGCGTTAATTTTACGCTAAGCCCGTTCCCGCTCCCCTTCGTGGATGCGGGCAAGGAGTTTGTGGAATTTTTTTTGAGCGTCCTCGAACTCATCGACGGAGTTTGTATCTTCCACAAAAATTTTGAAAACCTGTTGGCGTATTCTTGAGTAAAACGCCTGCCATTCGGCTTTAACGGTTTCAGCCGGAATTACCGTTTTTTCCAGGATTTCGAGTTCGAGTTGCTCTTTTTGGAGGCGAACGCGTTCCCGTTCCAATCGCACTTTTGAGAGTTCACCCTTGGTTTCTTCGGGGATATCGTCCTCTTTTATTTCTTCGTAAAAAGCTCTCCACGCTTCGAGCGGATAGGAACCGTTTGCGGTTTTCCCGGGATTACCGGGCAGTTTCAACAATCGGGCGACGGTTCGGCGTGAAATTCCGCCAAGTTCCTGAGCGAGCTCTTCCTGAGAGCGTGCGAATTTCCGCACGCTCGCGTTCCCGTAATCGAGCGTAAGAGGCGGCACATCCGTTGCCGCCGGTATGGAATGATAAAAAGACATCTCTCTAAAAAGAGCGAAAAAGCAATCTTTTATTTTTTTTGAAAATTTGTTTTCCCTGATAAATAAAGGCTTCCGCGCCCGAAACGCACGATAACCGCGCAATCATACATTGCTTTTTCGCACAGAGTTAAAGCGATGAGTGCAGAAATTCCCATAGATTGTTATGTCGGACAAAGCCGCGAGTGGCTCAAAAATTTAGAAACGAAACTACTCGCTCAAATAGCCGGCGGCGGGCGTGTTATCACGTCGGAAAACGACGGCGGCTTATCCGTCTCTTACAAGGTGGCGGGAACGCCGCAGCAGAATTTACGAGCCGTGCGCTATGCCTTGAACGGTCGCACGGCGGAAGATTTTTCCGCAAACTCATCCTCGTCATCAACCGGCGCGGGATGCGGATTCCGCGTCCCCGCCGGATTCGCCGCAGAAAGAGCTTAACGAGGCTTAGAGACGAGAGCTGACAGGAAACAAAAGCGATGATTTTCTCTAATCTCAAACAATTTTTCGGCGGACGTTCCCGCTACGAAAGCGCGGTCAACAGCTCCGCACGCGAAGCCGTTACGGGAACGCCCGGCGATGCCGAACAGGAACTTTCCGACAGCGCGCGTCTCGCCATTCTTCACAAAGCGCGACAAGCCGCCGTCAACGAAGGACTCATCCGCGAAATCGTCGAAACCTTCGACATTTACAGCGTAGGCGACGGCATCACGCCGCAAAGCGCGAGCGCGGACTCCGCGTCAAACGAAGCCTACGACGAATATTTTTCCCGCTGGGCGCGCCGTCCGGTGGACGCCACCGGGCGATTCAACCTCACCAAATGCCTCTCAATCGCACTCCGCGCACTCCTCATCGACGGAGAAATTTTCATCATTAAAACGCTTAACGAAGCGACGCTCCGTCCGGAGCTTTTTTTCATCGAAGCTCACCGTTGCGCGGATACTTCCAAGGAAGCGGATCTCGGCTGGCATCAGGGCATACTTTTCAAAAACGGGAAACCGGCAAAATATCGATTCAAGCTCAACAACGACAACACCCGAGACTACGACGCGCAACACGTCATTCACGTGTTCGACGCGAAGCGCGCGACGGACGTTCACGGTGTTTCTCCGTTTCAGCACGCCCTGCGCGACGTGCAGGACGCCAAAGAGCTTCTCGCGCTCGTTAAACAAAAAGGCAAATTGCAGGAATCGATTGCAATTTCGCTACAGAGCGATCGCGCCGTCTCGCAAGGAAACACGGCGGGGCTTCTCGACATCGGCACCGGAAGCAAGCCTGCGGACCGCACGGATCCCGCGCTGCTTCACCGTATCACGGGTGCCAAAGCGTTTGTTTTACAGCAAGGAGAAGCGGCGGAATCTTTTGCCGGGAACAGCCCGTCTCCGGAATTTTTTGAAGCCTACAAAAATTTACACAAAGCAGGCATAGCCGGCTTGTTGCCTTACGAGTTTGTCATCGACCCGTCGGCAGTCGGCGGCGCAGGCGTGCGCCTCGTCGTCGGCAAAGCCGCACGGTGTTTTGACCGCATGCAAAGCGTGCTCATCGACACATTTCTCGTTCCCGTGCGCAATTTCGTCATCGGGCAAGCCATCACCGCCGGCAAACTCCCCCCGGCGGAAGACTGGACGGAATGTGAGTGGGCAACCCCCAAAAGCGTAACGGTCGACGCCGGCAGAGACCACGCGGCAGACCTTGCCGACGTTCAAAACGGGCTCATTACGGCAACGGATTTCTGCGCCGTTCGCGGACGTTCGCTTGCCCGCGACATGGCAATTTGGAAACGCGAACAGGCGATGTTCCGGGAAGCGGGGCACCCGCTCGCCGTCAACTCGGAACCGGGAACGAGAAATTAACAACCGATTTTATGGAAAAGCGCAAATTGACGACGACGCTCTCCACGCTTCACGGCGATCTTTCGGAGATGAAAACCGACCTCCGGGAAATGCGAGCCGAAGGCAAGCAACGCGGCGAAGACATCGCCGAAATCAAAAAAACCGTTGCCGTGCACGAAGAGCAAATTTCCACGAACAAGCGCGACATCCGCGACCTGAAACTCCTCATTTGGAAAATCCTCGGGCTCATCGGCGGCGGCTCCGTCATCGCCGAAAAACTCTTTAACTAATGAATAGTGAATAAGGAATAACGAATAACGCACACCTTAAGTTTTTGCCGGAGGCAAAAACCATAGCACGGAACTATTCACTATTCATTATTCCCTATTCACTGAAAAACGAAGTTTTTTAACTATGAAAACAAAAACGCTCATCATCGGAATCACAGCCGGGCTTCTTTCCGCCGGCATTCTCGCGGCGGGAACGCAAGCCGCACAAACCGTCGTTGAAAACGAAAGCGCGTTCACGGACACGCTTCAGGCAATCGTGAACTTTTTACCGTTCCCGTGGAACGTCGTCGGCGGCGCCGTCATCGCCGCAGGAACCGCGCTCTTTGCGTGGAAGAAATCCAAGAAGAAAGAAGAAAAATAATTTTTTAACCACAAATTTCCGCAAATTAACGCAAATTTTCTTTTTTTTTAGGAAAACCGCTTCTCCCAAGAAAAAATTTACGGACAACAAAAAAAAATGGAAAACGAACTCGAAGAACTCAAAGAGGAACTCGCGGCGAAAACCGCGCTCATCGAAGAAATGAAAACGGCGGCAGACGCTCAGCACGCCGAAGCGGAAAAGCTCGCCGCGCTCGCCGAAGAAGCCGCGCAAACCGGCAAAGCCGCCGCCGAAGCCCTCGAAGCGAAAACCACCGAACTCGAACAGCTCAAAGCAGACTTCGCCGCTCAGCTCGCCGGCAAAGACGCTGACATCGCCGAGCGGGAACGCCAATACGCCGCAATGCGCGCGGAGTTTGACACATGGCGCGCCGAGCAGGAAGCACGCAACGCCAACCTGCGTGCGGAACTCGAAGCGGCAAACGCAGAAGAAACGGCGAGGCTCAAAGCCCGCATCGCCGAGCTCGAAGCCGCCGCCAAAACCGCCGAGCAAATCGCCGCCGAAAAATACGGCGCAGCACTTCCCGCCGGGAACGGTTCCGGTGCCGCCATCGACATCGACACACTTCGCGCGCAATACGAGAGCGTGAAAGCAAACCCCGTCGCTCGCGTGAAGTTTATTCGCTCGCTCCCGGAAGCTCACTACAACGCACTTTTTAAGTAACTAAAAAAAATCGCAGATTTTTAACCCGTAAAAACCCACCCAACCAACATGATTAACAACCTCGAAAACATCCTCGCAAGCGTTGCGAAGAATGCCTACATCAAGCCCGAAACGGTTACGCCGCTTTCGGTGTTCACCGCGGACTTGTCCGCAGACGCCACGATTTTGGACGACACCGTCCACGTCGTCAAAATCGCGGCGGGAACGGCAAAGGAAAAACAGGAAGGCGTCGCCTACACTCCGGACGCGACCGCTTCCACGGTTCCCGTTCAGCTGACGAAACGCTTTTATTCGGCGGCAAACGTCACGGACATCACCTTCTCGCGCATGAGCGACCAAATGCGCGCCGACCTCTTTGCCGGCAGCGCGGTCAAACTCGGCAAGCAGATGGTCGCCACCGTCAACGCCCTCGTTGAAAAGCAAACGAAAACGGCGGAATTTACTCCGTCCTTCGCCGGCGTCGCGGCGGCAAAAGCCGAAGCTACGAAGGCAGGCGTTGAAGGCGAGCTGATTATGTGCCTCGCTCCGGAAACCTACGACGCGCTCGTCGCCGACCCGGACGTCGCCAAAATCGCCGCCATCGGCGGAAACAACGACGTTTTCGCCAAGGGCGAAATCGCGCAACTTCACGGCGTGAAGGTCGTTCGCCTGCCGGCAGCCCCCGCGGGAACAGTCGGCTACCTCACGCAAAAGAGCGCGATCGCCGTCGCCTCGCGCACGACGCCGCTTCCGAACTCGGACGCAGGAACGATTATTTCCGACGACAAAACGGGGCTTTCCTTCTCTCACAAGTTCATCGAAGACGCGGACACCGCCGCGGTCAAAGTCGTTACCGAAATCCTTTTCGGCGCGGAAATCGTCGACGATTCCGTCATCGTGAAACTCACGGCGAAAACGGCGTAGAAAATAGTGAATAGTGAACAGTGAATAATGAATAACGCAGTGTTCAAAGATTTTGCCGGAGGCAAAATCCATAGCACTGAATTATTCACTATTCATTATTCGTTATTCATTAAAAAACGAAGTTTTTATGAACGAATCACAATTCCGGGAACTCTGCGGAGAAGGTTGCGAGACGTTGGAAATCGGCGGAGCTCGCGTTCCCGCGCTCGTTTCTACGTGCTCTGACGAAAAAACCGTTCTCGTCGGCGGAACGCTTAGCCGGGCAAGCTACGTCGCACGCGTTTGCGCGGCAGACATCGCCCCGAATCTTCCCGCAGAGCTTCCCGGAAAAGTGGTTTCTTATAACGGGAACGCATTCCGCATCGTTCAATGCCGGAAACACCCGCGAAGCGACATCGTTCATCTCACGATCAGCGAAAAGTAACACGGATAACGGATAAGTAATAACTGATAACTGATAACGGATAAGTAAATACCTATCAGTTATCCACTATCACCTATCAGTTATCCACTATCACCTATCAGTTATCCACTATCACCTATCAGTTATCCACTATCACCTATCAGTTATCAACTATCACCTATCAGTTATCAACTATCACTTATTACCTATAAAAAAAATGGCGATTTCCATAGACAGTTCCGGATTGGATCGGGCAATTGCTCGGGTTTTCGTTACAACGCAAGAAAGCGCGAACGACATCGTCGACTACGCGGCAAACCGCTTCGTCACGGAAGTCGCGGGATTGACGATTCGCGGAGCCGGACGCCGGCAAGGCGCAGGGCTCGCTGCATCTGCCGCAGCGGCGAAACGGGAACACACGGAATATCTGCGGGAACACATTCTCAAAAAACGCCTAAGACGTTGGGGCTCCTTTTCCCGCCCCGGGCGTCTCACCTCGGCGCAATGGCAAAGCCTACATCTTTCCCAAAAAGAATCGAAAAAATATTTCGCCGTAGCGAAACGCCGGCAAGGAGAACTCGCCGCCGGCTGGAACTCCGCCGCACAAGCCACCAAGGCAAAAGTTCCTTCTTTTGTCAAAAAACACGGGCTCGTTCACGGCACCTACGCCAAGCGCGTCTTTCCCGATTCCGTTATTTCCGAAATCCGTTGGGGACACCACAAAGGCGACCACGGGAACATGAAAGTTTTTTCACAAATGACACTCAAAAACGTCATCTACAAACTCGAAAACACCAAAACCAAACTCGTCGCGGCAAACATCCGCAAACACGCCGCAAAGAACCGTCATTAACGCAAAACATCACCTTTTCACTAACAACATCATGGCAACCAACACACAAACCACACACGGCAAGAAAATCAAGTGGGGGATTCAAGAGCTCTCCAACGCTCTGATCACCGGCGCAGATACTTCTCTTGCCCGCGAAACCAAACAATACAAAAACCACATCGGCGAAACCGTATCGCTCCACGAATACGACCACCGAATGGAAGCGACCGTCAACTTCACGTTCCTCGCGGAGACAGACGTCGCAACCGTCGAAGCCGCTATTAAAGATTGGGCGATCTCCGTCGCCACGGGCGACATCTACGGGCTCGCAGAAGGCGGCTCCGCCGTCGTTTCCGACCTGAAGATCACGGAAGTAAACGAAGAAGCCTCTACGGGAACCGTTACGGTTACCTACTGGCCGCAAGCCGCTAATTAAAGATTAGAGATTAGAGCTTAAAGCTTAAAGAAGATTAAAGAAGAACAATCCTTTAAGCTTTAAGCATTAAACTCTCAACTTTCCTTGAATACGATGCGACAAAACATTCTCAACGACGCTTTCACCTCGCCGGAGCCGGAAATCCTGCCCGGAATCCGCATCCGCAAAATCTCGCTCCAATCGCTTTCCATGCTCACGCGCATCGGCTCCCCGATTGCCGATCTCAAAAAAGCGGCAAACGCAAGCACGGAGGATTTTTCCGTTCCCGATATCGCCGAGTTCATCTTCATTCACGCGGCAGATCCGGAAACCGTTCGCCGTTGCGTCTACACGGCACGATTCGAGCTCGCACCCAAAGCGGACGAATTTTGCGCGGCAATCCCGCCGGACAAAATCCCGGAAATCCTCGCCGCTATCACAGGTGACGCACAGGCTATCCGCGCAGCGCAAACAAGCGCAATCCCGGACACCTCTATCCCGCCATCAAAAAACGAGCCGAGCCCGGCGGCATAGCAAGTCTGCTCTTTGCCGTAGGGCGCGAAATACAAATCCCGCCGGAACGCCTGCTGACAATTCCGCTTTCCCAACTCTACCAGTTCCTTCACTGCTCAATGGTTTACGCCGGATGCAATACCGCATGGACACACAAGACCGCCGACGAACTCGCGCGGGAACGCGAAATCATCGAACACCTGAAGAGATTAAAAAGTAGTGAATAGCGAATAGTGAACAATGAATAACGCACACTTCAAAGTTTTTGCTAAAAGCAAAAACCTTAGCTCTGAACTATTCATTATTCACTATTCACTAAAAAAACCATCCATAAAAAAATGACTACTATCGGAATACACAAAATTTTACTGAGCGCACTCGGACGCAACCCGCTTTCGGCGTTCCCGGACGTAAAAACTTTCCTCGCACACGAAACCGCACCGTTGACGTATCCGGCAATCATCGCTTCCGCCGCACTCGACGCGGCAGATCCGCGCGGGAACGCCACAGCAACACTCTCCGCCAAATTTACCCTCGCCGTCAATCCGGATGATCATTCATCCGATACAGTCTCTGCAATGCTTTGCGATTTGGACGCCCTGCTCGCGTCACGAATGACGGCGGAAAACCTTAACGCTCACGCCGAAGAACTCGGCGAAAAAGAGCATTTCTACCTCGTTCGCTGGGACGCAAGCAGCGAACCCGACGCCGACGAAAAACACCTCTCGTTCACCTTCACCTACACCGGAACCGTGCAGTTTTGAGGAAAAATTAAAGGTTAAAGATTAAAAGCTTAGAGGTAACACCGCGCGAAGCGCATTGATTTACTGAAACACGGAACACACGGACCCCGTTAACGAAAATGAACGAGAAAGAACAGAAACCGCTTTTTATCCCGCTTTGCCGGGAATGGTTTGAGAAATTCGAACGCGGCGAAAAAACGACGGAGTTTCGTGCATACGGACCGCGCTGGAACGAGCGCACCTGCGCTCCCGGGCGAAGCGTTACGCTCTCACTCGGCTACGGGAAAAGGCGCAGGATCTGCGGAACGATTAAAGACGTTCGCAAGCTCCGGCAATTTCAACTCCCGAGAACGGAATGGGTATTCTTTTACGAGAAACTGAAATCGCGCATTACTCAAACCGCCTTCCTCGCAATCACCATCGAGACAAAAAATCCCGCGAAGTAATTCGCGGGAACGGCATCAGAAACGACTTTTTATCTCTTTCAAAAGGAACCGCACCAGTATGACGCACCCGCAGAAAAGTATGAAGCTCCCGCAGAAAAGGCTGAAGTAGAAAACAAAGGTATTCATAAACATTCCAAGGATAGAGATAAGCACGAGCAAGATATACCCCAATGTTTTTAGAAGCATACGATTGCTTTCTTCGGTCGTATAACCGCTCCCTCTTGAACCACCCCTTGTCATAGTCTAAAAAAAATAATCTAAACTCCCGTTTTAAAAAGTCAACACATATGGGCGCAACAGACATCAACATTTCTTTTGGCGCAAACACGGCAGGGATCCAACAAGCTTTGTCCGACATTCGCCAATCCGTTAATCAATACTCGAAAAACATCACAAGTAATTTCCAAACCGTTAATCAGACACTTAACGAAACGCGGAATAAATTCGCAACAATCAACAACGCAATTGACCAAGCAAAAAACAAGTGGACTGATTGGGCTGACAAAACAGCAACTATTCGCAACTCATTTCGTATCGCCCAAGTAACAGCACAGCAACTTTCTGCGCCGCTACGGGAGTTTTCGCGGTTTGAAGATGCGGCGACGCGGCTTGCGCCGTTAGTCGGCGGGTTGGAAGCGGCGAAGATTCTTTGCGCGCAGCTTCGCGACGAAGCGGCGAACGGCACGATGAGCTTCGAACAGCTCGCAAGCGTTGCCGGGCGGCTCTCCACCGTTTTCAAAAATCCCGCCGACGTCCAAAAATGGACAACTATTTTCCACAACATCAGCGCGGGAACGGGATTGGGGAACCACGGAATCCGCGGAATACACAGAAAATTCTTCGAGATTAATCCTTCGCCTCGCTCACACGGAAACGAGATTCTCTTTCAAACTCGCGAAGTTCCCGATTGCGGCGGAAATCTTCTAAAATTTGACGCGTCTTATACGTCTCACGTTCCCGCTCGTTTTTCCGGGATTCAATAATGCGCTTTCTGAAAAACCAAATCAGCACGGAAACAAGAAGCGGTATGACTATCCAAGGACACATCACCACCCCGAACAAGAGCAAAAGCGGAAGAAAAAACACAAGAAACACGCGCCTCAAAAAATCAAGGAGCATGCGATTGCTTTCCTCGGTCGTATATCCACTAGGCCCAAACACGAGAAAAGACATAACACTTGTTTAAAGACGCAGTCAACAATTTATGGGCACAACAGACATCAACATTTCTTTTGGCGCAAACACGGCAGGGATTCAACAAGCTTTGTCCGACATTCGCCAATCCGTTAATCAATACTCGAAAAACATCACAAGTAATTTCCAAACCGTTAACCAGACACTTAACGAAACGCGGAATAAATTCGCAACAATCAACAACGCAATTGACCAAGCAAGAAACAAGTGGACTGATTGGGCTGAAAAAACTCAAGTTATCCGCAATTCATTTCGGATAGCGACGGTTGCGGTAACGACACTTCACAATGCAGTTGCCGTGCCTTTGCGGGAGTTTTCGCGGTTTGAAGATGCAGCGACGCGGCTTGCACCGCTTGTCGGCGGGCTGGATGCAGCGAAGATTCTTTGCGCGCAGCTTCGCGACGAGGCGGCGAACGGCACGATGAGTTTTGAGCAACTTACGAGCGTTGCCGGACGGCTCGCCTCCGTTTTCAAAAGTTCTTCGGACATAAAAAAGTGGACCACGGCGTTTCATAACCTTTCCGCGGGAACGGGGCTCGACATTAATGAGCTCATCGGCAATTTCGTAAAATCCAAAGCATCCGGGCGGTTTGAAGCGGGCTTTTTGGATATGTTCGCGCAAAAAGGCGTGAACATCTTCCAGGAACTGGCAGAGCAGACGGGCATTACAGAAACGGAGCTTCGCAAAATGGCGGCGGCGGGAACGCTCTCATTTGCGGAAGTCGAAAAGGCGATTCTCGCGGTTTCGACGGGAACGGGACAATTCGCCGGGCAAGCGGCAAAGATGAGTGACACGTTTAACGGGAGCGTCGGCACGATGATTGAAAACTGGAAGACGTTTCTTGCCGAAGTCGGAAAGCCGATAGCCGCCGCCGTAAAATTCGTCGTGGAGCCGCTGGGAAAAATCCCGCTCATACTTCGCGACATCATACACTTAGGGCTTGATGATGAGACGATTTACTATCAGGGCTTGATAGACGCGTCCCAGACGCTACAACGCGCCTTTGATTCCATGGAGACGGCGAAAAACGCCGCGCAACTCAAAGATGCGGCGGAACAGGCTCGTCGTGCCGCTCACGACCTTTCCGAGTCAACGTCTCTCAATACACAAATTATTAGGGAAAACATTTATGCGTTGGAAAGGAAGAAAGCCGCAGAACTCGAACTCGCAGAGGCGACCCGCAAACGAGCCGAAGCGGAGGCTCTCGCCGTCGAAAACCACCAAAAAGGAATAGCCGCACTTGCCAAACTCGAACAAAAGCGATTGATAGCGGAAAAGGAATCGGAGCTTGCCGATGCCGATATTCGAGATCGACCATCCTTATTCTTGAAACAACACAGATACAATACGGAGAAAGAGCTTAACGACGACGTAGAATTTCACAAACGCATCGCCGACGCATCCCGAACAGAAACAACGTGGATTAACGAACACTTCGTCAAACGCTACGAAAACATTTTGGATCTTCAGGAGCGTTATAACGAACTTTCCGCCGCTGCAAGAAAAGAAGAGCAAGAAAAGGCGGAAGCCCTCGAAAAAGCGAACTACGAATACGAATTACGCAAAACCATACTTGAATACGAGCTCCAAGGACAAACAGAGCTCGCTCGCAAGTTAGAAAAACGAAACGAACTGGAGAACCGTCGCGACGCTCGAACCGAGCAATACAAAAAAGACGGCATGACAGACGAAGTCGCCGTCGCCCGTTCGCAAGCAATCTTCGAAAACGAGCTGGCATTGGAAGAACGGAAAAATTTGGAAAAACGACTGACGAATACGCACACCGACACGGGCGCGCTTGGAGCGGGAACGGTTTCGAGCGAGCAGGCGAGCGTCGGCGGCGGGCGCAGTCTGAGCATCGGCATGAGCGGCGCGATTGATGTGGCGCGCAACCAGCTCAGCGTAGCGCAGAAGATGCGCGATTTGCTCGCACAAGTCGTAGAGAACACAGCGGCAACACCTAACCCGGCAAGGATTCTTTAGGTAATGAATAGTGACAGTGAATAATGAATAACGCAGTGTTCAAAGTTTTTGCCTTCGGCAATACCGAGCGAAGCGACAAGGAACAAACCTTAGCACTGAACTATTCACTATTCATTATTCGTTATTCATTAAAAAAGTATCACCTCTAAGC
>SUVQ01000011.1 GCA_015061905.1 Verrucomicrobiota bacterium
CGGGAACGGATTGAATGTATATAACAATCTGGTTGATTCCAGTCATTTAATGCTGGGAAGCTATCATCGCAATGTGGTCTTTGATGATATCGGCTTTACGATTAGGGGCGCGGACTATGTTTCCGACAATGGCACGGAAACAGTTCAAGGACAGTCCGGGGTTTCGCTGATTCCCGATAAACAGTTCGGCTCCAGCTTTACGAAGTGGACGCGCACGGAAACACGAATTGAACAACCGACAGTTCCCGAACCGTCGGCATTCGGGTTGCTTGCGGGGATTGGTGCGCTTGCGCTCGTGGCAGCGCGTCGCCGCCGTTCCCGTTCGTAGAATGTTTGATTCTTATTTTAATGTGAATTGTTTTACGTTCCCGCGGCTTCAATCGCGGGAACGCTTTTTTTTCACGCCAAGCCGCTAAGTTTTGGGGAACCACGGATGAACACGGAATTACACGGATTTTTTTTACGACAAAGTATTTTTTGCGTCTTGGCGTCTTTGCGCGAGATTTTTAATACAAAAATTCTTTGCCGAGAAAATTTTTTAAACGAACGGAGCCGTCGGGGAGAATTTCTTCGACATAATTCGGATTAATCGGAATTTTTCCGCCGCCGCCGGGCGCATCAATAACGAATTGCGGAACGGCGTAGCCCGTCGTCCAGCCGCGTAGCGAACGGATAATTTCAATGCCGCGCATGACGGGAACGCGAAAGTGCGCACTGCCGTTAATTTTGTCGCAGGCGTAAAGGTAATACGGGCGAACCCGCATCATAAGCAGTCGATGCACGAGCGAGCGCATGACGGTTTCGTCGTCGTTGATCCCGCGAAGCAGGACGGATTGATTGCCGAGCACAACTCCTGCGAACGCGAGCCGCTCCGCCGCTTCGGCAAGTTCCCGCGTGCATTCGTTCGGGTGGTTAATGTGCAGGCTGAGCCAAATCGGACCGTGGCGTTTCAGGATTTCACAGAGCGCGGGCGTAACGCGTTGCGGAAGAAAGACGGGAACGCGGGAGCCGACTCGAAGGAATTCGACGTGCGGAATTGCGCGCAGTCGGGAAAGAAGCGTGTCGATTTTTTCATCGCTTAGGAGAAAAAAATCTCCTCCGCTGATCAAGACATCGCGGATTTCCCGATGCTCGGCGATGTAGCGAAGCCCGGCATCGAGATGCGGGTGAAAATCATAGCCGCGTGCATTTGAAACGAGCCGCGAGCGCGTGCAGTAGCGGCAGTAGCAGGCGCATCGATCCGTCGATAAAAGCAGAACGCGGTCCGGATAACGGTGCACGAGCCCGGGAACGGGCGATGATTTTTCTTCGCCTACGGGATCGTCGGTTTCGTCTTCCGAAAAAATGTTTTCTTCCGCGACGGGAACGATTTGTCGCCGAATCGGGCAATCCGGATTTTCGCGGTCTATCAAATTGAAAAAATGCGGCGTAACGGCGAAGGCGAGGCGGTTTTTCGCGGCGAGGAATCCGTCGCGTTCCTGCGCGGTCAGCGGCATGAGGGCTTCGAGTTGTTCCGCCGTCGTAATCCGGTTTTGCATTTGCCAGCGCCAGTCGTTCCAGAGTCGGGCGGGAACGTGTTCCCAAAGTCCCTGTCCGCTTGTCCAAAATGATATATTGTCGTGCGGATACATGAAAAAGAATGTCCGGAAAGCGTCAGTTTTTTGAAAAATCTACGTGCTTGTCTCGGAGCCGTTTTTTTGGGAGCGCATTTGTCGATGGTAAATGCGCCCGATGCTTTGGGCGAGTTCGAGCATGGTGCGTCCGTCCGTGAGCACGCCTACACCCGCTTTCAGGTAATCTTTTTCCCGCGCGGCGAGCAGTTCCCGAATTTTTTCCGTGGGGTTTTCCGTTTGAAGAAGCGGGCGGGAACCGTTTCGCGTGCGGGCATAAATGGTTTCCGGCGAAGCAAAAAGCGTGACGATAATACCGCGTTCCCGCAATTTTTCGTGCATGCCGCTTGACGTCAGGATTCCGCCGCCGGTGGCGATAATCGCGCCGGACTCGGGTAGCCATTCTTCAACGCAACGGCGCTCAAGCTCACGGAAAAATGCTTCTCCGTCTTCCGCGAAAATATCTTTGATTTTTCGATGCGTGCGGCGTTCGATTTCTTTGTCCGTATCGAGAAAAGGGCGGTGCCACAAGCGTGCGAGCAAGCGTCCGACGGAGGATTTCCCCGTTCCCATAAACCCCGTTAAAATCAGGTTCGGCTTCGGCGCAGATGTTTTGTTGGCTCGCATTAGACGGAATTAAACGCGTTCCCGCTTTTTTCCGCAAATTGAAATTTGTTGTTCCGAACGGAACAGCAAGAGTGGAATAGTGGAGAAGTGGAAGAGTGGAAGAGTGGACTCGGCTTCGCCGAGAGGTCCTCTTGTTTCGCCTGCAAAACAACTAAACTTTTAAGCTCTTAATCTCTTCCACTTCTCCACTCTTCCACTCTTCCACTTTTACGAAGCTCTCGCTTCGGCAAATTTCAGCTTCCTACAGATTTTGTGGTCGAAAAGAACCTGCCGATTCGAAAAAATGAACCTATGAAATTGATGGTTTTGGACGGCAACAGTATCGTGAACCGCGCATTTTACGGCGTGCGGCTTTTGACGACGCGCGACGGGATTCCGACCAATGCCGTTTACGGTTTTTTGACGATTCTTTCCAAACTCCTAGACGAAAGTAAGCCTGACGCACTTTGCGTTTGCTTCGACGTTCACGCGCCAACCTTCCGCCACGAAAAATACGCCGACTATAAGGCAGGTCGCCGCCCGATGCCCGACGAGTTGCGCCCGCAAATCCCGCTCCTGAAAGAAGTGCTCGCCGCAATGAACGTTCCCGCTTACGAACTCGCCGGCTGGGAGGCGGACGATTTGCTCGGAACCATCGGCGTGCGTTGTTCTGCAGAAGGCTGGACTTGCGAAATCGTTACGGGCGATCGCGACAGCCTACAGCTCGTGACGGAAAGCGTTCACGTCAAACTCGTCGTTTCCCGCATGGGAAAAACCGAAACAAAAGAGTTTTCCCCGGAAACATTTTTCGAAGCTTACGGATTTTCTCCCGAAAAAATCGTAGATTTAAAAGCACTGATGGGCGACGCGTCCGACAACATTAAGGGCGTTCCCGGAATCGGAGAAAAAACCGCCGGAGACTTAATCCGGAAATTCGGAAGCATTTCCTATGTCTATGAAAATTTGGATACAATAGACGTTTCCGCTTCGGTGAGAAAAAAATTGGAAGCGGGAAAGGAAAGCGCGTTTGCTTCATTCGACTTGGCGACGATTCGGACAGATGCCCCGATTTCATTTTTTCCGGAAAAAAATCTGCGCCGCGAGCCGGACGTTCCCGCGCTTTATCGCCTTTTCAAAAAACTTGAATTTTCCAAGCTCATTGCGAAGTGGAACTTGGCTCCGGCGGGCGGGGAAAACACGGATTTGCCGCTGTTTGCGTCGCCCGAAGAGGCGGATTTGCCGCCGCCCGGAGAAATTTCGTCGTTGCCGGATTTTCTTTCATATTGTGAAACGCAGGAGCGTGTATATGTATTTTCCGATACAAAATCGGAATCTCCTCTGAGGCGGATTTCCGTAGTTGCGGGAACGCAGGCGGTGCAGATTTGCGCAGAAAAGTTTCCTGCCGTTGAGTATGGGGAATTTTTGAAGAAATTCTTCGGCGGGAACGTCAAAAAGGTGGCGCATGACGTGAAGGCGCTGATGCGCGCTTGCTTTGCCGCAGGCTTGCCGGCAGAAGGCTTTGTTTTTGATACGGCACTCGCTGCGTATTTGCTGGAGCCGACCCGCGCCGTTGCTCCGCTTTCGGAGGAGCTTTCCGAAATTGAGCGTGCGCGCTGTGTGAAAAATTTTTGCGAAGCGCAAATTCCGGCGCTGGCGGCGGCAGGCTTGGCGAAGCTTTATCGCGAAATTGAGTTTCCGCTTTGCGCTGTGCTTGCCGAAATGGAGCATTTCGGAATCGCAGTAGATCGGGTAAAATTGGAGAAATTTTCCCGGGAAATGGAAAATCGTGCCGCTGAAGCGCAGAACGGGATTTTCGCTCTCGCGGGAACGGAATTTAACCTCAATTCCCCGAAGCAGCTCGGAGAAATTTTATTTGAAAAACTCGGGCTCCCGGCAAAAAAGAAAACGAAAACCGGGTATTCGACCAATGCCGAAGTGCTTAAGGAGTTAGAGCCGTTTCACCCCGTAATCGGAAAAATCGGCGAATTTCGTTTGTTTACGAAACTCAAAACCATCGCGGACGGTTTGATCGATGCAATCGCCGCCGACGGGCGTATTCACACCACGTTTAACATGACCGTTACCGCGACGGGACGCCTCAGCTCTTCCGAGCCGAACCTGCAAAACGTGCCCACGCGCGGCGAGCTCGGCAACGAATTGCGAAAAATGTTTGTCGCCGAACGCGGGAACGTGCTCGTCGATGCGGACTATTCTCAAATCGAGCTGCGCGTTCTCGCGCACGTTGCCGATGATGCCGTGATGCAGAACGCGTTTCGCAACGGGGAAGACATTCACTCCGTGACGGCGTGCCAGATTTTCCGCGCAGAGCCCGTGCAAATCACGCCGCTGATGCGCCGTCACGCCAAAGCGGTGAATTTCGGAATCGTTTACGGAATCGGCGAATTTTCGCTGGCGCAGGATCTTGGGGTAACGCGCCGCGATGCCAAACGCTATATCGAAAATTATCTCGAAAAATATTCCGGCGTGCGCGATTACATGAAAAATGTTGTCGAAAAAGCGAAGGCGGACGGCTTTGTTTCGACCCTGCTCGGGCGGCGGCGTGCGATGCCGGAACTCTCGTCGCCGAACCACAATGTGAGGGCATTCGGAGAACGCGTTGCGCTGAACGCGCCGATTCAGGGCACCGCGGCGGACATTATCAAAATTGCGATGTTGCGCGTGCACAAGCGGCTTAAAAAAGACGTTCCCGCCGCAAAAATGGTGCTTCAGATTCACGACGAGTTGCTTGTAGAAGTGCCCGCCGGCGACGCGGAACGCGTGAAGCGTTTGCTTTCGGAGGAAATGTCTGCGGCGTTCCCGCTTTCCGTGCCGCTCGTCGCGGATGCCGCTTCGGGCGAAACTTGGGCGGATGCCAAATAGGAATTTAGCGAACGCAAGGCGTTCGCTAAATGTTTAAAAGCTGAGAAGCTGAAGGGTTTAATCGGCTACGCCGAGGGTTTTACTTTTATAAAATAAAAGAGGATTTTTTCCCTTGTTTTGCTTGCGAAATAACTAAACTTCTAAGCTCTTAAGCTTTTCAGCATTTGTTGCTCGAAAAGAATAGCAAATGTTTAAAAGCTGAGAAGCTGAAGGGTTTAATCGGCTACGCCGAGGGTTTTACTTTTATAAAATAAAAGAGGATTTTTTCCCTTGTTTTGCTTGCGAAATAACTAAACTTCTAAGCTCTTAAGCTTTTCAGCATTTGTTGCTCGAAACGAGCAACAAATTTCAATTTGCGGCATTACACGGGAACGCAGTAAAATTGCGGTGTTATGGAAGCTCTGAAAAATCTTTTGAAAATTGCGGAAGACGCCGCAAGAGACACCGGCGCAATTCTTCGTGCAGGCGGAAACCGAAGCGTTGCTCTCAATTCCGATACGGACGTTAAACTTGCCGCCGATACGGATTCCGAAAAATTGATTCGGGAACGCCTCGCCGCCACCGGATTACCGATTTTCGGAGAAGAACTCGGCGGCGATCCCGCACTTTACGACACGCCGGGCGCGCTTTACTGGGTCGTGGATCCGCTCGACGGCACATTTAATTATCAGCGCGGGCAACCGCTGACTTGCGTCAGCATCGGCTTAATGCGCGGGAACGAGCCCGTGCTCGGCGTTATTTATAATTTTAACGCAAACGAAATGTTCTCCGGCTTGGTCGGCGAAGGCGTTTTTCTCAACGGCGAAAAAATCGTTCCCGCGTGGGCAACGGAAATTTCCCAAGCTTGTCTGATGACCGGATTTCCGGCACTTGCGGACAAATCTCCCGAGGCTCTCGCGCCGTTTATTGCCGAAGTCGGAATGTTTAAAAAAATCCGCATGATCGGGGCGGCGGCTCTCGCCGTTGCCTACGTCGCCTCCGGACGCGCGGACGTTTACAGCGAAAAAGGCACGAATCTGTGGGACGTTGCCGCAGGCATGGCACTTGTCAAAGCCGCCGGCGGCTTTATCAAAATTGAGCCGACGGGTAAACGCGCTCTAAACTTTAATCTTCGCTGTGCCGCCCGCGAAGAGTGGCTTTAATTCGGCGACAAAAAAAGCGGCATGAACTCGTGCCGCTTTTTTTGGTCTCTCAAGCAATTTCGTTTTGAATAATTTGCTCAAGTTTTTGCTTTCGGCGAATCAGCCGTGCGTTCCCGTTTTCCTCAATCATCACTTCTGCGGATTCGGGGAATGAGTTGTAGTTCTTCGTCGCCATCGCCGAGCAGTAGGCACCGGCTCCGCCGATGATGCAAAAATCTCCGATTTCCGCCTGCGGGAACGTTTTTTCCGCAAGCGTTTCGGGTTCGCCGGGCGCGCAGGAAACAAGGTCTCCGGACTCGCAACAATGACCGACAACGACGTAGTTTTCCGTTTTTTCGGGAACGCTGCGTCCGGATTTTTTTGCGAAAAAAATCGGATGTTGCGCGCCGTAGAGGCTCGGGCGCAGCAAATCCGTCATGCCCATGTCGAGTTTGATGAATTTGCGTCCGTTTTCTCCGGTGTCTGCAAGGTCTTGAACGCGCGCGAGAACGGCGCCGGCATTGGCGACGAGATACGTTCCCGGCTCTATTTCGAAATGAAGTTTTCTTCCGGTTTCCTCGGCGAGTTCGGCGATGGCATCGCGCACGGGCGCACCGCAAATTTGCAGATCGGTGGTTTTCTCGCCGTCGACTCGTGCCACTTTGTAGCCGCCGCCGAAATCAAGCGTTTCTACGCTTTCAAAACGGCGAACCAGTCCGAGCGACTGCAACGCCACTTTTTGCCAAACGGCGGGATCGCTTCCGCTGCCGATATGCGTGTGGATGCGCTCAAGCGTGAGATTGTATTTTTTCAAAACGGCTTCGACGTCGCCGGCGTATTCGTGCCAAATACCGAAGGAAGAATCCGGTCCGCCGACGTTGGTTTTCCCGGTTCCGCCGGAGCCCGTTCCCGGATTAAAGCGCACGCCGACGCGCGTTCCCGGGAAAGCCTTTCCGTAGCGTTCGAGCTGGGAAAGCGAGCAGGCATTGAATTTTACGCCGAGTTTGAGTATGTCGGCAAAATCTGCGGGAAGCTCTTGAGTGGAAAGCGAAATTTTTTCGGCGGGAACGCCGGCAAGCATCGCGCGCCGCACTTCGTAGAGACTGGAGGCGTCGAAATGAAGCCCGAGCGAATGAAAAAGTTTCAGCACCGCCGCCGTCGGGCAAGCCTTCATTGCAAAGCGCACCGTGAGCCCGAACGCATTCGGGAACGCGAGGCAGTCGGCGGCGTTTGCCCGCAAGGTTTTTTCGTCGTAAACGTAGATCGGTGTCCCGAATTTTTCGGCGAGGGCGTTTGCTCTTTCTTCGGAAATAAAAGGATGGGCGTTCATAAAACTCAAAGCGTTTTATTATTTAGAGAGACATTGAAAAATTCAACTCTTAGCTGTGTGTTTCGAGTGCGGTTTTCTCGGCGGTTTCGAGGGCGGAGAGAATGGTTTGCCCGACGGAGATGCCGCCGCGGAAATTTCCCGCAAAGCGGAGCGGGAACGCGGATTCGATTTCGGAAAGTTTTTTAAAAAAATCTTCGTAGCCGAGATTGTATTGCGGAATCGCCTGCGGGTTTTCCACGCGTTCGACAAAAGCGGGTTCGCCTTTTACACCGAGTAATGTTTCCAGTTCTTCGCGCACGATTTTCAGCTGCTCTTCGGCAGGAAGCCGGGTGATTTCCGGTTGGCGGGAACCGCCGAGATACGTGGAAAGCGTAACAAAACCTTCCGGCGCGCGTCCCGGGAAAAGAGAAGACGTAAACAGCGTGCCGAGAATTTTCCGATTTTCCTTTTCGGGAACAAGCATGCCGAAGCCGTCGAGCGGGTGCGCGACGTTTGCCCGCGGAAAACCGAGCGTGAGCATGGTTACGGGCGGCGAGGCGAGCGCGGGAACGCGCGAAAAATGCGCGCGCAGGGCGGAATCGGAAAACGGAATTTCGTTCCATGTGCGCGGCGGCGTGGCGACGATGATTTCGTCGAAAAACGCATCTTCTTCAAAAAAAGTGCAAACGGCGGCGCGGGAACGCCAATGCGCCCGCCAGCCGGAGCCTTCGCGTGTAAGATTTGTAATTTCGGAATGGATACGCACTTTACGCGGATCCAGTTTTTCCCGCAAAAGTTTCGGTAGCGTTTCCATGCCCTGCGGGAACGAAAGCGTGCGCTTTTTCTCGTAGAGCCCGGAAAGTTTTTTGGCTTTCGCGTTCGGGAACGTGCCGCGAATGAGCGAGCCGTAGCGTTGCTCCAGATTCCAAACTTTCGGGAACGCGAAACGCACGTCGAGCGTTTCCGGATTGCCGGCAAAAATTCCCGCAACCAGCGGATTCAGCGCGTAATTATACATCTCCTTGCCGATGCGGCGGCGGACGAAATTCGCAACGCTTTCTGCGTTCCCGTCGCGCTTGGCGGGAATAAACGGCTCGGCGAGCAGGCGTATTTTTCCGAGAAGCGAAAAAAGCGGGGTCGTAACGGCGGCGACGGGCGACATCGGGACAACGCGCGGTTTCCCGCCGCGCACGATAAAACGCTTTTTCGCGGCGGGGCGAGCTTCGACGGTTTTTTCAAGAATCCCCGTCGCCCGAAGAAAATCAAAAACTTTCTTTTCCTCGGCGATAAAAGTTTGCGGACCGCCTTCGGCGACAAATCCGTCGCGGGAAAACGTGCGAATCGCTCCGCCGATGCGCGTTGATTTTTCGACGAGTAAAAAATCGATGCCGCGTAGCTCGAGCGCGTTTGCCGCCGTGAGCCCGGCGATTCCGCCGCCGATGATGAGCACTTTTTTCATTTTAGTTTTTTTTTATTTAATACGAGAGAGGCGACATTTTCCCGTTAGACTTTGCGGGATTCGAGTTCTTCCCAGCGTTCGAGCGCGAAAAGCAATTCTTCGTCAATTTCGGCGAGGCGCGCGTTGGTGGCTTGGACGGCGGCGGGATCGCGGTAAAAATCCGGGTCGTTCAATTTTTCCGCGAGCGTTTTTTGCTCGTTTTCCAAATCTTCGATTTTCTGCGGAAGTGCTTCGAGTTCCCGCGTTTCCTTGTAGGAAAGCTTTTTCTTCGACGGCGGGTTTTTCGGTGCTTGCGCCGGCTCTGCGGGAACGTCCGCCTTCGGCTTTTCCGGCTTCGCGGGAACGCTCTTCGCCGCGATTTCGGCGAGATGTTCCCGCCGCCACGCGTCGTAATCGCCGACAAATTCGCGCAAATTTCCGCCGCCTTCAAAGACGATGTAGCTCGTCGTTACGTTGTCCAAAAACTGGCGGTCGTGCGTAACGAGCAACACGGTGCCGTCGAAATTGCCGAGCAGCTCTTCGAGCAAATCGAGCGTTTCCAAATCGAGGTCGTTTGTCGGTTCGTCGAGCACGAGCACGTTTGCCGTTTTGAGAAAAATTTTCGCGAGCAAAAGCCGGTTGCGCTCGCCGCCGCTGAGCATCGAAACCGTCGAGCGCGCGCGATCCGGCGTGAAAAGAAAATCGCCGAGATAGCTGATGACGTGGCGCGTTTGCCTGCCGACGACGACCGTGTCTGCGCCTTCTCCGGCGAGGTTTTCGATGAGCGTTTTATCCTCCTTGAGTTGCGAGCGCAGCTGGTCGAAATACGCGATTTGCAAATTCGTGCCGTGCGTAACCGTTCCCGCGTCGGGCGCAAGTTGCCCGAGCAGGATTTTCAGCAAAGTCGTTTTCCCGATGCCGTTCGGACCGATAATGCCGACGCGGTCGCCGCGCATAATCGTTGTCGAAAAATTCCGGATCGCGGGAACGCCGTTCCAAGTATGCGAGATGTTTTCGGCGACGAGCACTTTCGCCCCGGATTTTTCGCCCTCGGAAATTGTTGCGCGAACGTTCCCGACGGAGGTACGGCGTGCGGCACGGATTTCGCGCAGTTTTTTCAGCTCGCGCACGCGCCCTTCGTTGCGGCAACGGCGCGCCTTCACGCCTTGGCGCAGCCACGCCTCTTCGCGCGCGAGTAATTTGTCAAACTCCGCATTGTTGGCGGCGATGCTTGCGTTGAGCTCTTCGCGTCGCGTCAGGTAAGTATCGTAATCGCAATCCCAGGACGTAACGATGCCGCCTTCGAGATCGAGAATGCGTGTGGAGATTTTTTTGAGAAAACGGCGGTCGTGCGTGACGAAGAGAATTGCGCCCTGCCACGCGAGGAGAAATTCTTCGAGCCATTCGATGGCGTCGATGTCGAGATGGTTTGTCGGTTCGTCCAACACCAGAATATCGGGCTTGGAAACGAGTTCGCGCGCGAGTAAAACGCGGCGTTTCATGCCGGCGGAAAGCGAGGAAAACGGCAACTCGGGAACGGCACCGATTTTGGAAATCATCGCGTCGACTTCGCTCGAAAGGCTCCACGCGGAATGGTTTTCGAGCCAATGAAAAATCGCGTCGAGCTCGGCTTCGGAATATTTCTCCGTGTCGTGCGTTTCGTAGGCGCGGATTTTTTCACCCGCGTCGCCGAGCCCGCTCAAAACGACATCGCGCACCGTTCCCGCGATTTTTTCCGGAACTTCCTGTGCGAGAAAAGCGGCGTGAGAGCCGCGCGCAACGGCGACTTCGCCGGCGTCCGGTTCGAGCGTTCCCGCGATAATTTTCAGCAGAGAACTTTTGCCTGCGCCGTTGCGCCCGATGAGGCAGACGCGTTCGCCCGCTTCGACTTGGAAAGTTACGTCGTCAAACAGCGACGGACCGCCGAATTTTAAGGAAAGATTTCTGACAGCAAGCAAAGCCATTTTTTGAAAGATGAAAGTTTAAGGCTTAAAGCTTAAAGGAGCATTGCGAGATTTTTCAGCTTTTCAGCTCCGCGATGAGAGATTGGTAGGCGTCGGGAAGAATGCTTTGGAAATATGTTTCGCGCTCGAAAGGCCAGGGCGCGTCGGGCAGGAGTGTCCATTGCGGGTGCGCGTCGACGAGCTCGCGGCTCCAGTCGAAATATTCCGCGTGGTCGGTGCGGAAGTGCAGGCGCGTTCCCGCGCAGGCGCGGGCGGCGAGGCGATTGAGCATTTCGGTTTGGATAAGCCGGTTTTTGTGGTGGCGTTTTTTCGGCCACGGATCCGGGAAAAGGAAAAAGATTTTCGCGAGGCGGCAGGTTTCGGGCAGGGCGAGAAGCAGTTCTGTGGCTTCCGCTTTGAAAAATGCGAGATTTTCCGCTCCGGAAAGCTCGCGCTTGCGGTTGGCGCGCTCAATGCGCTTGGAAATCAAATCGAGCCCGAGGCAAAATTCCTGCGGGAACGATTGCGCGTAGGCGGCGAGAAAATGTCCGTGTCCGCAACCGATTTCGAGAGTGAGTCCGCGCGTTCCCGCGACAATGTCTGCGGGAAGGATTTCCAAAAGCTTCGTGCGAAGTTCGGCAATGCGCTCTTCGCGTTGTTTCATGGCAAGTTCGTAATCGGACATAATAAAATTCCGTTATTAAACAGGCTTTGAGCCTAAATTACAAAGTTGAAAAACTTGTGCGCCGCGCCTGTATAAAAGTTAAAGGGAACCTCCGTTTAAAGAGATTCCCTTTAGAATTTTCCGGGCGAAGCCGGCGAAACTTTTCAGTTTTTTTTGCGCTCTTCGGCTTCAATCGCTTACAGGCTGTCGCCGAAATCCTTGCGGAATTTTTCGACGAGTTTTTCCTGCCAGTTGCTTGTCGGGGCGAGGCGACCGAAGAAGAAGCGCAAAACTTTGGGTTCTTCCACGAATTTGAGCCCGCCGATGAGTTCGCGGTTTTGGTAAAGCCACGCGATGCGGTCAATCGCGTATTCCACCTGCGAGAGCGTGTAAACGCGGCGCGGCATCGCCATGCGGAGGAGTTCGAGCTCGGCAAAGCGTTCGGAACCGTCTTCGTTGCGTTGTTCGGAAAGCGTGCCGCGTTCCATGCCGCGCACGCCGCTGATGATGTAGACGGCTGCCGCGAGCGCTCCCGCCGGGTATTCCGCCTGCGGAATGTGTTTGCAAAATTCCGTTGCGTTGATGTGGCAACCGAGCCCGCCTGCCGGAAGAATCACGGGAACGCCGCGCTTGTGGAGTTCCTGCGCCATGTATTCGATGAATTTCGGACCCTGCGAAATGATGTCTTCGTCCATCGATTCGTCCAAGCCGACGACGATGGCTTCCATTTCGCGGACGGACATCCCGCCGTAAGTGAGGAAGCCTTCGTAGAGCGGAATAAATTCCTTCATGCGCATTTCGTCTTCCTTCGTGCGAATGGCGATCCCGCCGCCGCGTGCGAAGCCGAGTTTGCGTGCCGAGAAGTAAATAATGTCCATGAGCGAGGCGATTTCCGCCGTGATTTCGCGGATGCTCATATTTTTGCAGGCTTCTTCGCGTTCTTTGATGAAATACAAATTGTCCTGCAAAAGCGACGCGTCGAGCATGACCTTGATACCGTGCTTTTTGCAAAGCGCGGCAACTTCGCGCATGTTTTGGAGCGAGAGCGGTTGTCCGCCGACGAGGTTCGTTCCCGCTTCGATGCGGACAAACGGAATACGCGCCGGCGTTACTTTTTCGATGAGAGCTTCGAGACGCGGAATATCAAAATTGCCTTTGAACGGGCAATCGTTAATCGGTTCCAAGCCTTCGGGAACGATGAGTTCTTCGACGCTTCCGCCGAGGCGCGTGATGTGCGCTTTCGTCGTCGTGAAGTGGAAGTTCATCGGCACAACATCGCCCGGCTTAACAAATGCGGTGGCAAGAATGTTTTCCGCCGCGCGCCCCTGGTGAACGGGAAGGAAATATTCCATGCCGAAAATTTCGGAAACTTTCGCCGTCATGCGGTTGTAGGTTTCGGAGCCGGCGTAGGCGTCGTCGGCGCGGAGCATGGAGGCTTGCTGGAGGTCGCTCATCGCGTTCACGCCGGAGTCGGTGAGCATGTCCATAAAGACATCGCGATTTTGCAAAAGGAAGGTATTGTTGCCGGCTTCATTCATGCGCGCGACGCGTTCTTCCACGGGCGGCAGGCTCAGTTTCTGAACGATGCGCACTTTGTGCATTTCGAGCGGGATTTCCTTACCGCTGAAAAATTTTACATTAGCCATGATGTTATGCTTAGATGTTTGAGAATAAAATAAAAGCACCATTCTTGCTCAAAAATGCAAAGACTGCAAATTGAAATTTAGCGAAAGCGTGAGCACCAAAATCGGGGAGTTCGCAGTCTGTTCAGCGGCGTTCCCGCCCGTTCCCGAAATTAATCTTAAACTCAATTTTATTCTTGTTCTCACGGGGCTTCGAGGCTACAAATAGCGGCGTTTTACTACCCCTTATGAAGCGTTCCCGTATCCTCTTTATCGGCGTTCTCGCCGCTGTTTCCCTGTTCCCCTTTCACGCCTTCTCCGCCGAGGTTTGGGCTCCCGGCGTCAGTTTGCGCGGAGGCTGGTATGATTTTAATAAATACAGCAAAGGCGGAACTCCAAGTAGTAACGATTCTCGAATGACGGATGACGGAAATATGTGTTGGGCGGCTTCGGCAGCCAATGTTATTGCGTGGTGGCAGGAGCAAAATAAAGTTACAAGTGAATATACGGAGATGGGACGAACGATTCCTCAGGGGAAAGACGTGTATCAGACATTTGTAGGCGTTTTCGAAAATGTCGGAGGAAATCCGGCTCCCGCTTTTCAATGGTGGGTTGACGGTTCCGCAGTGCCCGGAACCCGGACCGTTTTCGGAGATGAGGGAGGACCTGCATGGACCGGAATTGACGGTAAAACGTATTATCCGGATTTCTATTATTCCGGAGGACTTCTAACCAACTCAAACTATACATCGACACCGTTCTACAGCATCAGCGACAATCCTGTTACCATTGCAAATTCCAGCTCAAGTAACTTAACCGTGCAAAACAAGGCGATAGTAGATGCTTTAAGTTCCGGTTATGCATTGTCTTTGGAGGTAAGCACTAATGACGGAAGCCTTCCGGGACACGCTATTACTCTTTGGGGCGTGGAGTATACGGAAGCGGCGAACGGAGATATTACACTTACCAAAGCCTATATTACGGATTCAGACGATTATTATTCGGGTATCGTTAGTGCCGGAGTGGACGGGAAAGGCTATCTCTACGGTATGAAGATTGCCAACTTGGCATACAAAATCACCAGAGCGGACGGTTTGCGGACGATTGCGATTCCGGAGCCGTCGGCGTTCGGCTTGCTTGCCGGGCTGGGCGCGTTTGCTTTGGTGGTTTCGCGTCGCCGTCGCCGCTAAAAAAATCGCGCAAAGCCGAGAAGTCGCAAAGTTTATTTTTTCTTAGCGTCTTCGCGGCTTTGCGCGATGCTTTATTTTCCTCTTCAGACTAAACGCCGAGCATGCCGGTGATGTTCCCGTCGGCATCGAGGTCGATGGATTCGGCGCAGGGCACTTTCGGGAGCGCGGGCATGCGCATGATATCACCCGTGAGAGCGACGAGGAAGCCCGCGCCGGCGGCGATTTCAAAGTCGCGCACGGAAATTGTGAAGTTGCGCGGGCGACCGAGTTTGGCGGGATCGTCCGAAATCGAATTTTGAGTTTTTGCCATGCAAATCATGAGTTGAGATGCGCCGGCGTGTTCAAGAAGTTCGAGTTTCTTTTTTGCTTTGGCGGCGATTGTTACACCGTCTGCTCCGTAAATTTCGCGTGCGATGGCGTTGAGTTTTTCTTCGACGGGAACGTCGAGCGGGTAAATCGGCACGAATTCCGGCGAGGGAATTTCGCAGGCTTCGGCGACGATTTGGGCGAGCTCGGTTGCGCCGTCTCCGCCTTCGCCGAAAACGTTTGCCACGGCGCAGGCGACGCCTTGCCCGGCGCAAAAATTTTTCACGGCGGCGAATTCTTCTTCCGTATCCGTCGGGAAACGGTTGATGGCGACAACGATCGGACGCTTAAATTTTTTCGCGGAATCGATGTGTGCGGCGAGGTTTTCAAGCCCGAGTTCGACGGCGGGAACGTCCGCCTCGGTAAGTTCTTTCAAACCGCGACCGCCGTGCATTTTAAGCGCGCGAATGGTGGCGACGATGACGACGGCGTCCGGCGCGAAACCTGCGGTGCGGCATTTGATGTCGAAGAATTTTTCTCCGCCCAAATCGAAAGCGAAGCCGGCTTCCGTGATGGCGTAATCGGCGTAGCTCATCGCCATTTTTGTTGCGATGACGGAATTGCAGCCTTGGGCGATGTTGGCGAAAGGTCCGCCGTGGATAAACGCGGGAACGCCTTCTACGCTTTGCACGAGATTCGGTTTCAGCGCTTCTTTCAAAATTGCCATGAGCGAGCCGGTAACGCCGATTTCTTCTGCAAAGACGGGTTTGTTTTCCGCGTCGAAGCCGACGACCATTTTGTTCAGGCGCGCGCGAAGATCTTCGTAGCTTTGCGCGAGGCAAAGAATTGCCATGATTTCGGAGGCGACGGTGATGTCGAATCCCGTTTCGCGCGGCACGCCGTTCCCGCCGCAACCGACGATGACGCTACGCAGAGCGCGGTCGTTCATGTCGAGCACGCGTTTCCATGTTATGCGGCGCGAATCGAGGCGGGTGTTGCGGAAGTAGAGGCGGTTGTCAATTGCGTCCGCGAGCAGATTGTGTGCGGAAGTGATGGCGTGAAAATCGCCCGTGAATTGCAAATTGATTTCCGTGGCGGGCTGAACGGTGCTTTTCCCGCCGCCGGTTGCGCCGCCTTTGCGCCCGAAAACGGGTCCCATGGACGGCTGGCGGAGTGCGAGCGCGGCACTTTTTCCGATTTTCTTAAAACCTTGAGCAAGCCCGATGGAAGTCGTTGTTTTGCCTTCGCCGGCAGGCGTCGGCGTGATGGCGGAAACGAGAATGAGCTTTCCGCGTTTCGGCGGATTTTTCAGCGCGGTGAGCGAGATTTTCGCTTTGTCGCGACCGTAAGGTTCGACGAATTGTTCGTCGATACCGAGTTTTTCTGCAAGGCTGAAGATAGGGATTTCTTTCATAACGGTGAATGAAGAATTAGAAATTAGGAATTAGAGTGTGTCCGGTGTGTTTTTGAAAAACGACGCGGTGCGCCCGACGTGCCCGACGCAAACGGATTGCGTTCCCGCTTCGATTTCGGCGATTTGAGCTTTCATTTCGGCGCGCCCTTCGGCGAAACGCACTTTGAGTAGCGGCTCTTTTTTGAACATGAGGTTCAGCGTTTTGAGCGTTTCCGGAACGAGCCCGTTTTTGCCGACGGAGATTTTCGCTTCGAGAAGCTGAGCCTGCCCGCGAAGCTTTTTCTTTTCCGCGCCGCTGAGCGCGAACGTGATGTCTGCGTTTTCGTCCATAAAAAAAGAAATTCCGTCCATACTATCTTTTCCCGGGGCGACTTCAACGTTTATTGCGTGCGGGGGCTAAATTTCTATTTGACGCGGGAACGCAATCGAAAGAAAATGAAATCTTTAATTTTTTTACACTACAAAATCATCAGAATGGCAGACGGTCTTATTGAATTAGAAGGCAAAATTATCGCGGTGCTTCCGGGAACGATGTTCCGGATTGAGTTGCCGAACAAGCACGTGGTGCTCGGGCATATTTCCGGGAAACTTCGTAAAAACTTTATCAAAATTTTTGTCGGCGATACCGTGCGCGTCGAAATGGATCCGAAGGATCTGACGCAAGCCCGCATTACTTACCGTCTCCGCAACGCGACGCCTGCCATGCAACAGATGCAGGCGCAAATGCACAGCGCGAGCGCGCGTCGCCGCTAATTTTTCCTCCGGCGTGAGCGGCTCCGAAAAGCGTTCCCGCGGCGGGAAATCTTTTTTGCTCGGCTTGGGCTTAGACGCCAAGGACGGGCAAAAACGCATTACGCAGGCAGAGCGTTTTTCCGTTGTCGGCGGAAGCGAGGAAACGCATGACAAAATGGCGGAAACTTTTATTAAAACCTGCGAAGATTTGAAACGGAAAGGGCGGGATTTGGACGATGCCGATCCCCGCGAAATTTCCGATTTGTTAGACAAGCATCTGCGCCGCTGAAATCAGCGGCGGGAACGCTGTCCGGATTTGCGCCGATGTTCACGCGTCGGCGCATTTTCGTTTTCCGAAACCATACGGAAATTCATTGTGCGGCGGAAGCGGTCCACGCGGTCGATAACGACGGGAACGGTTTGCCCGAGCGCGTAGCGTTTGCGGGAACGCCGCCCGACGATTGCCGAGGCGTCCGGCGTAACCTGATACAAATCGTCCGTCAGGGAGGAGAGCGGAATCAGCCCGAATGCCTGCGAAATTTTTAATTCGACGAAAAGCCCGATGCTGCGAATGTCCGTAATGACGGCGTCGAAAACTTTCTTTTTCTTGCGCTCGGCTTCGCGTTCGAAAAATTCGAGCAGTTTAATTTTGACGGATTCGCGTTCGGCTTCCATTGACGAGCGTTCCGTTTCGGAAATGTGGTCGGACGTTCCCGCGAGTTCCGCGATGACCGGAGCGGGCGTTTTTTTGGCGGAAGCCGTCGGTAAATGATTTTTTTGCAGATAAAAATCCAAGATGCGGTGCACGGTTAAGTCGGCATAGCGGCGGATCGGAGACGTGAAGTGCGCGTAATCGTTCTTCGCCAAGCCGTAGTGCCCGTCCGCGCTCGGGCGATAGCAGGCTTGCTTCAGGCTTCGCAACACGCGAATCCGCAACGGATATGCGTCTTCCCGGTCTTTCAGAACGGCGAGGAGTTTCATCATTTCGCTACGCTTGGAAAGATCGCCGATTTTGATGCCTGCCGCGATCATTTCTTCGCGCAGTTCGGCAAGTTTTTCCGCCTCGGGCGCGTCGTGAACGCGGGAAATGAACGGAAGCCGGGCTTGGCGGAATTGCCGCGCGATAATTTCGTTGGCGAGCAGCATAAATTCTTCCACGAGCTGATGGGATTCGTCGTGGCGGACTTGTTCGATGCGCTCGGCGAAACCGTCGGAATCGACGTAGATTTTGACTTCCGGCATGTCGAGGTCAAGTGCACCCGTGCGCATTCGTTCTTCGCGCAGTTTTGAAGCAAGGTTCCAAAGCGCGCGGATGTTTTTTCTCAGGAGCGAAATTTCCTCGTCGCTCAATTCGGCAAGGGCGCACCCGGGATGCCCGGATTGATGCGCGGGAACGGGCGGGAACGCGCGGATTTCCCGGTTGTCGTCTTCGTTCATTAGGGCGAAAGCCTGCCCGTAGGTCAGTCTTTTGCGGGAGGAAATAACGGAGTTGGCGAACTGCGTTTGCGTGATGTTCCCGCTTGCGTCAAAGGTGGCGAAAACGGATTTGGCGAGGCGGGCTTCGCCTTCGACAAGCGAGCAAATTCCGCTTGAGAGCGCGTGCGGAAGCATCGGAATGACGGTGCCGACGAGGTAGGTGGAGTTCCCGCGGGCGCGCGCTTCCCGGTCGAGCGCGGAATGCGGGCGAACGTAGTGGGAAACGTCCGCGATGTGCACGCCGACGCGGATTTTTTCTTCGGGTAAAAATTCGACGGAGAGTGCGTCGTCAAAATCCTTGGCGTCGTCCGGGTCGATGGTGATTGTAAAAATTTTTCTCAAATCAAGGCGTCCGCGCATTTCCTTGGAATCGACGCTTGCGGGAACGCTTTTTAATTCGTCTGCGACGCTGTCCGGGAATTTCGGAGAAAGGTGATAGCGGAAAAGGATTGCTCGGTATTCGGCGAGCGGCGTGTGGGATTCGCCGAGGACTTTTTCGATTTCTCCGCTGGGATTTTCGTTGCGGCGAGTCCATTCGTTGAGGCGGACAACCACTTTTTCGCCGGCTTTCGGTTGCGGAAACAGCGGCGAGCGTGCGGGATCGGGAACGAGAATGTCTTTGGGAATGCGGGGATCGTCGGGACGAACCGTCCAGTAATAGCGCGTTTGAATGAGCGTTCCCGTGGTCGAGCTGAAGGCGCGTTCGAGGATTTTGACAACGCTTCCGAAGGGCAAATCGTCTCCCTGCGCGTAGCGTTCCCGGAAACCGCCTTTACGGCGTTTGCGTTCCAGCCGGACGACGACGCGGTCGCCGTGAAATGCCGTTCCCGTGTCTTCGGCGCGGAGGTGAACGGCGGGCGGCGGCGGGGAGCCGTCTGCCGGAGTGTCGGGCAAAAGTTTTGCGCTTCCGCTGTTTCGAAACAGGATGCGTCCGCTGATGAGGTCGGCGTCGGAGGGCAGGCAGAAGCGGTCGCGCTTGACTTGGGCGACGGAGCCTGCGCGCACCATGCGCGGGAGGATTTTTTTGAGTTTACGGAAAAGTTTTCCGTCGCCGCCGAGGGCTTTGTGGAGTTCGTCGAGGCGTAGCGGGGAATAGTCTTTCCGCCTCATAAATTCGAGGAGTTTTTCTTCCAATTCCATACGTTCGAAATTGAAAAACGTTCGCGTTCCCGCGTCGATTCAAAAATCGGAGCGGAGCGGGCGGAGTTTTTGAAAAAATCGGGAAAAATGCCCGTGCGGAGCGATAATTTCTATTTGCGTCGGCGAAACTTGGTATTAGATTTTCCCCCGATGAAAAAACTTTCCGTAAAAGAAGCTCTCGGTTCCTCTTCGGCTGAAAATTCCGTGCTCGTGCAGGGCTGGGTGCGCACGCGCCGCGATTCCAAAACGTTTTCGTTTTTGGAAATTAACGACGGCTCCTGCATGAAAAACCTGCAATGCGTTGTGGACGCCGACTGCGAAGGCTACGCGCTTTTGAAAAATGCGACGACGGGCGCGAGCGTTTCCGTGGAAGGCGCGCTCATCGCCTCGCAGGGCAAAGGGCAAAGCTGGGAAATTCACGCGACAAAGATTGAGATTCTCGGGCTTGCGCCGGAAACGTTCCCGCTTCAGAAAAAAGGACACACGGTGGAATTTTTGCGCTCGATTCCGCATCTGCGCGCGCGCACGAACCGCTTCGGCGCAATGTTCCGCGTGCGTTCCCGCTTGGCGTTTGCGGTGCATCAATTCTTTCAGGAACGCGGTTTCGCTTACGTTCACACGCCGATTATCACGGCGAGCGATTGCGAGGGCGCCGGCGAGCTTTTTCGCGTAACCACGCTTCCGCCCGAAGATGCGCCGAAAAACGCGGACGGGAACGTCGATTTTTCGCAGGACTTTTTTGCGCGTCCGTCGTTCCTTACGGTCAGCGGGCAGCTTGAGGCGGAAACGCTCGCTTGCGCGCTCGGAAAAGTTTACACGTTCGGACCCACGTTCCGGGCGGAAAATTCCAACACGTCACGCCACGCCAGCGAATTTTGGATGATTGAGCCGGAAATGGCGTTTTGCGATATTCACGGCGACATCGACGTTGCCGAAGCTCTCATCAAATATCTGATCGCGGATATTTTGAAAAATTGTCCGGACGAAATTGAGTTTTTCAACAAATTCATCGACAAAACCTTGCGGGAACGCCTTGAGCAAGTTGTCGAAAAACCGTTTGTCCGCATCAGCTACACGGAAGCGGTGGAGATTTTGCAAAAATCCGGCGAAAAGTTCGAATTTCCGATTGTTTGGGGTGAAGGGCTTCAGAGCGAGCACGAGCGTTTTCTTACGGAAAAACACTTCAAGTCGCCCGTCGCCGTTTACGATTATCCGCGCGAGGCAAAACCGTTTTACATGCGCCAAAACGACGACGGAAAAACCGTTGCGGCGACGGATTTGCTCGTTCCCGGCATCGGCGAAATTGTCGGCGGAAGCCAGCGTGAAGAACGCTTGGAAAAGCTGCTCGCGGCAATGGAAGCTCACGGGCTTTCCGAAAAAGATTACGCCTGGTATGTCGATCTGCGCCGCTTCGGGAGCGTGCCGCACGCCGGCTTCGGGCTCGGGTTTGAGCGCATGCTCATGTTTGTAACGGGCGAAGGCAATATTCGGGACGTGATTCCGTTCCCGCGCACGCCCGGACACGCCTAACGGAGTCGTTGAAATGAAGCTGAAAAAACGAACGAAAATTCTGATTTTTTCCGCACTCGCGCTCGTGCTTCTCTGCGGCGCGGCGGGCGCGTGGACCGTTAAGAAAATCCGCTCGGCGGAATACGCCTACAATCGGAGTTTGGAGGCGCGGGAACGCGGCGACGGCGATGCGATGCTGCGCTGGATGAGCGTGGCGGGAGCACGCGGCGATGTGCGCGCGCAGATGTTTTTGGCAACAGGATTCGAAACGGGCTCTTTCGGCGGCGTGACGGATTTGAAGCTTTCCGCCGCGTGGTATAAAAAAGCCGCCGAGGCAGGAAACGGCATCGCTCAGTTTAATTACGGAACATTTTGCTGGCTGGGGCGCGGGGACGTTCCCGCCGATCGGGAAGAAGCGGTCAAATGGTGGGAAAAAGCCGCCGCCGCCGGTGTGCCCAACGCAAAATCCAACCTCGGAATCTGTTACCGTGACGGGCTCGGCGGTGTCGCGAAAGACATAAACCGGGCGCGGGATTTTTTCATTGAAGCCGCGACTGCAAATCACCTGGAAGCCTGCTATCTGCTCGGAGAACTTTACGAGCGTGAAAATAATCGCGAACGCGCGCTTCATTGGCTCGAAAAAGCCGCCTCCGCCGGGCACGCCAAGGCGAAAGCACTCTTCGAACGCCTCACGGGAACGCATTTGTAACGATAAATTTTCGTGCGTGTCGTTGACAATTATGAAGCCTTGATGTTTCCTTAACGGAAACGTTTTTTTGGAAAATCATGATTAAGAAAATTTCGGGCATTTTCTCCACCGCAATCGGCATCGACTTGGGAACGGCAAACGTTCTCGTTTACGTAAAAGGTCGTGGCATTATCATGAATGAGCCGAGCTTTGTTGCGATTGACGCCAAGACGCGCCGCCCGCTCGCAATCGGCTTGGAAGCCAAGGAAATGGCGGATTTGGCGCCGACGGGAATCGAAGTCGTGCGCCCGATGAAAAACGGCGTAATCGCAGACTTCGAAGTCAGCGAACACATGTTGCGCTATTTTATCAAAAAAGCGGGGCAACATTCGTTTTTGACGCATCTCACCGTGGTGATTGCCGTGCCTTACGGAATTACTCCGGTGGAAGAACGCGCGGTAAAGGATTCCGCGTATCGCGCGGGAGCGCAACACGTGCTGACGGTGCCGGAGCCGAAAGCCTCCGCGCTGGGCGCGGGATTGCCGGTCGGCGAGTCGGAAACTTCGATGGTCGTCGATATCGGCGGCGGCACGTCCGAAATCGCGATCCTTTCTTTGGGCGGGATCGTCGCTGCGCGAAGCATTCGTGTCGGCGGAGACGAATTTGACAAAAGCATCGTCAATTACGTCAAAAACGCTTACGGGCTCGTTATCGCCTCGAAAACGGCAGAGCGCATCAAAGTGCAAATCGGCTCGGCGTATCCGCTGGATCAGGAACTTTCGCTTGAAATCAAAGGTCGCGACTCGATTTCCGGCTTACCGCGCGCGCAAACGGTCAATTCGACGGAGATCCGCGAGGCTTTGAAGCATAATTTTGACGAAATCATCGAAGGCATTTCCAAGACGCTTGAAGTTTGCCCGCCGGAATCTGCGGGGCAACTTTTGGACCGCGGGGCGGCTCTCGCCGGCGGCGGTGCGCTGATTCGAGGCTTGGATCGCCTTTTGAGCGACAAAATGGGAATGCCGTTCTTTGTCGCGGAAGATCCGCTGCGTTGCGTCGTAAACGGCACGGGCGCGATTATTGAAAAAGAAGGCAAGGCATCGATTCTGCGCTAATCGCCGAATTGTCTTTCGGCATTTTTCCCTTTTATAACTTCGGGTTTTGAAAGCTTTTGAAACGTTCCCGCAATTGAGCCGATGAATCCGGAAACCAGAAATCTGCGCCCGTTCTTTTTCCTGTTCGTGGGCATGATGGTTTGGTGGTTCGCTCCGTCGGCACTTCGGAGACTTGTCTACGAAGCGGGTTACGAATTTGAGGCTCCGTCGCTTGTGCTTTCTTCGCACATGCGCGAGCTCGGGCAATACTGGGAAATGCGTTCCCGCAGTAAAAACGATTTGATTCGCGCCGGACGCGACACCGCAAGGCTCGCGGCGACAATGCAGTATGAAATCGCTCAAAACAACGGGCTGAAGGAAGAAAATGCCCGCCTTTTGAAGCTGATCGGCATGGAGGAACGCCCGGACTTCCGAACGGTGCCGGCGCGCGTGGTTCAGCGGCGTTTGAGCATGTGGTGGCAACAAATTATTTTGCGCAAGGGCAAGGCGGACGGAATTTGCGTGGGTTGCCCGGTCGTGAACGCCTACGGCGTAGTCGGACGCGTGCGGCAGGTTTTTGAAACGACTTGCGTGGTCGAGCTGATTTCGTCACCGGCGTTTCGTATTTCGGCAACGATTGAAGGAATTGAAAATTGTGCGGTAACGTATCAGGGCGCGGGAGCGTCGCCTCTGCGTGCCGCTTCCGGGAAGATTGCGGATATTCCGGCGGATGCGGTGTTCCCGGACGGAATAACGCGCCTGGAGGTTGTAACTTCCGGCTTGGGCGGAATTTTCCCGGCGGGGCTGAAAATCGGAACCGTGTCTGCAACACCGACGAATTTTGCCGATGGCATGTTTCGGGGCGTTCCCGTCGAGCTGGCGCAACGCCTTGCCGCGATTGAGGAAGCGGCAATTCTCGTTCCCGTGGATAAATCGGTGCTGAAAAATTTTGTGGCGGAAGAATAAAAGAAGGACACGCGAGGTGAACGAAACGATAAAAAAGATTTTTGCCGTCAGCGCGTTTTATTGGATTCCCGCCTGTACGGTTGCGTATTTGTGGATTTTTTTGTCGGGAGAAATCTCGGATATGCTTTCTCCGTGGAATTTGAGCATTTTCGCGCCCGGCTTGCTCGTGGTCGTGCCGGCGTTGCTGATGCCGTTCCCGCGCGGGCTTGTCGTCGTTTTAATCAGCGGTTTTTTATTTGATGTTTCCCTTCCGGTTCCGTTTGAAAAAATGGAGTCCGCCTTGTTCGATGCGGGAAAGGAAATGTTTTTATTCGGGGAAATGACGGCGGACGTTCCCGCGACGGTCGGTTTCGGTGCAACATGGATGGTGATTTTCTTTTTCGCACTGCGTTTTTTGCGCGCGTATATCGACTTGTCCTCTCCGAAACAATGGCTGGTAACGGCGTTGATTTTGAATTTTGTTATTTTTCTGCTTTGGGCGTGCGCAATCAGTTGGACGGAGCTCGGAAAACTTGCTTTTTGGGGCGGTTTTTTGGCGACGGCAATCATTTCTTCCGCCTTTATCGTTTTGCTGGGCTGGTGGTTTTTTGACGCCGTCGTTTCCTTGTATCGGATGTGCGGCGTGGATTTGGTCGGAGAACGGGAGGTGGAAGAAAAATGAGCCGCTTGGGAGATACCCGCGTGAGCGGAATCAGCCCGCGGCGCGTTGTCATCGTCGGCGGAATCATCGGCGTCGTTCTTTTGTATCTGCTCGTCGGCTTGGCGGTGCGGCAAATTTTTAAGCGTGAAGATTATTTGAACCAATACGAACGCCAAAGCTCGCGCTACGTAACGATGCCGGCGGCGCGCGGAGATATTCTTGACCGCCACGGGAACGTTCTGGTTTCGAGCCGCCCGCGCTATTCCGTCGTCATTGATTTGGGCTCGCTGAGGGAAGAATTTTCCGTCGAAGCAAGAAAGGACATTCGTGCGGCTCGCCGCGAGCAGAAAAAGTTTTCGGAAATGAAGGTGGAGGTTTCGCGTTTGCGCGCGAGTGCGGTTACGAAAGTGGTTCAGAAGCACCTTGATCGGCTAAATCGCGTGCTCGGGCGTTCCCGCGTCCTTGATCCGGCGGAGGTTTCCCGCCATCTCAACGAAAAGCGGGCAATTCCGTTCACTTTGGCAAAAAAATTAACGCCGGAAGAAAAAGCACGCTTTCTCGAAGCGTATCCGACCGATGCACCGGAGCAACTTTTCGTGGAATCCGAGCGCACGTATCCTCACGGAAAACTCGCCGCGCACCTTCTCGGTCGCTTGATTAGCGATGACGGGGAATTTCGCGATGATTTGCCCGGCGACGGAAAAAATCTCCGCGTGATGTCGCGCGAGGGAAAACAGGGAAGCTTCGGCATCGAACGCCGTTTTGACGAAACGATTCGCGGGCGCGACGGCTACCAGCTTTGGCAGGTGGATAATTTGGGCTATTTGCACAAAAAGTTGGATGAACGGCTTCCGGAAAAAGGCGCACCGTTTATTTCCTCGCTCGATTTGGAACTGCAAAAAGCAACGGAATCCGCGCTGGAATCACGTTCCCGCGCCGGAGCCGCCATCGTTCTCGATGTGCAGACCGGGGAAGTGCTCGCGCTCGCAAGCGCGCCGGCGTTTGACCCGAACGAGGGAATCGACGGCTTCAGCCGGGAATATTACAAACTCATCGAAGAAAACCGTATGCTTTGGAACCGGGCTCTCATCGGCAGGTATCCGCCGGGCTCCACTTTTAAACTGATAACGGCAGTCGCCGCGATGCGCTCCAAGACATTTAACGACTCGGAAACCATCGCGAAAATTTCTCCGCATTCCGCCGCCGCGAATCGTCCTTCCGGTCCGATTTCTCCGAAAGAAATTTTTGACTGCGGAGCGTTTCTGACCGTCAACCGTCAGCGCAAGCCGGAGCATGATCTGGTGGCGTTCGGTCCGGTCGACCTCGCGCGCATGATTCGCGTTTCTTCCAATGTTTACTGCTACAACGCCGCCCTGATTCTCGGAATCGGGCCGATTGCCGAAGAAGCATTCCGCTTCGGATTCGGTGAACACGTCCCGCTGGAATTGCCGGAAGCAAAGTCCAATGTTTTGGGAAAACTCGTTGTCGCAACACCGAAATACAAACTCGATGACGGGCGCGGACGCTGGGTCGCGGGCGATACGACAAATGCCGCCATCGGGCAGGGATTTAATCTGACTTCGCCGATGCACATCGCGTGCATGACGGCTTCGCTCGCACGCAAGGAAACACGCACGACGCCGTCGGTCATTCACGATCCCGCGCGTGCACGTTCCCGCGTGAATCACGGCGGAGAGCCGATTGATATTTCCGCCGAAGCCTATGCGGAAATTTTACGCGGAATGACGGAATGCGTCTCCCACGGAACCGGAAAAAAAGCACGGGTTCCCGGGCTGGAAATTGCCGCGAAAACGGGTTCCGCGCAGTGGGATCCGCGCAAGAAAACGACGCTCGCCTGGTTTACGGCGTTCGCGCCGGCTCATGATCCGAAAATCGCCGTAACGGTTGTGCTCGAAGGTTTGCCCGGAGAAAATATCGGCGGCGGGAGCGCGTCCGGTCCGGTTGTCGCCGCCGTGCTGAAGCGTTGGAAAGAGCTTTATTACAAAGAAGCACCGGCTGAACACGTTCCCGTCGAGCCGGAATCTTCTTTGTTCCTGCCGGACGAATATTTGCCGGACGACTAAGCGTTTGTGCGCCGAAATCCGGCTATTCTTTTTATGTTTTAATCGCGCAGGCGTTTCGTGATGTCGCCGTAAGCGTCGATGCGGCGGTCGCGGAAAAACGGCCAAATGCGGCGAAACTCTCGCTGAACCGCCAAATCGCATTCGGCGATGAGAATTTCTTCCTTGTCCGCAGAGGCGCGCGCGATGATTTCGCCGTAAGGATTTGCGACAAAACTTTGTCCCCAAAATTCAGTGCGTCCTTCGATACCGACGCGATTCGTCGCGGCAACGTAGCAACCGTTGGCAACGGCGTGTCCGCGCTGAACGGTTTCCCACGCGCAATGTTGCGCCGCGCCGAGCTCGGCTTTTTCTTCGGGAAGCCAGCCGATTGCCGTCGGGTAAAACAGAATTTGCGCTCCCGCGAGCGCGGTCAGGCGTGCGGCTTCCGGATACCATTGATCCCAGCAGATGCAGACGCCGATTTTTCCGAAGGCGGTTTCCCATGCGCGGAAGCCGAGGTCGCCCGGCGTGAAGTAAAATTTTTCCTCAAAGCACGGATCCTGCGGAATGTGCATTTTGCGGTATTTGCCGAGGTAAGTGCCGTCGGCATCGATAATCGCCGCCGTGTTGTGGTAAATTTCGTTCCCGCGTGCTTCAAACATCGGGGCGACGATGACGACGCCGAGGCGCTTCGCAACCGCGCAAAGTTCCTGCACGGACGTTCCCGCGGGAATCGGTTCGGCGAGGTCAAAGCGATCCGGATTTTGGTCGATGCAGAAATATTTCGTCGTAAACATTTCCTGCAAGCCGATGATTTTTGCGCCTTGCGCGGCGGCGGCCTCGATTTGCGGAATCGTCTTGCGGAGATTTTCGGCAGGCGTTTCCGCCGCCGTAAGCTGAATAAGTCCGATGGAAATTTTATCTGCAGACATCGCGGTTTCTCCGGATTATTTTTTTAATTCAAAACGGCGAGCGACTTCCTTGGAAAGCGCGTCGTAGGCGAGCGCGCCGGAACCGTGCGGGTCGTATTCGAAAATGGATTTCCCGTGGCTGGGTGCTTCGCCGAGTCGAATCGAGCGCGGAATCATGGATTTGAAAACAAGCTGCGGGAACGCCTTGGAAATTTCCGCCACGACTTGACGGGAAAGATTGGTGCGCACGTCAAACATCGTCATCACGATGCCGCCGATGGTGAGGGCGGGATTAACTTTCGCTTCGCGGATTTGCTCGACGACATTCAAAATCTGGCTCAAGCCTTCCATCGCGAGATATTCGCATTGGAGCGTGATGAGCAAATGATCCGCCGCCGCCAAGCTGTTCATCGAGAGCATGCCGAGCGCGGGCGGACAATCCAGAATGATTGCTCCGTATTTGCCGGATTTGCGAATCGGAGCGAGCACGTTTTTGAGCTGGGAAAGATAGTTTTCGCGTTGAAGCAGCTCGGATTCCACCGCCGCCATGTCGACTTCGGACGGAATAATGTCGAGATTCGGCGTTCCCGTCGGGATAATTTTTTCCTTTGCCGAAGCGTCGCCGGTGAGCACGCCGTAAAGACTGCCGCCTTCGGTTTTCGGAAGCCCGAGCGCGCTCGTTGCGTTTGCCTGCGAGTCCAAATCCACGAGCAAAACGGGAATGCCGCGGCGCGCAAGCCCGCAGGCGAGGTTGACGGCAGTCGTCGTTTTGCCGACGCCGCCTTTTTGATTGGCGATGGAAAAAATCTTAGTCATTTCGAGGAAAATTGAAGATAAGCGGAGGTTTGGCGTTCCCGCAAATTTTTAGAGTGCCAAAATGCGTGCGGCGGCAAGAGCGCAGTTGGACGGCTCCAGCACCGTAAGCACCGGCGTTTTTGACGGCATTTGCAACGTTGAATTGATGTTGACGAGAAAATCCAGCTTATCCTTAAACGGCGGGCAAGCGAGCACCGGCTTTTTCGCATTGGCGGCAACCACGCCGGAAAGCGCGTTGGAGCGACCCGCAATCGTGATAAAAAGCACTTTCGGCTCGTCGTCATGCGCCTTGACGTAATTATAAACGCCGACGGGATCCTTGTGCGCGCTACGCACGAAATATTCAAAATCCACGCCTTCCGCCTTGAGTCCTTCCGCGATTTTTTCCGCGTGCGGCATGTCGGACTCCGAACCCATTAAGATGTAAGCTTTCATAATTAAAAACGTTAAAAACTAACGCCTGTCCCCGTCGTTGAAAACATAAATTTGTGTTTTCGGCACGGAACGGGAACGGAACGCCGGAAACGCGCGTTTTTCCTATTCTGCCGTTTCGAAGGCGGAGCAAACGGTTTTAACGAGCGGGAACGCGACGCGGCGTAAGGCGGCTTCGTGTGTGATTTCCGCATTTTCTCCGAAAATAAAAATTTCGGCGGCATCGCGAGCACTTTTTTTCCATTCGCTCTGCGCGGCTCGGACAAAATCGTCTTCCGACGTTTTTTCCGGCTCCGCGAGCGGCAGGCTCTCAAAAAGCAAGGGCGGCTCGGAGAGATTATTTGCGAAAAACGCGAGCAAATCCTGCGGGGAAAAATTGCAATTTTTCAGAGATTTTTCCGTGATGAGCGCAGGCTTTTTTTTGTCGTAAGCAAAATAAATTACGCGGAACGGCGTTTGCGGGAACGCGGCGGAAAGCAATTGAGCGGAGACGAAACATTCGACGGCGCAACGCCAATCGAAATTTTTGCGTCCGAAGAGCGGAAGGAACAGCGCGCCGGAGGAATCCCGAAAAAGATTCCGGAGTTCAAATTCCGCGCAAAGACCGGAAAAGCCGGCGGGCAAACGTGATTTTTCCGCACGCACTACGGCGGAGGCGGATTCTGCGGGAACGCGGAAAAGTTTGCCGGGCAAACATTGTTCAATGGCGTCAAAATCCTTTATTTTTCCCGCGAGAATTTCTTCAAATTTTTCCCCTTCGAAAAGAGCGGAGCTTCTGCCGGAAGAAATTTCTTTGGCGTGAAAGTTTTTCAGCGCGGTTTCCGCGTTTACCGGATTTGACGCGTCGCCCGAAGCGCGCAATTCGAGATTTTTTTCGATGAACGCGCGGTGAAATCGTGCGACATCGAGCGCGGAGGCGACGGCGGAAGGATCTTCCGACGAAAGAATCTCGCTTGTATACACGGATTCGATACCGAGAATTTTTCGGCAAATGAAATCCGCAGGCGATTTCAGGAACAACGTCAGATCGCTTGCGGAAATTTTTTCGGGAACGTTTGTTAATTTGAAATGCGGAAGTTCGCGTTCCCGTGTCGCATTTTCTCCGCAGAGCGTAGCGTAATCGCTCCGGCTGAAGGAGAAATATTTTCCGGAAAGCGTTTCATCTCCGGAAAAATATTCCGGGGAAAATCCGTGAAGCCGATGAAGCGTTTCAAAAATCGGCGCGCCGACTGTATCATTTTTTTCGGATACAATTTTTAATGCGAAATCGCGAAGCTTGGCGAGCGGAACGCAGGGCGGGGCGGATTGCCCGTCGTTGGCGTTTCGTCCGACGTAGGAGAGCAGGAGTTCTTTTTCGGCGGCGAGAATATTTTCGAGAAAGAGCAGGCAGTCGTCATCGCGTTTGGAGCGATCCCACTGCGTGGCTTCTCCGGGGAAATTGACGGCGGGGAACGCGGTAAGATCGAGCGAGCTTTTGTCGGACGGACGCGGGAACGCACCGTCGTTTAGCCCGGCGATACAGATGATTTTTGCCGGAATGTTGCGTAGCGGTTGCATGCGGCAAAAAGTGATTTTTCCCCGAAGCATTCCGCCGCTTTTTCGGGAGCCGCTCCAGTCGTGGCGGTTTAGCGCGATGCAAAGAGCGGAGAGCGTGCAGGTTGCGGGAACGTCGGTGTCTGCACCGTTTTCCGCGTCGGATTTTACGGTGTTGAGGGCGTTTCTCAGAAGGGCGGCTCCGTCGGGCTCGGAGCGGAAAAGTTCGTCCGCCAAAAGAGATTTCAGGAGGTCGCACCAAGCGGGAACGCTCTGCGTTTCCTTGGAGGTGAATGTGCGGTTTAATGCGGAGAGAATATTCAGAAGTTTTGTCAGCTTTCCGAGAACGCTCGGTGCGGCTTCCGTCAATCCGGGAACGGGGGAAATTCCGGAAAAATCTTCGGTTTCCGTTTCGTCTTCAGTTCCGAAGAAATATCCGAGCGCGAGGCGGCAAAGCCCGAACTCCCACGAGTTGTTTCGTGCGAAGCGGTCGGCGTGCGCGCGGAAGGTGTCTGCGGGAACGGTGTTTTCGAAAATACCTTTGCGGCGGCTTTCGGTGTCGCGTCCCCAGCGGATTTCGGCTTCGGAAAGAATTTTTCGTAGCGAGTCCGCCTCGTCTTCATTGATTTCGAGAGCGGAGCAAATTGCTTCCCGGTCGAGAAGCGAGAGAATTTCGTCGAGGCGAAATTCTCCGGATGCGATGCGCAGGATTTCCAAAAACGCTGAGGCGACGGGAAAAATTTCGATTCCGGAGCGGTCTGCGAGGGAAAAAGGAAGATTTGAATTTTCAAATGCCGCGCGGATAAACGGAATGTAGCTTGTAAGATCCGGGAACATGACGAGGATTTCTCTCGGCTTCAGTTCCGGATTTTCCGCAAAGCGGAGCAGAAGTTCGTCGCGCAGAATTTCCATTTCCCGAATCGGGGACGGTGCTGCGAGAATGCGGAAGGAGCGGTCGTTTTTCTCGGGAACGTAAGGTGCGGGGACAGCGGAGTTGTCGCGGATTTCCCGCTGAATTGCGTGTAAAAGGGAATCGCGTTCGGGCGGTTGATCCAAGGAGGAATCGGCGTCAAGAAGCCCGGCGTCGATAAAATGTGCGGCGAGCGGGCGGGCGGCTTTTCCCCAAGCGGTGAGCAATTCGTTGCCTTCTTCGGGCGGGAACGCATTTTCGGAGATTGCGGACTCCCGTTTCCCGAATCGTTGCCGGAGGCGTTTCTTTTTTTCTGCGGATTCTGTCCACAAATCGTGGGAAAGATGGTGGTAGTAAAGAAAAACCTCGGAGGATTCCGCGAGTTTTTCGAGGAGTTCGACATGAAGTCGCGGGAGCGCGGAAGGAGCGAATGCGAAAATGCGCGGCGGAATTTTCTCCGGCGGAATATTTGATTGAAGCTGGCGCGTCCAAGCTTCTGCCGGCGGCGTGGCGTTCCCGAATCCAAGCTCGTTCCAGAGATTTTTTTGTCGGTTAAACTCAAAGAGAAAATCGGGATCGCGCGGTTGCGGCGGCGTGGCGTTGCGCGTCCAGTCGATAATCATTTTCGGGCGAAAGCTTTGGTAGCGCCAAAAGAGGTCTCCGAGATTATGGGCGAGAAGGAAAATGTCGTCGTCGCTTTTTTCTCCGGAAAAAAAACGGAGATTTTCCGGCGTTCCCGCTTCGGGTTTGTGTGTTCTTTTTAACGTTTCAAAAATTCGCCAAGCGAGCGTATTGCGCTCAAAAATCCGGGAGTCGGGAGCGGAGACGAGGTTTTGCAAAAAAGATTCCGGAGAAATGAACCGGAGGTTGGCGCTGATTCCGAGGTGCTCCGCAAGAAAATGCCGGAGCCAAACGCGCTGAGCGTAATTCATGACGAGGACGGTTTCCGGGCACAGCGGGTTCTCGCGGCGGGAAATTTGCGCGGCGAGAGCTTTCGCAAGTGTGGTGACGGAATGCGCGGGAATGAGGCGGAAACCGGTAGGCATAGAAAAATTTTTGCGGGAACGCGGTGTTTTTTCAATCGACAAATTTCGTGCGATGGAAGAACCTTTCCGTCGTGAAAGTTTCTGCAACGATTTACAGGTTTTACCGCAAAGAGCTACCGGCAATGACGAAGGCGGCGGTGGGCTGTATCGTCCTTTGGGCTATTTTGGCATTCGTGGTTTTTTCTCCGGGATTTACGTTTGCTCCGGCGGATGTCGTTCCCGCGAAAGTCTCGTCTCTTGCCGTTGCGGAACGCGTTTCGGAAGCGGGGATTTTTCAGGATTCGGAACCGCTTTTTTTGCCGACGGCATTAAATTTTGAAAACGGAAAAAAACCGAAGGAGTTGAATTTGCGGGAAACTTCGTTTTTGCCGTTCGGAGAAATTCTTGCGCTGTATGACGCAACGAAGGTGATACACCTTGAGAAGGAACAGATTTTGCCGACGGCGGAAGAAGCTTTGGGCGCGGACGCGTGGCCGATTTCGCGCGGCTTTTCCGTCGCTCCGGATTGCACGGAGGAAATGTCTCCGGTGGCGATAAAAACAAAAATTCGTATCGAAGAAGCCAATACGGGAAAAACCGTTTTTTCCGGAACGCTGGAGGGAATCGAAAATGATTCGGCATCTATGATTCCCGTTCCCGCCGAGTATTTTTGCGGCATCGCGTCCGGTTTCGGAAAACCGAATGTGATGACGATTCGCTCGTGCGGCAACACGGAGCGGGATAAGGCGATTATCGAAAAAGCGTCGAAAATTGTTTCGGGGCTTCGGCTCAACGCCGGAATTTTCCGTATCGTTGTCGAGTGATTTTTTCTGTCGCGCGCGCGGCGGAGCCGCAGGCGTTTAAACGCTCGGCGCGGGAACGATGGCGTCAATCGCCGCAAGTTCTTCTGCGGAAAAATCCGTATTTTTTGCGGAAGAAAGATTTTCGAGAAGTTGTTTTTCCGAAGACGCACCGACGAGAACGCTCGTTACCTGCGGATTTTTCAGCAACCACGAAATTGCCGTTTGCGCGAGGCTTTGTCCGCGTTCCCGCGCAAGCGCGTTGAGCTTTTTCGCCGCCGCGATTTTTTCTTCGGTAACCTGATTGCGTTGCAAAAAACCGTTCGGATTCGCCGCGCGGGAATTTTCCGGAATCCCGTTTAAATATTTGTCGGTGAGCAAACCTTGCGCTAACGGGGAAAACGCGACGAAGCCTGCGCCCTGAGCTTGGGCGAGCGAGAGTTTTTCTTTTTCCGGCGCGCGTTCGAAAAGGCTGTAGCGGTCTTGAACAACGAGGCAGGGAACATCGCGGGAACGCAGATAAGAAAAGGTTTTTTCGGCGATTTCCGGCGGAAATTTTGAAATGCCCGCGTAAAGTGCTTTTCCTGATTTTACCAAATCGGCAAGAGCTTGCGCCGTTTCTTCCGCAGGCGTGATTCCGTCGTAGCGATGCGCGTAAAAAATGTCAAAATATTCCAGCCCGGTGCGCCTCAGGCTTTGGTCGCAACTCGCAATCATGCTTTTCCGGGAAGTGCCGTCGCCGTAAGGACCGTTCCACATTCGGTGTCCGGCTTTGGAGGAAACGATAATTTCGTCGCGGTGCCCGGCAAGAACCGTCTTGAGCATTTTCCCGAAATTTTTTTCGGCGGAGCCGGGCGGCGGACCGTAATTGTTGGCGAGGTCAAAATGCGTAACACCGCAATCAAAGGCGGTGCGCACAATTTTTTCCGCGCGGGAAAAGTCATCGACTTCGCCGAAATTGTGCCAAAGTCCCAGCGAAATTTTCGGAAGAAAAAGCCCGCTGTTGCCGCAAAGCGCGTATTCCATTTTTTAGTTTCCGAGGGCGACGCGGATGAGTTTTTCGACCGGAGCGTCGGCTCCTGCCTTGGAAACGGCGGCGCGCACGGCTTTGTCCGCGTCGGCAAGCTTGAAGCCGAGCGACATAAGCGCGGCAACGGCATCCGCCTGCGCATCGACCGTTCCTTCCGGCGTTCCCGCCGAGATTGCCGCAACAGAATCTCCGCCTTTTTTCGCCGGCGTTCCCGCCGCGTTCCCGCCGCCGAGCCCGACTTTATCCCGCAACTCGACGACGAGCCGCTCCGCCGTCTTTTTGCCGATGCCCGGACATTGCGAAAGCAGGGCGACATCGCTACGGCGAATCGCATCGCGCAATACCGGAAGCGAAAGCCGGGAGAAAATTTTCAGCGCAATTCCGGGACCGATTCCGCTCACTTTTTCGATGAGCATTTTAAAAAAATCCCGTTCTTCCGCGCTGTGAAAACCGTAGAGCGATTGCCCGTCTTCCCGGAAAGTATGAAGCGTGAACAAGCGGACTTTTTCCCCGATTTTCGGCAACTTTTCCGCCGTGGAAACGGGAATGTTGACTTCGTAGCCGACGCCGCCGCAGTCGATGACGGCGCGGAAAATCGCGGCTTCGATTAAAGTTCCGGAAAGCGAAACTATCATGGCGGCTTAAGCAACTTTTGCGGCGAGCGCGTTGATTTTTTCCGCGTTTTCGAGCAAATCCGCAATCGGATCCCAGCGTCCGTCAACGAGTGCTTTGCGGACGGCTTCGGGAAGGGTTACGGGAACGCATTCGTCGCCGAATTTGACGCAAAGATTTTCGACATCGACGGTCATTTCTTCGTTCGGATTGGCGGCAATCCAAGCTTCGATTTTTGCTAAATTTTCGCGTGTGGCGCAAACGCAAGCCACGCCGAGCGTCGTTGAATTTCCGAAGAAAATTTCGGCGAAGCTCCCGGCGATAACGGCGCGGATTCCGCGTCTCCACAAGGCTTGCGGGGCGTGTTCGCGGGAGCTTCCGCAACCGAAGTTCATGCCCGTAACGAGGATTTTTGCGTGCGGGAACGTGTTGAGCGCGTGCGGCTTGTCGGTGCCGTCATCATTTTTTCTTTCGTCGTAAAACGCGAATGCTCCGAGCCCGTCGAAGGTAATGCTTTTCAGGAAGCGAGCGGGAATGATGCGGTCGGTGTCGATGTCGTCGCCGGGAACGAAAGCGGGAACGCCGGAAACGGCGGTGATTTTTTCAAGAGCCATTTTTTTGTAAAATAAAAGGATTAATCGCGGTCGAAGCGGTCTTCGAGCTGTTCGAGGCGGCGTTCAATACGTTCGGTTTTTTGCGTGAGATTTTGCCAGGCGTCCACGCAACGGTTTTCAAAATTTTTGTCGAAAAAAAGCAACGCGAGCGCGGCGAAAGTTACGAGAACCGCAAGCCCGACGGAAAGATAGCTGAGTTTGCGCGCAAACGCCGATTCGACGCACACGCCGAAAATAAACGCGAGAATAGAGACAAGAACGCAAGCGGCGAGCAAAACACATCCCAAAAACGGATTGTTGTAACCGAAAATCGCCGAGCAAGCGACTGAGGCGAGGGCACCGATTCCGAAAATTGCGGCAGTCAAGCGGTTTAAGGCGGGGAAAACTGTGCTTTTTTCTTCGTTACTCATAACATTCCAAAGAATACTCGCCGCGCGTTTTCGCTCGCAAGCGTTTTCTATGCGATTCTTATCTCGGCAGAAAACGAAATGCGGCGAAATTTTTTTTTGGGTTTTTTCAAAAACGTGCTTGACGGAGACGTTTTTTTTTTTGCGACAATCCGCGTCAAGAATTGGGACAAATCGGCGGGAACGCCGCATGTGTCCTCGTTTTTACCCGCAAAATACTTTTAACACTCACAATTAAACTTAATCATTATATGAAAAAATATATTACACTCGCGGCTCTCCTCGCCGCCGGAACAACGTTCGCAAATGCGGATGAAATAATCACTCTAACGCTTCCGGGAACAACGTCTGATACAGTGGCGAGTAAGGGAAGTGCAACGTCAATTAGTGTATCTGTTGATGATGCTTCGGGAATCTCGGCGTTGGCTGGTTCTGAGCGAGGGCTTTATATGTTTTGTAATGGAGGACAAACAAATATCGGAACGGAAGCGGGCTCGAGCGAAGGAGACTGGACTTATGATACGCAAACGCAAACAGCTTCTGTTGAGCTTTGGGGTCGGAAAAATTATGGCGGAACAAATGTCGCGGCAATCTTTGATGGAGGGTTGACGGACGGTCTTGTTCTTGACTCTTTGACTTTTTCTACTTCCGGACTTACCGGAGCTACAGATGATTACGCTCTCTACTTCGGCATTGTGGATGATAGCGGGGCGGTTATTGCGTCCGGAGTTCAAAATAATTTAGGGACAAGTGCCGGTAGCATTATCTTACAAACGTTCGGAAACGAAGCGAATGAAACAATGGTTTGGGGGGAAGGATACGATATTCTTATTGGGATTGTTTCTGAAGCAGGAAGCGCATGGAATTCGAAGAGCTATGTTAACGGGATTAAAGTTGAAGCAACGGTTATCCCCGAGCCGTCGGCGTTCGGAATGCTTGCGGGGCTTGGAGCACTTGCGCTCGTGGCATCGCGTCGTCGCCGCAAATAATTTTTGATGTATTAATTTATAAGTTATTTATGGTTCGCGTTCCCGCAGCTTCGGTTGCGGGAACGTTTTTTTTCGCAGACATAGGTGGGGGAGATATGCCCCGGCTGATTTCTTGCGCCCCGTCGGGAGTTGTTTTTAGCTCAAAAAAATAAAAAAAATCTGCGTTTCTCTGCGTGCTCTGCGAGGGATTTTTTGTTTTTCTTCCGAACGCCCTCACCGCATCGCTTCGCTTGCGGTCCCCTCCCTCTTAGCAAGAGGGAGAGCTTTTATAATGATTTAGTTAAAAATTAAGAATTGGTAAAAAAGCTCTGCGAATCTTCACGTTCTCAGCGAGAGATTTTTTTTCGCGCAAAGCCGCTAAGTCTCGAAGTTTTTTTGCTTTATGTTTTTTGCGTTAAAACATTCACGTTCCCGGTGCGGCTAAAGAACGCCCTCACCGCATCGCTTCGCTTGCGATCCGCTCCATCTTACTAAGAGGGAGAGTTTTTATGATCTAATTAGAAATTAAGAATTAGGAATTTTGTAATCGCGGGCACCGAAAAGGGCGGTGCCGATTCTGACCATCGTGGAGCCGGCGGCGACGGCGGGCGCGAGGTCGTGAGACATTCCCATGGAAAGTTCGGGAAGTTTTTTTCCGAATTCTTTTTCGAGGCGTTCCCGCCATTCTCGCAAAGTTTCAAAGCTGCGGCGTGCGGTTTCGAGAGAGTCGTCGTCGATCGGCGCAACGCACATGAGACCGTCAACTTGGAGATTTTCGCTTTTGAAGGCGGCTTCGGCGAGCAGGCGGAGCCCGTCGTAGTCGGCGGTCCCGAACTTTGCGGGATCGCATCCGGGATTTGCCTGAAGTAAAATCGGCAGGCGTTCCCGCGCGATTTCTCCGCAGAGGCGATTGATTTTTTGGAGAAGGGAAACGGAGTCGACGGATTGGATGCGGTCAAAAATTTCGACGGCGCGCCGTGCTTTGTTGCTTTGGAGGTGTCCGATGAGTTCCCAGCGCGGCGCGGGAACGCCGTCGCCTGCGGCGATTTCGCGAAACTGTTGTTTTTTGTTTTCCGCTTCCTGAACGCGATTTTCGCCGACGGCGGAAAAACCGGCTTCCGCGGCAAAAACCGGAGCTTCCACGGGGTGATTTTTCGTTACCGGGAGAATTTTTACGCTCTCCGGATCGCGCCCGCAGGCGGCGCAGGCTTCGGCGACGCGCTCGCGGACGAGGCGGCAGTTTTCGGTGAACTCTTCAAAGGAAATCATAATAGATTAAACAAAAAGCGTGTCGGGAACGCGCACGGAAACGGGGCAGTGGTCGGAGCCTTCGATTTCGGGATGAATTTCCGGGTCGCTGAATTTTTCCGCCAAATCGGCGGAGGCGAGCCAGTAATCTATGCGCCACCCGATGTTGCGTTCCCGCGCTTTCATGCGATAGCTCCACCACGAATAAGCGGCGGTGAGCTCGGGATTTTTCTCGCGAAAAGTGTCGATAAATCCTGCGGCGAGAGTTTCGGAAAATGAATCGCGTTCTTCAATCGTGAAGCCGGCACTGCGTTCGTTTCCTTTCGGGCGGGCGATGTCAATCGGCTTGTGCGCGCAGTTTAAATCGCCGCAGACGAGCACAGGTTTTTTCGCTTTTAGCGCGCAGAGGTGGCGGCGGAAATCGGCGTCCCAACGCAGGCGGTAATCGAGCCGCGCCAATTCGTTTTGAGAATTGGGAACGTAGGCGCAGACAACGTAAACGCCGGGAAATTCCGCCGTGATGACGCGCCCTTCCTGCGGGTGGTTTTCGCCTTCAAAATTGAAACTGACACCGAGCGGCGCGTATTTGGAGAAAATTGCCGTTCCCGAGTAGCCGGCTTTGTCCGCAGGATGCCAGATTTTGTGCGGGAACGCGGCTTCTTCCGGAAGCGGCGTGTCCGCCGGGCATTTAATTTCCTGCAGGCAAAGAATGTCCGGCTCGAAGCGGGCGACGTAGTTGCCGAAGCCTTTGCGAATGGCGGCGCGAAGCCCGTTGACGTTCCATGAATGGAGAAGTGCGGTTTTCATATACGGATGTGTGTTTTTTTTTGAAAAATTAAAAAGCGGCAAAATTATTCTTCGTCGGAATCGGCTTCCCATTCTTCGTCTTCGTCAAACGCGACGCCGAAGGCGCTCAGCACGGGAGCGGATTTTTCTTTTTTGACCGGAGCCGAGGCGACGGAGGTTTCCGGTTCGGGGGCTTCAATCGGTTTTTCCGGTGCTTTGGCGACGGTTTTCTTGGGCTTTGATTTTTTCTTCGGTTTGTTTTTAACGGCGGCGTAAGCGGCGGCAAAATTCGTGCCGGAGGCTTCAACGTTGAATTTTTGTCCGGTGCGGTCAAAGACCTCAAGCGTTCCCGTCGGGAGCACTTTGAACACTTTGACAACGGTTCCCTTGGGAACTTCCATGCGGCCCATGGATTCTCCGGTGCGCGAGTCCGTCATCGTAATGGTGCGGGAACGCGTGAGGCGGATGAAGCCCGGCCAAGTATGGGGCTTGCGGGAAATGTCGACAAAGGCGTGAAGCGGTAGCGGCTCGGAGGAATTCCGGCTTTTGGCGGTTTTTTTGCGGGAAGTTTTTTTCTTGGCGGAGTCCGCTTGGCTTTTTTTGTCGGAAGAAATGCTTGTGCTCTTGCCGTCGTCCGAGGACGTTTGCGGGGCTTGGGCTTTGTCCTGCTTCGGAGCTGCCGTTTTTTCGGAGTTGCGGGAACGCTCTGCGGAGGTTTCGACGGATTTTTCAGCTTCGATTTCTCCCCGGAAAAGGAACTGCGTTCCCGTGATGCCGCAACGTTCCGCAATGGCGAAGCCGAGCCCGGCGACGACGAGTGCGCAGGCAAAAATGCCGAATTTTGCGCCGGCACCGAGAGGTTCTTTTTTGGGCGGCGCGGATTGGCTGATGATTTTGGAGGATTTTTTACCCATGAATAAAATCTGATTTTAACGAACAATAATGCGCGGCGCATCTGCTTCCGACAATCAAATTTCAATTTGACAAAATTCCTGCGGAGGAAAAGACTACCGTTGTGATTTACGGACAACATCGACTTAGTCGCACAACGCTTCTCCCCTGAGGGGAGCGGCTTGTTTTTTTCTGCGGGAAGGCGACCCGTTTTCAAGTTTCGCCGAGCTTTTTTGCGGAAGGTTTCCGCAGCAACTTTTTTGTCAAACTTTTTACTGTTTTTTATGCAACATAACGAAATCACGAAATATTCCGCGTTCCCGCAAATCGATATTAAAAATCGCCGCTGGCCGGATAACCGCATCGAAAAAGCACCTGTGTGGTGCAGTGTCGATTTGCGCGACGGCAATCAGGCACTCGCCATTCCGATGAACGTCGAAGAAAAAATCGAAATGTTCAAAATGCTTTGCGATATCGGATTTAAGGAAATCGAAATCGGGTTCCCGTCCGCCTCTGATACGGAATTTGCGTTTGCGCGTGCCCTGATTGAAAAAAATCTTATTCCGGACGACGTTACCGTGCAGGTGCTCGTGCAATGCCGCGAACATTTGATACGCCGCACTTTTGAAGCTTTGCGCGGAGCGAAGCAGGCGATTATCCATATTTATAATTCCACTTCGCCGCTTCAGAGAAGAATTACTTTCGGGAACGCGTCCAAGGAACAAATTAAACAAATCGCAATCGACGGCGCGCAGTTGGTTAAAGATTTGCTTCCGGAAGCCGGGAACACGAAAATCCGCCTCGAATATTCGCCGGAAAGTTTTTCCGATACGGAAGTCGAATACGCCGTCGAAGTTTGCGAAGCCGTAATGGACGTGTGGCAGCCGACACCGCAGGATCCGATTATTTTGAACCTTCCCGAAACCGTTCAGTGGACCACGCCGAACGTTTACGCGGATATGATTGAAAAATTCTGCGGAATGATTTCCCGCCGCGACAGCGTCATCATTTCCCTGCACACGCACAATGACCGCGGGACCGGCGTCGCCGCGACCGAGCTCGGGCTGATGGCGGGTGCCGATCGCGTAGAAGGCACGCTTTTCGGGAACGGCGAACGCACCGGAAATCTCGACATCGTAAACGTTGCCCTCAATATGTATACGCACGGAATCGAGTCCGGATTGAAGTTCGATGATTTGCCCGCTATTCGCGAAGTTTATGAACGTTGCACGCGCATGACGATTCCCGCGCGCCATCCTTACGCCGGAGACCTCGTCTTTACGGCATTTAGCGGTTCGCACCAGGACGCAATCAAAAAAGGCATGGACGCACGCGGCGCACTCGGCGGGGACGCGCCTTGGCAAGTGCCTTATCTGACGATTGACCCGACGGATGTCGGCGCGACCTACGAAGCGATTATCCGCATCAATTCCCAAAGCGGAAAGGGCGGGATCGCTTACATTCTCGATCGCGACTTCGGAATTGATTTACCGAAACTGATGCACCCGATTGTCGGGCAGGTTGTCGGGAACGTGGCGGATAAGCTCGGTCGCGAACTTTCTCCGAAGGAAATTCACGACGAGTTTCAGGCGCGCTTCGTCAATGTTGCGGAGCCGTTGAAATTACGCCTGTTCGAATCCAATTCGGAAAATAAACCGATCGTTTCGTGTGTCGCGGAAGTTTTGTATCAGGGAAAAGAATACAAAATTTCCGGTAGCGGGAACGGTCCGATTAATGCGTTTGTAAAAGCGATTCACGCTCAGGGTTGGAAAAACTTCACTTTGCGTGATTACCGCTCGCACGCAATCGGAACGGGCTCGGCGACTGAATCCGCCGCGTATGTTTCGATTTCCCGCGACAGCGACGGAAAGGTTTTCTGGGGTTGCGGAATTGATACGAACATTGAGCTTGCGGGCTTGTTGGCACTGGTTTCCGCGTTCAATCTCTCGCGCCGGATTTAAGCGAAATTTATTCCGGTTTCCCGGATTTCGTTTTCGTAAAACAAAAAAAAAGCGTTCCCGCGAATTTCACGGGAACGCTTCTTTAAGCATTAAGCTCTAATCTTTAAGCTTTTGATTACGCCCAAAGATTGGTCGGGTATTCGCCTGCTTCGATGAGCTTGCTGATGTTGGCTTGAACGACCGGCTTATCTTCCTTGTAGGTAACGCCGAACCACGCGCTGTCCGTGCGGAGAACCTTCGTTGTGGCGAGACCTTCCTTGATGAGCTGACCGATCGTCATCGGAATGAAGCATTCGCTCTTGAGCTCGGTGCCTTTTTCCTTGAGGAATTCGAGGAAAATGCGGTCGAGGTGGTCAAACAGTTTCGGCGTGCAACCCCACATGTTCATGGAAACCGGCGTATCGCCCGGAATATCCTTCGTGGAGCCGTCGTCGTAGGTGTTGCGTCCGTTGTCGCCGACTTTGGCGATTTTGGTCATTTCTTCGATGTCGGTAAGGTTGCCGTTCGCGTCCGTGTTGCAAACGCCGCGGGCGACGGTGCCGTGTTCGGAAAGCGTGTTCTTCATCAGGAAGCCGACCATCGAGAAATCGCTCGAATTCGGGTCGAGATTCGTGAGGTAATTCGAAAGCACTTCGTAGGAGTTGCGTCCGTAGAAATCGTCCGCGTTGATGATGGCGAAGTTTTCTTTGACGACGTCCTTCGCGCAGAGAATGGCGTGCGTCGTGCCCCAGGGTTTTTCGCGTCCTTCGGGAACGGAGAAGCCTTCCGGGAGCTTGTCGAGCGTTTGGAACGCGAAATCGACGGGAACGGGAAGATTTTTCTTGGCGACCATTTCGCGGAACGCTTCTTCAAAGTCCGGGCGGATGATGAAGACGACCTTGCCGAACCCGGCGCGAACGGCGTCAAAAACGGAATAGTCGAGAATCGTTTCGCCGGAGGGACCCATCGGATCCATTTGTTTAAGTCCGCCGTAGCGGCTGCCCATACCTGCTGCAAGAACGAGGAGTGTAGGTTTCATATCAGGATATTTTTGTTGTGGGTTAATTCGAATAAAAAGTAGAAAAAGGATACTCCCGTTTCGGCGGGAGCGTCAACGCGTTTCTACTTGTAAATATGCGGGATTTCGGCGCATCGTGATTCTCCGTTTGCCATTTTTTCGGCAAAGCTTAGGATTTTCCCCGCTATGTTTACGGGTCTTGTTGAAACCACGGGAACGGTTGTTTCCCTCGAACAAAATGAAAAAGGCATTTGGCGGCTGACGGTGGACGCGCCGGCATTCGCGGGAACGCCGCAAATCGGAGACAGTATCGCCAATAACGGCTGTTGCCTGACCGTGGTTGCCGTTGACGGCACGCGGCTCGGTTTTGACGTGCTTGACGAAACGCTCCGCAAAACATCTTTTTCTCTGCTCAAGCCCGGATGCGCCGTCAATCTCGAACGTAGCCTGCTCCCGACGGCGCGCATGGGCGGGCATTTCGTAACCGGACACGTGGACGCGACGGGAACGATTGCTTCGCTCCGTCAGGAAGGCGCGAATTATCGCCTCTGCGTGCGCCCGCCGAAAGAATTTCGCAAATATCTTGCTTATAAATGCAGTGTCGCCGTGGACGGAATTTCGCTGACGGTCGCCGCGCTCAACGACGCGGACGGCACCTTTGACATTTGGCTGATTCCGCACACGATGGCGGAAACAAATTTGCGGGAACGCAAGGCGGGAGAACCGGTCAATTTGGAATTTGATATTTTGGCAAAATACGTTGAGCGGCTCACAAGCGTCGGCGAGGCGGAGCGTTAAAGACTGAATTTACAAAAAATCTCCTCACGCGTAGAGGCGGTAATCGGCGACGGAGCGTCGGAACTCGGCGGCGCGGGCTTCCCAGCGCGAGCACCAGGCTTTGATGTCGATTTTCGCTCCTTCGCGGCAGAGCGCGTTGAAGAACTTTTCGTCGCCGAGATGTTTCAGGAAAAGCGATTTATCGTTCCCGCGGGCATCGGCAAAGGGATTGCGTTTTCCCCAGGCGCAACATTGGCGCATCATGTGGAAACTGATTTCCGTGGGACGGAAAATCCGCCAGTCGGAGACGGCGAGAAGCGCGCCTTTTGCCGTGCCGTTGCCCAAAACGGCGGGAACGCCGCGCAAGCCTGCGATGCGAAAAGAATTTACCAAATCCGCCATCTCGCGTTCGTTTTTCCCGGGATAACCGAGGAAGCGGAACGGGCGTACGAGGCGCAAAGGTTCCCTCGATGCCGTGAATGTGTGAGAAAATTTTCCGATACAGCAACCGAGCCCGGTCATGGCGTAGCCTTCGGCGGCGTCGGGGTTGGCGATGTAGGGCGACGTCGGAATCCAGTCCAGCCCGGTGTCGCGCCAAAGCATGGAGCGCTTCCAGTTGCCCATTTTCACGACATCGAGCTTGGCGCGGGAACGCGCTTTTTCGGAAAGTTTCAGCCAGTTCTCGTGAAGTGCCGCGCGCGCGAGCTCGCCGATGGTGAGCCCGTGAACGTAGGGCACGGGATACATGCCGACGTAGCTTTGCCATTTGTCGTCGAGCATCGGTCCGTCGGTTTTCAAGCCGCCGAGCGGGTTCGGGCGGTCGAGAACGAGAACGGGAATTCCCGCTTCAAAGCAGGCTTCCATGACGAGGCGCATGCAACTGACGAATGTGTAACTGCGCGAGCCGACGTCCTGCAGGTCGATAACCATTTTGGTGATTCCGCGTAGCATTTCCGGCGTCGGGCGTCGGGTTCCGCCGTAAAGTGAGAAAACGGGAAGCTTGGTGCCGAGGCGCGTGTCTTTTTGGTCGGCAACGATTTTTTCGGCGGGAACGTCGCCGTAAATTCCGTGCTCCGGTCCGAAGAGGGCGACGAGATTGACTCCGGCGCGCCTTCCCCGCGTGTGCAGGACGCGAATGGTGCTTTCGCCGTAGCGGTTGACGCCTGCCTGATTCGTTACCAGCCCGACTTTTTCTCCGCGCAGTCGCGCGAAATTTTCCGCTTCGAGCATATCAATTCCGAGGCGCACGCGTCGGGTCGTGGGAACGCGCGAGGTTTCCGTCGCCGCACCGGCAAACAGGTTGGCAAGTAACAAGCCGCCGGTTGTCAGCAAAGTGGTTTTGAGAAAATCGCGTCGGTTCATGGAAGAGAGGGCGGGGAAATTTTTAATTTTTCTTTTTCAAAAGGTCGTCGAGCGAAAGTCCCGAGGCTTGCTCCAAGCCTTTCACGAGCACCCAAAGCGCGGCAAAGATAAAAATCATGCAGGGAAGGACGATTACGGGCCACGAAAGCGCGAGCATTTTCCCGATTTCCTCGTTGAACGCGGCGCTGTCGACGGCAGGATCGGTGTGCACGATGATGCGTGCGAGCGAGAAGTTGAGAAGCGCGCTCAAAAGAAAAGAAGCGGTGAGAATTTGCGAGCAGCGTTTCAGCGTCGCATCAAGGAGTGCGGTTTTTCCGCGTTCCCGCGCGGCGGCTTCGATCGCGGGAACGTCGAAAACCGAAGCGTTGAAAAGAAAAGTCCGAATCATCTTTCGGGAAAAAATCATGACAACCGCGATGAACAGCGGAATGGCGGATTCCTTGACGGCGACCCAAAACGGCGAAAGCCGGAAAAGCCCGATTCCGCCCGTGAGCAAGGTTCCCGCGAATCCGATGACGGAAATCCAGTTCGTTTTTCCGCGTTTCCAAAAATCGTAGAAAAAATATACGAGCGGGAACGCGAGCGCACCCACGAGAATGACTGCCGGCGAAAGCGAAAGCTCAAAATGTTCGGACCACTTTGCGCCCTTGGTGAGAATGAGCGCGGGAACGACGATGTTCATCAGCAAACTGACGAACGCGTTTTCCTTTTTTTCGGAATTTTGCATGGAAAAAAACGAAAGCGGGAACGCAAAATTAAAATTTTTGCGAGCCGAATTTTTCTTTGTGCGCGGCGGAAACGACAAGGTATTTTTCCGCCCACAGCCTGAGCCCCGCCTGTTCCTCCGGCGTCAGCATTTTTTTGATTTTCGCCGGGCAGCCCACCACCATGGAGCCGGCGGGAACTTTCATCCGCGGCGGAACGACGGCTCCGGCGGCGACGATGGAGCCTTCTCCGATTTCCGCTCCGTCAAGAATCGTCGAGCACATTCCGATGAGGCACCCGTCGCCGATTTTGCAACCGTGAAGCATCGCGCGATGCCCGACGGTAACGTATTTGCCGACGACGGTCGGAAGATCGTCCGCCAAGTGAATGCAAACACCGTCCTGAATGCTGGAGCCTTCGCCGATGATGATTTCCTCGATGTCCGCGCGCAGGACGGCTCCGTGCCAGACATTGGCGCGCGGACCGATTTTTACGGCTCCGAGCAACGCGGCTCCGTGGGCGACGTAAGCGGTTTCATCGACCTGCGGGGATTGGGAAAGGAATTTATTGAGGCGCGCCTTCGCGGCACTGATTTGTTCTTCCGTCATTTTTTTTTAGGGGAGTTTTTTAGGAAGAATCTTAATCTGTGCGGTTTCTTTTGGCAAATTTCAATTTGCGGGAACGCGGGGAAAATGTTTTGATTAGAAGACGTTTCTATGACTATCAGCAAGACAGACGATACGCGCATTCAGCGCCGCAAGCCGCTTGTTACGCCGGCACTTTTGATGGACGAAATCCGTCCTTCGGAAACGGCATTGCACACGGTGGAAGGAGCCCGCGCAGACATCAGCCGAATTTTGAACGGGGCTGATGATCGCCTCGTGGTGATCACCGGTCCGTGTTCGATTCACGACATCGCCGCCGCGATGGAGTATGCGGCGTTCGTCTATGAATATTCAAAAAAATATTCAAACGAACTCTTGCTCGTCATGCGCACTTATTTTGAAAAACCGCGCACGGTCGTCGGCTGGAAAGGGCTGATTAACGACCCGTATATCGACGGCACATTTTGCATTAACGACGGCTTGCGCCTCGCGCGGAAATTGCTGTGCGACATTTCAAACCTGGGCGTTCCCGCCGCGACGGAATTTCTCGATCCGATTACGCCGCAGTTCCTCGCAGACCTCGTCGCCTACGGCGCAATCGGCGCACGCACGACGGAATCGCAGATTCACCGCGAACTCGCTTCCGGGCTTTCGATGCCGATCGGTTTTAAAAACGGAACCGACGGCACGATTCAGGTCGCGATCGACGCCGTGCGCTCCTCGCACCACTCGCATTGGTTCCCGTCGGTTACAAAGGACGGAGTTGTCGCGATCTTTGAAACGGAAGGCAATAAGGATTCGCATATCATTTTGCGGGGCGGTTCCCGCACGGGACCGAATTACGGCGAAGAATACATCCGCGAATGCGTAGAAAAGCTGACGGCGGCGAATTTGCCGGCTTCCGTGATTGTCGATTGTTCTCACGGAAACAGCAAAAAAGATTACAGACGCCAGCCGCAAGTTGCCGCAGAACTCGCCGCGCAAATTTCCTCCGGGCAAAGCGCGATTACCGGCGTAATGATTGAAAGCAATCTTATCGAAGGGCGGCAGGATTATCGTTGCGAAGAAAAAGGCTCCTGCGTTTACGGACAAAGTATCACGGATGCCTGTATTTCGACGGAGACCACGACGGAAATTTTCGAAGTGCTTGCCGAAGCCGTGCGTTCCCGCCGCGCAAAAAAAGCGTAAGCAAAATTCTTCCGAATACAAAAAACGCGTTCCCGCCGAACTATTTTCACGGGAACGCGTTTTTTTTAATTTTTTCGCGTAGCGAGGGCGCGGACGAGTTCCGTCAGAAATCCGTTGTTGCCGCCGATTTCCTCGCAAAGCGTGAGTGCGCGCGCCGTGAGCTCGTCGGCGCGGTTACGGGAATTTTCCAAACCGTGAAGTCCCGGATAAGTGAGTTTTCGGTTGGCTTTATCGGCTTGAACGGGTTTGCCCATGGTTTCCGCGTCGCTTGTTCGGTCGAGGATGTCGTCGACGATTTGAAAGGCGATTCCCGTGCAGTATCCGATTTCTTTGGCTTTTTCCAAAATTTCGGCGTTCCCGCCTTGGGCTCCGAGCCGGAATCCCATCGTGAGTGCGGCTTCGAGGAGCGCGGCTGTTTTGTTTTTGTGGATAAAATCGAGGCGTTCGGGTGTGATTTCTCCGCGTTCGCCGATAGTGTCTTCCACTTGCCCGCCGATGAGGCGGCGTGAACCGGCGGCGTCGGCGAGGTCTCGAACAAGGGCGAGGGCGATTTCCGGCGTTCCCGCGTAGGCGCGCGAGAGAAGGTCGAAAGCGTGTGTGAGGAGCGCGTCTCCGGCGAGAAGGGCGATGTCTTCGCTGAATTGCTTGTGGCAACTGGGTCGCCCGCGCCGTAAATCCGAATTGTCCATGCAGGGCAAATCGTCATGAATGAGTGTATACGTGTGGAGGCATTCGAGAGCGACGCCTGCGGGAAGTAAATCCGCGTCGGAGGGGAAAACTTCTCCGGCGGCGATGAGCAGTACCGGGCGAATGCGTTTCCCGCCGGCGCAGAGGCTGTAGCACATGGCGCGATGAAGTTCGCTCGGGCGTTCGTCTTCGCCGGGCGTCCATTTCAAAATCGCGTCTTCGATGCGCGCGGAGCATTCGAGCATTTTTTCGGAGAAATTCATGGCGAAGCAGAGTATTCTCTAAATTGCGACTTGGCAATTAGCGATTGCGCGGCGGCATGGCGGCGTTGATTTGCGCGAGAAATTTTTTGAGAAAAAACGTTTATTTTCTCGTGAGAAAAATTTGCAAAATCGCTTGAAAGTTGCCGTTGCAAAGCGGGCGTTCCCGCGAAATGAGGTTTGCCGAGCGGAGCACGGGCAAGACTTTTGCCGGCGCATCTCCGATAAACCAGTGAAACCACAAGGTGAAAAAATCTTTGCCGCTTCGGGCAGCGATCAGGGGCAAAACGGCGTCGCACACAAGCGTTTCAAAACGCGTTCCGCCAATCGTTCCGGCAAAAATTTCTTCCGATAAAAAACGGTGTAGCGCGGAGAGATTTTCGCGGGAACGGAGCTTTTTTCCGTCGAGAGAAAAAGGAAGCTCCGCCGGGAAATTTCGGGAAAACTCAAGCAACCGGCTCATCCACGACGGATTTTTTTCAAGAAGTTTCAAATATTGAGCGAGGCGGGAACGCGGGTGGTTTGCCGGGCGCACGCCGGAAAGTTGCCACGTTCCCGCCGCTGTTTTGAAAAGGCTTTCGGCTCCGGCAAGCAACATCGCCGAGGGCGAAAATTTTAGCGCAAGCCGCGACATCGCGGTCCGGTTGCGCCGCAAGCCCAGCGTTTCGAGAAAAATTTCGTGCAAAGCCTGTTCCCAGGAAGATTTTTTCAAACGCATTTGCATGAAGCGCACTTTTTGGTCGTAGCGTTCCCGCGCGCATTTTTCGAGTAGCGTGTCGCGCTCCGCAGGCGTTTGAGAAAGCAGAACTTCGAGCGCGGCGTCGGCTTCGGCGCGTCCTTCAAGGGCTGCGAGCGCGTCGGCGGAGGCATATTCTTCGAGGTCGACGGTCAGGTGCGGAAGCAACAGAAACGTTTCCATTGCGTTCCCGCGTGCGTTCTCTTGAGGGAAGTTTTTTTTCGGGGGAAATAAAAGAACGTGGAGAACGACGTTCCCGAAGTCCGGATTTTTGTCGTGTGCGTGCGCAATCCAGTCTTCCGCGTAAAAGTGAAATTCGATGTCGCCGAAAACGCGTTTGCCGTCGATGCGGAGTTCTGCGTCGAGGAAATCCGGTCCGGCGAGTTTGTTCCACCTGCCGCGGGAAATGATTTCGAGCGTTTTTCCGGAGCAGGTTCGGAGCGCGTGCGTGCGAAAATCTCCGCGATGCCAGATTTTTTGGAAAACGCGCTCGGAAAGCGAAACGGGACCGAAAAGCCCTTGTATTTCCGCAACGCAGGGCGGATGCGAGAATGAAGAGACGGACATAAAAGGCAGTGAAGCGTTTTATTTTAAAAACGTCGAGCGTTTTTCTGTTCGCGGGAACGCGGGAAATGTTCTACACTTCCGCTCCATGAATCCGAAAACGCTTATCCTCAAAATTTCCGAATATTTTAAAACCCACAGTTTCGCGCGCCGTTGCGTGAGCACGCTGGCTCTTTTCACGTTGCTTTTTTGCGTTGTTTATTTCGGAAAAATTTACGGGGCGATTGCGTTGATGACGCTTGTTTCCACGCTCGCTCTCTATGAATTTTACAAGCTCGCCGAGCATTTCGGCGGCGCGCCGCGCATCGTTCTCGGGCTGATTCTCGGCACGGCACTTGTTCCGTTTTTTTACTACGCGTCGGAAAAGGATCCGGCGGGAACGGAATTGCGCGTTCCCGTGCTGATTTGGGTCGCGGCGCTCGTTTTCCTTTTCGGAATTTACCTGATGGCAAAACAGAAAATTCCGGCGTGGCTGAAAGGGCTTTCCACACTTTTCGGCGTGCTTTACATTCCGCTCATGATCAGCTTCTACGCCTTGCTTGCCGGGCTTAAGGGCATGGACGGCGTGTTGCTCTGCGTGTGGATTGTGCTCGCGGCAAAATTTACGGACATCGGCGGCCTGCTCTTCGGATGTAAATTCGGGAAACACAAACTCGCGCCATCAGTCAGCCCGAATAAAAGCTGGGAAGGCGTTTTCGGCGGGCTGGCTCTTTCGATGCTCGGAAGTGCCGGTTTGGTTTATGCGTTCAATTATTTCGGCGTTTGGACGATTGCGTTTTCCCCGCTTGAAGCGGCTCTTTGCGCAATCCCGATCTCGGGAACGAGCGTGGTTTCAGACCTCGTCGAGAGCGCGTTTAAACGGCAGGCGGGCGACAAAGATTCCGGCGCGACGATTCCCGGCATCGGCGGCGCGCTGGATTTGCTCGACTCGCTGATTTTTGTCGCACCCGTCGGCTACGCCATCGTCATGTATTACGTTCTTTAAACGAGGACGTTAACACAGCCGCTTTTTTCTGTGTTAAAAAACAAAATTTTCATTATTACGGGAACGACGGCTGTCGGGAAAACCGAACATTCCCTCGCATTCGCCGAAGAAAATAACGCGGAAATTCTTTGTTGCGATTCAACGACGGTTTATCGCGGAATGAACATCGGGACGGCAAAGCCGACGCCGGAAGAGCGTTCCCGCGTGCCGCATTACGGCTTGGATTTGGTTTCTCCCGACGAAAATTTTTCCGTCGGGGATTACGTTGAATACGCGCAAAAAAAACTCGCCGATATTTTTTCCCGAGGGAAAAATGTGCTCGTCAGCGGCGGAAGCGGTTTTTACCTGAAGTCTTTTTTTTCGCCCGTTACGGATGATTTGGAAATTCCGGATTCCGTGCGGGAACGCGTGGCGGAAATCCTTGCACACGGGAACGCGTTCGCCGAAAAAAAACTGCGGGAAATGAACGATGACGGTCGCGCCGCGCCGGAAAATTTTGACTGGGAAAATCCGCGCCGCGTCGCTAAAGGATTGGAGCGTTGCCTCGCTTCCGGGAAAACTTTGTCTGATTTGAAGGCGGAATTTGACGCGCGCGAGTGCGTTTTCGCCGCCGTTTCGAAGCACACGATTTTGCTCTCTCGCCCAAAAGAAGATTTAAACCGTCGTATCGAATTGCGGACAAAAAAAATGTTTGCCGACGGTTTAATCGACGAAGTGCGCGCCCTTGTCGCGACGGGAACGCTTCGCCCGGGAACGCCCGCAGGAAACGCCATCGGCTACCGCGAAACGCTCGCGTGGCTTTCCGGCGGCGAGCCGGGCGGTATTTCCGCGCTTGCCGAAACCGTGGCACTTTCCACCCGCCAACTTGCCGCCAAGCAACGCAAATGGTTCCGCACGCAAATCCCGATTGATGAAGTTCGCGAGCTTGCCTGATTTTTTTTTGTATAGAAAAAATGAATACACGAACCGACGAAATCTTTGTCCGCAAAATCAAAGCTTACGGCTACCACGGCGTTTTTGAAAAAGAAAATCGGGAAGGGCAGTGGTTTTTTGTCGATTTAAAAATGAGCGTTTCGCTTGCCGAAGCCGCCGAGACGGACGACCTCGCAAAAACTGCGGACTATGCTCGCGCCGCCGCTCTCGCCAAAGAATGCGTGGAAGCGCGCCCGCCGTTTCAATTGATTGAGCGTCTTGCAAAAACAATCGGAGAAAAAATACTCGCGGCGTTCCCGCGCGTTTGCTCCGTCGAAGTCGTTGTTCACAAGCCGCAGGCTCCCGTCGGCTTGGAATTTGAAGATCTCGGCGTGCGCATGGCGATTACGCGAAGCTAAATTTTGAAAAAGATTTTTCGGCGGAAAAGCCAAAGCAGGAAAAACCATTTCAGCGCGATTGCGCCGACTGCGAGAACGATTCCTGCCGCGTTTCCCGAAAGCTCCGCCGCGCCGCCGAAAAGCAAGGCGGAAAGATTGCGAAACGGAAAAATCCACTGCAAAACGTAAATCGCGATTGCATTCACGCCGATGACTTTGAAGAAAAACGCGAGCTTTTCCGATTTCAGCACGTCAAAAAGCACGTAAAAAACGGAAAACGCAAGCAGGCTCCATCCGACGGCGGCGAAGACGAAGGTTTGAGTCCAAATGTTTTTGATTATCGGGTAAAACGTTCCCGCCGAATATGCGAAAACGAGCGTTCCCGCGCCGATCGCGGCGAGCATTCCCGCCGTTTTCCATGAGGCGCGCTCCTTATTGCGGGAAAGCAAAAATTGCCCGGCGAGATAGCCGGCGAGCACCGCCACGCTCGCGCTCACAACGCACAAAATGCCTTCCGGATCGTAGTTTCCGTAATGAAATTTTCCCGGAAGCAACCACGCGTCGAGCTTCGCGTTGGCGGAGCCTTGCGGCGTAAAATCTCCGCCGAGAAATTGCGCCGCGCTTAGCGTTCCCGCAAGCGCGAATAGCGCAAGTGCAATGCGCTTCGGCGTTTTCAGAAAAAGCGCGAGCAATCCGCCGAGCGCGTTGGCGATGCCGATTAATCCGAGAACGGAAGCCCAACGCGTTTCCGAAAAATGAAACGAAAGCGCGCCTTGGAGTATCGCTCCGAGTGCCGCCAAAATGACGGCGCGCCGCAAAAGCGAAAGCGCAACGCGGACGTTCCCGGCTCCGCGTTCGTGTTTTTTCTCAAACGAAAACGACATCGCCATTCCGGAAATAAAAACAAACGCCGGGAAAATGCAGTCGTAAAGAGCAAGCCCTTCCCAAGCCTTGTGTCCGAATTGCAGTGCCGCTTCCCGAAAAATCCCGTTTTGCGGGAACGCGTTTGTCAACGCATACGCGAGTGTATCCAAACCGAGGATACAGAGCATGTCCGCTCCGCGAAACGCGTCGAGAGAGAGCAGGCGTTCTGCGCTTTGCGGGGATTTTTCGGGGGCGTGGTCGGTTTCCATTGTCAGAAAGAAAATGTAAAAAACGCGTTCCCGCGAAGTTTCTCACGGGAACGCATCTCTTTAAACTCTAATCTTTAATCTTCTTAATAAACGTCCTTTTGGTAACGTCCCTGCGCTTTCAGCTCTTTGAGCTTGGCGGCGGCTCCGGCATCGTCGAGCCCGCCCTGCGTTTTGAAGATTTCAATCAGCGCGGCTTCAACATCCTTTGCCATGCGTTTAGCATCGCCGCAAATGTAGAAGTAAGCGCCTTCGTCGTTAATCCATTTCCAGAGCTCGGCTCCGGCTTCGCGGATTTTGTCCTGAACGTAGATTTTGTAATCCTGATCGCGGGACCACGCGCAGTCGAGGCGCGTGAGCAAGCCGTCGGCGAGTGCTTTTTCCCATTCCGCCTGATAAAGGAAGTCCGTCTTGACGCGTTGGTCGCCGAAGAAAAGCCAGTTTTTGCCTTTGGCTCCGCGAGCGGCGCGGTCTTGGACAAAACTGCGGAAAGGAGCGATACCCGTTCCCGGACCGACCATGATGACGGGAGCGTCGAGGTCCGCCGGCGGTCCGAAGTGGGAGTTTGAAACGAAGACCGGAAGCGTCGTTTCTCCGACCTGCGCGTATTCGCCGAGGAAGGTTGAGCAAACACCGTCGCGCTTGCGTCCGTTGGTTTCATAGCGCACAACTGCGACCGTGAGGTGCACGCTGTCTTTGCCGACGTATTCCGGGCTGGAGGAAATGGAATAAAGGCGCGGCATCAGCTTGCGAAGTTGTTCGATAAAAGCTTGCGCTTCGCATTTTACCGACGGAAATTCTTCGCCGAAGTCAACGACGTGGCGTGCGTCAATCCACGCTTTTTGTGCGACCGGATCGGCGTTCCCGAGCACTTCGGCGAGTTTTGCCTTGTCGCAATCGCAAGCGGCGTTGTCGTGAACGAATTGGACAAATTTTTTCGTAACGGCACCGAGCGCGAATTGTGTCGTGAGAGCTTCGCGGAGGCTCAGTTGCGTTTCCGTTTTCGGGAGCGTTACCGTTTCGTCGCCGGAAAATTTGTAAGCCTTGAGCACGGCGTCAACGAGTTGCGCGGTGTTGCGCGGGAACACGCCGAGAGAGTCGCCGGATTTATAAACGAGCCCGCTTCCCGTGAGATCAATTTCTAAGTGAACCGTTTCTTTTTGCGATTCGGGAGCGTTCGCGCGGCAACGCACTTTGAGTTTTGCCGGGAACGGATTGTTTTTGTCGTAAGCGCAGGGAGTAGGATCTGACATGACTTTGTTATTTTGGAGTGAATAAAAAAATTAGATTTTCGAAAATTTATGCCAAAAAAACGCCCGAGAGAAAACGAAAAAACATTTTTCACGATATCGATATATTTAATGCGCTGAAAGCGTTCCCGTTTTTTTTTCTAATTTTCAGCGGCGGTGTTAGGTGTTAGTTTTTTGTGCAAAATTATGAAAGTTGAATTTTTTAATCGGGAAACGGGAAAAACGGAGAAAGAAGCTATTTACGGCGAGGGCGCGTTGCGCTGGGTTTATGAAACTTTGCTCGGTAAGGCGGCTCTTGCCGTGCTGATTCGCCGTGCGGCGTTTTCAAAAATTTACGGTTGGCTGATGTCGCGCCCGCGTTCCCGCGCGAAAATCGCCCCGTTTATTGCGCAATACGGATTGGACGCGGCGGAGTTTGCCGATGCACCGGAAAGCTTTGCTTCGTTTAACGATTTCTTTTCCCGGAAACTGAAGCCCGGGGCGCGTCCGCTCGCCGCTTCCGCAGCGGTGCTTCCGGCAGACGGGCGGCATCTGGCGTATCCCTGCGCCGATGCGGACGAGATGATGATTTATGCAAAAGGGCAGGCGTTTGATTTGGAAAAACTCTTGGGTTCTGCCGAACTCGCGAAGCGCTATCACGGCGGCGCAATTCTTTGCTCCCGCCTTTGCCCGACGGACTATCACCGCTTTCATTTTCCGGTGGCGGGAACGCCTTCCGCACCGCGCCTCGTCAACGGCGTGCTGTTTTCCGTCAACCCGATTGCGCTTTCGCAACGTATCGCCTACCTCTGGGAAAATAAGCGGGAAGTGATTGAAATTGATTCGCCGCAGTTCGGGAAAGTTGTCCAAGTGCTTATCGGCGCGACAAATGTCGGCACCATTCGCACGACGTTCACGCCCGGGAAATTTTACGAAAAGGGAGACGAACTGGGCTACTTCCGCTTTGGCGGTTCTTTTGTCGCGACCTTGTTTGAGCCCGGAAAAATCAGCCTCGCGGAAGATTTGGTGAAAAATTCTTCCGAAGGGCGTGAAACCTACGCCAAGATGGGCACAACTTTAGGCGAAATCATCAATTAAAAAACCGCACCGCGCCGAGAACGCATTTGTTCCCATGACGTTCCCGCGGCTTCGGTCGCGGGAACGCTTTTTTTTTTCGCGCCAAGCCGCTAAGCCGCAAAGTTTTTTTTTAGGAGGAAATCAGCGGATGTCTGTTTCGTCTGCGGCAAAGATAATTAGCCATAAATAAAAACTCTGCGGCTTTGTGTTTTCGTGAGAATTGCTTAAAAACTTTGCGTTTTAGCGTCTCTGCCCGAAGCAATAAAAATTACCTATTTGGTAAAAATAATTTGACAGTTCGCTTTTTTTTTTTGCGAAAATGCGTTCGGTATTTGAGTCAAATTTTTCCGGGAACGGTTCTTGGAAGGCTCAAATTCAAAAAACACAAATTAAAAAAAACACACATGAAAAAATCATTACTGACAACAATTGCATTTGTTTTTACGAGTGCGCTCAGCGTGAGTGCCGCGTGGAAAGAAACAACCAAAATGCAAAATACGGATAGTGTAACATATACCTATACTGAGCAGGTTTATAAGGATTTACTCAATGACGGGCCGAACGGAGTTTGGGCATCGCAAGGGCAAGGAACTCCGGTGAAGGTGCATTGCCCGTCCGATATTCAAGTTGATTTCGGGCAAGATGCTCGCTATCAGATTCAATTCAACGTCAGTTTTCACGGACGCAATACAAGCGGAATCGGTGCTCTTGCCGTTTGTAATTTGACAATGGTGCGTCGGGATAACAGCACTTCGCTGTTGTTTGGCAATGCAGACGATAATCATGCACAATTAGGAATTGTTCAAGCCGAC
>SUVQ01000012.1 GCA_015061905.1 Verrucomicrobiota bacterium
CCGCCTGTTTACGCACAGCCGATACTCCCAACGCTTCTTTCTTAAAAACGCTTTTTTGCAGATTTGCTCATCGTGGGACCTCTTTGTCGCATGACTTATTCGGTGCACTTTTTCATGAGGCAACGCGATCAAAACCGACGAAAATTTCACTATTGACGCGCCGCACAAAAAGAGATTTCATTTTCGGCATTCTTCTTTGGGGTCATAGCTCAGTTGGTAGAGCGCTTCAATGGCATTGAAGAGGTCGTCAGTTCGATCCTGATTGGCTCCACCATTTTCTTTCATAAATCGCCCGCAAAGCCGTATAAAAAAGGCTTCGCGGGCTTTTTCGTGCGCTGCGGCATGCTCATTTTAGTCCGTAAAAATATCCGAAAACGCCCCTTGTTTACTTATATTTAAAGACTTTTAAATAAAAAAAACGTTCGCAAAAGCGAACAGGAGAGAAACTCGACAAGCCTACGGCGGCACGTTACCTCGATGTTGAAAGCGACGCAAAGACGGGGCGTTTACATGCTGTTACAAGCCGCGTAAGCATAACGGATGCGACGGACGCAGAGCTTTCTGCGCAGGCTTATCGTGACGCTATCGGAAGCGCAAAAGAAGCGGGTATTACGAATGCGGCGCGTAATGCGTGGAAGCCCGACATGACGGCAGAGGAGCGCGAGAAAACACAGATTAAGTTTTATCTTTCCGACGAGAAAGTGGCGTTGCTTGATTCGCTGAACTACCATGCGCAACAGGCGGAAAAGCTTGGCGGTAAAGATTTAATTCAGCTCGAAGAAGACATTAAGGAGTTTAACAAGGTAGTCTCTATCCTTTCCAAGGAAGACTTGGACGAGGTGAAAGCGGCGTTGAAATCTCAAGACGGAGAGGTTGTGTTCGCGCTACGAAAAAGCCGCCACGCCCGTGGAGCGACTTCTCTCCTTCGGCGGGCTTTCGGAGCGTTCCCGCGAAGCACTCTTAGGAGAAAAAGCCAAGATTCACTTTTGCGAACTCAACCGCCAAATCCGCGAGTCTCTCCGCTTGGCACTTTTCGCGCCGCATGGCGTTCCCGCATGCGGGAACGCCATGCCTTCCGCCCCTCAACTTTCAGTGCACTTTTAAATGAGGCATCCCTCAGCTCCAACGGAATCATTTACGGCTACTTTGACCCTGTGCGCAGGGAGTTGCATTTGAACTCGGACTTTGCGGATTTTGACACTCCGATTCATGAGTGGACGCACGTTTGGTGGGCGTGGCTCAAAGGCAAAGACCCGCGAATGATTGAACGCATTGCCGAGCTGATGAAGCAGACGAAAGAGTATCAACGTTTCCGTATGGAAGCGATGACCGACAAGAAGTCTGTTTATCACGGGCTTAGCGAAGAGGAACTTGCCGAAGAAGTGTTTGCTCGCCTCACCGGGAAGCGCGGCGAAAGCAAAAACACGCGCTCCGTTCGGGAACGCGTGTTTTTGTTTTTTTCTAAAGAAAAGAATTATTTCTTTTCTTCTGCCTTGGGCTCGGGGGCATAAGTGCCGACGAGCGCCTTGTAATAATGGAAGCGGTTCGTCACCATTTCCTGCGCCTTCGCGTAGATTTCCGCCGCGTGAGCCGGATTGGAACGCTTAAGTCCCTTGAAGCGGGTTTCCGTTTCCATGAACTTTTCGAGTTCAATCTTCATCGCGGGAACGTCGAGCGTAAACGGATTCTTACCCGCCGCGATGTTTGCCGGATTGTAGCGGAAGATCGGCCAGTAGCCGGATTCGACAGCAACCTTTTGGTGATCCGCGCCGTCCGCAAGATTGCGGAGTCCGTGCGCGATACAGTGCGCATAAGCGATAATCAATGCCGGTCCGTCAAAGGCTTCGGCTTCCTTCATCGCCTGCAGAAGTTGCGTATCCTTGTAGCCGATGGCGACGCGGGCGACGTAAACGTTCCCGTATTGAACTGCGATTTGGGCAAGGTCCTTCTTCGGAAGCTGCTTACCCGCCGTGGCGAATTTTGCGACAGCCCCCATCGAAGTCGATTTCGACATTTGTCCGCCCGTATTGGAATAAACTTCCGTGTCGAGCACGAGAATTTTGACATTCTTGCCGGAAGCAAGCGCGTGGTCCAACCCTCCGTAGCCGATGTCGTATGCCCAGCCGTCGCCGCCGACAATCCAAACGCATTTTTTGAGAAGGAACTCGCTGACGCCAAGGAGGGATTTCGCTTCAGGCGTTCCCGCGGCTTCGAGCTTCTTGTTCAATTCAGCGATGCGCTCACGTTGCGCGGCGATATCCGCTTCCGTTGCCTGCGGAGCATCGAGAATCGCTTTCGCGAAATCTTCTCCGACAACCGGAGCGAGAGCGGCGAGTTCGCGGCGGGCAATGTCCGTCTTTTTATCGACGGCATAGCGCATACCGAGACCGAATTCGGCGTTGTCTTCGAAGAGCGAGTTTGCCCAAGCCGGACCGCGCCCGTCCTTGTTCGTCGTGTAAGGCGTGGTCGGAAGGTTTCCGCCGTAAATCGAGGAGCAACCCGTCGCGTTGGCGATGTAGGTGCGATCGCCGAAGAGCTGCGTCATGAGCTTGATGTAGGGCGTTTCGCCGCAAGCTGCGCAGGCTCCGGAAAATTCCATGAGCGGCGTCATAAACTGTGCATCGCGCATCGTGTTGCCGAGCTTCGTGCGATCCGGATCCGGGAGATTCAGGAAGAAGTCCCAGTTCTTGGCTTCGGCTTCGCGCAACGGCGGTTGCGGTGCCATCATGATTGCCTTGCGCGTCGGGTCGTTCTTGTCCTTACCCGGGCAAACCTGCGTACAAATCGTGCAACCCGTGCAATCTTCCGGAGCGACCTGAATCGTGAAGAGATTCTTGATACCGTCCTTGGCGGGAGCCTTAAACGGAACGCTCTTGAAGGTTTCGGGAGCGCCGGCAAGAGCGGCTTCCGGATAGAACTTCGAACGAATTGCGGCGTGCGGGCAAATGCTGACGCACTTGTTACACTGAATGCAAAGCGAGGCGTCCCAAACCGGGATTTCCGCCGCGAGGTCGCGCTTTTCGTATTTTGTAGTTCCGGACGGGAACTGTCCGTCTGCCGGGAGCGCAGAAGTCGGAAGCAAGTCGCCCTTGTTGGCAATCATCATCGCCTGAACTTTTTTGAAGAAGTCCGGCGCGCCTTCGTAAGCCGGCGGCACCTGCGGTTTCGCGTCGGCATCGACCGTCGCGGGAACGCTGATTTCGTGCAGATTTGCAAGCGAATTATCGACCGCCTTAAAGTTCATCTGAACGATTTCTTCGCCCTTCTTCGCGTAGGTTTTTTCGATGGATTTCTTAATTTGAGCAATCGCTTCGTCCTTCGGAAGAATGTTTGCGAGTGCAAAGAAGCAAGCCTGCATGACGGTGTTCGTGCGACCCTTCATGCCGGATTCCGCAGCGACGCGCGAAGCGTCAATCACGTAAACGCGGAGTTTTTTCGCAATAATTTCTTCCTGCCATTCCTTGGAGAAACGCTTCCAGGTTTCTTCCGGCGAGAACGGAGAGTTCAAAAGCACCGTCGCGCCTTCCATCGTGTATTCAAGAATCGGCTGGCGACCGATGAACACGTATTGCGAGCAGGCGACGAAATTTGCCTTCTTGATTAAATATGCCGAGCGGATCGGCTTCGGACCGAAACGCAGGTGGGAAACCGTCGAGGCACCGGATTTCTTGGAGTCGTAAACGAAATAGCCCTGCGCGTAATTCGGCGTTTGTTCTCCGATAATTTTAATCGAGTTTTTGTTCGCGCCGACCGTTCCGTCCGCGCCGAGCCCGACGAAGACGGCGCGCTTAACGTCGTCCGCTTCAATATCGAAGCCGTCGTCCCACGGGAGCGAGAGGTTCGTAACGTCGTCGTAAATACCGACCGTGAAGCGTTTTTTCGGAGCGTCTTTGGAGAGTTCGTCGTAAATGGATTTGACCATTCCCGGATTAAATTCTTTGGACCCGATTCCGTAGCGACCGCCGACAATCGTCGGGAGCGCGCCGCCTTTTTCCATATAAGCGGCAAAAACGCTGAGCAGGAGCGGTTCGCCGATAGAGCCGTTTTCCTTGGTGCGGTCGAGCACGGCGATTTTCTTCACCGTTTCCGGCATCACCTTGAGGAACGCCTGCGCATCAAACGGCAGGAACAAGCGGACTTTGACGAGACCGAGCTTTTCGCCCTTCGCGTTGAGTGCGTCGATGGTTTCTTCAATCGTTTCGCAGGAGGAACCCATGGAAACGATAACGCGTTCTGCGTCCGGTGCTCCGTAGTAATCAAAAATGTGATACTGACGTCCGGTCGCGGCGGCAAATTTGTCCATCATTTCCTGAACAATTGCGGGAACGGCGTCGTAGTATTTGTTGCCGGCTTCGCGCCCTTGGAAATAAACGTCCGGATTTTGCGCCGTGCCGTGAATGCAGGGACGTTCCGGAGACATCGCGCGGGAACGGAATGCGGCGATGTCGTTTTCATCGACAACCGCTTTGATAACGTCGTCGGAAATGGTTTCGATTTTGGAAACTTCGTGCGAAGTGCGGAAGCCGTCAAAGAAGTGCATAAACGGCACGCGGGAACGCAACGAAGCGGCATGTGCGATAAGCGCCATATCCTGCGCTTCCTGACCGGACGTGGAATTGAGCATCGCAAAGCCGCAGGAGCGGCAACTCATCACGTCGGAATGGTCACCGAAAATGGAAAGAGCATGTGTTGCCAAGGCGCGCGCCGTCACGTGCATCGTGAACGGAATCAGTTCGCCGGCGATTTTATACATGTTCGGGATCATGAGCAGAAGACCTTGAGACGCCGTAAACGTCGTCGTCAAAGCGCCTGCGAGCAACGAGCCGTGAACGGCACCCGCAACACCGGCTTCGGATTGAAGTTGTTCCACAACGGGAACGTTATTCCAAAGATTCGGCATTTGCTTGGCGGACCACTCGTCACAGGATTCCGCCATCGGGGAAGACGGCGTAATCGGGTAAATAGCGATGACTTCGCTAAGTCGGTAAGCTACGGATGCAACGGCTTCGTTGGCATCCATTGTTTTGAACTTGGGTGATTTTGCCATATCGCCCTTGATGATGATAAAAAACAGCCCGTTTTTCAAACATTTTCGCCTAAAAATGAAGCGGTTATAGAATCGCTAAATTTACCTGCGAGGGGATCGTCTCCCGTCAAACTTTTTTCAGATTTTACAATCGCAAAAAATGTGATACGATTTGTAGACTTTTTTGTAATGAGTGCAGATTGTCCATTAAGATTTTACGATACGGGCTTTGAAGTAACGCCCGAATATCGTGCGTCCCTGCCGGACATGCAGAACAGCAATGTAACGGCGATTCCCGGCGGAACGGTTCCGTTGTTGCAAGTCGGCATGTCGAATTTCCGACTCCCCATCCGCCTCGCTCGACGCGGGAACGCGGAAGCGATTCCGGTCGAAGCCTCGGTTACGGGAACGGTTTCTCTTGATGCGATGCATAAGGGAATCAACATGTCGCGGATCGTTCGTATTTTTTACGAATACCAAAATGAAGTTTTCACGCCGGCAACGCTGAAGAAAATTCTCGAAAGCTATCTTTCCGAAATCGGCTCTTCCCGTGCGCAGGTTCGCGTGGATTTCAATTATCCGATTTTGCAAAAAAGCCTGCGCAGCGGTCTTGCCGGTTACCAATATTACACTTGCGCTTACGAAGGCATTTTAGAAAACGGCAAATTCCGTGCCTTTGTGCATTTTGACTTCGTTTATTCGTCTGCGTGCCCCTGCTCCGCCGAACTTTCGGAGCACGCGCGCACCTCGCGCAACATTCTCGGGATTCCGCATTCGCAACGTTCCAAAGCGCGAATCCTCGCGGAAATTGCTCCGGATCGGGAAATGTTCATCGAGGATTTTCAGGAACTTTGCCTGAAAGCACTTCACACGGAGACGCAAGTCATGGTAAAACGCGAAGACGAACAGGCGTTTGCCGAGCTCAACGGTGCCTACTACAAGTTCGTGGAAGATGCCGCACGCCTGCTTTTTGCACAATTCAATCCGGATTCTCGCATTATCGATTTTCGTATTGTCTGCGCGCACTTGGAATCGCTTCACTCCCACGATGCGGTTTCCGTCATCGTCAAAGGCGTTCCCGGCGGGCTCACGCACACGTTCTCGGATTTCCGGGCACTCGTTTGCTAAAAACCGAGCGTAATTAAGCGTTCCCGCAACGCATTCAGCGAAGAAAAAACGCCTGCGGCATCGCGCAGTGCATCTACGGTCGGTTTTACCAAATCCGGCACCAGCACGGCGACGCAACCTGCGGAAAACGCAGAGCGAAAGCCTGTCGGAGAATCTTCAACGGCAAGACAATTTCCGGCGGGAACGCCAAGCTTCTTCGCCGTTTCCGCGTAAATCTCCGGAGCGGGTTTTCCGTGCACGACTTCGTCGCCGCAAGTCGCCGCATCAACAAATTTCCAAAGCCCTGCATGCTCAAGCTTTTCCCGGGCACTTTCGCGGCGCGTGGAAGTCGCCACTCCGATTTTCCACTTACGGGAACGCACGAAATCAAAAATCTCCCGAGCACCGGGCATTAGCGGCACGCCGGCTCGCACAAGCTTTGCGTAGTGTTCCCGCGCAGAAGCGATTATGCGCTCCGAAGGCAATTCCCGCCCGATTTCTTCCTGCATAATTCGCATACAATCAACCGAGCGATGCCCTACCATTTTTAGGAAAACTTCCCGCGAAACGCGCTCGCCGACTTCCTGCGCCGCCGCATCCCAAGCCTTGTGGCTGAGCCGCTCGGAATTAAGTAAGGTGCCGTCCATGTCAAAAATAACGGCGCGAATATCGGAAATTTTCATCAAATGCAGGGAATAAAAACGTTTTTTCTAAAAGTTGCGAATCGCTTCTTGCGGACAATTCAAAAAAAAAAACGTTCCCGCGCGGAAAAAATTGCACGGGAACGCAAACGGTTAAAAATTTCAAAAAAAATTTTACTCCAACGAAACGGAAACTTTAAAAGTTTCGGATGCTCCGGGCTCAACGAAATGCAAGCCGTTCCCGTGCTCGCAGCTGTTCGGCGCGCCCATCCACGGTTCCACACAGTAAAACGGCGCGTCTTCGCTTTCCGACCAAGTAACGACAGTCGTCCACGGCGTAGGCACTTCGTTTTCGCCGACGCGCACAACGACATTTTCCTCGCCGTTTTTCGGACCGAACGCGACACGATTCGTTTTCAGCTTCGTGTAAAGCAAATCGCAAATTTCGGGATCGCCGAAAGAAACCGGCTCGCGCGGCGCATCCGCTTTGACAAGCGAACCGTCCGACGCGTGATGCCAGAATTTTTTGGCATCGATTTTCAGCACATAGTCCTTGCGGGAAAGCTCCGCATGCCACGGCATCGCGAAATAAAAATGATGCCCGGCGCACCACGGAAGGCGCACGTTCCCGCGGTTGACAAGTTCAAATTCACACTCGAGCGAAAGCTCCGCAAAGCGATACGTAACAAAGAAATCGTAATCGAACGGATAACCTTCGCGCGCCGCTTCGTCCGGCAAATATTTTACTTTCACGGAATTTTCCGTCGCTTCGACGATTTCAAATTTTCCGTCCACCGCATAGCCGTGCTGCGGCATCGGGCGCACCACGCCGTCGACCGGATTTTTCCAGAAAAAACGCTTTCCGTCGGCATAATTGCGTCCCATAAACGGGAACAGAATCGGGTTTCCGCCGCGAATTTTTCGGTATTCGGAAAAATCCGCATTTTCGGGCCAAAGAATCACTTGGCGCCGCGTTCCCGCGACATCGAGCTCCCAGCTCAGCAGGCGGGCACCGAGCGTCATGCAGGCGGTGAAAGAGGAAGCGCCGACGCGCCATTGTTGGAAAATTTGTCCGTCTTTTTCAAAGGTTTTCATAGCAGGGAAATTAAAACGCCGCGCACTGCGGGAACGCGAGCTTCAAAATTTATTTCACACGAAAAAACCGGGCTTCTGCGGCTACTTAAAAACTTCGTAGCGTAGCACAAAATTTTATTCGAAAAAAAAGCGTTCCCGCGGAATTGATTTTTCGCGGGAACGTTTTTCTTTGAATTTTAATCAAAAAAGCTTCGCTTATTTTGCGAGCATTTCGAGCTGTTGCCAGCATTGATAAAGCCCGCGCGGAACGTGGAAGCAACCTTTCCATTTCCCGCCTTTGAGCGAGAGCAACGGCTCGCCTTGCCGCGTAAGATAGCCGAACCATTCCGGATACTTTTCGTCCTTAAAATGTTTCCACGCGTAATCGTGAATCCGCGTAAACCATTCCCAGCATTTCGGATCGCCCGTGAGGCGATAGCCTTTGAGCAACGCAATGAGCGTTTCAATGTGCACCCACCAGAGTTTTTGATCCCACTCAAGTTGTTGGAGAGGACGCCCGAGACGGTCCATAAAATAAAAGATGCCTCCGAATTTTTCGTCCCAGCCGTATTCGAGCGCATTGAGGCAAATCGTTTTGGCTTTTTCGATAAGCGCGGGATCGTTTTGGCGTTCGCCGAGATCCATGAGAAACCACGTGGATTCAATCATGTGTCCCGGGTTCAGCAAACGCCCGTCCATGTTGTCCGCAAGCGTGCCGTCGGCATTGAGGTGCTCGACGATGAGCCCCGGACCGACATCCGGACGGTAAAATTCTTCCGTCACCAAGCGGATGCAGGTGTCGATTGTTTTTTGCAGAAATGCGGGTTCGACGAGCGGTTCGATTTCGAGAGCGAGATTGCACACGATCATCGGGAGTGCAAACGCTTTCATCGGGCGCGCTTTCGGCGAAGCCTTGCTCCAACGCCCTTTCGGGTTGTCGAAACGGGCGATCACGCGGTCGAACGCTTTTTTGGAAATTTCCGCGTATTCGGCGTTCCCGGTCGCGATTGAAAGTTGCCCGAACGCCATGCACGCGAACGTATTCGAGAAAATGTTGTAAGGCTCGACTTGCGGCGTGCCGTCGCGAGCAAGCGAGAAATAGAAATTGTATTCGCCGTCGTGTCCGTATTTTTTCAAAAATTCCGCACCCTGAATTGCGCAATCGAGCCATTCCTTGCGCTTTTCAACGCGGTTGTAAAGGAACGCGAACATCCAAACCTGGCGCCCTTGGAGCCAAATAAATTTGTCCGTATCAAACACGCTTCCGTCGCGGTCAAGGCAGGTAAAATAGCCGCCGTATTCTTTGTCCTGCGACTTTTCGAGCCAAAACGGAAGCACGTTGTCGAGAAGCTCGGATTTGTATTGTCGGGCGAGTTTAGCAAAAGTTTCTTTCACGGGTGTCATAGCAATGGCGATTTTATTCCGCACGCCCCGCAAATGAAAGCGATTTTTGAAAAAAAAAACTTCCTTCGTAAAGCATATGCCAAGACCAAGCTACTCTCCCGTTAAAACTCGCCGAAAACTTCGCCGTTGCGGCGGGAACGCGATTGGGATTAGATTCTGACAAATATTATGGGCAGTATCTTCGGCAAACTTTTTCAAATCTCAACATTCGGCGAAAGCCACGGATCGGGCATCGGTGTCGTCATCGACGGCTGTCCCGCGCAACTGCCGATTTCCGCCGAAGAAATCCAAGCCGAGCTCGACCGCCGCCGTCCCGGACAAAGCGCGCTTTCCACTCCGCGCAACGAAGGCGACCGCGTCGAAATCCTCTCCGGCGTCTATCAGGGACAAACCACGGGAACGCCGATCGCCCTACTCGTGCGCAACACCGACCACCGCCCGCAGGCTTACGACAAACTGCGCGACCAATTCCGCCCCTCGCACGCCGATTTTACCTACATCGCCAAATACGGTTTCCGCAACCCGGAAGGCGGCGGGCGAGCCTCCGCCCGCGAAACCGTCGGACGCGTTGCCACCGGCGCAATCGCGAAAAAACTTCTCGCCGCGTTCTGCCCCGAAATCGAATTTTCCTGCTACGTCGAAAGCGTCGCAGAAATCGCAATGCCGCCGTGCGAAACTTTTTTCCCGCAAAGCGAAATCGAACGCGTTCCCGTGCGTTGCCCGCACGCCGAAATCGCGGAAAAAATGGAAACGCGCATCAAAACGGCACGCGCGGACGGAGATTCCGTCGGCGGAACAATTCGCTGCAAAATCCGCGGCGTTCCCGCCGGCTTGGGCGAACCGGTTTTTGACCGCCTCGAAGCCGATCTCGCCAAAGCCATGCTTTGCATTCCCGCCACCAAGGGCTTTGAAATCGGGAGCGGTTTCGCGGGAACGCGCCTCTGCGGCTCCGAGCACAACGACGCATTTGAAATGCGCGACGGAAAAATCCGCACCGCGACCAACCGATCCGGCGGCGTCCAAGGCGGCATTTCCAACGGCGAGGAAATCAACTTCCGCGTCGCGTTCAAGCCGACGCCGACCATCGCAAAAAAACAAGCGAGTGTCGACGCCTCGGGAACGCCCTGCGAAGTCGTCGGGCACGGTCGCCACGACCCCTGTGTACTCCCGCGCGCCGTCCCCGTCGTCGAAGCCATGGCGGCACTCGTCCTCGCCGATCACCTTTTGCGCCAACGCGCCCAACGCGTTTTTTAACTTTTATTCAAACGCAAAGAACGCAAAGATTTACCGGAAGGAACCACGAATAGACACGAATTCACACGAATTTTAACAACGTGAAAATCTTCGCGTTCTTTGCGTAAAAAAAATCCCATGACAAATTTATATATTTTCCTCGGAACTCCGAATTGCGGCAGGCGCGCAATTCTCGCGGACTTGATTCGCGACGGGCTCGACGGTGAAACCACCGTTTACATCGCCGAAGCCGAACGCAATGCCGAAGCCGAAAAACCGCTCGCCGACGCTCCCGCGACAACGCTTCGCTCGTGGAAATTTAACGACGACGGGAACGCCGTCGAACTCGGCGAAGCGCATGATGCCGGAGACAACGCCGTTTTCCTGACCGACGGCGAAGACGATCCCGTGGATCAAATCGAAGCACTCGCCGCGCTCGCAAAACGCCTCGGCTGGCACGTCGCGCGCGTCGTTACGATTGTCGATTGCAAATTTGCCGCCGCCGTTCCCGCGAGTGCGGACTGGTTCGCCGCGTGTATTCACTTTTCGGATACGGTTTTGCTGACAAACCGAGAAGGCATTTCAAATCAATGGCTCAACGCATTTAAAACACCTTACGTTAAAAATTGTTTTCCCTGCACCTTTGAATTTGTGAAGAAGAACCGCGTGGAAAATCCGGCGCGCGTTCTCGCGGATAATCCGCGCCGTATGACGATGATTTTTGACGAGCAGGATCCGATTGACGACATGGAATTTGACGAGGAAAACCTGCCCGAAGAACCGTTTGATTTGGTTTCGGCTCCGGATCCTTACTTTGAAACAACGGAATCCGGCGCGCGGAAAATCGTCGTCCCCTTCATCGGCGATTTGCTCGACGCATACGAAAACCGCCCGGTGTCCGAATCCTAACGTTCAATTTCCGCTTTTAATTCCCGCTCATGATTATTCTCGAAAAACCCTTTGTTTCAAACGAGCTCAAAGATTATCTCGAAGCCTCGCAAGTTGCCGTTTTGAAAAACGAAATGTCACTTGAAGCGGCGCAAACGCATAAGCTCAATCTCATCGAAGACGCCGAGGCGCGGGAACGCATCGCCGCCGGCGAGCGCATTTACACGACTTCGGAAAACGCACTTGATTGGATTTATGCCAACACGCCCGGCGGAAACGCGCTGACCGCGACAATTGACGCGATGAAGAACAAAGCGGCAATGCGGCGACTTCTCAAAACCGTTTATCCGGATTTCTTTTTCGAGGAAATTGAGGCGGAAAAGCTACACGACGTAAAATTTGAAAACCTGCCCTGCCCGGTTGTTTTAAAACCTTCGGTCGGTTTTTTCAGCGTCGGTGTTTACACGATTCAAACGCGGGAAGATTGGGCGAATGCGCTCGCCGACATTGAAACGACTTCCGAAAACTGGAAGAAGCTTTATCCGGAAAGCGTGCTCGGGAACGGAAAATTTGTCATTGAAAAATATATACACGGAGAAGAATACGCCGTGGACGTATATTTTGACGACGACGGGAACGCGGTTATTTTAAATATTCTCAAGCACGATTTTTCTTCGGAAAGTGATGTTAGCGACCGGCTTTACTACACCTCGAAAGAAATCATCACGGAAAAACTTTCTCCGCTGACGGCATTTTTCAACCGCGTAAATACGGTTCTCGGCGCGCGCAATTTCCCGGCGCACGTCGAGTTGCGGATTGAAGCAAACGGGCGGATTTCTCCGATTGAGTTCAACCCGATGCGCTTTGCCGGTTGCTGTTGCACGGACGTCGGACTCTTTGCCTACGGAATCCGCACCTACGATTATTTTCTCAACAACAAAAAACCGGACTGGGAAAAACTCCTCGCAGGCAAAGACGGGAAAATTTATACAATGTGCGTGCTGAACAAGCCCGCGCCCTGCCCGCCGATTCGGGAGTTTGACTACGATGCGCTCTGCAAAAAATTTGAATGCGTTCGCGCGGTGAGAAAATTTGATTTTCGAGAAAGCACCACTTTCGGGTTCCTTTTCACGGAAACGAAAAATACGGACGAGTTGAAATTCATCGTCAATTCCGACCTCAAGGAATTTATTCGAAGCTAAAAAGCAGGCTCACTTCCGGCTTTGTTTTTTCCAAAACCGGAAGATTTTGAATACCGCCACGAGCGAGAACAGGAACAGGAAAACCTCTAAGCCGTTCCCGTTTCCGGCTTTTTCTCTTTGGGGGAAAGAGAGAACTGCCCGGAATTTTGAAATATCGTTCCCGTCGGCGACGTATGTTTTTACGGAGCCGTCCTTAAAATACGATTCCAAGAACCGTGAATTTTCATCCGAGGCGGAATCCGAAAAGGTTTCCGGCGCGCGCCCGAAAATTTCCAAAATTTCGGAGGATTCATCGCGCGCGCACAAGCTCCAGGTTTCCTTTTCCGCGCCTACGATTTCCGCGGGAACGAGTTCCCACACCCGCCGCTCGCCGCGCTGAACGGGAACCGGCGCATGTTCGTAAACGACGGAAATTTCCACGGGCGCGGCTTCTTTCGCGAAAATCGGGAGCCACACGGAATTTTCTCCGTCCCCGCCGAGCGGCACCACGCGGGCGGCACTTCCCGCAACGGAAACCGAACGCAAAGTTCCTCCCTTGGGAAGGAGTATCCGAAGCACGTCGCTACGCGTTACGTTCAGCGAGATCTGTTCTTCCGTTATCGCATTTTCCCGATTGTAAACCGTATAGCGGCGCAAAGATTCCGCGCGAAACGAATCCCGATGCACATCCGAGCGGCTTTCATTCCACGAGCGGACGGCGTCTGCGGAAATAGCGGATTCCGCCGGATATTTTTCCGCATATTTTTCCAGCATCCAGCTTTTCCCGTCCAGAAACGGGCGCAATTCTGCGGGAACGTCCGCTTCCGCGACTTTTTCCGGAGAGTGGGATTTCAATTCCGTAAACACGTTCCCGTTTTCCACCGCAAGCCACGCATTTTGGCGCTCGGCATCCGCAACAAAAACGCGAGGAATCCGCACGACATTTGTAAGCGGAAGCGGAGTAAAAAACTCCGCGCTCAACCGGACGTTCCCGCGAATCGGTTTCGAAAAACGCAATTCGTAGACGGACGGATTATCTTCGGTTTTTGCGGTCGAAATTAAATCTTTTCCGAAAAAGCGCACGGCGAGCGCATTGTCCGGAATACGCACGCGCACGGAATCACGCGCGACGTTTTCTATTTCAAAAATCATATCCCAGTTCGAATGCGCGTAACGCCCGCTTGGGCTTACGCGATGAAGCCAGGAAACGTTTGTAAACGGCTTGGACTCCACGACCTGAAACTTTGCCGCCTCCGAGCCGCGGCTGTAGTAGCGGAAGCGGAAAGTGTCGCTTTCTCCGTCTTCCGAAGCTTCTTTAAACATTGTGCGCCCGGACGCGACGGGAACGAGCCGCAAACCTTCGTCCACGGAAACGGTGATTTCGCCTCGTTGGGATTTTGCGTTTTCGACCCAGAAATTCGGCAAAGCCCATTCTTTTGCGTCCTGCGGGAACGCGCCGGAGAGCCAAATCCGAAATTCCTGTTCTCCGGAAAGTGCTTGTTTTAAGCGAATCACAATCCGCGACGAGCCGTCTTCCAAGGGAATTTTTTCCCAGTAATTAAGCATTTCGCCCCGAATAACGTCGACGTTGATTCCCGCCGGAATCCGGTATTCGAGATTGAAAACTTCCGCGCGGGAAACCGTTGCCGTCAGCTTAACTTCCGCTCTCACGGAATCGCTGTTTACGAAAAATTTTTCCTCGCCCGTTATGCGTAAATTCGGACTGACGGCGGAAAGCTCCGCTTCAAATTCTCCGGCTTTATCCACCGAGCGAAACGCCCGCCGCAGGCGCAATCCCGGATCGATTGCCATTCCCGCCGCCGCGAACGAGCGGGTAAACTCGTCTTCGTCAATTGTTGCCAAATTCCCGACGTAGACGGCGTCTACCTGCAAAGCTTCCCCGGTCGCAATTCCGATAGTGCTCACCTGCACATCGCAATCAAGAGCTTCCAATGCCGAAAATTTCTTCCGCACGGGCAGGAAGCTGAGTTGCGTTTGTGTAAAAATCGACAGCGAAAAATCCGAAATTCTCGGTGCCGTAAACAACACCGTCAGCAAGCCCGTTTCCCGATTAAAATTCCAGCGATGAATCGCTGCGCCTTCGATTCTGGAAACGGAAAACGGTGCCGGAATCCGAATCCGCACGCGCGAGATTTCTCCCTGCGCGGGAACGAATTTCATCACGTGCCGCCCCTCGATAACGCCGGCGGAAGGCACGTAGAGATTTTCGCCCGACGCGAACACGCGCAACGCCTCGCGGGAGCGTTCCCGTTCCCGAGGGTTCCAAAACACTTCGCGCTCGGCTTTCGGTTTAAAAACGATTTGCGCAATCTGGGATTTTTCGCCCCAAGGCGTCAACGTTGTCGTAACGGCTCCTTTCGCCGAAACCTGAACTTCCGCCCGGGGCACGTGCACCGTGGCGACATCCGCCGCCGCGCTCCCGGAAAGAATCGGAAATCCCCGTGCGTTTTCCTTGAGTGCAAGCTCGTAAGAAAATTTCGCGGAAAACGTTCCCGCGCGTTCCAAAACCACCTGATAAACGTAGCCGGAATCCTTGGAGCGAATGCGTTCCAAACGCAACATCGATTTTTCCGCTTTTTCAAAAGAAGTCAGCACCGCCGGCGATGCCAGCAAGTCGAAACGGTCTCCGGCGTAGCCCGTAACCCGAATATCGCCGCGGGCAACAATACGATCGCCGCGAACGTCTATCGCCTGCGTGATGCGATCCGCAACATCGTGCGGAATCTCAATCTCCTCCGCAAGCGCAGGAATCTCCACCGCCGCGCCGGAAGCTTCTCCGCGCGCATCGGGCGGGAACGCCAACGCCAATCCCGCCGCCGCTAAAATCCAAAGCCCCGCGCGCCCGACATGCGCGACGGAAATCCTTGAAATACCCCGCACTACCGCAGGCGCGAGCAAGGCAAAAATCTCCACGAAAACCGTCGCCGCCACAAAGGCGGGAACGCGATACGGGAAATCCTCAAGCGCAAAAATCGCCGCCGAAATATAAACCAGGCTTCGCCCCGCAATCCGCAGGCACAAACGCCGGCAAACGCTTCCGCAAAGCAAAAACGAAACGCCGAACACAAACAGGCAAATCAGAACAACTTCCGTCAATCCCAGCGGCAAGCCGCCGTTCAAAAAGTAAAACCGATGCAACGTAACCTCCAGCACCGCACCCGGCTCCGTCAATCCGGCAATGTGAACGGCTTCACCGTATTCCGGACAAACCGTTTCCACCAAACGCCACACGCACGCCACGGAAAAAACCGTTCCCGCCGCAAGCGCAACGACACGAAGCACGCGGTGCGTTTTTCTCCGGCTCGAAATAAAACCGGAGACGGACAACGCAATCACCAAGCCCAAAAACGCCAACGCCGGCACATAAAAACGCGTCAGTAGGCAATCGAACAAGCGACCCCAAAACGCGACATCAGGAACGTCATTGAGCACTCTTCCGGAAACGGCTTCGCCCATCGTGCTTGAACTGACGACTCCGAAGCCGACAAAAACCGTGCGCATCACCGGCGCAAAAACTTTGGGAAACTCCAAGCGGCGTTCCCGCGCGAAATCCTCTTCTCCGTTCACGGGTTCCATGCGCAGGCTGATTTCTCCGGTCTTTGGCGGAATAGGAAGCGCGATCGTTCCGTCCGGCAAATTTTTCGCGCCCGCGCACACGATTTTCATTCCTTCGGGAACGCCGATATTGAGCTCGGAAGCCCCGAGCGAGTTGCAGCGGTAAACGATGTCGCAACTCTGCCCGGCATTCGACGTGATTTGGGCTTCCGTAACGATAACTTTCGGCGTCGCTTCCTGCTTGGGAAGACGCGTTTCCAACTGCAGACGAAACGGTCTTTCAACAAATTGATACGCGCGGAAAAGAATGGCTCCGCCCCGGCGGACATAATCGGGATCCGCATCTTTAAGCGGGAGCGTGGAAAGTGCGTGCACGGATTCTTCTCCCGCCAAGCTCAATACGCGATCCGCAGTAATCAAAATCGTTCCCGAATCGCTGACGACATTGTTCAGCGTCGCGCCTTCAAACGGCTGCAACACGCCGTCTTCCCGTCCGCCTTCGAAGCTTGCCGACACGGAAAACGCATCGCTCAAGCCGCCGGAAAGCTGAACTTTCGCCACGCCGCGCTCGTCCACCGTCCAATTGCGCACGGCTTCGCCCGAAACGGAAAGCACCTTTGCGCCCGCCGGGAACGCAATTTCCACCTCGGAAACGGGAACGCTGCCCGGCGTGTAATCCACTTTGAGATTGCCGAAAATTTTATCGCGCCCGATTTTGTAAACGCAGGAAGAAACACCGCGCAAATCCGCCGGGCGAGCCACCGGACAAATCCGCAACGAAGTTTTTCCCTCACGTCGGCGAAACGCCATTTCAGGCGGGTTTTTCTCACTAAACTCCGCCGGGGAAATTTCCGCCAAATTTTCCTCCGCCTCCGGCAAAAGGCGAATCTGCTTCCGGGCGGAAACGCCGATTTCTCCGGAAACGAAATGCGCCTGCGGGAACAGGCAGGAACGCAACTCCGCAGTCTGCCCGAGAGCACCGGCTTCCTTTTGGAAAGCCAGCGCAAATTTGCCTTCGCCCAAAAGCGGCTCCGAAAAAACCACTTTGAGAAGCCGGTATCCCGGCGTTTCCGGTTTTTCCAGCAATTCATGGCTCGCGACAATTTCCGAATCGAGCGAAACCAAGCTCAAGTCGTCGGGAACGAGAACGTGCATTTCGTAAAGCGGAGCATCGTGCACCTCAAAGCTGACAAGCTGCCCGGAGCTGATTTTTCCCTCGTCAAAAAACCAACGTTCCCGCGGCGTTACAATCAGGTCGGAATGTATAAAATCCGCTTTAACCCGAAGTTTTTCAATTTCGCTCGAAAGGCGATAAACGGAAGCCTCGTCCTCCGAAACATCTTTTTTGAAAAAACTCCCGTCCGCCGGAAATTCCGAAGCGACGATTTGAGTCATTCCCGCATGCGGGAGTGCCTCACAGCGAATCCCGATTCCGTTGCGCAAACGCAAAACTTCGTTGTTGCGCACGCACACGGACGCAAGCGGAAGCCCTTCCCAATCCTTGCGCGCCGGCACAAGCCGTATCGGCTCCAATGTCGCCGGACATTCGATTGCCCGCGTTTGAGAAATCACCCGCAACTTGTAGTTTTCGGACTTCGGCTGGCTCAAGCGCACGGACAAACCGCGCTTCCCGTTTTCCAAAGGAATCAGCGTCCACGAAAGCAAATCCTGCCCCGAAACCGAAAGCACATCTCCCGTTCCCGCCATTTCAAAAAACAAAGAAGAAAGCTCGCCCTGAGAAATTGTAAAATTCAACTCGCTTTTCTGCCGCAACACTCCCGTCGTAATTTGCATTTCCGAAACGGAATCTATCGCGTAAACGGCGGCGGAAAATTCCGGCGGCGTCGGAATGCTCGGTCGCCACCTCAAATCCAACGCTCCGCTCGACGGCAAAAATCCTTCAAAAATCCGCTCCCGATTCATTTGCGGAATCGAAACATTATCCGTCGCAAAAACCGTGTCCGACGGCATTCCTTTCAGCGAATACGGAGCGACTTGCGCCACGGGAACGCAAAAATTTATCTGCCTCCACCCGTCGATTTCGCGAATCCCCGCGTCAAAAAGCAAATCCACATCAAATTCGCCGCGCGCGGGAAACCGCAACAAATATTCGGATTCCCCGCTTTTTTTGTCCGTTTTTGCCAAAACGACAAATTCGTTTTTTTCCGGAAAATCCAAAAGCGCCGCGTTCCCGGTCAACACGGGAACTTCAGCTCCGATTTCGCGCACCAAAGCTTTTGCCCGAAGCCGGAAACGCGCGCCGGAAGACCCCACGTCGCCGGACAAAGAAAACTTTTCGAGCGAAACCGGAGCCAGCAATTCATTCGCCCGCGCAATGTCCAATCGCAAAGAAGGCGTGCCCAAAATGCTGTAATTAATCTGCGAGCGCGTCCTCTCTCCCAACGGAATCAACCCGCGCTCCTGCTTCGCATACAAACGCAAATCCGTCGATGCCAAAAACTGCACGACTCCGACAAATGCGGCAGAATCCACGCCGGAAAAAATCAGCGGCGAAATCGTCGTCGGCAACTTCAGCGGCTGTCGCCCGGAAATCGTCAGCGTAAATTGTTTTTCCGCCCCCAAGTCCTTCGGTCGGATTTCCAAAAACGTCCGCGAGCTTTCGCGGCGAATACTCCAGTCCTTAACTTTTTCTCCGGAGACATTAAAAATCTCGCCCTGTCCGTTCCCGATTCCGAAAACCTCGAGCGTAACCTTGTCCATTTCGCCCTGCAAAATATCCACCGTCGCCCGCGCATTCACGACGGCTTCGCGTTCCCGAATGAAAAAAGATTCGTTGAGCGCAATCTTGTAAAAGAGCTTCTCGGGCGCGGCGGGAGCGGCAACGGGAACGCCTTCCGGCTCCGCCGAGGCAACAGGCTCGCTCGAAGCACAAACTCCGAACGGAGAAAGCACATACGCAAAAATAAGCGAAAAAAGGCCAACGAGAAAAAACTTTCGCATGCGTAGAATTAAATACGTTTCCCGCACGCGTTTAAACACAGAAGTTTAAAGGGAACGTTCCCGTCGCGAAAAGAAGAAACCACGAATAAACACAAATATTCACGAATGTTTTAACGCAAAGAAACACAAAGTTTTTAAATAAAAGCTCTGTGTCTCCGTGAGAACCTCTTAAAAAAAACTTTGCGGCTTAGCGTCTTTGCGCGAAAAAAAACGTTCCCGCGACCGAAGCCGCGGGAACGCTCACACTTAATATAATTATGAATTAATATATTACTAAATTATTTGCGGCGGCGACGCGATGCCACGAGCGCAAGAGCTCCGAGACCCGCCAACATACCGAACGCCGACGGCTCGGGAATCGGAGCAGCGGACCCCATAGCTGATTTCAATTCAGCCACTGTTGCCACAGATTCAGAGGTGAAAACAGTAAGATTTGCAATCATACCGCTGTATTCATCACGCTGACCATCGGCATTACCGGTACCAATACCAAAATAGGCTTCGCTTTCCGAAGGAGTATTTCCAGGATAAAGAGTATTCCAGCTGCCCGACCGAACCAGATTTTCATAGCCGGCTGCGCCCCAATAAAAATAGGAGTCGCGATCTCCGGAACCATCGCCCGCCAAGTCGATGGAAACAGCGACCATGAGCCAGCTGTCAGCCGTTAAAGCCATGCTAGCGGCTCCGGGATTGTTGTCTTTTACGTCCTTTGTTGTGAGCTGTGGTTTATCTCCGTTGAGAGCAAACTTGAATCCCGTATTCTGTCCGCCCCACGAGAAAATAGACTCTGCTCCGGTAAGATCTGTTGGCTTAATCCACGCTGCGACAGTGAGAAATCCGTTCTTTTGCTCAATCGCATTCTTGATATCAGCATTGGAGATTCCGTAGATGCCTGCGCCGGCGAAGCTGTAAATCACATCAGGCGTTGATGAGACCTTAACGACACCTTCGCCTACGGTGTAACTACTGCCTTCCAGCAATTCGGACATGTCTGCGATTTCTACTAGAGCCGCATTTGCGGCAGTTCCTGCGGCGAGGAGAGCCGCGAGTGTGATGTATTTTTTCATAGATTTACAATAATGTTTGAGTGTTAAAAAAGTATTAAAGGAATCGGGCAAACGGGCGTTCCCGCCGATTTGTCCCAATTCTTAGTGCGATTGTCGCAAAAAAAAAAACGTCTCCGTCAAGCACGTTTTTGAAAAAAAAATCCGTGTGATTCCGTGTTCATCCGTGGTTCCAAAAAACTTCGCGGCTTCGCGCGAAAAAAAACGGGAACGCACTTTCACCCGTTCCCGAAAAAATTTTCCACTTCCTAATTTTCGCGGGAACGCTTATTTTTCTGTGTTAATTATGTCAGACAACAACGAACAACCCAGACAGCAAACGATCAGCCTTCCGGCGATTGCACAAAATTTCTTCGGCACGCTTCAACGCCACTTTGACCTGCTCGCCTTCAATCTCGCGGCGACGCAATCCGTTGACGCCGAAAAATACAATCATTTTTCCTCGCTTACGAAAATGATGCCGGTTGCGCAACTCCACCGCAATTTTGACCAAATGAAAAGCTTCGCGCACGGATTGATGCTCCGCCAATCCGTCAACGATTTGCTTTCGATGGTCGCCGCCTGCATGGACAACTGCCACTTGCTGTGCACGCTTTTTGCGAACAAAAAGGCAATGGAAGCTGACCCGAAATCCGCGAACGAGCTTGTCGGGCGCAAGCAGGAAGCCTTTGTCAACTCTGCTCTTCAGGACAAATTTGAAGTTTTTGAAAAAGAGTTCGGCATTCTCTGCGAACTCGAAGACGGCATCACCAACATGGCAATCGCCCTGCGCTCGCTCATGCAAAACAACGGCGTCGTTACCGCCGAAGACGTGGACGACGACGGGGAGCTTGTTTTCGAATTTAAAACCGTCCAAACCATTCAGCCCGCCAAGGAAGGCGAACGCCCGGAAGTGCGCCTTGCCGACACGCGCCGCGCATTCAAGGCGGGAGACACGATTGACCTCACCAACAGCGAGCTTCTCAGCCTGAACACCACGGTTGCGGCGTTCTTTGATGCGCTTTTCAAATCCGTTGCTGCCTTCGGCAAAAAAACCATGGGCGGGAACGAAGGAGAAAAAGCCGATGCGTAAGTTCGCAAAATTCATCCTCGCCCTGCTGGCACTCGCGGGAACGCTTGCGCTCGCGGCTTGCGGCGGACCGAAAGTCTTTCACTACGGGAACGGCGAACCTAACGTTACCGTCGAGCAAGGTTAAAAAACGGTGCTTTTTTCAAAGAAAACATTTTCCTTTTCCGGCGTCGCGGCTCTTTGGGTAGCGACGCTTTATTTTGCACAGGGTTTACCGAATGCGATAGTCGATCTCGTCGCTCCCGTAGCGATGAAGGATCTCGGTTTTTCCAACGCCGTTATCACGTTCGTCGCCGCGTGGGCGTATTTGCCCTGGGTTTTAAAAGCCCTCTGGAGCCCGCTTGTAGACAGCATCGGGCACAAGCGGAATTGGATTTTAAAAATGCAAATCTCGGGAGCGGTTTTGCTCGCGGCATTTGCCGTTTCTCTGTTTTTCGGCGTTCCCGCCGCCGTCATCGTCGCCGTGCTTTTTGCCGTTGCCGTTTTTTCGGCGACGCACGATATCGCCGCCGACGGCTTTTACTTGCTCGCACTTGACTCCGGCGACCAAGCGTTTTTTTCCGGCTGGCGCAGCACGTTTTTCCGCCTCTCCCAAGTCTTTGCCAAAGGCGGAATTATCGCCGCAGCCGGATTCTTGATTGCAAGCGGAGCAAGTGCCGAAACGGCTTGGACGCAGGTTTTGCTCGGTGTTGCCGCACTTACCGGTGCGCTTGCGCTGATTCACGCGCTGATTCTTCCCCGCCCGGTTGCGGACGTTCCCGCGGGAACGGAAAAATCTTCCCTTGTATCTGATTTTCTTGATACATGGAAAACATTTTTCAAAAAAGAACGCATCGCGTTTTTGCTCTTTTTTCTTTTGTTTTTCCGCTTCGGAGAAGTGCAAATCGGCGTAATTTCGCCGCTCTTTTTTAAAGATGCGGCAGAATGCGGCGGGCTCGGAATGGATAATCGCATCTTCGGCTTGCTGAACGGCACTTTCGGCGTCGTCGCCATGCTTGCGGGAGGCGTCATCGCCGGCTGGCTCGTTTCCCGCAAAGGTTTGCGCGCGTGGCTGTGGCAAATGATTTGGCTTCTGAACCTTCCGGATTTTATCTACGTCGCGCTCGCGCACTGGCAACCGGAATCGCTCTGGCTCATCGGAAGCGGCATCGTCGTCGAGCAATTCGGCTACGGATTCGGCTTCACCGGCTACATGCTCTACATGCTCTACGTCTGCGCGGGAACGCGGCGCGCAGTTGCCCACTACGCGATTTGCACGGGCTTTATGGCGCTCGGCGTCATGGTTCCGAAATTCTGGTCCGGCGCGCTTCAGCAGCTCGTCGGCTACGAAAACTTTTTCTGGTGGTCTATCTTGTGCACGCTTCCCGGATTTTGGATTGTTTTTAAAATCCGTAAAATTCTTCCCGCCGAATTCGGAAAGAAACTTCCTGCAGGCGAAAACAAATAAAATTTTTGTATGAATATTTCCGATACATTTTCAAAGCTTCCCGCGAGCAGGCAACTCACCAACGGCGTCTCGGCATTTTTCAGAAAAACGCTTCCTTCCGGGCTTGTTTCGATTCAGGTGTGGGTCAAAACGGGAAGCATCCACGAAGCGGAATTTCTCGGCGGCGGGCTTTCCCATTACCTCGAACACATGGTTTTTAAGGGGACGGAAAAATTCTCGGCAGAGGAAATCACGCGCCGCGTGCAAGCCGTAGGCGGCAACATCAACGCCTACACCACATTTTCCCGCACCGTTTACTACATCGACGTTCCCGCCGAATCCGCCGAAATCGCCTTCGAGATTCTCTCTCAACTAACGTTGAAGCCGCGCCTGGACGCGCTCGACGCCGCCCGCGAAAAAGACGTTATTCTCCGCGAAATCGATATGGGGAACGACGATCCCGACTCCAAGCTCTCCGACGCGACGCTCGCGGAAACATTTCGCGTTCACCCGTATCGCGTTCCCGTCATCGGATACAAATCCGTTTTCTCTCAAATGACGGCAAAGGAGCTTCGGGCGTATTATGAAAAAAGATACACGCCTCAAAATTTATCCCTTGTCGTTGCCGGCGACATCGAAGAAGAAATTGTTTTTGCCTTAGCCGAAAAATATTTTTCCGAAGCACCGGCAAAGCCTTCGCCGGAAGTTTTTATCCCGACGGAACCGCCGCAACTTGCGCCGCGCGAAATTACGCTACGCGGGAACGTCAATATTCTTCGCGGAAATCTGCTGTGGAAAATTCCCGGCGTAGCGCACGAAGATGTTCCCGCGCTCTCCGTGCTCGCCGCGCTTCTCGGCAAGGGAGATTCTTCCCTGCTTTGGCAGGAGCTTCATGAAAAACGCGGTATTGTTCACGCCGTCGACGTCTCGGCGTGGACGCCTTCGGACATCGGTCTTTTCTGGATCAGCTACGTCGCGGAATCCGGTTCGCGAGAAAAAACGGAAACCGCTCTGCGAAGCATCATCGACCGGATTTCCGCCGAAGGCGTGCCAACCTCGCTTTTAAAAAAAGTTTCACGGCAAGCACTTGTCGGGCTCGTCAATTCTTTGGCGACGGCTTCCTCTTCGGCGGCGCGCCTCGGTTCCGAGTGCGTGGAACGCGGGGAGCCCGCCGCGACTTCCGCGTTTCTCGAAAAAATCAATGCGCTTTTGCCGGAAGACATCGCTCGCGTTGCCCGAAAATATTTGAAAAAAGAAACCGCCACCGCCTCCGCTTTTGAAAAATCCGCGCCCAAAGCCACGCGCCCGGTGAAATCTTTCTCTGCCCGCGCATCAGCCGCCCACGCGTTCCCGCCCTTCGAAGAAATCCGGCTCGCGTCCGGCGTCCGCGTTTTACTCCAGCCCGTTTCCGGCTTCCCGAAAGTTCACCTGCGCGCCTCCCTCCTTGGCGGAAGCGCGTTCGAAACGGAAAAAACGCACGGCGCGACGGCGTTACTTTCCACGCTGATGACGCTGGATGCGGGAACGCGTTCGGCAAGCGAAATCGCCGAGACGATCGAATCCGTCGGCGGAAACTTCGACGAAATTTCCGGCAACAACACCTTTTCTCTTTTTGCGAACACGCTTTCCGGAGACGAGAAAATCGCCTGCGAAATTCTTTCCGATGCCGTTTGCGCGCCGCGTTTTTCCGAAGAAAATTTTGAGCGGGAACGCGTAACTCAACTCGCGGCGTTGCGTAGCGAATTTGACGAAATTGAAGAATACGCCCGACTCGCGCTTCGTGAAAATTTCTTCGGGAAACATGCACTCGGGACGCACAATTTCGGCACGGTCGATGCGCTCGAAAGCATAAAGCTTTCCGATATTCGGAAACTTTACTCCCGCCTCGTCGTTCCGGAAAATCTTGTTATTGCCGCCTCCGGAGAATTTGAGAGAGACGCGCTTCTTTGCGAGCTCGAAAAATATTTTTCCGAAAAACGTTTTTGTGCCGGTTCTTCTCCGAGCCCGAGCGCCGAGGCATTTGAAGCATTTTCCCCGCTTCGTTCAAGGAATCTCGAACTCGCCCCGCCCGCGCCGGCGGAGCAGGCAATCGTTCAGCTCGCGTTCCCGGATCTCGGATTTTGCGACGAACGCTACCTTGTCGGCACGCTCACGGAGGAGCTTCTCAGCGGAATGTCGAGCCGCCTTTTCCTCGAAGTGCGCGAAAAACGCGGACTCGCGTATTTCGTGGGCGCGAACCGGATTTGCTCTCCCCGCACCGGAATGTTTTTCCTCTACGCGGGAACGCACAAAGAGCAAAAGCAAATCGTGCTTGAAGAAATGCAAAAAGAACTCGAACGGCTACGCGCCGGAAAAATTTCCTCCGAAGAAATTCTCGGCGCAAAAACGAGAATCTGCGTCGCGCGCCGCACGGCTCGCCAGCGCGCGGCTTCGCGTTGCGGGAACGCCGCTCTCAATTCGCTTTACGGTCTGCCCGTTAATCGCGACGAGGAAACGGAAAATCGACTCGGAGCGCTCACGGCGGACGACGTTGCACGTTTTGCCACGGAAATGCTCGCGCCGGATTTCGCGCTTGCGCTCAGCGTTTGCTAAGAAAAAAGCGTTCCCGTGAAAACGAATCACGGGAACGCTCTTTTTTAAACGGAAGTCGGTGAAGTTTATTTTCCGATAAACTCTTTACCGTAGTATTTGCGGAGCGCTTCGGGAACGCGAACGGAGCCGTCGGGCTGAACGTTGTTTTCCAAAATCGCCGCAAGCACGCGCGGCAAGCCGAGCCCGGAGCCGTTGAGCGTGTGGACGGTTTCCGCTTTTCCGCCGTCTTTCGGGCGGAAACGGATTCCCGCGCGGCGCGCCTGAAAGTCCGTAAAGCAGGAGCAACTCGAGACTTCGAGCCAGCGTTTTTGTCCGCCCGCGAAAACTTCGAGGTCGTATTGCTTGGCATGCGGGAAACCGATGTCGCCGGAGCAAATCAGCAAAACGCGATACGGCAAATTGAGTTTTTGCAAGAGGCGCGCGGCATCGTCTTTGAGAGATTCGAGTTCGGCGAAAGATTGGTTCGGGTGCGTCCATTTGACGAGTTCGACTTTGTCAAACTGGTGCAAGCGGTTGAGCCCGCGCACGTTCGCGCCCCAACTTCCGGCTTCGCGGCGGAAACACGGCGTGTAGGCACAACGGCGAATCGGCAAATCGCGCTCGTCGATGATTTCGTCGCGAAAGAAATTTGTAACGGGAACTTCCGCCGTCGGAATCATGTAAAAATCGTCTTCCGGCGCATAATACATTTGCCCTTCCTTGTCGGGAAGCTGCCCGGTCGCCGTCGCCGACGCGGGATTGACCATGATCGGCGCCATGACTTCTTCGTAGCCGGCTTCGTGGGCTTCGTCGAGGCAGAACTGAATCAGCGCGCGAAGCAGGCGCGCCATATCGCCGACGTAAAACGGGAAACCCGCGCCGGTTACTTTCACGCCGCGCTTGAAATCGATTGCCTTTTCAAACCACGGAAGCTCCCAGTGTGCGACGGCATTCGGCGAAACGAGCTCGGCGGGATCGCCCCACGTTCCCGCGACGACGTTGTCGTTCTCGTTTTTGCCGACGGGAACGCTCGTGTCCGGAATATTCGGAACGGTGAGATAAAGTTTGCGCCATTCCTCTTCGATTTCGCCGACCTGTTTTTCGAGCTCCTTCGTTTTGGCGGAAATCGCCTTCATTTCGCCGACTTTGGCGAGAAATTCCGGCGTGCCTTTTTTCATCGCCGCCATTTCTTTGTTCGCGGCGTTTTGCGCGGAGCGCGCGGCTTCAAATTCGCCGACAAGGGCGCGGCGCTTCGCATCGCAGGCGAGAATCGCGTCGAAATCGACGTCGAATTTCTTCGTCGCCAAGCGTTCGCGAATCATGTCGATGTTTTCACGGAAAAATTTGATATCAAGCATTTTTGGAAAAGATTAAAGGTCAAAGGAAAATTAGGAGCTTAATGCTTTAAGACTAATCGATGAGAGTTGAGGGCTGAGAGCTTAGAGGTAAATGCGTTCCCGCAAGCGGGAAAAAGATTTCGAAAACCTTTTTCGCGAAGCGAGCTGCAAATACTTTTCCTCGCTCATCAGAAACTCTATTTATAGAGGTTCCCTTAAGCCCCGAACGCTTTAAAAAACTTCGTTTTCGTTGAAGAAGCGCGCGATTTCCGCGGAGGCGGACGCTTCGCCGTCGGACGCGTGGCAAATATTGTAAGTAACGATTTCCTTGTTGCCGAAATCGCCGCGAATCGTTCCCGCAGGAGCGTTGGCGGATTTCGTCGGTCCGAGCAGTTCGCGCACTTTCTCAATCGCGTTTTCGCCCTGAAGCACGGCAACGATAACCGGGCGCGACATCATCCAATTCGACAGAAAACCGAAAAACGGTTCGTTTACGAGGTGTGCGTAGTGTTCACGCACGAGCGTTTCGCTGATTTGAATCATTTTGCACGCGGCAAGCGTCAGCCCGGCGGCTTCAAAACGGGAAAGCACCGTTCCCGCAAGATTTTTTTCCATGCAGTCGGGCTTGAGGATGATGAGCGTTTTCTGAATCATGTCGGTATAATAAAATGCTAAAGAGGAAACTCTTTTCTCGCTTTTCCCGCAAGAAGAGAATTGAGAGGAAAAGTCTTCCGCCGCCGCATAATTTCAGCTGTTTTCTTGAAAAACGGAAAGACGGGAGTATCATTTTCCGCTTTCCCCAACCCAATTTCTTTTTATGAGCTACGCGCTTTCTCGTTTTAACTGTGTTCGCCGCCCGACCCGCGAAGTCCTCGTCGGCGGAGTCGGAATCGGCGGCTGCAATCCGATTCGTCTTCAGTCGATGACGACGACGAACACGCTCGACATCGCGGGAACGGTGGCGCAGTGCATTCGGCTCGCCGAAGCCGGGAGCGAACTTATCCGCATTACGGCTCCGACCGTGGATGCCGCGCGCGCGCTCCGCGAAATTCATCGGGATTTCCGCGCCGCCGGATTTTCTCAACCGCTTGTCGCGGACATTCACTTTCTTCCCGCAGCGGCGATGGAAGCCATCGAACACGTCGAGAAGGTGCGCATTAATCCGGGAAATTACGCGGACAAGCGCCTTGCGCTTCAGCGCGATTACACCGATGCGGAATACGCCGAGGAACTGGAGCGCGTCGCCGAAGCCGTTTCCCCGCTTATTCGCCGCGCCAAGGAATTAGGGCGCACATTGCGCATCGGCACCAACCACGGCTCGCTTTCCGAACGCACGATGAACCGCTTCGGAGACACGCCGGAAGGCATGGTTGAAGCCGCTATGGAATTTGTTCGCATTTGCGAAGCAAACGGGTTCTATGATCTCGTGCTTTCGATGAAATCTTCGAACACGAAAGTGATGATCGAAGCGTATCGCCTCGCCGTAAAGCAGATGCGCGACAACGGAATGAAATATCCCATCCACCTCGGCGTTACCGAAGCCGGCGAAGGCGAAGACGCGCGCATCAAATCCGCCATCGGCATCGGCTCGCTTTTACTCGACGGGATCGGCGACACCATTCGCGTTTCGCTCACCGAAGATCCGTGGCACGAACTTCCCGCCTGCCGCGAAATCACCTCCCGCATCAACTCCGTTTGCTCCGTGCCGAGCAACCCGAATCCCGTTCCCGCGCCCGTGCGCGACACGGACATTTCGTCGTTTTCGTTCCGTCGCCGCGACATCGTTCCCGTCGAACTCGGCGCGGGTAAAAAAATTTCCGTCGAAGATCCGCCCCGCGTTTTCGTGTTTATTGATGCGGAAAAACCCTTTGAGGAAATCGTTCGGGATTTGCGTTCGCTACTGAACGCGACGCGTACCAAAACTCCGGTCGAGGGCGTCGTGCTTCCCATAGCCACGGAAAGCGACCTCGCCGCCGCCTGCGAGCTACAAACGCTTTTTGAAGACGAAATTCCCGTTTTCGTTTTCGATCCCGTTAAAACTTCCGTTCCCGCGCTGTTTGAAAAACTTTCTCCCTCGAAAAAATCCGCCACCTACATTCAACGCCGCTTCAATCCGGCAAACGCGGAAATCATTCCCGACTGGATTGCGCTTTGCCGCGAAAAAAATATCGGCTTAGTCGTTGACACCACTGCGGGCGCACGCGCCGCCGTCGTTCCCACGCTCGCCGATTTCCCGCAGGACAAACTTATTTTCACCTCCAGCCGAAAAACGCCCGACGCGCATCCGGTCGGCGTCTACCGCAAACTCGCGCAAATGCTCGCCAACGCCGGCATTCACTCTCCGATTTGGATTCGCTCCACCGTGAAAAACACAATTCTGCCGCTCCCGAAATTTAACGGCGAAAACGACGCGCGCACCGAAGCCTCGCTCCTCGCCGGAGCTTTGCTCTGCGACGGCATCGGCGATATTTTCAGCGTAGAACTTTCCCCTTCCCCGCTCCGCAACATCACCTTGGCTTACGACATTCTTCAGGCCACGCGTTCCCGCCAAACCAAAACCGAATACATCGCCTGCCCGAGTTGCGGCCGCACGCAATACAACATTCAGGAAACGGTGAAAAAAATCAAAGCCCGCACAGGGCATCTCAGCGGCGTTACCATCGGCGTCATGGGCTGTATCGTCAACGGTCCCGGCGAAATGGCGGACGCGGATTTCGGCTACGTCGGCGGCGCGCCGGGAAAAATCAATCTCTACGTGCGCAAAGAGTGCGTCGAGCGCGGCATCCCGCAGGAAGAAGCCGTCGATCGGCTTATTGATTTGATTAAAACTCACGGGAAATGGACGGAACCGTAAAAAGGAAAATCAAAAACCGTAAACATGAAAAAAATACTCTTCGTTTGTCTCGGCAACATCTGCCGCTCTCCGGCGGCGGACGGCGTTTTTTCTGCAATGATTGCTGAAAAAAAACTCGCGGGAACGCTCTCCTGCGATTCCTGCGGAACGGGAGACTGGCACATCGGGCAACTTCCCGATTCGCGGATGCGCGCCGCGGGAACGCGCCGGGGATACAATTTCAACCATCGCGCACGCCAACTCTGCGCAGACGATTACCGCCGGTTCGATTTAATTCTCGCGATGGACGACTCCAACTTCAGCGATATTCTCGCCCGCGCTCCCGCCGGAGCCGACACCGCAAAAGTAAAAAAATTTGCCGAATTTTGTTCGGGAAAATTTGAAAACATCCGCTGCGTTCCCGATCCCTACTACGGCGGAGAAAAAGATTTTAACCACGCGCTCGACATTATCGAAAACGGTTGCGCCAATCTTTTGACCGCCCTTTCAGACGACTGAAATAAAAAAAGCGAAAAAAAAACTCAGCTCCCGCCCGAAATAAGAATTTGCGGAATCCTGATTTTTCGGAAAGACTCTGCCGCATGTTTAAGTCCAGCTTCAAAATTCTGTGCCTAATCGCCGCCGTTCCCGCATTCGTGCTTCTTTCCGCCTGTTCGGAATCGGCACCGCAAACCCGCACGGAAGCGGTGGAGCAACTGCAAGCGTTGCTGAATGAAGTCAGAGACACCGCTTCTGCCGATTCCGCCGCAGAAAAATATCGCCAACTTATCGCCGAAGTCGAAAAACTTCCGGAAGTTTCGAAAGAAGAAGCCGCCAAGGCAAAAGCCGCCGTCGGAAGCTGGCTCGGACAAATTCTCCGCCTCGAAAAAGAAAATTTTTACGATTCCGAAGCTTTGAAAAAAGCTCTCAATTCCGATTGATTTCGGTAAATCTTGCGCAAAGTCGCAAAGGGAAAAACTTTGCGACTTTGCGTTAGAGCAATTTTTGTCGATTCGCGGGTTCTTTCCCTTCCGCGACGGGAACGCTCTCTACGATTTAAAGCGACTCTTCGAAGCGAATGGTAACGGAGTGTCCGTGAACTTCAAGCTGCTCCATTTTGGAAAAAGCTTCGACAACGGGTGCCGCTTTCCGCAACGCTTCCTTATCGTAAGAAACGAGGCTCGTGCGGCGCATAAAATCCGAAACCTGCAATCCGCTCAGAAAACGTCCCGTGCGCGAAGTCGGGAGCGTGTGCGACGGTCCCGCGATAAAATCGCCGAGAGCCGCCGGGGAATAATGCCCGAGAAGCATCGCGCCCGCCGTCGTAATCGCTTGGGAAAGACGCTTCGTTGTATTCGGGCGCGCCTGAATTTCAAGATGCTCCGGAGCGATAAAGTTAGCAACGTCAATGGCGGCGGGAACGGAATTTGCCAAAATTGAGCAAAAACCCGCATTCATAATTTCGCGAAGCCGCTCGCCCTTGCGGTAACGCATCAGCAGGGAATTGATTGCCACTTCCGTCGCGTTCAAGATGCGTTCGTCCATCGCCACCAGATAAACTTTTTCTTTGCCGCTTCCGTGTTCTGCTTGCGTGATAATATCCGCCGCAACCCATTCCGGATTCGCGGAAGCATCCGCAATCACCATCACTTCGCTCGGACCGGGCAACAAATCAATGCCGACTTTTCCGAAAAGCTGGCGTTTCGCTTCAATGACAAACGCGTTCCCGGGACCCGCAATTTTGTCGACCGGGGCAATCGTTTGCGTCCCGTAAGCCATCGCCGCAATCGCCTGAACACCGCCGACGGCGTAAATTTCGGAAACTCCGCAGAGCTTCGCCGCGGCAAGAATTTCCGGCGCAATGGAGCCGTCCGCATGCGGCGGAGTGCAAATCACAAGCTCGGGAACGCCGGCAAGTTGCGCCGGAATCGCCGTCATCAAAACCGTAGAACTCAGCGGCACTTGCCCGCCCGGAATATAAAGCCCGACGCGGCGAATCGGGAAAAACATTTCGCCGACAATCGCTCCCTGGGGATTTTTTTTCTTCCAGTTTTTTCGCAACGTTTGCGCATGGAAGGAACGGATAGACTCCGCCGCTTCCTTCATCGCCGCCAATTTTTCCGGCGCCAAAGACGCATACGCCGCCTCAATCGCGGAAGCGGGAACGCGCAACTGCTTTTGCAAAAGCTTTGCGTGATCAAATTTCGCCGTGTAATAAAGCACCGCTTCATCTCCGCGTGCCGCGACATCCGCAATGACATCCGCGACCACGGAACTGATTTCCGCCGCCTGAGCGACGGGCTTGGAAAATTCTTTCAGCTTTTCAAAGCAATCCGCGTCTTTTGTCGATAGGTGCAACATAAAATTCAAAAAAAAATGAACGGGTAAGATAGGTCTTTCCCCGCGGGAACGCGAATGATTTTTTTGTTGATTAACGCGGCTCCGGACAAGGCAGCGCCAGCGCGCCGTAAGAAGACAGCGCATACGCGTTTGAACCGTAATAGTTTTGCAGATAAATTCGGGTTTCGCTCCAAGCCTCTTCCTGAATTTTTCCGTTTTTGTCTTCTTCGCGAAGATGCTCTATTTCTTTGTAATAAACGTCGTAGCGTTGAAGCTTCGTTACGCCGTCGTCGGAATCCGTAACGTAAAGAGTCTTGATGAAATCGCCCTCGTATTCCATGCCCCAAAGCGTAATCGCGTGTCCGCCGGGCCAATTCCCGCCGGAAACCAGAGCAAGCGAAACGCCGTAGCCGCGCTCGAACAGAGACTTGAGCGTTCCCGCCAGTTTTTCCGCCGACCGTGCAGATTCCCGCGTCTCGCAAATCATGCCGCCGGGAATCCATTTCGGATCCGTTTCCGGCGACAAAGTTTTTCCGGCAACTTTTGCCACATACGGTTCCCAATAGCGACCGCTCGTTTTTGCCGTTTTTTGATTTCGAAAATCCCGCTCGTAGTTATAGCGCACCAAATCACAACCGCCGAAATACCATTTCCAAGCAATATTTGTTCCCAAGCCTTTATCGGCAAATGCCGTCCGAAACGCGTCAAAAATATTTTCGACGCCCTGCGGCGTTCCCGCCGGAATTTGTTTCGCATCCGCCGAGCGTTGCCACCATTCAATGATATTACTCGCCGCCGCCGCCCAACAAAGTTGCCTGTCTTCCTGCCAGTTCTTGTTCACGTCGACCCAGCCGGCGTTCTCGTTCACGCCTTTTGCCCAAACCGTTTCCGCATTCAAAGAAACCGCCGCACCGAGAAAAGCCCCGCCCAAAGAAAGCAGGTTCAACAGAGGAATATTATTCTTTTTCATAACAGGCACACGAAACAATTAAACGGAGCAAAGCTAATTCGGAAAGCGCACCGCGGTCAATCTTTAAGCCGGACGCGGCAAATTCATTTCGTTTTTTGAAGCACCCGAAGAGCAAAATTGAAGCCCCGCCGACACGGGAAAACGCCACCTCTCGCGTTCCCGCGAAGAATCGAAAATCTTGGAAAAACGGATTTTTCTGACAAATTTTTCTTGGAAAAAAGGAATCCGCCCCGGCGTTTTATTCCGTTGATCTTTCCGCTCTACGTTAAGGAACTATCAACTTCCGGGAAGGAATCGAGCGTCCAACGCAGAGTAAAGCGCGAGCCGTCGGCGCGGGAAAATTCCAAAGCCCACGTTCCCGCAGGAACGTCCGTCAGGCGGCGCTCAAAGCGCGTTCCCGCAAATTGCGAAAGCAATTTTTGCAGGGCAAAAAACGCGGCGCGCGGACGCGGATTTTCCGGGTCGGAATCATCGACTAAGCCGAAGCCGCGATGCACGAGCCGCCACCAATACACACGCGAAACGTGACCGCTCGCGATTGTGAGCAACCAATAACGGCACATAAATTTCGCACAATCCACTTCGGAGACGCGCGGCGGCTCAACCGTCCACGGCGCGGCGGGGCGCGTTTCCCACGGACCGAACATCACGAACGGCGAATCGATCGGACCGTAAACCCCGGCATTTAACAAAGGCCAATTGACCTCCGAAACAATAATTTTCTCTTTTTCAAAACCGTAAGTTTTCGCAAACGCGCGATGAATCGCACACTTTTCTGTCGTATCGAATTTTCCCTGGAAATTTTCCGGTGCGCCGCGGCGATCCACGTAAAGATGCTGAGAAAGCGCATGAAACGTTCCCGCGGGGACGCCCGACATCATGCCCGGCAACTGGTGCAAATCAAAGTCGATGCACGCCGGTCCGGTCAGCTTTATTCCGGGGAATTTTTTCTTTGCTTCAATTGCCGGGGCGAGCAGTTTTTCGTAATCGGAAAAATCCCACACGCCCCATTTTCCGCGATTCGTCGCGTGTCCGATTTCATAAAAATCCGCAAATCCGTGCGTTCCTTCCGCGACGGAAAAAACCATTTTCCTCCAGCTTTCCGCATCGCGAATCGCTGCTCGATCCTGAACAAGCGCAAGTGCGACCGCGTTCCCGCGCACATGCAACGCATTTGCTTTTTCCACGACGTCCGCCCAATGCGCCACGCCCTTGTGATGATACGCGCGCAACAAAACCGGGAGTTTTGCGCCTGCGGATTTTTCCAACTTTTCGAGCCAGCTCAACTGCGTTTCCCAAGACGCATCCGCTTCCAAACACATTCCGAGCGTTCCGGAAAAGTCCGCTTTCTCGAAAAACGAAGCGGCGCTCAGCGTCTTGTAATTTTTCCAAAGAGTGTTCCCGCGAAGCAAAAATTCCTTCGCGATTTTTAAAATATTTTTTGCGGAGCGGAATTTTCTCCGATCCTTCGACATGTAGGCGGGAATCGCCTGCACGGAACGCTCGTCCCAAATCCAAAGCTCTTTCCCGAGCGGAAGAATTTCCGTCGAAGGCGAAGTTTGCGCGAATTTCCGTTCTTCCCGACGGATTTTCCACTCGCGAATTGGGTGCCGCCAGGGACGCAATTTCGAATGCCGCTCAAATGCTTCTCGCTCTTTTTTTTCCGCCAAATGAAAACTTCCCGGTTCTCCGTAGCCCATGTAATACATGGAGTGAAACACGCGCCGGAAATCCGACGGCAAGTCCAGCCGCGCCAAATCCGCGCCGCGCTGAGCGTCCGTCAGCGTTCCCGCCGGGAAAATGCGCACGCGGTCCAAGTCGATTAAAAGCGGTTGCCACGTTCCCGACTCCGTTTTTTTCAACGCAATATTTTGATTTCCCAAATCCCGGTGAACAATCCCGCAGTCGTGCATCGCGCGACACGCGTCGGCGACGGTTTGCATCAGCGACATCAGCGTCTCGCAGTCCGGATTTTTCGCGTAAATGTGAAAAAGCTCGTCGCGGAAATTCGACATTGCGGGGACAAATTCCGTAATCAGGCGGCTTTCGAGCAAGTGACCGTTCCCGTCGCGCCGCTCGGCAACGGCAATCGGCGACGGCGTTCCGACTCCGTTTTTTTCCAAAATCCACGCCGCTTTAAATGCGCGAAACGCCTTTGAGCCCTTGTCTTTTTTTTCAAAAAACTCCCGCAAACGCCCCGGCGCGCGATACGTTTTTACGACGACGTCGCGCTCCGTTCCCGCCGTTTCGCACGGTGTTTTCACCACGCGTTCCCGCCCCTGCTGGAGCAAAACCGCATTCGGGCTTTCGTCCTTCGCCGTTAGCAATTCCTTCGCCGACGAATTTTCCCACGCCGGATTGATGATTACGCGCCAGCCCGCCGCAGCATCTCGCCACGCGGGAAAATCGGGAGAAATTTTAGGGGAGAGAGAATCCATGGGGAGCTTCATGTTAGCACACACCGCACACAAAAGCATTCCCGTTTTTATAATTTTTAGAAAAGCCACCAAATTCGTTCCTTATTGATTCGCGGCAGGAAAATGCCGTATCGTGTGCGCCGTAAAAACACACTGAAAAACATGAAAGTCCAATCTCCGTCTCGTGCACTTGGGAAAGTGCATTTTCTCACTGTCGCCATACGCATCTTCGCCGCGCTCTGCAAAGGGCTTGCCTACCCGTTCCACGGATGTTTTCCGAAAAAACGTTTTATCATTCCGGCGCGCGCGGGAACGCGGAAGCAGGGAACGCAGGCGATTCCGAAAATTATTTGGCAAACAAACTTTTCCGAAAAAAGCACTTTGCCGATTTACGTCAATTATCTCTTTAACCGTTTTTTTGCCCGGGATTTCGAACACCGATACGTCAGCACCGAAGCCCGCGAGGAATTTTTCAGGAAAACACCGTTTCCCTTCATGCCGGATGCCTTGGAAATTTACCGAAAACTCACGGACGGCGCGGCACAGGCGGATTTCTGGCGCGCGGCGACGCTCTACAAAAGCGGCGGCGTTTACATGGATATCGACGCCACGCTCGTCGCTCCGCTTGCCCGCGTTTTAAAAAACGAAGCTCGCGCACTTTATACGGGAAAAAGGCGAACCGACGTTACCAACTATTTTCTCGCAACCGTTCCCGAAAATCCCGACTTCAAAGAAGTGATGCTTCAAATCCGGGAAAACATTCTTTCGCACACGGGAACGGAGTCCGTCTTCGTTACGACCGGACCCGTTGTTTTTCAAAAAATTTTGGCGGGAAAAGATTTTTCGTTCCTGCCTCGCAATGCGCTGTGTGTTCAGGGTGTTTTCTCGAATGAATATTTTCAATACATGGACAAGCCTCGCGGAAAATGGACACACAAAAAAGCCGGCGAACTGATTAAAAAAGACGAATAAAAACAAATGCGCCTTCCTCATTTTCGGGAAGGCGCATTTTCTAAGAGCATGCAAAAAGTTGAAAATCCGAAAGCAATTAAACTTCTGACAAACGCAAGTTCTCAGTCTTTTTTGTAAAAACATTTGGATTGTTCCAATGCCGCGTGGAAAACGGGAACGTTCAGCTTCGCGTCCGGAATAAAGCGATAATTTCGGTCGTAAATTTCGTAAGAACCGCCCATTTTCACGTGCGTAATGCGGTCTTTTTCAACCAGTGCCCATTGCTCCGGATGCCCGACGAGGAGCCATTCGCGCGGTGTTTCGTCGAAGAGATTTTTCCCGACGGAAAAATCGCTCGGAGGATTTTGCACGTGCAAATAATTTTGCAAAAGCGAGACCGTAACGTCGTAATGCGCCGTCCAATGCGAATAGGTTTTCGGCGGGAGCGCCGCGTCGAAAAGCACAAACGGCACTTTGAGCTGATGCTCGGAAAAACCGTTCCCGTGCCCCCAAGTGTTGTTCCCGTCTTCGTTAAATTCCTGCCCATGGTCGCCGGTCAGCACGACGACGGTGTTTTCGAGCAGTCCGCGTTCCCGCAAGTCGTCAAAAACACGCTTCAGCTGCGCATCAAGCCAGTAGGCGCAATTTTGGTAAAGATTGAAAAATTCCGTCGGATCGGTGTCTTTCCCGAGCATTTCGTATTTCGGATTTTCCCAAGTCGTGGGAAATTTTTTCTCGGCATCCTTCGGCATCGTCATTGCGTGCAATTCGTCAAAGAACAAAAACCCGAAAAACGGTTTGCGCTCGGCGGCGGGAACGCTCGTGTATTTTTTCGTAAAATCAAGCCACGCGTCAGCGGTTTTCTCGTCGCCTTCCGCCGTTGAAACTCCGTCGGAAAGATTGTAGCTCATCACGCCCTCGGGAACGTTTTTGAAAATGGTGCGCGTGAACGGCGGATTCGCCAAGCTCGCCGTCGCGTAAATGCCCATTTCGTATTTATTTTTTACTAACGTATCGATGAATGCGGAGCTGACTCCGCCGTCGCGAATCGCATAAAAGTAATGCCCCGGAAGCCCGTGAAAGAGCGAAATCACGCCGGTGCGCGTGCCGTGATCGCCGCTGTAATGCTCGGTGAAAACCTGAGCATTTTTCGCAAATTCGCAAGCGTTCGGCATGACCTCCGGCGTGAACGTGCGGAAATTCCACGAATCGATGAAAATCACCAAAATATTTTTCGTCGGCACCTGCGTCGAAACAAGTTCCGCGCGCGGATACGCGAGAGCCGTTCCGGCGTTGAGCTTGATTTTTTCACGCACTTTTTCCGGATCGACAAAACCGTGCTTAATTAGGAAACGATTCGCCGTCAGAGGAAAATGCCCGGGATAAACTTCCGCGATTTGATAAACCGAGCGGCTTCCGTTTGCCGAATAATACGCGTGCATCATGTGCGAAGCGATGAGCGAAACGAGCAAAACCGCGACCGCCGGAATCAGAGCCTTCTTCCCGCAACGCGAAGCAAGGAAACGCGCCGCGAACCAAAGCCCGACGCCCGAAGCAACAACCGCAACCGCCGCACCGATCATCAGCAGAATTTGCCCCGCAGTGAAAACAAAAATCCCGGCGGCACCGTCGCCGAAAAGCAATTCGAGCACAAAGCCGTTGTATACATGATAACGATACAAACCGAAAACAAACGTATCGAGCAAAACGAGCGCGAGGCCCGCCGTTCCCGCCGCGACCGAAAGAATCGCCGCAACCGGCTTTCGCGGGAACGCCAAAGCCCACGGCAGGCAAAACGCGACCCACGCGACAAGCGCCCACATCGCAAAATGCCCGAACATCGTAAATAGCGCGTAAACCCACCCTTCGCCGGAAAAATCAATGCTCAATTGGCGAAAATAATTCAGAGAAACCAAGCCCGCCAGCAACGCCGACAAAATAAAAAACCACACGCCGCGCTTGAGAACGGCTCCGCGGGAGCAAAACGCTTTTTCTTCTGCGAGAATGTCTGTCGATTGTTTGTTTTCCATGTTTTCCATAGTTTTAGTTTAGAATGACATAAAAAATTTATCTACATTTTTTAAAACCGCAAAAACGCTCAGGCGTGATGATGCGGGAAAAAATCCCGCAGGTGAAAATGCCGCCACGCCTTGTGGATTTTCACCCAATAATAGCCCCAATCGAACAACTTGTTCTTTACGCCCCATTCTTTTTCCAGACGCAGTCGATCCGTCGCCATTTGCGGCGCCGAAGGAATTTTCCCGCCGACATCTATCGTCTTCAAATGCCCGGACGACGCTTCCAAAATGAAGTTTCCGCGATGCGCATCTCCGTGCGTGCACCCGAAGCGGTGAAGCGTGCGGATAATCTCCGCCGCTTCCTTTCCGTAATTTTTGTAAAACTCCGGAGAGGCTTCCTGCAAATCATGCCCTTCAACATATTCCTGCAGGAAAAATGAATGTAGAACGCATCCGCAAAAGCACTTATCCGCGACAAGAAAAATCTCCGCCGCACCGCGAAAACCGCTCCGAAAAGCTTTATGTAAAGTTCGCATCAGCCGCATCGCGTTACTTCCTAAGAAAAAAGATTGAACAAGATAATCAATGCGGTGGCGATCCCGCTTGTCCAATTTGAACAAATACTTTTTTCCGCGATATTCCACCAGCCAACAACGGCAACGCTTATCGTGGAACAGAACCCGACGGCAATCGCCGCTTTCCGTGACATCGCCCTCTTTCTCTTCTTTGGAAACTTCCGAAATCAACTTCCAAAAAAGCGTCATTTGCTCTCCGGCATTCGGCTTAAACAAAACCGAATAACCCGCAATTTTACTCGAAATCAGATCATTATTTTCAGACATAGAAAAAAAAGAGATTATGCCTGTTTTATAAAACAAACGTTCGATAAGTTCAACTTTTTTTTACATCCTCAAGAAATGAAGAAATAAAAAAAGTAACCGGGAGCCAATTACCGCCCACCGATTACCGGATTCCCCTTTCTCCCGGGAACGCTAAAGGTTCCCGGAGTTAATTTTCAGCACCGGACAAAAAGTGTTGCTTTCGCCGCCGAGAATTTCGCCCGCCGGCAAATTTTTCGGCAACGACGTTCCCGCAGGCGGCAAGAAAACGTAAATCGCTTTTCCGTCCTCGCTTTGCGTTGCCAACACGCCTTCGAAGCCGAAATACGGACGTGTTCCGTAAATGGCTTCTCCGTTGGTGCGGAGCCATTTTCCGACACCGCGAAAAACTTTTTTCACCTCTTCGGGAACGCTTCCGTCCGCCTTCGGACCGATGTTCAAAAGCAAATTTCCGCCCTTTGCCGAGCATTCCTGCAACTGCCTCACGACGGTTTCGACGGACTTAATTCTGGTGTCGTAGCGGTTGTAGCCCCATTTGTCGCCGACGGTCATGCAAGTCTCCCAATCCGTATCGGGATAGCCTTTCGCGGGAACGTGTTTTTCCGGAGACATCGTATCGCCGCAACGGATATCCAGTTTCACATCCGTATTGGTGTCAAATCCCGAATACGCATAGAGGCGGTTGTTCATGATGATTTCGGGCTGAAGTTCGCGGCAAAGCTCTATCAGCTCGGGAGCATCCCAGCCGCGCTTTCCGGATGCCGCACCCTGCGAATAGTCCCACCAAATCACATCCACTTTCCCGTAATCGGTGAGCAATTCGCGCACCTGATTTTTCAAATAATTCAAATAAACGGAATGGTCTATTTCGCGCCCGGGAACGCCTTTTCTCCAAACTTTCTGCTGTTGCGGGTAACACAAATCCGGGCAAATCGTGTAATCATAATTCGGATGAGCCCAATCAATCACGGAATGATAAAACCCGACGCGCATCCCGTTCCCGCGAAACGCATCAACAAATTCCCGCGTAAAATCCCGCCCGAACCGTTCTTGCGAATCGTAGTCCGTTTGCTTCGAATCAAACATCGCAAAACCGTCGTGGTGTTTTGTGGTAAAAACGGCATAACGGCAGCCCGCCGCGCGCGCCAACTCCGCCCATTCCTCCGCCACGCCCTTTCTCGGGCGAAACAGCGGAAACGCTTCCTCCCGATAAGTTTGCGTATCGGTTTCCACGTTTTTTTGAATCCATTCCGTTCCCGCGGGAACGCCGCGCCACTCGCCGCCGAGCCCGGAATAGAGGCCGAAATGGATAAACATTCCGAACTTCGCGTCACGCCACCATTTCATGCGTGCATCGCGCTGTTCGCGTGTTTCCCAAACGGGAGCGTGGTCGTCATCTCCGGCGATTACGGGAACGCGTTCACTCTGTGTTTCCGCATAAACCGCAGTGCCCGAAAGAAAATTCACGGATAAGGAAAAAAATCCCAAATAAGCAAGCGAAAGTAGCCGTTTCATAAAAAAATCCTCACGGAAAATGTTTGCCAAATAGCGGCAAATCTCTCAACAAAAAACAAGGCGACGGCGAAACACTAAGGATTCGCCGCCGCTGTTTCTTACTACTGACTTAACTCTCTAACTTCTCTGTGTTGTCTCAACCTCAACTGCAAAAGAAGCGGAGCCGCCGTTTGTTTTTGTTCATTTTTCTCGCATAAAAAATCTTTGCGTTCCCGTGGCTAAAAAAATTAAATCGTGCTCAGTATGTCCGAATCCTCCATTCAGCTGAAAGTCTTTGAATCCGCGAACGGCAATCTTCCGCCGCTTACGCCCGTGCAGGAAGAAATTCTGTGCTTGAAAAAAGAGCGCAAAGCCGTGCTCCTCGTTCACAATTACCAGTGCGCGGAAATCCAACGCGTGGCGGATTTTGTCGGCGATTCTCTCGGGCTTTCCTATCAGGCGGAAGCCGCAAAGGACGCGGAAGTCATCGTGTTCTGCGGCGTTCATTTCATGGCGGAAACGGCAAAAATCGTAAATCCGTCGAAAAAAGTTCTTCTTCCGGTCATGGAAGCGGGTTGCTCGCTGGCAGATTCCTGCCCGGCGGAAGAGCTTGCCGCTTACAAGGCGGCGCACCCGGAAGTATACGTTGTCGCCTACATTAATTGCAGCGCGGAAGTCAAAGCTCTCGCAGATGTCATTTGCACCAGCGGGAACGCAAAAAAAATTGTCGACCAGGTTCCCGCAGACAAAGAAATTCTTTTCGTTCCCGACCAAAACCTCGGCTCTTGGGTTGCCGACCAAACCGGACGCAAAATCAGCCTTTGGCCCGGCAGTTGCTACGCGCATGTGCTGTTCAGCGTCAAAGAAATCGAAAAAGCAAAAAAAGCGTTCCCGAAAGCTCCGGTGCTCGTCCATCCGGAATGTGTCGCCGGCGTGCGCGCTCTTGCCGACATCGTTTGCTCAACGGAAAAAATGGTCGACTACTGCAAAAATTCTCCGGCGGATACGTTTATCATCATCACCGAAACCAATATGCTGGAGCGCCTCCGCAACGAAATTCCGAACAAAAAATTCGTTGCCGGCCCCACCGCCGTCTGCGCCTGCAACGAATGTAAATTCATGAAAATGAATACGGCGGAAAAATTGCGCGATTGCCTGCGCGACATGACACCGGAAATCACCATGGACGAAGATTTGCGTTCCCGCGCCTACATTCCGCTCAAACGTATGCTCGAATGGAGCAAGCGGTAGTGTGTGGAAAAGTGGAAAAGTGGAAGAGTGGAAAAGTGGAAGAGTGGAGAAGTGGAAGCGGTTGCGGCTAAAGCAGCAGAAGCGAGGCGGCAATCGCGACCAACACGCCGGCGGTAAGAATATTTAAAATCTCGGGAACGCCGGGACGCTTGTTCAGTGCTGAGAAAAGTGCTCCCGCACCAAGCGAAACAAGCGTAAAAATCACAAACGCCTGCGCGGAAAAAATCCCTCCGAGCAAAAGCATGCTCCGCCACGGCGACGGCGTTCCCGCCGGAACAAACTGCGGCAACAACGCGAGAAAAAACAGCGCAACTTTCGGATTCAGCACGTTCATCAAAACTCCCGTCCGGTAAAGCGCAAAAAAACGGGAACGCCCGCCCTCGCCCTCCGCGCGCCCGATTCCGTCTTTTCGATGACGAAACGCCTGAACCGCCAACCAAAGCAAATAAAGCGTTCCCGCGATTTTAAGCACATTAAACGCAACCGCCGATTGGCGAAATATCAGCGAAACGCCAAACGCCGCCAACGCCGTGTGAAAAAACACGCCCGTGCAAAGTCCCGCCGCCACGGAAATCCCCGCACGCGCGCCCTGCGCCAAACTTTTGGTTGCCACAAAAATGATGTCGGGACCGGGCGCAAGCGTCAGCAAAACCGCCGCCGCCAAAAAAGAAAAGAGAGAGAGCATTTTCTGTTTTTATTTGAGAACAAAGGACGCGGAGAAATCAGAGCGCGCACTCATTTTTCCGCCGCGATTCCCGAGCGCATCACAAAATCGCGCAAAGTCGGATTATACATAAACGGATTTTTCAAAATCTTTGTCAGCAGTTTAAGCCGCAACTTTCGCGTTCCCGTGCGATATTTTTCCGCAAGCGACGAAAAACTTTCCGGGCTGAGCGTTCCCGCACCTATAAGCACTTTTGCCAAAATCTCCGCCGAATCGAGCGCATAGCTCATGCCTTCGAGCGAGCTCGGAGAAATCATTCCCGCCGCTTCGCCGATAAGAAACGCACCGTTCCCGTCGCCGAGCACAAAGTCGCTCATCTTTTCCGGACGCAGAACGCAACAGGCTTCCGTGCGCACGGGATTTTTCAGGGAAAACCCGAAACGCTTTGCCCGATCCCGGAAAATCTCATACGCACGAGAAGATTCTTCCCGCGGGAACGCCGCTCCGAAAACGAGCTCTCCGTCTTTCGAAACCGCCCAGCCGTAGCAGTCCGTCAAGCGTTCATCAAAGAAACAGGCATAAAGCGGGCGTGACTGCACATCCGAAAACCATTGTTGCACCGCCGTGTAATTACGAATTTTACAAGCAGGAAAAAGCTTTCGGCGCACCATGGAAGACGCGCCGTCCGCGCCGATAAGCGTGCGCGAAAAAAACGTTTTTTCCTCTCCGCCGACGTAAAGCGTTATTTCGAAAAACCCGTCCGCATTGCGGAAAAATCGCCGCACCGTCGCCTCGTGAAAAACCGTTGCGTTCCCGGGAATCAACGATTTCAGCCAAAGATCAAAGCGGTGCCGATTCATGTTGATGTAAAAACGCCGGTAAGTGCGTTCCCGCGCCGTTTTTAAATCAATTGTGCGCACGGAAAAAAGTTGCGGGTCGGCAAGCACGGATTTCGGCAACGCGAGCCCTTGACGCGAAAGCGAGCGTTGCGCGTCCTCGGCAAGAAGCCCGCCGCAAGGCTTTTGAAAACCACCCGCCGCAGGATCGGATTTTTTCCTGTCGACGGCAAGCACGCTCAAGCCGCGCTCAGCCAGAAGGCGCGCCAACGTCGCTCCGGCGGGGCCGAGCCCGACGATTGCCGCATCAAAGATTTTTTCCGATTCCGAAATTTTCGACATATTTTTTGTTCCCTAAAAAATGTTTTCCTTAAAAAAGCGGCACAATTCCGCTTCATTCAAAGGAAAATCTGTTCTTATTCGAGTTATCTGCGACTAATATTACTCGGAACAATTAACGAATGCTAATTTTTTTTACTTTGTGTCGTAGCAGCTTCGCGCGAAACTTTTTTCGAAAAACGTTCCCGCGAAAAAAAAAACGTTCGGTTTTTCGTGGACAAGCCCGAAAACAAAATATAGGGTATACCCCTATACTCAATAACCGAAAAAAAAATTATTTTAACCATGTCTTGTCCGAACTGTGAAAAAATAAAAGCGCAAGCACTCGGGAACGCGCCCTGTCCCCAAGCGCAAAAGCGCGCGCAACGGCGGGAATTTGCTTTTCTCCTGATTTCTTTGTGTAGCCTCGTTCTCGGTTTTTTGCTCTCCCGGCAGGAATGCGGCGTTCCCGGTTTTCCGCTCTCGGATCCGTCGTGGATTGCCGTGGCACTTTGCGGCTATCCTATTTTTAAGGCGGCGTGGCGCGCGCTTTCACGGGAGAAAAAAATCACTTCCGCACTCCTTATTAGCATTGCGATTTTAGCGGCAATTGCGCTTCAGTTTTTTGTTCTCTTTTCCGGAAGTAGCGAAGGCGTGCACGAACACGGAAGCTATATTTTCGCGGCGGGAGAAATTTCGTTTTTGATGGCGCTCGGAGAAATGATTGAAGCGTGGACCGTTAAAAAATCACGCAAAGGCATCGAAGCTTTAATAAACCTCTCGCCCAAGCAGGCGCTCCGCAAAACGGCAGACGGGGCAACGGAAATCGTTCCCGTGGACGCTTTGGAAAAAGGCGATACGGTTTGGGTGCGCCCCGACGATATGATTCCCGCAGACGGCGTCATTATCGAGGGCGAAAGCTCCGTCAACCAAGCCGACTTAACCGGAGAGAGCGTTCCCGTCGACAAAGCGCCGGGCGATACCGTCTGGGCGGGAACGTGGAATCGCTCCGGTGCGCTGACCGTAAAAGTTTCCCGCCGCAACGCAGACAACGCGCTTTCCCGCCTCATTCGCCTCGTCCGGGAAGCGGAGGCGAAAAAAGCTCCGATTCAGCATATTGCCGACCGCTGGGCATCGCGCATCGTTCCCGCCGCAATTCTTTGCTCCTTCCTCGTTGCCGGCTTCGCGTATTTTATTTTGGATACAAATTTTCTCTCCGCGCTGATTCGCGGGGTAACGGTGCTTGTCGTTTTTTGTCCGTGCGCCTTTGCGCTGGCTACGCCGACGGCGATTGCGGCAGGAATCGGGAACGCCGCACGCAGAGGCATTCTCATCAAAAGCGGCGAAGCGTTGGAAAACCTCGCAAGCACGGATACGGTTGTTTTCGACAAAACGGGAACGCTTACCCGTGCCGAACTGCGGATTGAAGCGCACTATTCCGCCGGACGCCTCTCCGAGCGGGAAATGCTCGCGCGGTGCGCGGCGGCGGAAAGCCGCTCCCAACACCCGATCGCACAAGCAATCGTTGAAGCGGCAAAAGGAATTTCTCTTCCGCGTGCGCGAAATATTTCCGCCAAAAACGGAATCGGCATCACTTGCGACATCGACGGCGAAGAAATTTTAGTCTGCTCGGTCGCCGCGCTGGAAAAAGAGCGCATTCCCGTTCCCGCGCCGGCACGCGCATTTATTGACACCCGAAATGCACAGGGAGAAACGCTCGTTTGCCTCGCGGCAGACGGCTCGCTCGAAGGCATTTTTTCTCTCTCGGACACGCTACGGGAACGCGCCTCCGCAACCGTCTGCGAACTCAACGCCGCCGGCTTTGCCACGCTCATGCTGACGGGAGACAACGCCGCCGCCGCTCAAAAAATGGCGAAGCTCACCGGTGTAGAAGGCTTTTTTTCCGAATTACTTCCGGAACACAAAGCCGGAAAAATAAACGAACTGCGCGAGAACGGGAAACATGTCCTCATGGTCGGAGACGGCGTAAACGACGCGCCCGCGCTCGCCTCGGCAAACTGCTCCGTCGCCATGGGAGCGCGCGGCTCCGAAATTGCGGTCGACACGGCGGATATTACGATTTTGAACGATCATCTCGATTCCGTTCCCGCGCTTTTAAAGTTTTCCCGCATTGTTTTGAAAACGATTCACATCAACTTCGGGATTTCCTTAGCGATTAATTTTCTGTCCGTGATTTTAAGTGCCACGGGCGTGCTCAATCCCGTAACGGGAGCGATTGTGCACAACGCGTCGTCGGTCCTTGTCGTTTCCCATTCCGCGTTGCTGATGTTCAGGAAAACGCTTTTCCGGCAGGCAAATCCCGAAGTCGGGCGGAACCCCGCCGCGGAAGCGCGCGTTTAAATCCCGAAAAATTCGCGTGTATTCGCTTCGGTTTTTTCGAAAATTTCTTCGACGGGAACGTTAAAAAGTTCAGCCGCAAATTCTGCCGTGTGGCGCATAAACGCAGGCTCGTTGCGCTTGCCGCGCAGTTTCAGCGGAGCTAAATACGGGCAGTCCGTTTCGAGCATCAGGCGGTCCAAGCCTTGCGCGAGCGCGGCGCGGCGCACGTTTTCCGCGCTCTTATACGTCAACGTTCCCGTAAACGATGCACGCCCGCCGCGGGCGTTGATTTCGCAGATTTGCGCCTCGTCTTCGGCAAAGCAATGGAAATCCACGCGCCGCCAATCCACACCGGACTCGTCGATAAGCGCAACGGTTTCGCGAAACGCGTCGCGCGCGTGAACGACAACCGGCAAACCCAGTTTTTTTGCCAAAAGAAGTTGCCGTGAAAAAGCGATTTTCTGACGGCTGAAAACGGCTTCCGCCTCCGCCGCCTCTTTCGGCAACCAATGCCCGTCCAAACCGATTTCGCCGACGGCAACCGGGCGCGGTGTTTTTTCAAAAAAAGTTTCGAGCAGGGAAATTCGGGCGTCAAAATCTTCTCCGACTTCCGTCGGGTGCAAGCCCGCCGTATAAAAAATTTTCTGCGGGAACGCTTCGGCGAGTTGCCGATAAATTTCCCAATCATCGGCGTTCGTTCCCGCGACGACAAAGCGCGTAACGCCTGCCGCCTCCGCACGGGCGACCACGGATTCGATTTCGCCGCTACGGACAAATGTATCCAAATGGCAATGACAATCAATCATCGAGCCAATCTTCTTCGTCTTCAAAAAGCTCTTCGTCTTCTTCGGAGGGCGATTCTTCCGCTTCCGTCGAAGTTTCCTCGTCCGCGACGGCAGATTCTTCCGCGGAAATTTCGTCCGAAGGTTTTTCCGAGGCGGCTTCGTCGCTCTCCGCCTCAAGCGGTGCGGGAACGCCCGCCGTTTCCGGATTTTCTTCCGCGAGCGATTTTTCTTCGGGATCGGACGCGGGAGCGGGTTTCGGTTTGGACGCACCGAAATCCGGAATTTCTACTTTGCGCTGAGTTTTGGCGGGAAGTTCGGAAACAGAATTTTCGGAAATATGCAACGCCGCAAAAAAATGTTTTCTCTGGTGCTCAAAGCGCGGATCGCCGGAAAAAAGGATGTAGCCGACAGCAGCCAACACGGAAACACAAAAAATCGAAACCGCCACCGCGAACCACGGGAACGCATCTCCGGCAGGAGCGGGAACGGCGGGTTGCGGCTCGGGTGCGGCGGCGGGAACTTCGGAAGCTTCCTCGGGAATTTCCTCTTCTTCGCCTTGCGGATAAGCCTCCGCGTCAGAAGAATACGCGTCGCCCGAAGCCGGCTCGTAGCCCTGCTCATAATCGGCGGGTGCCGCGTAATCTTCGTCGGAAAGCATTTCTTCGCCGACGGGATTTTCGGGCGACTGCGCCGTTGCGTCAAAATAAGCGGAATCCGGTTCTTCTGCGGGAAATGCGGCGGCGGGAACGGTCGCGTCGGGCGCGGATTCCGCCGTTTCGGCAAATTGATTTTGAAGCCCGGAATAAATTTCCTCGCCCGTTTCCGCGTCAATCCGAACGGCTACCTGCCCTTGCCGCTCGTAATATTCCCGACAGGCTTCCTCGTAGGCGGCTTTTTGGCGGGCGTATTCCTCCTGCGCGCGCATCATCGCAATGGCTTGCGCCCGCTGAGCCTCATACGCTTCCATCTGCTGCTCAAAAATGCGTTGCGCGAACGCAGCGGCACGGGAACGAATTTCCTCGTCGGAAAGAATTTCGGCAGAAGGAGAAAAACCTTGGTTTTCCACGGAAGACTGTTCTTGAGGCGACATCACGGGTTCGAAGTTTGAAACAGATTAAAAAAATCCCGCTCCGAAATTGCGATTCCAAAAAACGAATTTTTCTGCGCGCGCCGTCAGCGGAAACGCGAACGGGAAGTTTATCAGGTCGCGAACGGAAAACCCGAAAAAACGCGCTCGACAAGCCTTCCCGGTTTTGGCTTTTTGGGGAAATCATGTCCGACTCTACTGCTCCCGCGAGCACGTTTCCGCGCCGTATCGCAGAAGCCTTGCTCGATGTTTTCTTTCCCCGCCAATGCCTTATTTTCGGCATTTCCACGGAAGATTCCCCGTATCGCTTTATTTCGAAAAAAGGTTATTCCGCCCTGCGTTTTATCGGCGAAAATGCCTGTCCCGCCTGCGGAGCGCCCTGCGCCGGAATCGTTGCCGAGCGCGGACAATGCGTATTCTGCCGAGACCGCAAATTTTATTTTGAGCGTTCCCGCAGCCTTGTCGTGCTCGATGATGTTTCGAGCCGTTTAATTCACGCCGTCAAATACCGGGCGTTTCATGCGGCGGAGGCGGATATGGCGAAAATGCTCGCCGAAACGGAATTTTTTGAAAAATACTTTTCGGGAGCGACGCTCGTTCCCGTGCCGCTTTTTCACACCAGAGAAAACAGGCGCGGCTACAATCAAAGCCGGATTCTTGCCGAGGAAATTGCGCACAGGATTCCGGGAACGCAAGTCGAACTGCTCCTGAAGCGTTCCCGCGATACCGGAACACAAACCTTGCTCAGCGCGACCTCCCGAAAAGTAAACGTGCGCGGAGCATTTTACGTTCCCGAAAAAATCAGACCGCGCATCTCTCCGCGAACCCGCTACATCGTTTTCGACGACGTTTTCACTACCGGCTCCACCTTAAGCGAATGCGCCCGCGCACTCAAAAAAGCCGGAGCCAAAATCGTTGATGCCGCCACATTCGCCCACGGGTAATTTTCCCGCCGCGCACTATTTCCTCATCGTAAAAAAAAGCGTTCCCGCAAGGAAAAACTCGCAGGAACGTTTCTGTAGGATTTTTGTAAGCTTTCTTACTTTCGTCGGCGGCGGGAAGCGACAAGCACCAGCGCGCCCAAGCCCGCCAACAAACCGAACGCCGACGGCTCGGGAACGCTGTAGCCGACAAACACCGTTCCCGCCTGCATATCCGGAATCTTCGCTTCCGCGTCATAAAAATTTTCTCCGACCTTAAATTTTATGCGGCTCAAATCCATTTCGGAACTTCCGTTTATCGCGAGAACCGAAAACGACGTATTTTCTTCCGAAACGGCGAACGTCACATCTTCCGAACGACCCAAGGTCGAAAAATCAAATTCCAACGTCGTTTGCATGCCGAGCGTGATGCTTCTCAACGCCTTCAAGTCCGCATCCGAAGCGATTTTCAGAGACGTTCCCGCCGCTAAATTCAGCGTCGAGGCTCCGCCCAGCGAAGTCAGCATCGTTGCCGTTTTATTTTGAATTGAAACGACATCGAATCCGGAAAGCTCTGCGGCGAAATTTTTTACGTTCACGTTGTCGAGCACCAAGGTTTTTGTGCCCGCAACATTTTCCCCGCCGGAAATCGTTCCCGCGTAGCGGTCTGCTCCGTTCATTCCGTTTCCCGCTCCGATATTTTTGAGCGTAACGGTTGAGTTCCCCGCGATTGTGCCGCTTGTTCCGCCGCCGGAAATATCACTCCATTTTGCAACGGAAGAAGCACGCAGGCGGGCGATATTACCGTCAATCGTAACGGCGGTGTTTCCGTTTATCGTTCCCGCCGTTCCGCCGCCGTAAATACCGCCGCTAATTGTTCCGCCCGTAATCAGAACGGATGCGTCTCCGTTAATCGTATCTCCGTTCCCGCCGCCGTAAACACCGCCGGAAACCGTCCCGCCCGTTACCGTAACGGTGCTGACCGGAGTTGCGGCACTGCGATTTTTCCCCGCGACACTCCCGATTGAGCCTTTAATTCCGCCGCCGTAAATATCTCCTTTAAAAATGCCTCCGTTTACGTAAATTTTTGTTTGTCCGACGGATTGCCCGCTACTTGCCGTGTGCGCACCGCCGAAAACATCGTGTTCAAACGTTCCCGCTCCGATTTGGATATGAAGCGTTCCCGTAACGCCCGCATTATACGCACCGACAACGGAAGCGGGATTGGTTGACGTAAACGAGCCGAATTTTGCGTTTTCAGCACACAGGTCCAAATAAACATTTCCGGAAACCGTTCCCGCGTTTACGGCACCGAAAACCGTGCTTCCGCCCGTGTTCGCTCCGCTCAGCCGCAACGTAACGTTGCCGGTGTAATTTCCGCTCGTGTGTGCGCCATACCACGCCGAAGCGTTCCCGCCTTGCACATCCACATAAAGTTTTCCCGTGTAGCCGCCGTTATTCGCGTAAATATGCGTCGCGTTTCCTCCGGAAATTTCAATCACGGCAGACGAACTTTTACCGCCGGGCGAACCTGCCGAATCCTGCGCGGAATAATTTCCGGAAGCCGTCAGCCCTTTTTTATAAAACGTGCACGCGCCCGGGTCGGAAATTAAGCCCTGCGGCTCCGCTTTCGGAATAAAATTCGGATCCGACATGCGATAAGCGTTCTTTTCATCGGAATAAAACTTCGTATCCGGAGCATAGGCACCGGAGCCGTCCAGCGACAGGCTTTTCAGGAGCGCGTTCCCGCTTCCGGAATACGCAAACGAAACACCGCTCTTGCCCGTTCCCGCCGTTGCGGACAAGCCCTGCCCGATTAGCATATCGTCTAACCACACATAAAATCCGGAAAGCAATCCTTCCGCCGCATTCCCGACAACATAAGACACGCGCAGCGACTCTTCGTTCTTTGACATATCCGCAGAATACAGCACCGTGTCTCCCCACCGAATATAAGCTTCGCTGACTTTCAGCACTCCGTATCGCTCCGCATCACCGACGGTAACGTTCATACAATTGGCGGAATCCCAACCGTCCGTGTCACCGTTCCCGAGGCGCAAATCAAAATCAACCGTAAAGCCGTTTTTAAGCGTTGCGCCGGAATCCCAGCCCACCGTAAGCGAAGACGCGCCCGCTTCGGAAAAACTCAATGCGTTTTCGATGACTTTGACATTTTGCAAATTAATTCCCGTTCCGGCGGGAACGCTCGAAAAATTTTCATAATGTGCGGAAAATTCCGCTTCCGCCCTGCGTTCCTGCCCCGCCGTGCGCCCGGCATAGCCCAACGCTTTTGCCGCGTTCCCGGCGATAATCAAATCGCCCTGCGCGTTCGGGTGAAGCCCGTCCGATCCGCTCGCTGTTCCGGGTTTGTTAAACATCGATGAGACTCCGAAAAACGGAGTCGCCGAGGCAACATCGACAATGCCGGTGTTCACTTCGACAAGCGTAATTTCCTTCCCGTTGGCTTCATTGTAATTTTTAACCCACGTTCCGAGCTTTACGTTGTAATCGGCAACCGCTTGGTGAACTTCACTCCCGTTGCTGTTCGGATGCGTCGTCCACGCAGGAATCGAAAACAGCGTAACCTTTGCGTTCCCGTTGCTTTGATACATCGCATCGACGATGGTTTTCATGTCGCCGCCCGCAAGATTTTCTCCGAGCAAATTGCGCACTTTCTGTTCGGTTATACCGGCAGCGTTATCATCCGAAAGCAAATCATTCGTGCCGATTAGCATGAAAAACGTATCCGTGTTAAACGTTTTCCCCGTATAATTCGTTCCCGACTGCGTCGTCGTATCGATTCCCAGCCAATTTCTGATGTTGGTTTTGTCAAAACGCGGATTCTGACTCGCCGTTGCCCTTCCCGCAATTTCCCAAGCTCTCGCACTTGCCTGCGAGCTGTGAGCATTGCTGAAACTTACTCCTCCGTAAATCTCGCCGTTGGAAACGCCGCCGGAATGATGTCCCGTTTTGTATCCGATTCCGTTATACGAAACGCCGTTATCCACCAAAATTTTGTGCATTTCCCAACGCCACGATGCCGAATTTACGCCATGCGTAATAGAGTCCCCGACAAACATCACGTTCCCCCAATTTGATTCCGAAACATCCGCTCCGCTCGCCGCCGAAAACACGGGAACGCTGAAAACCGGCAACGAGGAAGCTGCAACAAGAGCAAGTCGTGTCATACTTTTCATAACCACCATTCTGGTAGCCTTAAAACCGGGAATACAAGAAAAAAAAAGAAACCACGAATCGGCACGAATTTTCACGAATGGTTTTCTTTTTTTAAGAAAAAAATCCGTGTTGTTCAGTGAAATCCGTGGTTTTTTATTTTTTCCTTACGAAGACACGGCGCGTTTTTTAATTTGAGAAAATTTGCAGAAATTTTCGGCTTAAAACAAAAAAAACGCACCTTCTATTTGTCTTCCGACTCTAAAAAGCGTTCCCGCAAGAAAAACCTGCGGGAACGTTTCTGTAAGCTTTAAGCTCTACCCTTTAAGTTTTTTTTTACTTTCGACTCCGGCGAGAAGCGACAAACGCAAGCGCGCCAAGTCCCGCGAGCAACCCGAACGCCGACGGCTCGGGAAGTGCCGTGTTCGTTTTTTGCAAAACATATTTTTGAACGGCGATCCCGCTTCCGACCGATGCCGTCAGCGATTTATCAATAGGATTGCTTGCCGAATCTCCGAAAAACCTCAAGCCGATGAGCGTCGTAGCGACTTCGCCCGCGAGCTTTAAGTCGTATTCGTAATGTTTGTTTAATTCCGGGACATATACGGAAACGCTGTCTTTGCCGGAAGAAGAAGTCGTCAGCGTAATTTCGTAAGTAAAACTTCCGGCTCGAGGCAAAGTCGGCTCCAAAACCGTAATGTTGGGCAACGCGGTGAGCGGATTGGCGGTAAAAGCGAAATCCGGCACGTAGACGGAAGTTGAAGCGAAGAAGTTTCCTTTCACTTCGGAAACGTTCAAATGCGCCGTCTCGGATTTTCCGATAACCAGCGAGTAATCCTTCCCGTTGATTCCGAACATGACTTGCGCCTTGTTGTTAATATACGTCGTTCCGCCGTAATTTACGGAAAAGCCGAAAACGTATTTGGCATCTTCGTTGAAGTTTATGGCATAATTCGCGGTTTTTTCCGTAGTATCAAAAGTCCACCCGTTTGTCGCAAGCGTAGTTCCGGAAAAGAATTTTTGGAGTCCGCCGGATTTTACCCAAACTTCTTCCGCATTTGCCGTTCCCGCAAAAAATGCAAGAAACGAAGTGGTGATGATTGCTTTATTTTTCATGATTTTATTTTTCCTATTTTTAGTGTTATGCGTTTTAACGGCACCGTGCCGAAAAAAACGCCGCAACAAAAATAGTATTGTTTATTGATGAGCAATCAAATAACCACCAAAATAATAAGTTTTCTAAAAAACCTACAAATAGCGGCTTCCCTCAGGAACAAATGGTGGTCGCGGCAGGACTCGAACCTGTGACCCCAGCAATGTGAATGCTGTGCTCTAACCAACTGAGCTACGCGACCAAAACGTGAGGATTGATTCTGCCTTTTTTGCCGAGGCGTTGCAAGAAACTTTTTATTCGCACGTTCCCGGAAATTTTTCTTGCGCAGAATTACGTAATAAACAAAACTTTTTTCGTTTTCGTTTCTCCGTCGCACCGTTCCCCATCTTTTCGAGAGAATTTCATCCGTATTTTTCGGCAATAAATTCTTAAATTTCAGTTCCGGTGATCGATTATTTGCAAGAGATGGTGTTCATTGTCTACGCAGTATTAAGCGTGGTCATTTTCGTTTTTATGTTTTCTCGGCTTCGCAAAATGCGGGGCTACGAGATAGAAGCGCATCATCGCAAACAGGAGCTTGAAATTGCTAAGCGAGAAGCGGAACTCGCCGCCCGCGACATTCGTTCCCAAGCCGAAGAAAATGCACAAAAACGCATTGCCGAAGCGGAGAAAATGATCGAGGAACGCAAAATCGCCGCGCAAAAAATCGAGCAAACCGCGATGGAAGTTCAAGCGCGCGCCGCAGAACTTTCCGTCAAACTCGACGAACGCCTCGTCTCTCTGAGAAAGGACGAAGAAAACCTTGTCGCCGAAAAAAAATCGCTCGATGAGTTGCGGGAACGCTACGAAAACAAGCTGCTCGATGTCGCCAAACTTTCCCGCGAAGCTGCCCGTGACGCCGCCGTAGCCCTCGAAATCGAAAACGCACGCGAAGACACGCGTAAAATCCGCCGGGAAATTCTCGAAAAAGCCGAGGACGAATTTTCCATGGAAGCGCATCGCATTCTGATTGATACGATGCAACGTATCGCCCCGCGCGTAAACGAACAGGACATGTCCGAACTCGTTCCGATTCCCTCCGAGGAAACCAAAGGTCGCCTCATCGGGCGCGAAGGGCGCAACATCAAGTGCTTTGAACAGGTTACCGGTGCCACGCTGATTATTGACGACACGCCGGGCTCCGTTCTCGTTTCCTGTTTTGATCCGTTCCGCCGCCGCGTCGCCGCCCTCGCCTTGCGTCGCCTCATCGCCGACGGGCGCATTCACCCGCAAAGCATCGAACACTTCGTAAAATCTTCCCACGAAGAACTTCTCGGGAACGCCATCGAAACCGGAACGAAAGCCTGCGAAGATCTCGGAATTTTCCATGTAGACGAACGCCTTTTGGAATTGCTCGGCAAGCTTCAGTTCCGGCTTTCCATCAACCAAAACACGCTCACCCACTCCGTGGAAACCGCTCAGCTTTGCGGGATTTTGGCATCGGAGCTCGGGCTCAACGTTTCGACCGCCACGCGCGCCGGGCTCTTTCACGACATCGGAAAAGCCCTCGATGCGGAAAACGAAACCGCTCACGCACTCGCGGGAGCGCGCATTTTGAAACAGGCGGGAGAATCCGCCGAGGTTATCAACGCCGTCGAAAGCCACCATCGCGAAGTCGGGCACACAACCATCTACGGACCGCTTCTCATGCTTGCGGACTCCATCTCCGCCACGCGTCCGGGCGCGCGCTCCAGCACGCGGGAAGGCTACGCCGAGCGTATTCGTAGCCTCGAAGCCATCGCGCGCAGGTTCGACGGCGTAATCGACGCATTCGCAATTCAGGCGGGACACGAAGTGCGCGTCATCGTTTCCAGCGAAGAAGTCAACGATAGCGAAACCCGCGTTCTCGCGCAAAAAATCCGCATGACGATTGAAGATGAACTGATGTATCCGGGCAAAATCCGCGTCGTTGTCATTCGCGAACTTCGCGTCACGGAAGAAGCGCTTTAAACGCTTTCCCGCCACGGGAACGAAAATAAAGCTTTCCGTTCCCGTTGCGAAAATTTACGCTGAGAAAAAAGATTTCTCCGTCCCGGTAGTTCAACGGATAGAACCGCGGTTTCCTAAACCGTTAATCCGAGTTCGATTCTCGGTCGGGGCGCCAGAAAAATTTGCGGCTAAATCCCGCACGGAACAAGCACTGCCGCACTCATTCCGTGAATGATTTTTTTGTCGGGCGGGCAAAATGTGCAAAGCGCTCCGCCGAGCGTCGCACGGGAACGCGTTCAGGATTCCCATTGAAGGACCAATCAACTCAAGGTTTACGCAGGGCTTATGTCTTCTGCTAACATCGTCAATTGAAAGAGGAAAATGCCAATTGAGGTTATTCTCGAAAATTTACGAACCAGCTCGGAAGCCAGGCTATCATCTTCGCAACCGCAAATGCGATTGAATATTCGACACCTCGTGCCGAAAGTGTGATTATTTTTTCAAAATCTCATACAGAAAATGTGTGATTATCACCAAAATCTCGTATAGAAAACGTGATTTTTCCTTTTGTTTTTCTCATGATTCTACTATTCTGAGTTCTATAACACAGGAGAATAGGT
>SUVQ01000005.1:0-11373 GCA_015061905.1 Verrucomicrobiota bacterium
ACAAGTGGATACTAAAGAATCATCCATATTATCTTGAGGAAGATTATGTCGTTCATGCTCAGGAAAAACTATTGGGACTATTGTTGCAAAAAAGTGAAAAATAATGCTTGGGTTCGCCCCTCGTGTTCGGAACTTGTTTCCGCAACACTCGGGAACGCGACGCTTGTCCGCACGTCCGCGGGAACGTGGGCGATCACCTACAACGGCGCGAATCGTCCTGTGCGTTTCCGTAATGAAGAAACGGATACAACGGTTGACTGCGGCTACGATTCGCAAGGTCGGCGTTACTTCAAAAAAGTAACGGTCGCGGGAACGGTAACGCTTCATCATCGCTACATCTATCGGGGTTATCTGCAAATTGCCTGCGTGGATTGCATGCGTTCCGGGCATCCGGCGCTTTGGCTCGTTACCTGGGATCCGACGCAGCCGACGGCGACGCGTCCGCTCGCGATTCAAAAAGACGGCACGTGGTTCACCTACGGCTACGACCTCACGAAAAATGTCTGCGAAGTCTTCGGTCCCGACGGGAATGCGACGTTGATTTGTACGGTTACGGGAATGTCTCAGACTCCGGTAACATCAGCGTTTGTTGTGTGATGTAGCTTTTGTGTTTCCGTTCGAATTGAAGTATACGCGGGGAAGATTAGTGGCGTTGCGTTGTCCCCTGTGTTCCTGCTCGCAAAACGCCTGCATCATCTTGCTTTTATCTTAAAACATGCGCGAGCCGCCGTAATACATGCGGTAGGTTGAGGAATCCGCTTCCCGAATGAATTGAGAAACTTCGAGGAGGGATGCATCTCTGCCCGAAGAGATTTTCGGGTAAAGCATGAAGAGGCGTTCTTTCGCGCGCGTGCAGGCGACGTAGAAGAGTCGGCGTTCTTCGTCCACATCGCCCGTTTCCACCGCCCGGCGCAGGGGGAAAAGTCCGTCCGCGCATCCGATAACAAAAACGATGGGAAATTCCAGCCCTTTGGCTTGGTGAATTGTCGAGAGGCGCAGGGAATTTTGTCCGCCGTCGCGTTCCCGCATATCTTTGTCGGTGGTTTCCGAGTTGAGCAGGGCAAGCTGTGTAAGCATATCGCCGAGGCTTTCGAATTTTTCAGCGAAGCCGATCATGCTTTCGAGGTCGTCGAAGCGCTGCTGCCAATTCGGATAAATTTTTTTGAGAAAATCTCCATACCAACCGTCGATTCCGATGCGAACGACTTCCGCGGGCGTAGCGAGAACGGTGTTTTCGGGAACGGGATTTTCGCTACGCAGGTCTTCTTCGGTGAGGCGATTATCGTCTTTGCGGGCTTCCGAAAAGAAGTCGAACAATTCTCCCGGAGAGTTTTCCGAAACCTGATTTTCCGGAGTTTCCTTTTCCAAGCCGGAGGGAATTTCCGCACCGTAAAGAGCCTCCGCCATGTTCTGCCAGGTTAAAACCAAATCCCGGTAATCGTCCCGTGCAACTTCGGGAACTTTTTTCAGCACCAAAGGATCAAGCAACGCGGAGAGAATCGAAATGTTTTTGTTCGACGCCGTGTTCTGTCCGGTTGCCCAAATACGATCTGCCGTGCGCGGACCGATTTTGTCGATCAGCCCGAGAACGCGCGTGAACGCGACGCGATCATTGTTGTTTTGCACGAAACGAAGTTGCGCGACAAAATCTCTGACGTGCGCCTGCTGGAAAAATTGAATCCCGCTGGTGATGACAAACGGAACGGAAAGGTTCGTGAGTTCGAGTTGGAGTTCCTTTGCCTGAAAATGAGCGCGATAAAGGACGATGATGTCCGAAAGCGAATAGCCTTCGTCTTCGACGAGACCGCGGATTTTTGAAACAACGGTTCGCGCTTGCGCAAAGGCGTCTAATTGAGGAATCACGAAGGGTGCGGCTCCGTGTTCCTTCGTGGAGCGCAGTTGCTTGGAAAAGCCGGATTCTTCGGTGCGGGCGTTTAAAATGGAATTTGAAAAATCAAGAATTTCCGGCGTGGAGCGATAATTGATTTCGATTTTGTGCAATTCCGTTCCCGGAAAATTTTCCGGAAAATCGATGATGTTTTTATAGTTGGCACCGCGCCACGTGTAAATGCATTGAGCGTCGTCGCCGACCGCCATGACGTGCGTTTCCGCTCCGGTGAGAAGGCGGACGATTTCGGACTGCAAGGTGTTGGTGTCCTGAAACTCATCGACGAGGATGTGTCGAAACCGGTTTTGATAGCGTTCCCGCGCCGGCGGATCGTTTTTGAGCAAATTACAGAAAAGCTCAAGAAGGTCGTCGTAATCGCAGGAGTTTTGCTGGCGTTTCGCTGTCGTGTATTCTTCCCAAATTGCGGGAACGATTTCTTCCGCGCGCGGTGCCCAGCCGAGGCGTTCCCGAACGATTTCGCGAATCGGCGTGAGCGTGTTGCGGGCGAAACTGACGGCGTCGTAAATTACGCGCGGAGAGGGCGCGTTTTTGCCTTTGACGAAATCGGGAGCGACTTGCTTGCAAATGCTACCGAAGAGTGTGTCCGCATCGTCGGCATCAAGAATCGTAAAATCCGGACGAATACCGACGGCGGGAGCGTTGGTTCTTAAAATGCGTTGTCCGATACTGTGAAAAGTGCCGCCCCAAAATTGAGCGCGCGGAATGCCCGTTAAATCTTCGATGCGTTCAAGCATTTCGCCTGCCGCTTTGTTGGTGAACGTCAGCAACAAAATTCTCCACGGCGGGATTCCTTGGCTTAGAAGCCACGCTACGCGATAGGTCAGCGTTCTTGTTTTTCCGGAGCCTGCACCGGCGAGAACCAGTGCGTGTCTTCCCCGGGACGTTACCGCGCCGAACTGATCTTCATTCAATTCGGAACGAAAATCAATCGGCGGGAACGTCGGAAGGTCGGGCATATTTTTTGCCGGATAATTAGCGGGTGAAGCCGGGAAGTGCCCATTCAAATTCACCGAAGATGCGTGTCAGCTCGTCTTCGACAAATTCCCAGCCGGATTCGTTGAGCCCGCCGGTATCGGTGTTGACGTGGTCCCAGTTCGGGATGCGGATTTGTTCGCGGCGACCGTCGTCGGTGTGGACGAGCACGGATACGGGCGTATGCCCGAAGATTCGGGAAACTCTAACCACGCGAGTAATGTCTTTGGTCTGATTTTCTGTCATGTAGTGTTGGTCGTGGGTTAACGTTTGGATCGCTGCCTCACCGTGAGGCAAACACGGGAACGCGCAAGTAAACAGAACCCGCCGCGTTCCCGCAAACTTTATTTTTCCCGCGTTTTTCGTTTTTACAAAACACAGAGCGTGATGCCCATGACAAGCATTCCGACTCCGATTCCGTAAATGGAAAGGTGATGGTGCCCCCAGCGTTCGGACATGGGCAATAATTCGTCAAACGAGATAAAAACCATAACGCCGGCGACCGCCGCAAAAAGGATTGCCAGCACGGTGGGCGAGAGAAACGGCATCAGAATCAGCATTCCGATAACGGCGCCGACAGGTTCCGCCAAGCCTGCCGCAAACGAATAGAGAAACGCTTTCTTGCGGCTTCCCGTCGCGTGAAAAATCGGGACGGAAACCGTGATGCCTTCCGGAATGTTGTGGAGGGCGACGGCGATGGCGATCGGAACACCGAGCTCAAGTCCGCTCAATCCTGCGGCAAAAGTCGCTAAGCCTTCCGGAAAATTGTGAATGCCGATCGCGAGCGCGAAAAGAAGCCCGGAGCGTTTGGAAATGGCGGCGGGAACGCTTTGCTTGAGCTCTTCCACGCCGTGAGTTTCGTGGGGGTTTTCGTCGGCGGGCACGAGCTTGTCAATGAGCATCGCGACTCCGATTCCGGCAAAAAACGCGGCGAGTGCGAAAAGTTTTCCGTAAACGTTCCCGTGCATTTCCGCCAGATCCGTTTGCGCCGAGGCAAAAAGCTCGACGAAGCTGATAAAAATCATGACGCCGGCGGAAAGTCCGAGCAAAAACGTGAGCATCCGCGTATTCGTTTTTTTTACGAAAAAACCGATGGCACCGCCGATTCCCGTCGCCAACCCGGCGAATGTTGTTAATCCCAAAACAATTAAAATTTGCTCGAATGAAAAATTTTCCATACTCAGAAAGCGAATTGTATTTTGTTCAGAAATACGTCTCCGTCAATTTCTGTTTGTCGAAGCGCGGGAACGTGGGGTAAATTTAATTCCGTATGAATATTATCGACGTTGTCAAAGAATACGTGAAATTTCCGAGCATCTCCGCCGACCCCGCGTTTGCCGGCGGCGTTAAGAAAACGTATGAATTTCTTGCCGCGCTTTTGGATAAAGCCGGAGCGAAACCCGAAATCGTGCCGACGAGCGGAAATCCCGTCGTCGTCGGGCGTTTTAATGCGGACAAAAAAGCGTTCCCGCACATCGTTGTCTACGGGCATTACGACGTGCAACCCGTCGATCCGCTCGAACTTTGGGAAACGCCTCCGTTTGAACCGACGGTGAAAGGCGGAAAAATTTTCGGGCGCGGAACCGCGGACAACAAAGGTCCGCACGCCGTTTCGATTGTCGCGTTGGCGAATCTTCTCGCGCGGCACCCGGATTTGCCTTTGCGCGTTACTTTTGTTTTCGAGGGCGAAGAGGAAATCGGGAGCACGCATTTTCGGGAATTTCTCTATGCGCACGCGGAAGAACTTTCCGAAGGTGATTTCGTGTTGCTCTCGGATACGTCCAGCCCGAGCGAAAACGAAATCGCAATCACTATCGGGTTGCGCGGGATGATGGGCTTGGAAGTCAATGTCGACGGTCCGAACAGCGATTTGCACAGCGGCTTGCACGGCGGCGCGGTGATGAATCCGCTTCAGGCGCTGATGGAGGTCTGCGCCTCGCTTCACAACGCGGACGGCACGGTAAACGTTCCCGGGTTTTATGACGGCGTGCAGGAACCCGCCGCGTGGGAACGTGAAGAGTTTGCGCGTTTCCCGCAAAGCGAGGACGATTACAAAAAGTTTCTCGACGTAGATGCCCTGTATCACGTTCCCGGATACAAGCCTCTGGAATGTGCGCGCTTCATGCCGACTTTAGAATTTAACGGAATCGGCGGCGGCTATCAGGGCTCCGGCTCAAAAACCATTGTTCCCGCAAAGGCTTTTGCAAAAATCACCTGCCGCCTCGTTCCCGGGCAGGACCCGGCGGACATCCGCGAAAAAGTTTCCTCGGCGATTTTGTCGAGAATGCCCGCAGGCGTGCGCGTGAAATTGACGCCGATGCAGGGAAATCCGGCGTATTTTATTTGCCCGCCGAATCGTCCGAATACGCCTGCGGACATGAATCCGGCGCTCGCGCGTGCATTTGATGCGGCGGAAAAAATCATTGAGGAAAAATTCGGGAACGCGCCGATTTACACGCGCGAAGGCGGCTCCATCGGCATTATCGAAGATTTTCGCCGCGTTACGGGAATGGATTCGCTGATGATAGGATTTTTCACGGCGGATTCCCGCATTCATGCGCCGAACGAAAATGCGGACATTTCCATGCTCGAAAAGGGCGTGGCAACTTACGAAGCAATTTTCGAAGCCTGCGCAAAAGCCGCAGACTAAAAAAGCGGGAACGCAGAATGAAAATATCTTCAGCCATCCTTGCGGGCGGGATTGCGGCGGGAACGCTTCTGCTCGGCGGTTGCATTTCCTCGAAACGCATGACGGATATTTCGCCGCTGGGCGAAAAAGACGAGCCGAAGAAAATGTCTGCCGAGCGCACGAACGCGTGGCCGCTTTATTACGCGACGGGCGCGGGCGGCGTTTCCGTGCTTTGGCCGTTTTTGGATTTTGACGACAACGGCTGGGCGTTTCGCCCGTTTTACGTCAGAGACGGCGAAGAGCATTCCGCGCTTTGGCCGCTTTCCGGCTGGGATCCCGAAGGCGGCTGGGTGCTCAATTCGTATTGGGATGGTTCTTCTTTCGGCGCGTTCCCGCTGTTTCATTGGTCGACCTCGGAGCGTTCGTTCCGAATCAATTACATTTTCCCGTTTTGGTGGCAGAATGATTGGAGCGACTGGGGCTTGTTCCCGTTCGGCGGTGTCGGAAGCGGCGACGACGATTGGCGTTTCCTGAATTTTTATTACCGCAACACGGAAACGTATTCGCATTGGAATTTTTGGCCGCTTTTACTTAGAAAATCTCACACGGGAAAAGGCACGGGCGAGCCTTACAAAACCGACTGGCGTTTGCTTTACGGTTTGCTCGGCGGCTACGAAGACGACAAATCCGAAACTGCGGCGTGGCTCGTTCCGCTGTTTTACGACCGGGAAAGCAAAACGCACGACGATTATTTCACCTGGGTTTTCCCGACATTTTTCCGCGGCGGCGAGCACGACGATTTCATCAACACGCTTTTGCCGTTTTATTTTTACGCGGGAAGCGGGAACGATTATGCGTTTATCACGCCGCTCGGCTGGCACACGGAACACGGCGATTCCGAAACAACCGCCGTTTTGCCGCTCTATTACTACAACACTCGCGGGAACGACAATTACGTTTTCGCGACTCCGCTCGGCGGCTGGGGGAAATTTTCCGGCGGCGGCTATTTGCGCAATCTGCTCGGACCGCTTTACATCGATTACGCGTCGCCCGCCGAAAACTACGAATTTTCCTCCGTGCTTTGGCCGTTTTACATGCGTTCCCGCGACGGCAAGGAAGAATCGACTTACCTTTTCCCGTTCGGGCATCGTTGGACGGACGGGAACGAGACGCGGCGCGGATTTCTCCTCGGCTTGGGTGCGACGCGTTCCCGCGACGACAAAACCTCGTGGGCGATTTGGCCGCTTTACGGCTCGCGAAATGATTTTTACAACGCAGACTTCCGCTACTTTTTCACGCTCGCCGGAAGCAGGAAAAATGCCTCGGGAACGCGAAGCTCGAACTGGCTTTTCCCGCTTTATCACTACTTCAACAACGGGGAAAACGATTACGAATTTTATTCGCTGTGTTACCTTTTCGGCGTAGAAAATTCGTTTCGGGATTACAATACTGCGCGCAAATTCGAAAATTACCTGTTCCCGTTTTATTTTTACGAATCGTGGACGAAATGCGACCAAAGCGGCGTTCCCGTAACGGATGAAGCGCATCTGCGCGATTTTTACATCCCGCTGGTTTACGGCTTCGACACGCAAACGTATTCCGGCGCGACGGAAAACTCCCGCAACGACTGGGCGCTGATGTATCTTTTTAATTTTCGGGATTCAAACTACGCGCCGCTTCCGCTGATGCGGGAATACTCCGCGCAGGCGTTGGAAAAATTTTCGTATTCCCGCTGCATCAATACGCTTTGGGAAACGCGCCGCTTCCGGATTTGGAAAGACGGCGCGCTGACGCCGCGGGAACAGCTGATTGTCTGGAACGCGGAAGATTATTGTCTCAATATGAACCCGAAGAGCGATTCGCTCGCGTTCCCGGGAGACAAAAGCTGGGCGAAATCCCACGGAAGTATCGATTTGGACAAAGAAATTTTTGCCGAAGGCGAAGAGGAAAATTTCGGCTGGGGTGAAAGGAGAAAAAAACGTGAAGCGTTTTATCACCGCGAATTGCTGAAAATTTTCCGGCGAAAAGGGATTGCGGTAGAAGGGCTCGTCTTTGACGGATTTTTCGACAAAAACGCGATGACGCGCGCCGTGCAGCAACTCGTTGCCGAAAACACGGAAGTCCTCACGGAAAAGGAATTTCAGGTTTGGCCGTTTTACGAGTCGCAGGAAGTCTCGGACGGCAATTTCGAAAAGGAATTTCTCTGGGGCGTATGGTATTCGCGCGGGAACGCCGACGAATCGTTTACAAGCTGTTTGAAATACCTTTATCGCCGCGAGACGACGGCGGCGGGAACGAAGCTCGACGTGTTCCCGTTTATCAGCGTCGATACGGGCAAGCGCGGCGCGTTTTCCTTCCTCGGCAACTTTTTCAAAATCGTCAACGACGACGAAAAAGGCTGGAGCGGCAATTTCCTCTTTATTCCCTGGGGCGATTAATTGCTCCTCGTCGGATAATATATCAAATAAGTAGGAATTGCATATTGACACTCCGGTCAGATTCGTTAAAACGAGCTTCAAGTATGAAAAAGCGCATAATACTTCCCCTCTCTTTCGGAATTATTCTGTCCGGAATTTCGTCCGTCCATGCCGGCGATTTTACGCTTTTTGCGGCAGGCGTTGATCCGAACGACCCCGCGAGTTATTACAACGCCGACCAAATGCAGACCCCGACTTGCTGGGCGGCGGCGGGAAGCAATGTTGTCGCGCATTGGCAGGATCATCACGTTGATTCCGTTCCCGCGGGAACGCCTACGGGAACGGACGTTTACAGTTCGTTTTTAAGTTTGTATTCCGTCCCGGCAGGCGGAAAATCCGACAAGTTTTACCAATGGTGGCTTGGCTATTATCCCACGGAATATTTTGAAGGAACGCTCAAAGACAACTGGCAATCACTGAATATCGGCGGGTATTACAAAGATGTATACACCTACGCCGAGGCGATGGATACGGCATGGTATCATTATACCGGAAACTCTGACTACAGTGCCCGCTATGCAAGCCGCGCCATTTACTACGCGCTTTCAAACGGATATTCGTTTGCGATAGGAATTCCCAGCCTTGCGCATGCATTCACGGTTTACGGAGCTTCTTTCAATCCCGAAACAGAATTGGTAACTTCGCTTTACCTTTGCGATTCCGGATACGTGGTTTTCCCAAAAGATACGATGCATCGCGCAAGGGTAAATCTCAACGGAAACAAGCTTTATATTGCCGGTATATACAAGGAAGACGACGAGCTTATCGGAAGCCATACGTCTCGTGTCATCGACAATATTTACTTTTTGGGAAATACGGAAACGGACACGATGAATTTTGTTTGGAGCGGAGAGGCAATTCCCGAGCCGTCGGCGTTCGGATTGCTTGCGGGCGTGGGCGCTCTCGTGCTTGTCGGAACGTGCCGCCGTCGCCGACCGCAATAAAACACGTGCCTCATTCGAAATCTGCAATTTAGGATTTCTCCTCCGCGTTCCCGTCAACTGATTTTGCGGGAACGCTTTTTTTAAGCAAAAACTCGTGCCCGAAATCCTTTTTATTTGTCTTTAACTTCGAGGCTACGGAACTTAGACTGCCCTTGATTTTTACCCTATTTTTTATGACGGCAACCACCCAAAGCACACAGGAACGCAACGAACTCCACCGCGCGATTTGGCAAATCGCCAACGACTTGCGCGGGAGCGTCGACGGCTGGGATTTTAAGTCTTACGTCCTCGGAATGCTATTCTACCGCTTTATTTCCGAAAATCTTACGACCTACATCAACACCGAGGAAAAAAAAGCGGGCGCACCCGCCGATTTCAGCTACGCGAATATCTCTGACGAAGATGCGGAAACGGGGCGGGACGTTACCGTCAAAGAAAAAGGTTTTTACATCTTGCCGTCGGAGCTTTTTGAAAACGTCCGCCGCAACGCAAAAAACGACGAAAATCTCAACGAAATCCTCAGCACCGTTTTCAAAAATATCGAAGCGTCCGCCAAAGGCGCCGAAAGCGAAGACGATTTCAAAGGGCTTTTCGCCGATATCGACGTAAACAGCCCCAAGCTCGGAAACACGGTTAAAAGCCGGAATGAAAAGCTCGTCAAAATCCTCGACGCAATCGGCGAGCTCTGTTTCGGCGATTTTGTCGGGAACGCCATTGACGCATTCGGCGACGCCTACGAGTTTCTGATGACGATGTACGCAAGCAATGCGGGAAAGTCCGGAGGCGAATTCTTTACACCGCAGGAAGTTTCCGAGCTCCTCGCACGCATTACCGTCCTCGGCAAAAAATCCGTAAACAAGGTTTACGATCCCGCCTGCGGCTCCGGCTCGCTCCTGCTAAAATTCGCCAAGGTCCTTGGGAAAGACAAAGTGCGCCAGGGCTTTTACGGGCAAGAAATCAACCTCACGACCTACAATCTTTGCCGCATCAATATGTTCCTGCACGATGTCAATTACGACAAGTTCGACATCGCGCTCGGCGACACGCTCACCGAACCCGCGCATTGGGACGACGAACCGTTCGATGCCATTGTTTCCAATCCGCCGTATTCGATTAAGTGGGCGGGCGCGGACAATGCCACGCTTATCAACGATCCGCGCTATTCTCCCGCAGGCGTGCTCGCGCCGAAATCTAAAGCCGACCTCGCATTCACGATGCACATGCTCCATTGGCTTTCGACCGAAGGCGTTGCTGCCATCGTCGAGTTCCCGGGCGTGCTTTATCGTGGCGGTGCCGAACAAAAAATTCGCCGCTACCTCATCGAAAACAATTTCATCGACACCGTTATTCAGCTTCCGCCGGATTTGTTTTTCGGGACAACGATCGCGACCTGTATCATCGTTCTTAAAAAGAGTAAAAAAGATAACGCCGTTTTCTTCGTCGACGCTTCGGCGGAATGCGTGCGCGGCGGGAACAAAAACAAACTCTCACCCGAAAACATCGAAAAAATCCTCTCCGCCTACGCCGAACGAAAGGATGTCGAACATTTCTCGAAGCTCGTTCCCGCCGCAGAAATTCTCGAAAACGGTTGCAATATTTCCGTATCGTCCTACGTAGAGCAGGAAGATACACGGGAAGAGATCGATATCGCAAAGCTCAATGCCGAAATTGAGACCATCGTCGCGCGGGAACAGCAACTCCGCGAAGAAATCAACAAAATCATCGCCGAAATCGAAGGGGAAAAATAGAGGAGAACCTTAAAGAACCTCTCACAAAGACACGGAGCCATAGAGAAATAAAAAACTCCGTGCCACTGTGTCTTCGTGAGAGAATTAAAATTTAAAGAAAATAAACGATGAGCAAACTTGACGATTTAATACGGGAACGCTGCCCGAAAGGCGTGGCGTATAAAACGCTTGAAAACGTAGGAACATTTTTTGGCGGTTTGTCAGGAAAATCAAAAGAAGATTTTACAGACGGAAATGCAAAATTTATTACTTATAAAAACGTTTACTCTAATCCTGCGTTGCAAATTGATGTAGACGACAGGGTTAAAATTGCGGAAAGTGAAAAACAGCACACATTGCAATATGGAGATGTGATTTTTACGGGCTCTTCCGAAACTCCGGATGAATGCGGCATTTCCTCGGTTGTTACGGTTAAGACAAATGAAAAACTTTATTTAAATAGTTTTTGTTTCTTTTTTCGTTTTAACGAGCCAGATCTCATGTTGCCCGATTTCGCGAAACATCTTTTTCGTTCCCGGGATTTAAGATTTCAAATCGGAAAAACCGCAAGCGGCGTTACCCGATTCAACGTATCTAAAAAATTAATGGGAAAGATTAGAATTCCTGTGCCGCCGTTGGCGGTGCAGCGTGAAATTGTCCGGATTCTGGACAATTTCACAGAGCTTACAGCAGAGCTTACAGCAGAGCTTACAGC
>SUVQ01000005.1:11473-33091 GCA_015061905.1 Verrucomicrobiota bacterium
ACGTATCTAAAAAATTAATGGGAAAGATTAGAATTCCTGTGCCGCCGTTGGCGGTGCAGCGTGAAATTGTCCGGATTCTGGACAATTTCACAGAGCTTACAGCAGAGCTTACAGCAGAGCTTACAGCAGAGCTTACAGCCCGCAAAAAACAGTATGAATTTTATCGGAATAAGTTGCTAACGTTCCCGGATATTCCCAAGGTTGCATTGGCTGTGTTTACGGAAAAAGTGAGTTGCATAGATTGGAAAAGCTATCACGGGAACAAGAAGTATATAGATTTATCTTCCGTTGACAGAGATACGCACAAAATCATTGATTCCGAAGTGCTCGAAATTTCGTCGGAAAATGCTCCAAGCCGAGCGAAGCAAATAGTGAAAAAAAATGATGTTCTATTTGGCGGAACTCGCCCGATGCTTAAGCGTTGTTGCGTCGTTCCGAGAGAGTATAACGAGCAGATTTGTAGCACGGGGTTTTGTGTGCTCCGCGTGAATGAAAAAATTGCATTAACCAAATATGTCTATCATTGCTTGGGAACGGCTACGTTTTATCGTTATGTCGAATCCAATCAACAGGGGACGAGCTACCCTGCAATCAGCGATAAAACATTAAAGGAATACGAAATTCCGCTCCCGCCGCTGGAGGTGCAGAAACGGCTTGTCCACGTTTTGAATAATTTTGATGCGATTTGCGCGGACTTGAAGATTGGTCTTCCCGCAGAAATCGAAAAGCGAAAACAACAATATGAGTTTTACCGCGACGCGCTCTTAAATTACGCCGCAAGTGGTAAACTTACAATGAGCGCACAGACAGACAGACAGACAGACAGACAGACAGACAGACAGACAGACAGACAGACAGACAGACAGACAGACAGACATATTATAACGCGTTAATCCGACTCGTCCAGTATGTTTTCGGGGTGGTTTTGCTTCCGTTGCGCGAGGTTTCCGAGGCTTTTCGCGGGGAATACATAACGAAGAAAGATTCTCAAAAAGGAGATGTCCCTGTTATTCTCGGGGGGCAAGAACCTGCTTATTATATCGATAGATTCAATCACGAAGGCGAGATTGTTGTTGTCGCAAGAAGTGGGGCTTCTGCGGGCTTTGTGTCTTATTGGAATCAACCAATCTTTGTTACGGACGGATTTGGATATAGGGGCAAACTTGAATTACTCTTAACAAAATATCTATACTATGCCCTGAAAAACATAGAATCAGAGCTTAACTTAATGAAACGCGGAGCAGGGGTGCCTCATGTTAGCGGAGATGCACTTGGAGGTGTTTCTATCGCCGTTCCCGCGCTTGAAGAGCAGAAGCGGGTTGTCGGGATTTTGGATAGGTTTGATGCGCTTTGTAATGATATTTCGTCGGGGCTTCCCGCCGAGATTGAGGCGCGACGCAAGCAATACGAATACTTCCGCGACAAGCTTTTGAGTTTTTAGGAACGGCTCCTCTTGCGGGGGCACTGAGGCGCAGAGTTTTTTATTTTAAAATTTAAAAATCCTCTGCGTTCCCGCGCTTCTGCGAGAGATTTTACATTTCTTTAATTGCCCGTAGGGGTTCAAAGTTTCAGAATCGCTCCATGGCTCATTACTCTATTCTTTCTGAGAATGCGGAAAGCACGGTTGTTGCGGAATACGAAAAGCAAGTGCGCGAGAGTGCGGCGTATCAATCGGAAGCGGATTTGGAAAAGGCGTTTATCGGGATTTTGTCGCGGCAGGCGTATGATTATTTGCCGTTGAAGACGGAGACGGAGCTGATCGCGAATTTGCGGGAACGCTTAGAAGAGCTGAACGGAATTAAATTTTCGGATTCCGAATGGAATTACTTTTTCAAAACGGAGATTGCGAACGAGAATCAGGGAATCGTCGAGAAAACGCACACGATTCAGGAAGATTCGGTAAAAATCCTAACGCGGGAAGACGGGAGCACCAAAAATATTCGTTTGTTGGACACAAAAAACATCCACAACAATGCGTTGCAGGTCGTAAACCAATACGTTCCCGAAGGCGGCGTGCGGGAAAACCGCTACGACGTAACGATTTTGGTCAACGGCTTGCCGCTGGTGCATATCGAGCTAAAGCGCCGCGGCGTGGATATCAAGGAAGCGTTTAATCAGATTCGGCGCTATCGTCGGGAATCGTTTTGGAGCGGTTCGGGGCTGTTTGAGTATGTGCAGATTTTTGTTATCAGCAACGGGACGCTTACGAAGTATTACGCGAATACGACGCGGGAACGCCATATTCGGGAATCTGCGGCGGGAACGCGTCGAAGCGGCGGCAAGCGGACGAGCAACAGCTTTGAGTTCACTTCGTGGTGGGCGGATGCGAAAAACGCGCCGATTGAGGATTTGGAAGATTTTGCGCGGACGTTTTTTGCCAAGCACACCTTGCTGAATATTTTGACGAAATACTGCATTTTTACGTCGGAGAAAAATCTGCTCGTGATGCGTCCGTATCAGATTGTTGCAGTGGAGCGCATTATCGGAAAAATCCGCATTTCGTCGAATTACAGGCAGGCGGGAACGACAGACGCGGGCGGCTACATTTGGCACACGACGGGCAGCGGTAAAACGCTCACGAGTTTTAAAACGGCGCAGTTGGCAAGCCGGATGCCGGAAGTCGACAAAGTTTTATTCGTCGTTGACCGCAAGGATTTGGACTACCAAACAATGGTAGAATACGATCGTTTTGAAAAGGGGGCGGCAAACGGGAATACGAGCACGGCGATTCTTACGCGACAACTCGAAGACGAGAGTGCGCGCATCATTATCACAACAATTCAGAAGCTCGCGATTTTCATCAAAAAGAACAGGAGGCATCCGGTTTTTGACAAGCGCGTCGTGATTATTTTTGACGAGTGCCATCGATCGCAATTCGGCGATATGCACATGGCAATTACAAAGCACTTCAAGAAATATCATCTGTTCGGATTTACGGGAACGCCGATTTTTGCGCTGAATGCGGGAACGTCCGCTCGCCACGCGAACTTGGCGACGACGCAACAGGCGTTCGGGGAAAAACTGCATACCTACACGATTGTCGATGCAATTACCGACGGGAACGTGTTGCCTTTTCGTGTTGATTACGTGCGCACGATGCGGGAACGCGACGATATTGCGGACAAGAAGGTGCGTGATATCGACCGCGAGCGAGCGATGAATGCTCCCGCGCGAATTTCGAAGATAACGGAATACATTCTCGAACATTTTAATCAAAAAACGAAGCGGAACGCGGGAGCGTATGAATTTTCGCGTTTGGTAAACGTTGCGGAAACGGCGCAGGCACGGGACCGCTCTAAGGTCGGCGCAGTAAAGGAGAGCCTCCGCCTGTCGGGATTTAATTCGATTTTTGCGACGGCATCGGTCGAAAGCGCGAAGCTTTATTATGCGGAATTTAAGCGGCAGATGGCAGCGCAACCGGAGAAACGCCTGAAGATTGCGTTGATTTACAGCTTCGGTCTCAACGAAGACGAAGCGGAAGGCTTATTGGACGAAGAAAACCCGGAAGATATGGGCGGACTGGATGCGGCATCACGGGATTTTCTGGAAAACGCGATTAAGGATTACAACCGGGAATTCGGTGTCAATTACGACACGTCGTCGGAGAAATTTCAAAACTACTACAAAGACGTTTCGTTGCGGATGAAAAACCGCGAACTGGATTTACTCATCGTCGTGAATATGTTCCTGACGGGCTTCGATGCGACGACGCTGAACACGCTTTGGGTAGATAAAAACCTGCGGATGCACGGGCTTTTGCAGGCGTATTCGCGGACAAACCGTATTCTGAATTCAGTGAAGACGTTCGGGAACATTGTCTGCTTCCGGAATTTGGAAAAAGAAACGAATGACGCGCTTGCTCTATTCGGAAATCGCGACGCGCGGGGCGTTGTTTTGTTGCGAAAATACAAAGACTATTATTCGGGCTACAAAGACGAACACGGAAAGGACGTTCCCGGATATGAAGAATTGATTGAAACACTGAAAACGGCGTTCCCGCTCGGAGAGGAAATTGTCGGCGAAGAAAAGGAGAAGGAGTTCATCCGGCTTTACGGAGCGATTCTTAAGCTGAAAAATATTCTGTCGGCGTTCGATGTTTTTGCCGGGAACGAAATCCTTTCCCTGCGGGAGTTTCAGGATTATCAAAGCGTTTATCTGCGCTTTTACGACAAATTCCGGCGGACGCAGGGCGGAAACTGCGAAAACATTAACGACGACATAGTCTTCGAAATGGAACTCGTAAAGCAGGTGGACATCAACATTGACTACATTTTGATGCTGATTACCACTTACAACGAGGGCGGACAAAAGGACAAAGAAATTGTCGTAAAAATCCGTAGCGCCGTGGGTTCAAGCCCGGAATTGCGGAATAAAAAAGACCTCATCGACGCGTTTATCGAAAGTTTGACGCCGGAGCGGAACGTCGAAACGGACTGGAAAAACTTTATCGAAAAAAAGAAAGAAGAAGAGCTTGCGGCTCTTATCGCCGCCGAACGTTTGAATGCGGAAGAAACGAAAAAATTTATCCGGGAAGCATTTCAGGACGGCTTTGTCCGCCGCACGGGAACGGAATTAACGAAAGTTCTTCCGCCGGTTTCGCGTTTTTCCAAAAACCAAGACCGCTCTCAGCTCCGAAACCGCGTGCTTATGAAGCTCGAAGCCTTTTTCGAGCGTTTTAAAAATTTAATCGCTTTCGAAGACGCGTAAACGGAATTGATTTTCATCGAGGCAAATCGGCAACCCGGCGGCGTAAATCCCGTATTTGGCGGCTTGACCCGTCGCGGGGAAATCTGTTTCATTCCAACTCTTATTTTTATTTTTTTTAGATAATAGCAATGGACATCAAAATTGAAGAAATCAATGCGACGCGCAAAGCGGCAACCGTCAACGTTCCCGCAGACGTCATCGACGCTCAACAGAAAAAACTTCTCGGCGAATACGCCGCACACGCTCGCATTGCCGGCTTCCGCCCGGGGAAAGCTCCCCTCAGCGTGGTGAAGCAAAAATTCGGAAAAGATTTGCAAAAGGAACTCGCTCAGCGCATTACGCAGGAAGCCTACAAGAGCGTTCGCGCCGACGAATCGCTCAACGTTTATTCGCTTGTTGACGTGAAAGAGCCGGAAATCACCGAAGGGCAGCCGGCGGAAATCCGCTTCGAAATTGATGTCGTTCCCGCGTTTGAGCTTCCGGAATATAAGGGCATTGAAGTCGAAAAAAGCGATCTTGCGGTTTCCGACGAAGAAATCGCCGACATGATTAAAAATCTTCGCTCGCAGCGCGCCGAGTTCAATAAGGTGGAAAAAGCCGCCGAAAAGGGCGACTACGTCAAACTTTCTTACGAAGGCACAATCGACGGCAAGCCCTTTGCGGAAGTCGCTCCCGATGCCGCTATCTACGGCAAGCAGACGGGAACGTGGGAAGAAGCCGGAGCCGATGAAACCTTCGGCGCGACGATTAAGGAAATCGTTTCCGCCCTCGTCGGAATGAGTGCCGGAGACAAAAAGGAAGTTACCGTAACGTTCCCGGAAGATTTCTCCGCCGAAGCTCTCCGCGGAAAAACCGCCGTTTACACGGTGGACGTCGCCGAAGTGCGGGAACGCGTGCTTCCGGAAATGAATGAAGAATTTTTCAAATCGCTTCACGTCGCCGATGCCGACGAGCTGAACAAGCAGGTTCGCGAAGGGCTTGAAACCCGCAAGAAAAATATGGCAACCTCCAAGAAGCGCGAAGAGCTCATCAACAAGCTCAACGAAAAGGTTGATTTCGAACTTCCGGAAAGCGCACTCGAACGCGAAAGCTACAACATCTTTGTGGAATATGCGAATATGCAGCTCCGCCAAGGCGTGAAAGTTGAAGAAATTGAAGCCCAGCGCGAAGAGTTGATGGAAAACACGAAGGACGCCGCAAAAACGCGCGTCAAAACTCAGCTTCTCCTCAGCGCCATCGCGAAGAAGGAAGGCGTAAAAGTTGAGCAGGACGACATCAACAAGCGCATTTCGCAGGAAGCTTACATGAGCGGTCAGCCGGTCGAAAAATTCGTTAAGGAATTGACGAAAGACCAATCCCGCCTCATGGAACTTCAGCAGAACATTCTTTTCAACAAGGCTCTCGACATTGTCGTTGAAGCTTCGGTTGAAAAACAGGCGTAAGTTTTACGAAAAATTCGTCAGCAAAAACGTGCGGGAACGTTCAGCCGTTCCCGCACGTTTTTTTTTGCGTTTTCCTACTTTCTCCGGCGTGCTTTGGCTTTGACGGCGGGAAAATACGATTTGGATTTTTTCGCGGAAGCGGGCGTTCCCGCCGCGCCTTTTTTGAGCAGGGCAATTTGGTCGCGCAGCAACGCGGCTTTTTCAAATTCAAGGCGATCAGCGGCGGCGAGCATTTCTTCCTCGAGTTCTGCGAGCACGGCGGCGACATCTTCGTCGCCCGCGCCTTCCGCCGCCATCAGCAGCGTTCCCGCATCGTCGTCCGGCGGCGGAAGCAGGCTTTCCTGCACGGCGCGACGCACGCCGCGCGGCGTAATTCCGTGCTCGGCGTTGTAAGCCGTCTGACGTTCCCGCCGCAGTTGGCAAATTGCGATTGCGCGAGCGAGAGACTGCGTCATCACGTCCGCGTAAAGAATAACGCGTCCGTTTTCGTGGCGCGCGGCGCGTCCCGCCGTTTGGATGATCGAGGTTTCGCTGCGCAAAAAACCTTCCTTGTCGGCATCGAGAATCGCTACGAGCGCGGCTTCCGGAATGTCCAAGCCTTCGCGGAGCAAATTGACGCCGATAAGCACGTCGAACGCGCCTTGGCGCAGGCGGCGCAAAATCTCCACGCGCTCAATCGCGTCGATATCGGAATGCAAATATTCGGCGCGCATTCCGCGTTCCCGCATAAATTCGCAAATATCTTCGCTCATGCGCTTCGTGAGCGTTGTAACGAGCACGCGCTCGCCGCGCTCAATCGCGAGCGTCGTTTCGTGAATCACGTCTTCGATTTGTCCCTTAATCGGGCGCACTTCCATGACGGGATCGAGCAAGCCCGTCGGGCGGATAATCTGCTCGGCAATGACGGCGGAGTTTTCCAGCTCAAACGGTGCAGGCGTGGCGGAAACAAAAACGGTTTGCGGAACGACATCGTCGAATTCCTCCGGTTTGAGCGGGCGGTTTTCGACGGCGCTCGGCAGGCGGAATCCGAATTCCACGAGTCGGTTTTTGCGGGAACGGTCGCCGTGAGACATGCCGTGAATCTGCGGAAGCGTAACGTGCGATTCGTCGATGAAAACGAGAAAATCCTTCGGGAAAAAGTCCAGCAGGCACCACGGGCGTTGCTCCGGCGTGCGTCCGCCGATGTGCATGGAATAGTTTTCGATGCCGAAGCAAAAGCCCGTTTCTCGGAGCATTTCGATATCGTTTTCCGTGCGCATACGGATGCGTTGCGCTTCGAGCAATTTGCCTTCGCGTTCGAATTTCGCAACCTGTTCTTCGAGCTCGTTTTGAATTTTCCCGATGGCTTCGTTGATGCGATCCCGCGTCGTGATGTATTGACTTGCCGGATACAAATCAAAGCGGTTCAGCTTCGTTCCCGCGCGTCCGGTGAGCGGATCGAGCTCGCGAATGCTTTCGACTTCGTCGTCGAAAAACGTGATGCGTATCGCAGTTTCCATATACGCGGGAAAAACATCGACGGTGTCGCCGCGCACGCGGAATGAACAACGCTCCAGTTCGATATCGTTGCGGCGATAAACGTTGGCGACGAGGCGTTCGAGCAATTCGTCGCGACGCAGGCGCATGCCGACGCGCATCGGAATCATCATTTCGCGAAAATCCTGCGGCGAGCCCAAGCCGTAAATGCAGGAAACGGACGCGATGACGATGACGTCGCGTCGCGAAAGCAGAGCCGAGCTCGCCGCGATGCGCAGTCGCTCAATGTCGTCGTTAATCGCGGAATCTTTTTCGATGTAAGTATCCGTCGCGGGAACGTAGGCTTCCGGCTGATAATAATCGTAGTAACTGATGAAATATTCGACGGCGTTGTCGGGAAAAAAATGTTTGAACTCGGAATAAAGCTGAGCGGCGAGCGTTTTGTTGTGCGAAATGATGAGTGTCGGGCGTTGAACGCGCTCGATGATGTTCGCCATCGTGAAGGTTTTTCCGGAGCCGGTTACGCCGAGCAGTGTTTGGTATTTGTTCCCGCGTTCGACGCTTCGGGCGATGAGGTCGATTGCCTGCGGCTGATCGCCCGTCGGTTTAAATTCCGATGAGAGCTTGAAAGGCTTTTCGCCGCTTGTAAAAACGCCGTCCGACATCGCTTAGAATTTTTTGATTTTAGCGGCGGGAACGCAAAGTCTTTTTCAAAAAAAAAGCGTTCCCGCGAGAGAACTCACGGGAACGCTTTTTTATCCGGTTTTTCAATGAATTAGTGAGCCGGACGCGGATCGGATTGTCCGATTTCGCGAAGCAAATTGCGGAACCACGGAAGCGCGATATTGAAGGGCTTGCCGCCTTTGATGCGTTCGAATTCAATCGGGCGGAGGCGATCCTGGTGGGCTTCGTCGTGTCCGACAACACCGCTTTCGCCGCGCATCGCCGCGTCAACCGCGAGGTCGACGCAACCTTTGATGAGCGTGAGGTCTTCCGCGTTGGCGGGAGCGGAGCGCGCAAAGTAGCCGGATTTCTGAACGAGCACTTTTTCCGCGCCGATCATTTCGGCGAATTGCTTGCCGAACCATTTACCCGGATTGATGGCGTCGAGCTTGACGTGGCCGAACGCGTCGCGCGGCACTTCTTCGCCCTTGGCTTCCATTTCCTTGACGATGGCATCGACGCCGGCGCCTTCGGAAATGAAGATGTTCACGCAGTCGTAAAGATCCATGACGGCGTGGAGGCGTTTGGCTTCCTGAGCGATATCGATTTCGATTTCGGGAATGTAAATGCCGTGAACGTCATATTTCTTCGGGTGAATGCCGACTTCGGGAACGAACTCGTTCGCATAGAGGCGGCGGCGATATTCGCGCGCGGTGGCGGCGGTGAGCCAGCCGCAATTACGCCCCATCACTTCGTGAACAATGAGCATACGCGGGTTCGCGGAGTTTTCGGAAACGATGTTTTTGAAGAAAATCGCGCCTTGCTCGGCGGCGGTCCAAGCTCCGAGGGATTGGCGAATCGGGTAAACGTCGTTGTCGATTGTTTTCGGCAAGCCGATAACCGTGAGGTCGTAATTGTTTTGCTTGAGGAACGCCGCGAGGTCGGCAGCCGCCGTGTTCGTGTCATCTCCGCCGATGGTGTGGAGCACCTGGACGCCGTCTTTAACGAGCTGGTCTGCGGCGACTTTCTGCGGGTCTTCGCCTTCTTTGACGAGTCCGCGCTTCACGCAGTCTTTAACGTTGGTGAGCTTAACGCGGGAGTTGCCGATCGGGCTACCGCCGTAGAGGAGAAACGTAAAGGCTTTTTCGCGGATTTCCGGCGTAATTTTGATGCTGTCTCCGAGGAGCAGCCCTTTGTAGCCGCCGCGATAGCAGATGATTTCGATTTCCGGATCGATTTCCGAATAGCGCATGATGAGCCCGCCGACAGCGGCGGAGAGGCAGGGCGCGAGCCCGCCTGCAGTAAGGATTGCAACTTTTTTCAATTTCATAGTCAAAAGATAAAATTTAGGCAGAAATCATAACTTCCCCGGAAAACTTGGCAAGCGGAATGAAAAATTTTCCGCAGAAATCAAAGGCGAGAAAACCGGGAACGCGTCCTCACTTTCCCGTGATTTCGTCGAGCGTGCGCACGCGATTGTGGGCGATCGGCGTCCATTCCACTTTTTTGAAAATCGCCGTGATGGAAATCGGCAGATACGTCAGCATGAACAGCGGGAACGTGAACGCGTAGAAAATTTTCTTAAACCAGTGGCAATGGATTTTTTTCCATTGCGTGACGGTTGTGATCGTGCCAATAAGCCAAAGCGTGGAGTAAATGCCCCAAAACGCGCCTAACAGGCTCATGCCGATGCGGCTCAGTTCCCAGCCGAGCGCGAGCCCGACAATGACGCAGACGAGGCAATTTAAGAGCGTCAGAATGCTGATAACGAGCGCGGGCATAATCGTCATCGTCATGTCGTAGCAGGAGGTGAATTTTTCCGAGAAAATATTTTTCAGCAGGCTGTTTCCGTATTTTCCCCAAACCTGAATGTAGCCTTTTGCCCAGCGCAGGCGCTGTTTCCAGGATTGGGCGAAAGTAACCGGTTGCTCGTCATAAAGCTCCGCCTTGGGCGCGTAGCCGATTTTTCGTCCTTTTACGACATTGTAGACGGTAAATTCAATATCTTCCGTGAGCAGGAAAAACTTCCATCCGCCGACTTCGCGCATGATTTTCGATGCAAACGTAAAGCCCGTTCCCGAAACAGCGCAGCTTGTGCCGAGCAACATCCGCGAGTGGTTCAGATATTCGCTTTCGCGCAAAAACCAAAGCGCGTAGCCGGCACTAATCCAGTTGTCGCCGTAGTTTTTGGAATTGCGGTAGCTGGTGATGACTTCGTAGCCGTCGGAAAAGGTTTTGTTGATTTCTTCGATGTAGTGCGGGTCGAGCACGTTGTCCGCATCAAAAACCGTGTAAGCGTCGAAATGCGCGTCCCCGTAATCGACGACGATTTTTTCGTAAAGAAATTCAAGCGCGTAGCCTTTGCCGACTTTTTCTTTGTTGAAACGTTCGTAAACAACGGCTCCGTTTTCCTTGGCAACGGCGGCGGTTTTGTCCGTGCAATTATCGGCGACGACAAAAACCGTAAAATTTTCCCGCGCGTAGGTTTGCTTGTTCAGGCTTTCCAGCAAAAGCGGTAAAACATTTTCTTCGTTGCGGGCGGAAATAAGTACGGCAAAGCGATGCGGGAACGCCGGCTTATGCGCTTTGTCTTTCAGAAAAAACGGAACCGCGATGTAGAAAAACTGATAGAGGTAGCAGACCAGAAAAATGATGCCCAGTGCCATGTTAACGGCAACAAAGACAAGCTCTCCGGAAGAGGAAACGGATTGGGCACTTTCTATCATGGAAATTGGAGGAAAATCGCTGAGAGGAAATTAAATCTGATACGCGGAATTATACGCACGTTTCGCCGTAAACGACAATCTTATTTAACGGACAGGGAGGCACGATTTTCGGACGGGAACGCAGAGGTTTTCGCCAAAAAAATAAAGACTACTAAAAAGAGAGAAAATTATTGACGGTTTTCTTTTTTTTTTGCGAAAATTCTTTCCGAATATCGGGCAATTTGTCACAGGTGGTTCTTGACTCCCGATTTTCTGAAAAAAAACAACACGAAAAAAAATAAAAAACATGAAAAAAATACTAATCGCTGCCGCCGCGCTGTCTGCCGCGGGAACGGCTTTTGCCGAAACCGGATTGCCGGACGTTACGCTGACGGGAACGCTGGCGGGAGGAACTTTGTCTTCCGGCAATTCCGCTCTTACGTGGAACACCGATACTTACGGAGATGCATTTAATAATTGGGAAGTATCGTTTAACGTTGAACTTAAGCAAACTCCGGGGGCTTCAGATCCGTTTTTGAGCACAAGTAGAAGAGGAAATGCTTCTACCGGCTGGACTTTTGCGGTTACGAGTGACGGAAAAGTTCAATGGAAGGACGGTTCGACGGTTAAAACGACATCCGGTTCTTCCTGGGCATCTGTAGGCGGCGGAAGCGTGAAAATAACCTTGTCTTATGACGGCTCCTTACTCACCGCAACAAAGGATGGAGGAGAAAGACTTACGTTTAGTGCGGATTCCGCAGTATTAACTTCCGGTCAATCGAGTTTTTGGACGAATGGCGGGAAAGAAACTTTTTCCGGTATTTCCTTGAAAGGACAGAACGTTATTCCCGAGCCGTCGGCGTTCGGGTTGCTTGCGGGGATTGGTGCTCTTGCGCTCGTGGCATCGCGCCGTCGCCGCCGTTAAAAACAAACTTCCTTTTAGCGGTTTAATTAGAAATTAAGAATTAGTAAAAAAAAGCTCCTCCCCTTACAAAGGGGAGGGGGGACCGCGCCGAAGGCGTGGTGGAGGCGTCTGCTTACGCGGGAACGCTTTCCGTGTATATCGGCAGGCGAGGACGCCTGTTCTCCTTTTCGGGAAACAGAAATTTGCAAAAAAAGGTCGCGCACCCTTGCGGGAACGCGACCTTTTTTTTTAAGCTTTAATTTCTAAGCTTTTCTTATTTGCAACGCGCGATGATGTCGTCGGAAACCGCGAGGAGTTCCGGCGAAGCGTGACCGATCGTGTTTGCGAGATAATCGGTGTTGGCTTCGGCGAGTTCCTTGACGCGGTTGGCGTCGATAGCCATGACGGCGTCGAATTCTTCCTTGGAGAAGTCAAGACCCGTGAAGTCCATATCTTCGTAGGACGGAATGTAGCCGAACGGCGAATCCTTAGCGGAAGCCGTGCCTTCGACGCGGCCGATCATCCACGCGAGAACGCGAGCATTGTCGCCGTAGCCCGGCCACATGAACTTGCCTTCCGGCGTTTTGCGGAACCAATTGACGTGGAAGACTGCCGGCGTCTTGGCGATTTTCGCCATGGACAGGTAGTGCGCGAAGTAGTCGCCCATGTGGTAGCCGCAGAACGGAAGCATCGCGAACGGGTCGCGGCGGAGAGCGCCGACCTGACCTTCAGCAGCAGCCGTTTGTTCGGAACCGACCGTGGCGCCGAGATAAACACCGTGTGCCCAGTTGTGCGCTTGGAACACGAGCGGAATGTCGTTCATGCGGCGACCGCCGTAAACGAACACGTCGACGGGAACGCCTTCCGCGCTCTGCCAATCCGGGTCGATGCACGGGCAGTTAGCTGCCGGAGCCGCGAAGCGGGAGTTCGGGTGCGAGGAGAGTTTGCGCTTTCCGGTTTTTTCGTCGATCATGTCGGGCGTCCAGTCGTTGCCCTGCCAGTCGATGAGGTGTGCCGGCGGTTCCTTGGTCATGCCTTCCCACCAGATATCGCCGTCGTCGGTAAGAGCGACGTTCGTGAAGATGGTGTTTTTCGAGCAGGAAAGGAGCGCGTTCGGGTTCGTTTCCATAGCCGTTCCCGGAGCAACGCCGAAGAAGCCGTTTTCCGGATTGATGGCGCGGAGCTGACCGGTGGCGTCCGGCTTGATCCATGCAATGTCGTCGCCGACGCAGGTGATTTCCCAGCCTTTTTCACGGAGTTCTTTCGGCGGGATAAGCATCGCGAAGTTCGTCTTACCGCAAGCGGACGGGAACGCGGCCGTAACGTAGTGTTTTTTGCCTTCCGGGGTTTTGACGCCGAGGATGAGCATGTGTTCGGCGAGCCAGCCCTGTTTGCGGGCGAGGTTCGAAGCAATGCGAAGCGCGAAGCACTTTTTGCCGAGGAGCGCATTTCCTCCGTAGCCGGAACCGAAAGACCAAATCGTGCTTTCTTCCGGGAAGTGGACAATGTAGGTGTTGTCCGGATTGCACGGCCATTTCACGTCTTCGACGCCCGGTTTGAGCGGCATACCGACGGAGTGGACGCAGGGAACGAAGAAGTCGTCCTTTTCAATGTAGCGGAGAACTTCCGTCGTGACGCGAGCCATGATGCGCATCGAGACAACGACATACGGGGAGTCAGTGATTTCAACGCCGTATTGCGCGATCGGGGAACCGAGCGGGCCCATCGCAAACGGGATGACATACATCGTGCGGCCTTCCATACAGCCGTCGTAAAGGGCACGCATTTTTTCCTTCATCACAACCGGATCTTCCCAGTTGTTCGTCGGTCCGGCATTTTCCTTTTCCTTCGAGCAGATGAGGGTGCGCTTTTCAACGCGAGCAACGTCGCGCGGGTCGGAACGATAAAGGTAGCAGCCCGGACGTTTTTCTTCGTTGAGCTTAATCGCCATACCGCTGGCGACCATTTCTCCGAAGAGCTTGTCGGCTTCTTCCTTGCTGCCGTCGCACCAGTGAACCTTTGCAGGTTTGCAGAGGGCAACGAATTCATTCACCCAGTTGATGAGTTTTTGGTTGGTTGTAGGTACTTCCATAGTTCTAATGCTGTAGAATTAAAATGCTTTGAAAATGCTCCGTCGAATCTAATGCAGGAACGCCCGCCTGAAAAGCCTTTTTTCGCTCCCGCGCAGATTTCTAATTCACTGAAAACGACAACTAAAACAAAGCCTAGAAATAGTGCTCCCGTATGGATACCGCTTAGCGTTTTTGTAATTCTAACAAGCTTGCTATAGAGCCCTGGGAAACATCAAATTGAAATTCATCACACAAAACGTTATTTTGTATTCCATGGAATCCCCTAACAATATCTTCTCCAACTTTACAAATCTTTACCAACTCCAAAAAACACTTCGCTTTGAACTGAAACCCGTTCCGCGTGACGGTGAAACGCCGGAAGAAACCCTCAACCGTCTAAAATCTTCGGCATTCTTTATGAATGACAGTCGGCGGGAAAGTGCCTATGCAGAAGTGAAAACCATTATTGATGATTTCTTTAGAGATTTCATCGACATATCCTTGAAAAAGGTGAAAATCGACTGGCAGCCTCTCGCAAGCGCGATTGATTCAAAAGACGAAAAAGTGCAACAACAGCAGAGCGATTCTATTCGCAAGAAAATTTTAGAATCGTTCGGATTTTCAAAAGATTCAAAAGAAGCGAAAAAAACAAAAAAAGAGATTTTTGGAAAAGATCTATTTGAAAAAATCATTCCTAATTGGCTCTCTGAAAAAGTACGGGCTCAAAAATTGACGCAAGAAGAGTACGAGCGGAAATCCAAAAAGCTTTTAGAATTCAAAGGATTTACAACTTACTTTTCCGGCTTTTGGGAAAATCGGGAAAACCTCTTTTCCGATAAAGAGCAACATACAGCAATTGCCTTCAGAATCGTCCACGAAAACTTCCCGAGATTCTACGGAAACATAAAGGCATTCGAAAATGCGCCCCAAGAGATTCGGGAAGAGTTCATTGGAAAATTCCCTGCTACTTTGGAAGCATTTAATGACACTCTCACTCAAGCAGGAATTGACTCCTATAACAGCCATATCGGAGGAGAACGCAATGCCCAAAGCGGGGTAGAAAAAGGACGCGGGTTTAACGAAAAGATCACCCAATGGAACCAGGCGCATAAAGAAAAGAAAGCTCAAAAAATGAAATTGCTCTATAAGCAGATTTTGAGCGATCGCGAAAGTGCTTGGAGCGGGAGGTTGATTCTTGATAAGCAGGATTTGACGGAACGCCTAAAAAAGCTGCGTGAAGAACTTTTCGAAAAGAAAAATGCAAACGGAGAAACAGCAATCGAATCCGCAGTAGAATTGTTCGCGAGTTTAACAGACTTTGATTTCACTAAAATCTGGTTCGCAGAAAAAAACGTTCCTGCTCTTGCATTGTCTCTTTTCGGACAATGGGATGCATTGAACTCGAATCTTAAAATTTCCGAAGGAGAGTCGGATTCTAAAGGGAAAAAAGAAAAACTGTTTTCTTTGCAAGAAATTGAGGAGGCAATCAAATTCGTCCGAAAAAACAATGAATCGACGGAAGAAAATCCAACACTTACTTCGCTTTTCGATTTCCTTGGAACAATCAAATATTCAGACGATTCGGGGATTCGCTTTGTTCCGATTTCCAAAGCAGCCCAAGCAGCTCAAAAAGAATTGAGTTCCGCAATTCTGATTTCTGAACAAGCCGATGAATTGCTTGGAGATGATGCCAAAATCGCCGGAATAAAGTCGGCGCTCGATCGCGTAATGGATATTTTCCATAAAGTTAAAGTCCTCCAAGTCCGGGAAAAGAACCTTCAAGCGAAAGAAACCGATGCCGCGTTTTACGCTGAATTCGAAAATATATTTTCTCCCTTCTCTTCCTGTGCTTCCGTTTACGACTCCGTTCGGAATTATCTGACAAGGAAACCCTATTCAACGGAAAAAATGAAACTTTGCTTTGACTCCCCAACCTTGGCAAACGGATGGGACGAAAACAAAATTCCGGACTATCGGGCGTTCATTTTAAGAAAAGACGGAAAATATTTTTTAGGACTTCTCAATAATAAATCATCGGCTAAAGAGCGAAAGGCTGTTGTCGAATGCGAAGTAACAATTGATGACTCCCGGCAAGAATGTTATGAGCGCATGATTTACAAATACCTGCCGTCTCCGGTAAAGATGCTTCCCAAAATCTTTTTCTCAAGGAAAGGAATCGAGACTTACAACCCGGCAGACGAATTGATTGAAAAATCAACAAGAAATGACGATGTCGCAAAACTTGTCCGCTTTTACCAAACCGCAATTCCCCAATACAACAACGGCGATTATCAAGCATTCAATTTTGTCTTCAAAAAACCGGAAGCGTACTCCACGGTAAATGAATTCTACGGAGATGTTGAAAAACAGAATTATCGCTTAGACTTCAAAAAAGTTCCCGTTGAGAAAATAAAGGAATTTGTTGAAAACGAGACGCTTTTTCTCTTTGAAATTTACAACAAAGACTTTTCCGACAATTCGGGAGGAAGAAAAAATCTGCATACGCTATATTGGCTTTCGGCATTTTCTTCTGAAAACCAATCTGCCAATTTCCCAATTAAACTTAACGGCGAGGCTGAAATTTTTTGGCGCGCAGCAAGTAAACCTTCGGCTGAATCCGGAATTCATAAAGCGGGAAGTGTTTTAGTAAATCGCCGAGACTCGGAAGGTAAACCTATTCCGGAGAAAACATACCTCGAAATTTACCGCTACAAGAACGGAAAACTCCATAAGGATGAGCTCTCCGAAGATGCAAGAAAACTGATTGAATCCGGGAAAATCGTATGCAAAAAAGCAAGCTATGAGACACGAAAAGACCGCAGATACACAGAAGATAAATTCTTTTTCCATATTCCGTTAACGTTTAACAGAACGCCCAAATCCGGAAAGGATATATCGCCCAAAGAATTTAATGTGCGCACAAGAGCGCTACTTTGCAACAAGACCAATTCTGTCAAAATCATCGGAATTGATAGAGGCGAAAGAAATCTGATTTCTCTCGTTCTGATCGACGGGAACGGAAAAATTTTACGCCAAAAATCGTTTAACGAAATTGAGGAATCCTCCCGACATTCGACACGAAGCACCAATTATCAGGAACTGCTTAGAATTCGGGAAACGGAACGCCAGGAAGCCCGAAAAAGTTGGAAAACAATAGCCAAGATTGCAGAATTGAAAGAAGGCTACGTTTCGCAAGTCGTACACGCGATTTCAAAACTTATCGTCGAACACAACGCCATCGTTGTTCTCGAAGATTTGAACGTAGGTTTCAAGCGGGGACGCTTTGCTGTTGAACGGCAAGTCTACCAAAAGTTTGAACGTGCACTCATTGAGAAATTAAATTTCTTGGTTTTCAAAGAAAGAAAAGCCGACGAACTTGGCGGAGTTCTAAATGCTCTACAACTAACCAATAAATTCGAAAGCTTTGAAAAATTAGGCAATCAATCCGGAATTCTATTTTACGTTCCCGCCGGATATACGTCAAAAATTGACCCGAAAACCGGATTCGTTAATATCTTCGACCTACGCGGGATTACGAATGCGAAAGCCAAGAAAGAGCTCTTTTCAAAGTTCTCCCGCATTTATTATTCGGAGAAAGACGATGCATTTGCGTTTGAATTCGACTACTCAAATTTCAAAACCCACAAACAGCCGATCGCTAAAACGAAATGGACGATTTATTCCTACGGGAAACGCCTTATTTGGAATCCGAAATCGAGAAAAACCGACCCCCCGGAATCTCCAACTCAAAAACTAAAAGAAGCACTTGGATGCGCAGAAATCAATTGGAGAACGTCCGAAAATCTTGTGAACGCAATTTGCAATGTTTCGGAAGAAGGCAAATTTCGGACGGACTTTTGGGATAAAATATTCCGAGCGTTCAAGTGCACGTTGCAAATGCGCAACAGCATCGCGGGGCAAACGGGAAGCGATGCAGACTATTTAATTTCCCCGGTAAAAGGAGCTGACGGCGCATTTTTCGATTCTCGAGCAGAAGCCAAGAAAGACTCCCACCAAGAAAGACTCCCAACGGACGCAGACAACAACGGAGCCTATCACATCGCCTTAAAAGGATTGATGGGCATCCATCGGAAATTTGCCGCCGGCTGGCAAAAAAATGACAGTTGGTTCAAGTTTGTTCAAAATCGGGAATTCGAGAAATAACTTCTGAATCACCGTAATAGGAAGGCAAAAATGGAATCGTATTTAATGATTACTCAAATCAACGATTTCATTTTTTGCCCTCGCTCTATTTATTTCCACGACGTCTATCGAGGCAATGTTCATGCCGAATTCTATAATCAAACCCCACAAAAAGTCGGACTTGCAGCTCATGCGGCAATTGACGACAAAACCTATTCGACCCGCTCAGAAGTTTTGATGGGAACGATGGTTTACTGTGAAAAATATAAGCTCCTCGGACGCATAGATTTATTCAATATCTCAACCGGTGTCCTCACAGAACGGAAATACTCCGTAACCGCAATTTACGACGGATTTCGCTATCAACTTTATGCCCAATATCTTGCGCTCAAAGAAATGGGATATTCCATTCGTGAAATACGTCTATATTCGAAAAAGGACAATAAGATTTATCCCTTAGAACTTCCTTCAGAGGAAGATATTGCCAAATTTGAACTCGTTCTCGCAAAAATGAGAAATTTCAAAATGACGGAAAAATTCACGCTAAACCCCAATAAATGCGTTCATTGCATCTATCGAGCACTTTGTGATGTCGCACCCGACAACACCGACGAATAAAAATGCTTTCATTTCCCGATTTTAAATACAAACAACTCATCGTACATTTCTCCGGCGGGAAGAAAGAGCGCCTGAGATTTCGCGTAGATAACATCATCATTGAAGATCCGGACGGGAAAATTCTGCTCCAACATTCCTGCCACCGCTTGTTCGCTCTTTTTATTATCGGGGAAATTTCGCTCACGAGTGTAATTATTCAAAAATCTTCAGAATTCGGCTTCCCGATAATCTTGATGAAAAACAATCTGCGTGTTATCGCCCGCATAAATTCCTCTGCGGAGGGAAACACGCTTTTACGGGAGAAACAGTATTCTGCGTCAACGAGAAAAATAGAAATTGCGAAAGCTCTGATTTCTCAGAAACGCGATAATCAGATAGCCTTGCTTTCTTCGCTAAGAAATAAATCCGAAGCAGATAAATTCGCTATCAAGGAGCTTCAGGCGATCAACCTATCTGATGCAATCGATACATATTCGCTTATGGGATTAGAAGGTCTTTCCAGCCGTATTTTCTTTAACGCCTATTTCCGTCCGTTGTCATGGGTGCGTCGAGAACCGCGTTGCAAACGAGACCCCGTAAACCTTCTTTTGGACATCGGATACACATACTTATTTAATTTCATAGATGCAATGCTCTCTCTTTACGGATTTGATTTGTATTGCGGTGTTCACCATACGTTTTTCTACCATCGAAAATCACTCGTTTGCGACCTCGTTGAACCTTTCCGTTGTATCATCGATCATCGAATTCGAAAAGCACACAATCTCGGCCAAATAAACGAGTCCGACTTCGAATTCGAAAAAGACCACTTTTCCCTGCCATGGAAAAATCAGAAGAAATATACTCGACTGTTCTTAAAAGATATCCTTGAGCACAAAGAAAGAATCTTTCGCTTTTGCCAACAGTACTATCGGTGGTTTATCAGAGAAAAATCAATCGAAGAATTCCCTCAATTCAAAATCTCATAATCATGTATCTATTAACTTACGACATTAGCGACGATAAACTGAGAACCCGCTTTTCCAAGTTCCTCTCCCGTTACGGCAGACGAGTTCAACATTCTGTTTTCGAAATAAAAAACAGCGAACGAGTCCTGAACAATATCTCGACAGAAATACGAACCTGCTTCGAAAAACAATTTTCTCAGTCTGATAGCGTACTCGTTTACTCAATAGGCGATCACGACTGCATCGGGAAATTCGGATATGCAAAAAATGAAGATTCGGATCTTCTCGTTTTATAAAAATGCAAACCTCAGTCCTAATTTCCTTATATCCCTTATTTTACGGAAATCCTTATTTGACAATCCTGAAAAAACAAATTCAATTCACCCCGTAATCTGTTGATTACAATTAAGCTCGCGAACAATACCGATAAAATCATGGGTTCCCGAGTTCATTGAAATTTCTACTGTCGTAGATGAAGTGCGAGCGGCGAAGCTTGGCGAGTTCCCGAGTTCATTGAAATTTCTACTGTCGTAGATCTTTCTTCATTTGCTTTTCCTTCCCGGGTTCCCGAGTTCATTGAAATTTCTACTGTCGTAGATTTGAGCCAGTCGTTTTCGGAGCGAAGGTTCCCGAGTTCATTGAAATTTCTACTGTCGTAGATGCGTGGTTTGTTCCGGATGGCGAAGGTTCCCGAGTTCATTGAAATTTCTACTGTCGTAGATTTAATGCTGTCAAGCTGACGCGTAATCGTTCCCGAGTTCATTGAAATTTCTACTGTCGTAGATGTGATTCGCTCGTGGAGCGCGGAGGGGTTCCCGAGTTCATTGAAATTTCTACTGTCGTAGATAAAGCCGTATCCGACGCGTTTGTCAAAGTTCCCGAGTTCATTGAAATTTCTACTGTCGTAGATTTGTTTTACGATTTCAATTGGAATATGTTCCCGAGTTCATTGAAATTTCTACTGTCGTAGATGTTTTGTTTTGAATCGATTCCGTCGTTGTTCCCGAGTTCATTGAAATTTCTACTGTCGTAGATTTAGATTTTAGGTTAGACAAAATACGGTTCCCGAGTTCATTGAAATTTCTACTGTCGTAGATTATCCTTTTAAATTAATTTTATTATTAGTTCCCGAGTTCATTGAAATTTCTACTGTCGTAGATGGAGCGGATAGTCTGAATCAATCGGTGTTCCCGAGTTCATTGAAATTTCTACTGTCGTAGATTCGAAGAATACAATGCGCCGCTTATCGTTCCCGAGTTCATTGAAATTTCTACTGTCGTAGATCCATATCCGTTTTGCCACGCTATTTCCGGTTCCCGAGTTCATTGAAATTTCTACTGTCGTAGATTTTAAAGATTATCACAAACTCAAAACGTTCCCGAGTTCATTGAAATTTCTACTGTCGTAGATCTTTATCGCCGTTGTGTTATGACGGGGGTTCCCGAGTTCATTGAAATTTCTACTGTCGTAGATTACGCCTTTTCACGGGAACGGAAAACGTTCCCGAGTTCATTGAAATTTCTACTGTCGTAGATATAGTTGAGCAAGCACCTTTTTAGAGTGTTCCCGAGTTCATTGAAATTTCTACTGTCGTAGATGCTCATAGCTTAAAAGACTTCATCTTCTTGTTCCCGAGTTCATTGAAATTTCTACTGTCGTAGATACGGTTCCGGAATCGAGACGCTGATGGTTCCCGAGTTCATTGAAATTTCTACTGTCGTAGATAAATCGGCAAAGAATATCTTGCTGACGGTTCCCGAGTTCATTGAAATTTCTACTGTCGTAGATTGAAACGTTGCGCAATGTGGCTCGCGGGTTCCCGAGTTCATTGAAATTTCTACTGTCGTAGATATGACTTTTCGCAATAGGTCAAAGGCTGGTTCCCGAGTTCATTGAAATTTCTACTGTCGTAGATGTTCAATAAGAGTAGCGTCCATTCCC
>SUVQ01000005.1:33191-168318 GCA_015061905.1 Verrucomicrobiota bacterium
GGTTCCCGAGTTCATTGAAATTTCTACTGTCGTAGATATGACTTTTCGCAATAGGTCAAAGGCTGGTTCCCGAGTTCATTGAAATTTCTACTGTCGTAGATGTTCAATAAGAGTAGCGTCCATTCCCAGTTCCCGAGTTCATTGAAATTTCTACTGTCGTAGATCTCAACTCCGGGCCTTAAACGCTTGTAAGGTTCCCGAGTTCATTGAAATTTCTACTGTCGTAGATCATCAAGTAGGGTTAATGTGCGGACTGGTTCCCGAGTTCATTGAAATTTCTACTGTCGTAGATATTGTTTAGAAGATTGCAAGGCGATTTGTTCCCGAGTTCATTGAAATTTCTACTGTCGTAGATATTCTTGTATTTCTCATAGTATTTTTTGGTTCCCGAGTTCATTAAAATTTCTATCACTACCAACAATTCACCTATTGTCGCGCTCGAAAATAAGAACAGAGATCTTGCGTAAGTCATTTTCGGGAAGATGAGAACACCAAGTATCTTTCGTCCCGAGTTTTCAGAGAGGAAATGCAAACCTGTGCTACCGAAAAATACGTGGATCATCCGACAATTTCCTGTAGGCGGCGGATGGCGGCGTAGGGGGCGGAGGCGCGGCAGACGGCGCGGACGACGGCGAAGTTTCGCGCTCCCGCGCGCAGGACGTCCGGCAGGCGGAATGCATCGATCCCGCCGATGGCGACGGCGGGACAGGGCGCGGCGGCAATCATTTTTTGCATGGTTTCAAGCCCGAGCGTTGCGTCGGGGATTTCCTTGGTCGGCGTCGCGTAAACGGGGCCTACGCCGATGTAATCCGGCGCGAGTTTACACGCGGCTTCGACCTGTGCGAGCGAATGCGTGGAGAGCCCGAAAATTTTCAGCGAGGGAAAGCGTTCCCGCGCGACGGGAATCGGCAAGTCGCTTTGCCCGAGATGCACGCCGTCGGCTCCGGTTTCGGCGGCGATTTCGGGATCGTCGTTGACGATGAAAAGCGTCGGCGTTCCCGCCGTGATTGCGCGGAGATTTTTCGCGGTTGCGACGATGCGTTCCCGCGGCGTGTGTTTCATGCGCAGCTGGACGAAGCGCACGCCGGCGCGCACGGCGGCTTCCGCGCAGGTTTCGTAGCTTGTCGCGGGATCGGTGATAACGAGATAAAGTCCGAAATTTTTCATAAAAAGGGAAAAAGAAGTTAAAGTGCTTAAAAGCTGAAAAGCTTAGCCGCCTTCGGCGAGAAATATTTCTTGCGAAGCTGCCAACCTTTTCAGCTTCTAAGCTCCTAAGCTTTTATTTTAAATCTTCGGCGATGATGCCCGCGAGTTTGCGTCCGCTTTTAAGCATGCCGCCGAAAATCGGGCCCATGCGGAAGCCGCCCTGCACGTTGTTTGCCGCCATGCCGGAAGCGTAAAGCCCGGGGAAAAGCCGCTTCGTGTTTTCAACGGTCGTGCGTTCGCCGTCTTCCATCCACATGGGTTTTTCGCCGAGAATGCCGCCCGTCGGCGAATCGATTTGAACGCCGGCTTTGTTGACGGCTTTGCGGACGATTTCGCTCGGATGCCCGGTGCCGTCCACCACGGCGCGCGCGGTAACGACAATCGGATCGACGTGCATGTCGAGCCGGCGCACGGGATTCCAGTTGATGACAACGCCCGCGATGACGCCGTCGTGAACGACGATGTCTTCGACGCAGACCGTGTTAAAAATCACCGCTCCCGCTTTGCGCGCGCCGAAAATCAGCCCCGCCGCCATTTCAACGGAATCGACCGTGTGAAACCCGTTCCCGCACGGAATGGTCGTAATTTCGAAATCGCGGAGAATTTCTGCCGCGTCGTCTTGAACGACGACTTCGTTCATCAGCATTCCGCCGCCCCAAACGCCGCCGCCGGGCGCGAGTTTGCTTTCGTAAATTGCGACTTTGTAGCCGGCTTTTGCGAGGTCGCGCGCGGCGACGAGTCCGCTCGGTCCTGCGCCGACGATGGCGACGTCCACCGCGAGGCGGCTTTCGAGTTTTTTGAAAAACGAACGCACGATTGCGCCCGAGATCTGTTCTTCCATAACCATGTTTTTTTGCTCTTTCTGTTATTTTTTTTCGTTTTCAAAAGAGCGCACGGTGCGGGAACACCCGTTCGCGCAACACGGTCGAAACTTCCTCAGCATTTCCTACGCCGGCATTATCCGGATCAGGTTCGCGGGTATAATCTCAGCCGACGGGAAACGTTCCCGCGGGCACCCCTTACTGAAAACTTGCGGGAAAGTTATGAGCGTTCCCGCGCCGACGCAAACAAATTTTCCGTAAAAAGAGAGGGCGGGGCGGGCTGTTTTTACCTTGCGGGAACGCACGGAAGTTTTAGACTCTTCGCATAACTTTTTTTCTGATTTTCCAATGAGTGCCGCAAATACCGAAGTCGCTTATAACAGCAAAATCGAAGGCGGGGTCGTCGTAACTAAGCTCGACGCCGCGATTGACTGGATTCGTTCCCATTCCGTTTGGCCCATGCCGATGGGCTTGGCTTGCTGTGCGATTGAATTTATGTCGGCGAGCTGCTCGCGCTTCGACATTTCCCGTTTCGGGATGGAAGTAACGCGCTTTTCGCCGCGCCAGGCGGACTGCATGATTGTCGCGGGAACGGTAACTTACAAAATGTCGCAGGCGGTGCGCCGTATTTACGACCAGATGGCGGAGCCGAAATGGGTGATTGCGATGGGTGCTTGCGCTTCGTCCGGCGGAATGTATCGCAGCTATTCGACCTTGCAGGGCGTGGATCGCATCTTGCCGGTCGACGTTTATATTTCGGGTTGCCCGACGCGCCCGGAAGCGCTTTTTGACGGGCTTATGGCTTTGCAAAAGATGATCGCAAAGGAACCGGGACTGAAATTGCTCAAGCGCGACCGTCCGGTAAAGCCGCTTTATTTCGGCTAAAAAAACGCAAGCGGCGTTCCCGTAAATTTTTGAAAATCTCTCAAGGATTCCTGTTTATGACCGAAAAAGATTTGGCTCTGCAGAACGAACTTTTGGAAAAATATCCCTACGTCTCGGTGCGCCCGGGTTCTGCGGACCACGCGTCGTTTGACGTTCCCGCGGACAAGGCTGTCGAGTTCGCGCTCGCTCTCCGCGACAAGGAAGGTTTTTCGTCGATTAACGACGTTACCGGTTGCGACTGGGGCGTTGATGCGTCCCCGCGCTTTTCCGCGATTTGGCACGTTTACAGCTACGAGTGCCACCAATACGTGCGCATTAATGTTTATGCGGCGGACAATGAAAAGCCCGCCGTGCCGTCGCTTTGTTCCGTTTGGGCCGGTTGCAACTGGCACGAACGCGAAGCTTACGACTTGGTCGGAATCACGTTCACGAACCACCCCGACATGCGCCGCATTTTGATGTGGGACGAATATCCGTATCACCCGTTGCGCAAGGATTTCCCGCTCGCGGGAATCGAAGTGCCGCATCCGGATCCGGACACCGTCGCGCAAACGGGCGTCAAAGTGCTTCCCGCGCCGATGAACGGCGGACCGTTTGTTTCCTGCCGCGGCAACACGATGCGCGAAACCGAACCGCGCGCGCTCGACCAGGAATGGAGCGAAGGCAACCGCAAACCCGCCGCCGAATAATTCGCGGGAACGCAAATCCAAACTACGGAGTTTTTTACAATGTCCAAAACCATCGATTTTGAATATTCCGAAGCCGCCGCCCGCGAAGAAGACCTCGTTCCGTGCGAAAAAATGCACCTGACGATGGGGCCGTCTCACCCGGCAACGCACGGCGTGCTCCGCCTCCAGCTCGAAGTGGACGGCGAAATCGTCACCAAGTGCACGCCGGTGGTCGGCTACCTGCACCGCGGCGACGACAAGTTGGCGGAAAACATGACGTATAATCAGTTCGTGCCGTTTACGGACCGCCTCGATTATCTCGCGCCGATTTGCAACAATGTCGCCTATGCGCTTACGGTCGAAAAACTCGCCGGGCTGGAAGTTCCCGCCCGTTGCGCCGCGCTTCGCGTTTTGACCTGTGAGCTTTCCCGTATTTCCTCGCACCTGCTCGGTCTCGGCGTTTACGCGATGGATACGGGCGCATTGACCGTTTTTCTTACAACTTATACCGAGCGTGAACGCATTTACACGCTTTTTGAAGAACTTACCGGGCAACGCCTTACGAACAGCTACACGCGCATCGGCGGCGTTACGCGCGACGTTCCCGAAGGCTGGCTTGAAAAAGTCGAAAAAGCCTGCGATTGCATTCTCAAGGGTGTCGACGAAATGGAAGGCTTGCTTTCGCGCAACAAAATCTTCCTCGACCGCACGAAGGACATCGCCGTCATCACCAAGGAAATGGCACTGCAATACGGGCTCACCGGCGTGAATTTGCGTTGCGCGGGCATCGGCTCCGACATTCGCAAGGACCGTCCCTACAGCGGCTACGAACAATACGATTTTGACGTTCCCGTCGGCACCGTCGGCGACTGCTACGACCGCTATTTGCTCAAAACGGAAGAAATCCGCCAATCCGTGCGTATCGTGCGTCAGGTTTGCAAAACGCTTCCGGACGGACCGATTTTTGCCGAGGATGCAAAGAAAATTTGCCTCCCGCCGAAACAGCGCGTGCTCATCGGCATGGAAGAACTGATTCAGAACTTCATGCTCACGACGCACGGTCCGCAGATTCCCGCCGGCGAAGCGTATTTTGAAGCGGAAAACCCGAAGGGCGCGCTCGGCTTCTTTATTCACTCGAAGGGTGAAGGGCATCCGTATCGCCTGCACGTGCGCGGACCCTCGTTCGTTTCGCTTTCGACGCTTCCGGTGCTCGTTCCGGGCAACTTCGTTACGGACATTCCCGCGATTCTCGGTTCGCTCGACTTTGTTCAGGGCGAGTGCGACCGCTAAGAAATCATATTTTCAGGCTAAAAAAAGCGTTCCCGCGAAGCAAAGTTGCGGGAACGCTTTTTTTGCAAAAAAGAAACAGATATTTGATAATTTGACGCTCTTATGAGTAATATCTTCCGAAATGGAAAATCGATTTGATTTGAGTCTTTATTTAGTAACGGACGCACCGGAAAGATGCCGCTTGGGCTTGCTTGAAACCGTCGAAGCCGCCGTTGACGGCGGGGTAACGATTGTGCAATACCGCTCCGAAAACCCGAACGCGGGAACGTGCTACGCCGAAGCCTTGCGGCTTGCGGATTTTTTGCGTTCCCGGAAAATCCCGCTCATCGTCAACAACCGTGCGGATCTCGCCTTGGCGGTAAACGCGGACGGCGTTCACGTCGGGCAAAAGGATTTGCCTGTTGAAGCGGTTCGCAGGCTTATCGGAACGAAAAAAATCCTCGGGCTTTCCGTCTCCGATTGGCGTGAAATGGAGGCGGCGAAAACAGCTCCGGTTGATTATCTCGGCATCGGTCCGGTTTTTCCCACCGCGACGAAAACGGACGCGGCACCGGCGTTGGGCGCGGAGAATTTCGCGAAACTTTCGGCGCAGTCTCCGTTCCCGGCGGTCGCCATCGGCGGGATTAGCGTTGATCGAGCGAGGGCGTTGCGGCGCGCCGTTCCCGGCGTCGGCATTGCCGTTGTTTCTGCGATTTGCGGTGCGGAAAATCCGAAACTTGCCGCCGCGAACTTTCTTTGTGAGTAAAAAAACTTTGCGGCTTTCCACAGGAGGAGTAGTATTTCGCACATCATGAATATTGAAGCAAAAATTCAGGAATTGGGGCTGACGCTCCCGCCGCCGCCGGCTCCCGCCGGAGCTTACGTTCCCGCCGTGCGCACGGGGAATTTGCTTTTTCTTTCCGGAACATTGCCGATGGCGGACGGCAAACTCACGCACACGGGCATGATCGGTTCTTCGCCGGAAAAAGACATCGCTTACGGTTACGCCGCCGCCCGCCAATGCGCCCTCGCGGCACTCGCCAACGCAAAAGCTTTTCTCGGTTCGCTGGATAAAGTGAAACGCGTCGTCAACGTGAACGGATTCGTTTACGCGCCCGAAGGTTTTGCCGATGCTCCGAAAGTCATCAACGGCGCTTCGGAACTTTTTATGGCGGTTTTCGGCGAAAACGGAAAACACGCGCGCGCGGCTGTCGCTCTCGGCGGCGTTCCGCTTCATGCGACCACGGAAGTGCAGGTTATTCTCGAAGTGGAATAATCTCTTTGTATCCGGTTTTCGGATATAATACGAAGCGCGAGCCGCTTCCTTTCCTTTGAATGAGCGACGCAGAAGCCAGTTTTCATCCCGGAGAAAAAATCGGAGACTACGAAGTTATTTCGATTCTCGGATTCGGCGCAACCGGCACGGTGTATCTGACGCAACACGCCGTGCTGAAAAAGCTTTTTGCCGTAAAAGTGCTCAGCGGCGATTTGGCGTTTATGCCGGAATTTGTTCGCGTTTTTCAGCACGAGGCGCAAATCGTCGCGGCTCTCAATCACGAAAACATCGTTCCCGTGCATAATTTCGGAGAATGCAACGGGTTTTATTATTACGTGATGGATTTCGTCAACGGCGGCACGCTTGAAGACGTGCGCCGGCGCAACGGCGGGCGTCTGCGTCCCGACGCCGCTATCGCGCTCATTTCCTCCGTGGCAAAAGGGCTTGCCTACGCGCACGCTTACGGAGTGGTTCATCGGGATTTAAAACCGGAAAATATTTTGCTGACACGGACGGGAACGCCGCAAATTACCGATTTCGGTATGGCGTATGTAGACCGTAAATACATCGCCGGGCGGAGGCGCATGGAAGAGCGTCGCCGCACAAATCCGGCGGCGAAATTTCGCTCTGTCGTCGGTATCGGCGGGAACGTTTCTGCCGGTCCGTCCCAAACGCAAATCGCCATCGAAGAAAATGCCGGAGATAATCCGGAAGTCGAGGGCGGCACGGAAGGCTACATTGCTCCGGAACTCAATCGCGGAGTTGCGGCAACGCCGCGCGCGGACGTGTATGCGCTGGGTGCGCTTTTGCATTTTCTGCTCGTCGGCGAAACTCCGCCGGAGCCGGGGCGGCTTTCTCCGGAGATTTTCAAACTCGGTTCCCGCTCCCTGATAGAACTGTTGGAGCGGTCCCTGAATATTATTCCGACGCGGCGTTATCCGACGGCGAAGGAATTTCTTGACGCCCTGGAACGTGTCGGGAAAGCTCCGGCGCGCCGCCGCCGTGCCGTTTTTTACGCTTTGGGCGCGGCGATGATTTGTGCGGCGTTCGGCTTTGCCTTTACGGTCGGAGAACGTTCGCAGTTGAAGAAAACGGAAACGCGCGTTGCCGCCGCTACACAGAAGTTTTTTGAAAAGGACGCAAATCCCGAAAGCGGGAACGCGGTTGCGGGTTCTGCCAAAGCGGATGCATCGCCGACGGTGAAAGTTTCGGTTGCCGTTCCGGGTTCGGAAGAGGATTTTTCCTCTGCCGAGGAGCAGGTTTCCGTCTCGTCGGTTTCTCCGTCTTCGGCTTCCGTTCCTGCGGAAAACAAAACGCGTTCCCGCGAAAAATCAAATTCGGAGTATTCCGAAGTGGCGGAGCGCGAATATTGGGAGCGCCTTTGCGCCGAGCGCACCGGGAGAAAAGGCGTTTCGGTGAATTTTCTTACCAGCGGGGAGCCGGTTTTGCGCATCGCTCCCGGACAAACGCTCGAATTTCCGCATTCCGTAAAGGCGGGAACGTATAATATTTACCTGAGAACAACCGGCGATATTCCCGGCGGCTCCGTTCCCGTTCGGCTGAGCATCGGAGGCGATCAGGTTTCCCGCGAATTGAAGTTTGACGGGAGCGCGACGGATATCGGTTTGCGTTATTTTTCGATGATAGACGTCGCGTCAAACGCAGATAGAATTTGTATCGAGATTCTTAATACGCAAGGGCTTGTGCCTTCCGTCGGAATTATGGAAATCGAAATTCGCCCGACTTTCAGCAATGCGGATTTTTCACGCATGTTCGGCGAATTCCTTTCCGTGCTTTCCGAAAAATAAATTTTCCCGTCTTTTTTATTTTGCCGGATTTTTGCGATTTTTATTTCCGGAAAATTTTTTCTCTGACAAAACGTATTCCGTCTTCCGTGTTGAAAATTTTTCCGTCGAGCTGTGCTTCGTAGCAGGCATCGAGAATCGGTTTAAACGTTTTCCCGGGAGCAATCCCGAGCGCAATAAGATGCCGCCCGAGGATTATCGGCTTGGGCGCGGCGTTTTTAACCTGAAGCGCGTCGGCGCGTTCCAAAAGCCACGATGAGGCATCGCGAAGCTCCGCATTTTTTTTCGTGGAAACTCCCATCGTGTCTGCAGAGCAAACGCGCAACAAGCGGTCGATGCGTCCGACGCGGTTTGCGAGCCTTCTCACGGCGGAGTCGCCGGCGTTCCCGCGCCAAATCGCAATCGGCTGCATGTGGCAAAGAACGAGAGGCAAAACGCCGTCGATCAATTCCCGGAAGTTTGTCATGCGTTCCAGAAACTTTTTTGCGGGAGCGCATCCGGCGCGGTCATGACCGTAGGCGTGCCAGCGTCCGTCTTTTTCAAAAAAGCGTGTCGTGGCGGGCTTCCCGAAATCGTGGCAGAGCACGGCGAACCCGACGACGAGATCTTCAAAATCATCGCCGATGCGTTCCCGCGCAAACGTGTCGAGCGTGGCGAGCGTGTGATTCCAAACGTCACCTTCGGGGTGCCAGAGCGGATCCTGCTGCACACCGATGAGTGCTTCAAGTTCGGGAAAATATTGAACCCATCCGCAGTCGCGCAGAAAATTCAATCCGCGGGAAATTTCTTCTCCGCGTAAAATCAATTTGCTCCATTCTTCAAAAATGCGCTCCGAGGAAAGCCCTTCCGGCTCGATTTGTCGGCAAAGTTCTACCGTTTCCGCTGCGACATCGAAGCGGAAGCGTGCGGCAAATTGCATTGCTCGCAAGACGCGAAGCGGATCTTCGGAAAATGCCTCGGACGTATGCCGCAAAATTCTGTTTTCCAAGTCTTTCCGCCCGTTAAACGGATCAAGAATTTCTTCCGAAAGCGGATCAAAATAAATGGAATTTACGGTAAAATCCCGCCGAGCGGCAGCCTCTTTGAGGCTCATGTGCGGGTCTCCTTCAACGACGAATCCGCGATGCCCGAAGCCGCGCTTGGATTCCCGACGGGGAAGGGCAATATCGACGGGAACGTCGTGCAACTTGAATACGCCGAATGATTTTCCCGCCGCGTTGAATCGAAAATTCAGCGAACGCAGAAGGGCTTCCGCCTGTCCGGCGTCGAGCCCGTAAACTTCGACGTCAAAATCTTTACTTTCGCGCCCGAAAAGCGCGTCGCGGACGCATCCGCCGACGAAGAGCGCCCGCCCGCCGCGTTCCCGCGCCGCTTCAAAAAGCCGGCGCACGGGTTCAAGCTCTTCCCGGAAAAAAATCATAGCGGGATTTTTTTATTCCTCCAAAAAACGTTGCGCTTCAATGCCGGCGCGCGCACCCGTTCCCGCCGCAACAATTGCCTGACGGAAAATGCGGTCGGCGCAATCTCCGGCAACAAAAACGCCCGGGATTTGCGTGCGCACGCCGGAAGCGTCGCGCTCGGCGATAAGCGTTCCGTCTTCTTCCATAGGAAGCGCGCCTTTGAGAAATGCCGTGTTGGGAGTGTGCCCGATGGCGACAAAAATGCCGGCGACGTCAATATCCCGCGTTTCTCCGGAAATTACGTTGCGGACACGAAGCGCGCGCACCTTGCCGTTTTCGTCGCCTAAAATTTCTTCGGGAACGCTTGAAAGCACGAGTTCGATTTTCGGGTTTCCCGTCACGCGGCGCACCATAATTTCCGTGGCGCGGAATTTTTCACGCCGGTGGATTTGGTAAACTTTCGATGCGAAGCGAGTGAGAAAATTCGCTTCTTCGCAGGCAGTGTCTCCGCCGCCGATAACGGCAATTTCTTTTCCGCGGAAAAAGGCTCCGTCGCAGGTTGCGCAGGTGCTGACGCCGTTCCCGCCGTAAAATTCCATTTCGCCTTTTACGCCTGTCATTTTCGGCGAAGCACCGGTTGCGATAATGAGCGCGCGGGTTTCAAAAACATTTCCCGCCGCCGTGAACAGTTTTTTAGAGTCGGCGGAAAGTTCAACACGCTCGATGGTTTCCGCTTCAAAACGGGCTCCGAATTTTTCCGCCTGTTGGCGCATGTTCATCACGAGAGAGAAGCCGTCGATACCCTCCGGAAAGCCGGGAAAATTTTCAACTTCAGAGGTGGTCGTAATTTGTCCGCCGGGCAAATTACCTTCGATAATCAGCGGGGAAAACCCTGCGCGGGCAACGTAAATTGCGGCAGCCAATCCGGCGCAACCGCTTCCGAGAATGATTACATTTTCCATGGGGCGAATCCTTTCAGAAAGCGAGCGTCTCGGCGAGGAATTTTTATCTGAATTTTCCGTTTTCGCGGGAACGTTTTTTTTTTTGCGAATAAATTTTTGTGCGACGTAATAAAGTATAAAAAAAACAAAAGAGCACAACCGCGGACGGCTGTGCTCCCGTTTTTCGCGCCTGCCTCGGCGTTATTTTTTCTTCTGTTGGAAGATGACGCAGGCGAGCGGCGGAAGGTTGATTTCGATGGAATAGGGGCGCCCGTTCCATTCTTTCTTTTCGGCTTTGACGCCGCCGAAATTGCCTTCTCCGGTGCCGCCGTAGCATTCCGCGTCGGAGTTGAAAACTTCCGCCCAGAAGCCGTCGGCGGGAACGCCGATGCGGTAGGTGCGTTGAACCGGCGTAAAGTTGCAGGCGACGACCCACGTCGTTTTCCCGTCCGTGCTTTTGCGCAGATAGGTGAGCACGGAATTTTCGCCGTCGTTGGCGTTAATCCATTCGAATCCGCGATAATCCTGATCGAGCGCGGCGATGGTCGGCTCGGCGACGTAGAGTTTGTTCAAATCGCGAACGGCTCGGCGCACGCCTTCGTGGTCGATGTATTTGAGCAAATGCCAGTCAAGCGATGCGTCGTATTTCCACTCGTGGGATTGCCCGAATTCGCCGCCCATGAAAAGAGTTTTCTTTCCGGGCCAAGTCCACATGTAGCCGAAGAGCGCGCGCAGGTTAGCGGCTTTTGCGGTCATGTCGGACTGCGGCATTTTGTTGATGAGCGAGGCTTTTCCGTGAACGACTTCGTCGTGCGAGAGTGCGAGCATGAACTTTTCGGAATACTGATAGAGCATCGCGAAAGTCAGCTTGTTGTGGTTGTATTTGCGGTTGATCGGATCTTCCTTCATGTAGGCGAGCGTGTCATGCATCCAGCCCATTGCCCATTTGAAGTCGAAGCCGAGCCCGTAATCCTTGGTCGGGCGTGTAACGCCGGCGAAAGAGGTGGATTCTTCCGCGATTGTGATTGCGCCCGGGTGGTAGGCGTGAACGAGGTCGTTTGTCGTGCGGAGAAAATCGATGGCTTCGAGATTTTCCTTTCCGCCGAAGCGGTTCGGAATCCATTCGCCGTCCTTGCGGGAGTAGTCGAGGTAGAGCATTGCGGCGACGGCGTCAACGCGCAACCCGTCCACGTGGAAGCGGTCGAGCCATGAAAGTGCGCTTCCGATGAGGAAGCCTCGGACTTCGCAACGACCGTAGTTAAAGACGAGCGTTCCCCAGTCGGGTTGTGCGCCTTGGCGCGGGTCGGCGTGTTCGTAAAGGTGGGTTCCGTCGTAGCCGGCGAGCGCGAACGCGTCGCGCGGGAAGTGCGCGGGAACCCAGTCTATGATGACACCGATTCCGTTTTGGTGGAGTTTGTCCACCATTGCCATGAAATCTTCCGGCGTGCCGTAGCGATGCGTCGGTGCATAAAATCCGGTAACCTGATAGCCCCATGATGGCGGGAACGGGTATTCCGTCGGCGGGAGCATTTCGACGTGCGTAAAGCCCATTTCCTTGCAGTAGGCGGAGAGTTGGTCGCCGAGTTCGCGGTAATTGAGCGGACGGTCGCCGTCTTCGGGAACGCTGCGCCATGAGCCGAGATGAACTTCGTAAACGGAAATCGGTTTTTCCTGCCAATTGGCGGCGTCGCGCGCTTTCAGCCACTTGGAGTCTTTCCACTTGTAGCCGGAAATGTCGGCGACGATGGAGGCGTTGTTCGGCGGCGGTTCAAACGAAATCGCGTAGGGGTCGATTTTGCAGTAGGGCGTGGGATCCTGCTGGTTGAGAATTTCGAATTTATACTTCGTTCCCGCGCGAACGCCCGGAATGAAAATTTCCCAAATTCCGGAAGCGCCGAGCATGCGCATCGGGTGGTAGCGTCCGTCCCAGCCGTTGAAATCTCCGACGACGGAAACGCGGCGTGCGGACGGCGCCCAAACGGCGAACGAGGTGCCTTTGACGCCGCCGAGCTCGCGCACGTGCGAGCCGAGTTTCATGTAAACGCGGTGGTCGTTCCCCTGATTAATCAGGTAAAGATCGTCTTCGGAAATTGTCGGCCAAAACGAATACGGATCGTAGATTTCGCGAATTTCCCCGGAGTAGCTTTCGATGGCGAGGCGATAGGGGAAAATTTCCTTGGAGCGCGGAAGCCAAAGTTCAAAAAAACCGTCCTCGGTCAAACGCGGCATTTCCGTGCGTTTTTTGGTTTTGAGGTTGACGAGTTCCACGCTTTGGGCGTCGCGCAAATACGCGCGAACAACGATGCCTGTTTTGTCCCCGATCATCGCTTGGTGCATGCCGAGAAAATCATGCGGATGGGATTGGACGACGTTCGTGAACGATTGCAGTTCGGCTTCGGAGATAATCATAATTTTAGGGTATGAAATCTGAATAGAATTTAAGTTTGGTCTTTGGAAGTCGACTCACAATGGCGTGGTCAACGCTGAAATTCTGATGCCCCGTGCGTTCCCGCGCAAGCAAATAAACGGGTTTGACCGCTCCGGAAAAAATAAATTCGCGTTCCCGCGGGTGTGTAAATATTTTCCCGAAATCATGAAAATTTCGCTGAAAGATTTTCGCCACATCGTGTGGGATTGGAACGGAACTTTGCTCGATGATTTGTGGCTGTGCATGGCGTCTTTAGACCGGCTTTTGGCGCGTGTCGGCAAGCCGAATATCGATGTTGCAACGTATCAGCGCATTTTCAGTTTTCCCGTAATCGACGTTTATCGCGACTTGGGTTTCGATACTTCGCAAACGGCGTTTGAGGCGATGAGCCGCGAATTTATGGATTATTACGAGGAAAACCGCCTCGAATGCACTTTGCAAAAAGGCGCGAGAAAATTTATCCATCGCGTTCACGCGCTCGGCATGACGCAGTCTGTGCTTTCCGCCTACCGCCACGATTATCTCACGTCCATTATCGCCGACCACGATTTGGAAAAATATTTTGTCCATTTGAGCGGGAACGACGATATTTACGCGAGCGACAAATCTTACCGCGCGCCCGGGCATTTGAAAAAACTCGGAATCCCCGCCGAGTTCGTGCTCTATATCGGCGATACGCTTCACGATGTGGAAACGGCGCGCGCGATGGGCGTGCAGTGCGTGCTCATCGATCAGGGCGAGCGCGCCCACCAATCGCGGGAACGGCTTCTCGCCTCCGGCGTTCCCGTTATTCGCGATTACGCGGAATTGCTGTAATTTAGCGTCCGCGGGAGCGTGCGTTAAATTTCAATTTGCGGAAAAAAGCGGGAACGCGTTTAATCTCGAAACATGAGTTTTCAAAGTTTTGAAGGCGGTTTACGCATGCGCCGTTTGCGGTCGAGCGAGGGTATTCGCCGCATGGTTTGCGAAAATGATTTGCGTCCGGAACAATTGATTTTGCCGGTTTTTTTGACCGACGGGAACGAAAACGAACCCGTTGATTCGATGCCCGGAGTGGAGCGCCTAAGCATTCCCGCGCTCGTTGAAAAATGCCGCGAACTCGTCGCTCTCGGCGTGCGCGGAATCGCCCCGTTCCCGAAAACGCCCGCCGAAAAAAAATCTCCCGCCGGTGAAGAATCCGCCAACCCGGATTGCCTCGTTTGCCGCGCCGTTCGCGCCGTGAAAGCCGCCGTTCCCGAAATGCTCGTTTTCGCCGATATCGCGCTCGATCCCTACACGACGCACGGGCACGACGGCATTTTAAACGCAACGGAAACCGACGTGGACAACGATGCCACGCTCGACGCGCTCGCGCAAATGGCTCTCAACAACGCCCGCGCCGGAGCGGATTTCGTCGCTCCGTCCGACATGATGGACGGTCGTATCGGGCGCATTCGCAAAGTTTTGGACGACAACGGATTTTCCCGCGTCGGGATTTTGGCGTATTCCGCAAAATATGCGTCGGCTTTTTACGGACCGTTTCGCGAAGCGGTCGGAAGCAGGAAAAAAGATGCGGGCAACGTTACGGGGCTGACAAAGAAAACGTATCAGCTCTCGCCCGCAAACCGTCGCGAGGCGATTCGCGAAGCTTTGCTCGACGAGGCGGAATGCGCGGATATGCTCATGGTGAAGCCCGCGTTGCCGTATTTGGATATTTTGCGCGACCTGCGGGAACGCTCGCTTTTGCCGCTCGCCGCGTATCAGGTTTCCGGCGAATATTCGCAAATCAAAGCGGCGGCGCAACTCGGATTCCTTGATTACAAGGCGGTTCGCGACGAATCTTTGCTCGCCGTCCGGCGCGCCGGGGCGGATATTATTTTGACTTATTTTGCAGAAGAATATGCCCGAGACTTCCACAACCGCTGATTTTTCTTCCGGTATCCCGGCGAATCGCGTTCCCGCCCACATCGCATTCATTATGGACGGGAACGGGCGTTGGGCAAAAGCACGCGGACTCAACCGCTTCGAAGGGCATTTGCGCGGCGTAAAAACCGTGATGCAAGTGGTGGAAAATTCGTTTCGCTTCGGCATAAAAACCGTCACGCTCTACGCATTTTCCACGGAAAACCAAACGCGTCCGGCAGAAGAAGTTTCCGCGCTGATGAATTTGTTGAAAACATTTATCGGCGAATATTTGCCGAAATTGCTGAAGAATCAAATTCGCCTGCGCGTCATCGGGGATTTGTCGTGGCTTCCCGCAGATGCGGCAAATTCCGTCCGCGAAGCCGTTTCAAAAACGGAAAACTTTTCGGAATACACGCTCGTCGTCGCGCTCAATTATTCGGCGCGGGACGAAGTTTTACGCGCGGTTTCCGCGTATGCAAAGGCGGTGGCGGCGGGAACGCTTCCGCCTGAAAAGCCGAATTGGGCGACGTTTTCCCGCTATTTGGATACGGACGGAATCGCGGATCCGGATCTCATCGTGCGCACTTCCGGCGAGTTGCGCCTGAGCAATTTTCTGCTTTTGCAGGCGGCGTATTCCGAATTTTATTTTTGCGATACGCTTTGGCCGGATTTTTCCGAAAACGATTTGAAAAAAGCACTCGCCGATTATGCTTCACGGGAACGCCGTTTCGGAAAAACCGGAGAACAGATCGGTAATAAAAAATCCGTTTAAAAATCCGTTAAAAAAATCTTTTTTTGCGTATGTGTAGTGATGATTCAATGCCGCCGATGCGCATCGGAATCGGTTATGATATTCATCGCGTCGCGGGCGGGCTTCGTTGCGTGCTCGGCGGCGTGGAAATCCCGTCGGAAGTCGGCTCCGTCGCTCATTCCGACGGCGATGTGCTTGCTCACGCGGTGGCGGACGCGATTCTCGGCGCGGCAGGCTTGCCAGACATCGGTTTTTACTTTCCTCCGTCCGATCCCGCCTGCGCCGGCATAGACTCCATGAAAATTATTGAGCGCGCCGTGGCGGAAGCGAAAAAAACGGGCTACCGTATCGGAAATGTGGATACGTCGGTTATCGCGGAGCGTCCGAAAATCGGAAAATACGTTCCCGCCATGCGCGAGCGTTTGGGCGCGGCACTCGGCATTTCTCCCGCGCTTGTCGGCGTGAAGGCGACGACCAACGAAAAACTCGGCTCTCTCGGTGCCGGAGAAGGCATTGCCGTGCATGCGGTTTGCCTGCTTCTGAAAATTTAAAACTGAACATTTTTGCGAATGAAAATTTTTAATCGCGGCGGAAGGATTTTATCGCGTTGCTTTTTCTCTGTTGCTCTGGCGGCGTGCATCAGCGTTCCCGCCTTCGGCGACGGGGAAAGCCCGACGTTGGCTCCGGAGCACGAGCGCGTTGTCGTCATCGCCAACGCGGACGATGCCGGCTCGCTCGAAATTGCGGAGCATTACATGAAAGCGCGCGGCGTTCCCGCCGAAAATCTGGTAGCGTTGCCGTTCCCGAAAGAGGAAACCGTGTCATGGGCGGATTTTTCCGCGAAAGTTTTTTCGCCCTTGCGGCGGGAATTTTCCAAGCGCGGTTGGATTGACGGACGGGTGCGTGACGATTTGCCGCCGGATGAATTCGGGCGCGTTCGCCTTGAGCTTTCCGCCGCAGATATGTTCGGAAAAAAAATGCCGTCGGCGCGGGAAAAAATTTCCTACGTCGTGCTCTGTCGCGGCGTGCCGCTACGCATCGCCAACGATGCTTCGAAATTGCCGCCGTTGCCGCCGAAAGCCTCGCCGGACGCGCCGACTCCGAAGCGCGGTCCGCTCGATGTGAATTGCGCTTCCGCAGACAGCGAGCTCGCGCTTTTGGGCGTTCCCGAATCGCCGGTCAACGGCGCAATGAATAACCCGTTTTTTAAAGAAAATTTTGAAAAATCCGGGAACGCAAAATATTTGTTTTTGCGCGTTGCCCGCTTAGACGGAATTTCCGTGGCGAACGCCAAAGCCCTGGTGGATAGCGCGCTCGCCGCAGAGAAAAACGGTCTGCTCGGGCGCGCTTACGTCGATGTCGGCGGTCCGCATGCGCAGGGCGACGTTTGGCTGAAAAAATGCGCGGAAAAAACGCGGGAGCTCGGTTTCGACACCTCGGAGGAGCGTTCCCGTTCTCTCATGGACGCTTCGGCGCGATATGACGCTCCGGCATTGTATTTCGGTTGGTATTCCCAAAATGTCGGCGGATTCTTCCGCGACGCGAATTTTCGTTTTCCGGCGGGAGCGGTGGCGATTCATATCCATAGTTTTTCCGCGACCTCGATGCGTTCGAAAACGGCGTGGACGCCGGGGCTTGTCGCACGCGGCGCGGCGGCAACCGTCGGGAACGTTTACGAGCCGTATTTGGGAATGACGCATTATCCGCATCTTTTTCTTGAAGCGCTGGCGAGCGGAATGACTGCCGGGGAAGCTGCGGCGTATTCGATTCCGGTGTTGAGCTGGCAGGGAATTTTTGTGGGAGATCCGCTTTACCGCCCGTTTCTGAAAGCTCCGGAAGTTCAAATGAATGCGGCGATTTCGGGGCTTCCGACGAAGCTTTCTCAATATGCGTTTTTGCGGGCGGCGAATCTTGCGGAGCGCGGCGGAAACGCGAAAAAGGCGGAATTGATTTTGAAAAACGGCGCGATGTTTGCTCCGGGATTGGCGATAAATTTTTATCTCGCGAAAAAAGAAATTGCCGAAAAGGGCGCGTGCACCCGTCCGATTCCGGTTCGCATGGCGATGCTTGAAAATCCGGGTTTGCTTCTCGAAACGGCACGCGAGCTTTCAAAAGCTTCGCGGGCTTCGGACGCGCTGAAAATTTATTCGGAATTGCTGGATCGCAAGCTCGTTCCCGGATTTATCCGGGAAAAAGTCTTGAGCGAGGCTTGTGATTTGGCGCGTTCCCGCGGCGATTCCTCAAAGCTCGCCGTTTGGTATCCGGAATTGCGTCGCATGAAGGAAGCGCAGGAGAAAAAGGGCAAAAAATGAGAGCCGTCGTGCAACGCGTGTCGCGCGCTTCCGTTTCCGTGAGCGGAGAGGTCGTCGGCGCAATCGAGTCCGGAATCTTAGTTTTGCTCGGCGTGGAATCCGGCGATACGGATGCGGATCTGGAGTGGCTCGTTTCGCGCTTGGCGAGAGTTCGCATTTTCGAAGACGATGCCGGAAAAATGAATTTGTCCGTATGCGATATCGGCGGGAACGCGCTTGTCGTGAGCCAGTTTACGCTGTTCGGTTCGATGAAAAAAGGTTCCCGCCCGTCGTTTAATCGCGCCGCCGTTCCCGCCGAGGCAATTCCGCTTTACGAAAAATTTGTAGAGAAACTTTCCTGCGCGATAGGAAAGAGCGTGCAGACAGGACGCTTCGGCGCGATGATGGACGTTTCTTTGGTAAACGACGGTCCGGTAACGCTGGTGCTGGATTCGCGCGTTCCCGCATTTTGACGCGGTTTTCTCTCTTGCTTCAATATTTCCCCCGTCGCAAAATAGCGAAACGAGTTATTGCTTTTCACTTATCCCAGATTTTTCCCTCGCTTGTTATCATGAAAGAATTAGTGCTTTTTGTTGACGGAAAGACCGTCGGTCCGTTCCCGTTGGAAGATGTGAAAAAACGTTTTTCCGCCGGAGAATTTTCCGCCGAAACGCCTTGTGCGGAACCGGGCGACACGGATTGGAAGCCGCTCGGAGAGATGATTCCGCCGGAGCGACCCGCCGTGAGAATCGCGAGAAAAACGCGGGAAGAAGAGCAGGAAATGAAAACGGCAACTTCCGAAAAGCTCGATCCCGACGTCCGAAAAAAGCTCCTTCTCTATAATTTGGCAGACGCGATTTCCGTGGATAAATTTACGCCGGTTCAGGCGGACACCGCAATTCGGCTCCACGAGGAAGCGATGAAAAAAGGGAAAAAACTTAAAATCGTAGCAGGCGTGGGCGGCTTTTTGATTTCATTCGCATTGGCATCGCTTTTGTTCACCGGAGTCAATTTCGGAACGGCTCCGGGCGGAAAAGGACAAAAGCTGTTTGAAAAAATTTTTGAAAATCCGGGAAATCCGGAATACCAGAAAACGGCGAAACGTATTCGCAGCGAGGCTGAAAATCTAAGCAAACTACGCGACGAAGTTGCCGCAATCAAATTTGCCGCGCCGCGTAATCAGGGCGATCCGCGCCAAACTTTTCTCGGGAACGTCGAAATTAAAAATCCCGATGTGTCTACGGTTTCGGGAACGCTGGATACTTCCGCAATTCCCGAAAACCTGAAAGGAAATACGCTGATTGAAGTGATTCAGCTGAAACGCTTGGACGGTTCCCTCGAAGAAAACATCAAAAAACAGGAAGAACTTTTTGCGATTCTTACGTCCCCGCTGTGGACGGATGCGGATTTGCGCAAAGCCATCGCCGATGAACTGGCGGAAGATTTCCCGAAGTGCGACGCTCCCGAGGCGGCGGAATTTACAAAACGCCTTGCGTTGATGAAAATTGAAGGGCTGGACGCGCAACTGCAGTGGATGACGAAGCGAATCGGAGAAATTTCCCAAAACAAGGAAATTCAGACCCGTGTTCAATCCCGCGTAAAAGAAAAATTTTCCGCCCGGAAAAAGACGTCTTCTAAAAAAGAAACCGAAGCGGCAAGCGCTCAGCGCGTTGCTGACCGCGCGGCCGCAAGCCGCCGCGTGCAGGATTGGGCTTCGCGCGATATGCCGAAGTTCCTCGAAAAACTCGCGGATTTTCTCGCGGAAAACGAAATCCGCTACTCGGCGGAAGTGCGGGCAACGGCGTGGCGCGAATTTTCCGAAAAAACACTTCCGGAAATTTCGACGAAAGTTTCGGAAAACGAAACTCAACGCGTTCCCGTCGGCGCAAGCGGCGCATTTATTTTGGACGGGCGAAATGACCGCAATATCATCGCCGTCGCACACTTTGAAAACGCCGGAGATGTCTATTTCGTTCCCGCAAAAGAAGAATCCGCCGCCGGCACTCTGCGCATGCAAAATCTTTCCGTGAACCGCAGAACGCTCAAACCGGAAGACGTGCTCATGGACGAAGTTTACCTCGTCTCGGAAAAAGTGAAAACGGGCGGAGAGCCCTTGGTAACGAGCGGAAAAATTCTCTCGCACGAAATCTTCATCGTGCGCACGACGCCGGAATGGTGCTACATTACGGTCGAGAAAAAACTTGCGGAGGGAGAGGATTCTGCCCGCCGCCGCAACGGAATTACGCTGGGCGTTCCCGCCGAATTTTACGAGTCCGTCGCCGTCGGAGACGCTGTTCCGATGGAAAAACTGCTGACGTTCCCGCGCTTCGGGAAGCCGGCGGAATCCCCGGCGACCGGGCGTTTAATTCCGATTCCGGAAGATAAACTTGAAGCCGTGAAAGAACAGCAAACCGCCGCCGGAATTGCGTTCCCGCCGCCGCCGGAGAAGTATGTGCCGCCCGCTCCGGAGCCGGAAGTTCCGGTTGCGCCTGCAAGCGGGGAAACTTCGGAAGCACCGGAAACATCGCCGACCGTTCCCGCGAGCGAGGTCTCGGCGAGCGAGGTTCCGGCGGAAGAGCCGCCGCCTTCGGAAGAACGCTCTGCTTCGGAGGAGCTTACCGAAAATACTTCTTCCGAAGAAAGCTGAGCGAACCTGTCGCGTTCCCGATTCCCGGCAACCGCCAAATTTAATCCTGCGCCTTTTCTTCGGAAACGGCGCATTTTTCCGGCTCGGCGCAGCAGGTGCATTTCGCATCGCAGCAGGAACGGAAAAACGCGAATCTTCCTCCGCCGATGAAGAGCAGGGCGAGCGCGGCTCCGATGTAGAGAAAGTGATATTCAACGCCTTCTCCGATTTGATTTCCGGTCCAATTTATAAAATAGCCGTTGTCGAGGTGATATTGCATAGCGACGGTCATAAGAACGACCAGCGTCAACGCCCAGAAGCGAGTGAAAATGCCCAAAATGAGGAAGAGCGGCGCGAAAAATTCCGTCGCGATTGCCGCCGCCGTCCACGAAGGCGAAATGCCGAGAACTTCCGTGAAATATTGCCAAGTTGCCTGCAAGCCGTTCCCGTTAAAAACGCCGAAAACTTTTTGCATGCCGTGCGGAAGCATCGCAAATGCCAACACTAAGCGCAGAAGAAGTTTCCCGAAGTCGTCGGAAAACGCGGAAACGGAGCATAGAATTGATTTTTTCATCATACTTTGTAAAGCGGCTTCGGTGCCGAAAATTTTTTAAGTGATATTTCCGAAAATTAAAATTTTCGCTTTCCGCTTTTTTTTTTGAGGCACTTGCGTTATTCGATGTTTTGCACCTGTTCGCGCAGGCGTTCCTGCTCGTTTTTGGCTTCGACGACGCAACGCGTAATCGCCGCGTTGTTGGCTTTGCTCCCGATGGTGTTGAGTTCGCGCAGAATTTCCTGACAAATAAAATCAAGCTTTCTGCCGCTGTCGTTTTCGTTCAGGCAATTTTCAAATTGCGAGAAATGGCTCGCGAGGCGGGTTTGTTCTTCCGAAATATCGCAACGATCCGCGAAAATCGCGATTTCCTTCAGGAAGCGCGGGTCGTCCAAATCAATTTCAAGACCGAGGGCGGCGAGGCGTGCGCGAAGCGCGTCGCGTTGATTTTCGACCGTTCCCGCGGAGGCGGAGCGGATTTCCCTGACCCAATGTCGTAGGCGTGCGAGGCGTTCCCGCAGGTCTTTTTCTAAATTTCCCCCTTCGCACTCGCGCATGCAGACAAAGCTTTTCAGCGCGGCTTCAGTCGCTTGGCGGACGGAGGCGGCGACCGCTTCGTCTTCGAGCGAGGGCAACGCGCCTTGGCGGGAACGGTGAAGCTCTGCGAGGCGCAGGTAAATTTCCGGCGTCGGGACAAAATGAATGCCGGCAAGGCTTGCCGCATTTTTCATTTTTTCGAGAGCGACCGCCGCCGAGGCTTCGTCCCAGGAAAGCGCTTCGCAGGAAGGCGTATTCCCGCCGAGCGTTCCCGTGCGAATGGCAATCGTAATTTTTCCCCGTGAGGCTTTTTCGCGAACGAGCGGCGAGAGCAGGCGTTCCGCCGCCGGCATCCATTCCGAAGGCGCGAACACGGAAATGGCGAGTCCGCGTTGATTTACGGCGGAAATTTCCAGCGTAAAATCCGTTCCCGCCACGGAAAAGTTTTCGCGAGCGTAGCCCGTCATAGATCGAATACTCATGGTGGTGCATCTTAAATTGAAATTCCGCATCGGTAAATTGCTATTTGATAAATAATGAATAAAGATGCGCAAAGCCGTCATTTTTTAAGCTTTTTTTTTACACTTCTCGGAGTTTTCCCGATGAAAAATTCTGTTTTCTTGCTCTCTTGCAAACGGAGCGTTAGTTTTTTCCTCAGAAAAAATAAATATCTTCGCGCTATGAGTTCTGAAATTTCTCCGAGTTCCGCTCCTTCCGAAAAAAAATCCGCCCCGGGAACGCCCACCGGAATCATTTCCACGCAAGGGCTTGCCAAAGTCTACGGCAAACGCGAAGTGGTGCACGATGTGAGCTTGGAGGTGCGCGCGGGCGAAGTCGTCGGTCTGCTCGGGCCGAACGGCGCCGGAAAAACGACGACGTTTTACATGGTCGTCGGGCTCGTTCCCGCGACGCGCGGACGCGTTTTGCTCGACGGGAACGATATTACGAGCTTTCCGATGTGGAAACGCGCGCGTTGCGGCCTGGGATATTTGCCGCAGGACGCATCGATTTTCCGCAAACTTACGGTGTGGGAAAACGTCATGTCCGTCGTCGAAACAATGCAAATGCCCGCCTCTGAGCGCAAAGCGTATTGCGAAGCGCAGCTGAACGACCTCGGCTTAATGCGCCTGGCGACGCAACCCGCCTACACGCTTTCCGGCGGAGAACGCCGCCGCCTCGAAATCGCGCGCGCGCTGGCGACAAAGCCGCGCTTCATGCTTTTGGACGAACCGTTCAGCGGCGTGGACCCGATTTCCGTTGCCGATGTTCAAAAAATTGTCATCGCACTGAAACAAAAAGGTATCGGCGTTTTAATTACGGACCACAACGTCCGAGAAACCCTTTCCATCGTCGACCGCGCCTATCTCATTCACCAGGGAACCGTTCTCGTCGAAGGTTCTTCCGACGTTATTTTGACCGACGAAAAAGCGCGAAAATTTTATCTCGGCTCCGGATTTCAAATGTAAGCCGAAGCCTTCGGATTTGAGGACGGGAACGCAGAAAAAATTTCCCTTTTGATGCAAAAATTCATCTTGGCATCTGCGTCCCCGCGCCGTCGCGAACTGCTTTCCAAGGCGGGATTTTCTTTTGAAATTCAAACTTCCGATGCGGAAGAAAACGAAAATCCCCGCGGCAATCCTCGGGAAATGGTGCTTGAAAACGCACTGGCAAAAGCGCGCGCCGTTGCGGAGAAAAATCCGGACGCACTTGTGTTGGGCGCAGATACGACCGTTGCTCTCGGAGGTTGTGTTTTAAATAAACCGGCGGATTTGTGCGAAGCACGGAAAATGTTGCGCGCTCTCGGCGGGAACGCTCATACCGTTTTTACGGGAGTTGCTTTGGTTTGCGCGGGAACGGGATTTTGCGAAACGCGGGTCGTCACCTGTCGCGTGAAGTTCAAACCGCTTTCCGATGAAATGATTTCGCGTTATTTCGAGATTTGTAATCCGCTCGACAAGGCCGGTGCTTACGGCATTCAGGAGGGCGGAGAACACATCGTCGAATCCTACGAAGAACCGCTCAGCAACATTATCGGGCTACCCGTCGAGCTCATCGCGCCGCGCTTGCGCGAACTCCTCGCCGCCGGCGGGAACGTCTTTTTTTAGGCGGAAGCCTGCACGGATGACGCTTTTTTACACAAGCTATTTGTGTAAAAAGGAGAAATTCATGTGCACCGCCGTTTCATTTAAAACCAAGGATCATTATTTCGGACGAAATCTTGATCTCGATTACTCTTATGACGAAACCGTAACGATTACGCCGCGCAAATATCCGTTCAAATTCCGCCATGTGAAAAATTTGGACGAGCATTACGCGATTATCGGTGTCGCCTACGTCGCGGACGGATTTCCGTTGTATTATGATGCCGTCAACGAAAAGGGCTTGGGCATGGCGGGTTTAAATTTCCCCGGGAACGCGGTTTGGTCTCCGATGTCGAAGACGAAGGATAATGTTACGCCGTTTGAGCTGACGCCGTGGATTCTCGGGCAGTGCGGAACCGTGGACGAGGCGCGCGCCCTGTTGGAACGCGTAAATGCGCTGAACGAAAATTTCTCCGGGAAGCTCCCGCTTTCTCCGCTTCACTGGCTGATCGCCGATGAGGAAAAATCGCTCACTGCGGAATTTTTGGCGGACGGGTTAAAACTCTCGGAAAATCCCGTCGGCGTTTTAACCAACAATCCGCCGTTTGAGTTTCACATGCTGAATCTTGCCGGGTATATGCAAGTTTCCGCGAATGCGCCGCAAAATCGAATTTGCCCGGAAATCCCGTTGCACGCTTACAGTCGCGGCATGGGCGCGATGGGGCTGCCCGGCGATTTGTCTTCCGCGTCGCGCTTTATTAAAGCCGCGTTTACGAAACTGAACTCCGTGTGCGGAGATTCGGAGCCGGAAAGCGTCGGACAGTTTTTTCATATTCTCGGTGCGGTGGCTCAGCAACGCGGTTGCGTTCGCGTCGGTTCGAGCGGATACGAAATCACGATTTACTCGTCGTGCTGCAATACGAAAACGGGCGTATATTACTACCGCACTTACGGGAACAGTCGAATTTGCGCCGTAGACATGCACAGAGAAAACTTAAACGGGAACGTGCTGATTTCTTATCCTTTGCTGAAAGAGGAAAATTTCTTTGTGCAAAACGGAGATGATTTTCCCGAATCCGAGATGCCGTTTTGTTGTAAAATTTAGAGGAAATTCTCACCGGGAGCACTTTAACCCGAAAAATGCGGGCGTTCCCGCCGGAGTGAATCTTACTCGCTAAGCGCGATGAGCGATTCGAGCGAAGGATAGTGGCTTGCCCAGTCCGACATATCGGGAAGTGCGCCGACGAGCGTGTCAAACATCGCACGCTTGCTCTGCTTTAGCTTTTCGATACGTTCTTCAATCGTTCCCGCCGCCACCATGCGGTAAACAAATACGCGGCGCGTTTGCCCGATGCGGTGAACCCGGTCGATTGCCTGTTCTTCGACGGCGGGATTCCACCACGGATCGAGCAGGAAAACGTATTCCGCGCTGTGAAGCGTGAGACCCGTGCCGCCGGCGCGCAGGCTGACGAGGAAAATTGCCGCGCCTTCGCGGGTTTGAAAATCGTTCACGGGCGTGGCTCTGTCGAGCGTTTTTCCCGTGAGCGTAAAGACGGGTGTTCCCGCGAAACGTTGTTCAATGGCGTTTCGCGCACGATCGAGCAGGGAAACAAACTGGGAAAAGACAACGACTTTTCCGCCGTTATCGATAATTTCCTCAAGCCGTTCGAGGAGCACGGAAATTTTTCCCGAAAATTCTGCGGGCAAGGTGCTTTGCCCCGGCAACAGCGCGGGATCGCAGGCAGCCTGGCGCAGGCGCATAAGCAACGTAAGCAGATTCGTCGGGTTGGCGGAAAGAAGCCGGCTTACGGATTCTTGCGCTTCGTTCCCGGAAAGCCCGTTGCGGACGATTTGCTCGTAATGCTCTTTTTGTTGCGGCGTGAGCGGGCAATGCAAAACCGTTTGCACTTTTTCCGGCAGTTCCCGCGCAACTTCCTGCTTTGTTCTCCGCAAAATAAACGGCGCAATTTGCGTTTTGAGTTTTTCGACGGCGGTATCGTCGGCTTCGGCAAGCTCTGTTTCGAGTGTGGCTCTGCGACCGAGAAGCCCCGGCATGAGGAAGCGGAAAACCGTCCAAAGATCAAGATGCCGGTTTTCAATCGGCGTTCCCGTGAGCGCGAGCCGCCTGTCCGCGACAATCTTCAAACACGCGTGCGTCATTTTCGCCTGCGGGTTTTTAATATATTGCGCTTCATCGAGAACGGCGCAGGAGAAACGTTTTTTCGGCAAAAGTTCGGCATGAATGCGCAACATGCCGTAGCTTGAAAGCCAAATGTGCGGCGGCGTTCCCGCGCAGTTTGCCGTTTTTCTCCGCTTGAATGTGCCGTCTGTTCCGAGAACGCAAACGCCGAGTTGCGGGAAAAATTTTTGTATCTCATTTTTCCATACGGGAATAACGCTTGCCGGGCAAACGATGAGCGCTGGGCGGCGCGGCGTGGTGTCGAGCGAAAGAAGCGCGAGCGTTTGGAGCGTTTTTCCGAGCCCCATTTCGTCGGCAAGTAACGGATGCGCGCCGCGCAAAAACATTTGGCGAATCCACGCGACTCCGCGCATTTGATACGGGCGGAGAAATTCCGGAAGGTCTTTCGGGGGAACGGGTTCTTTCAGGAAATTTTTTCTCCAACTGCGAAGCTTTGCGTCGGGAACGAGTGTATCATTTTCTCCATTACGAAAAAGGGAAAGAAGCGTGTAAACGGGAACGCCGTGCGTTTCGGTATCGGGCCAATCGTTTGCCACGGCGCGCGTTCCCGAACGCAGGCGAACGATGCCGCGCCCCGGTAGGAAAACGGATTCGCCGCGATGCTTGAGCAAGGTGCGAATTTCGGATTGCGTGAACGCGTTCCCGTCGAGCGAAAAATTCCACTCAAGCCCGAAGGCATTTCCCGATTCGGCGCGAAGAAAAAGCCGCGCGTCGATTTCGCGCACGGATTTTGAAAATGCGGCGAGCTCGTTGCCGCTTTCGATTTCGAAACGTTTTTGCCACGCGGGGAAAAATTCGTTGACGAAGCGCGTCGCTTGCAGCGTTCCCGCCAAAACGTAGGCATCTCGCCCGGCATTGAAAACAAATCCGGATTTTCTCGCGGCGGCAACGAGGCGAATGAGTTGTTCGCGCTCGCCCGCCGTCAGTGTTGTTTGCTCGGCGGCAAGAGCGGAGGTTTTTCGTTCGCTTTTTTCTTCGATCCAATTGGCGGAAAAGGAAAGTTCGTTTTCTGCGGACGAAAATTTCAGCAACAACTTGCGGTCCGGGCGCGTAGGCAGTGCCGGCGGCGGAACGGAAGCCTCTTTGAGTTGCGCGTTTTCGTTTGTTTCGCTTTTTTCGCCGTCGGCGGAAAGCGGAAGATTCGGATATTCCGTCGCCACAAATTCCTCAATGACGTAAAGCCCGGCAACGGCATACGGCGCGGATTCTTTGCGCGGAGCGGAAGAACTGCTACGCCAAAGAATATTCCCGTCGGCATCAAAATCAAAAAGAATTTGAAGAAACGGCGTTCCCGCGCTTGCTACGCGAAAAATGACGGCGGCATCATCGAGCCCGATGATAATTTCCGCAATTTTGGATTCTCGGTAAATGCGGCGTCCGGCGTAAATCGCATCTTCCGTGAAACGGTTTTCCCAGTTCGAAACCGGCGGCGAGGCAAGGCGTTCTCCCCAAAGCGCAAGAGCTTTGAGCGAAAACGATTTTTTCGTCGGCGGGATGTAGGGCTCGAACATGGTTTTAACTTTTAGGTTTTAACTCTTCCACTTTTCCACTCTTCCACTTTTCCACTCTTTAAACTTTCTTTCCCGCTTCGTAGCGCGCAATCCATTCGCGCGACCACGGCGTGAAGTCTCCCGCTTCGATGTGTTCCCGCGCTTGGCGCATCAGGTCTTGGAAGAAATGAATATTGTGGATGCTCAAAAGCACGGACGAGAGCATTTCTCCGGAAACGTATAGATGGCGCAGATACGCGCGCGAAAAACGGCGGCAGGTGTAGCTGTCCAAACCGTCAACAAGCGGTGTTTCGTCGAGTTTGAATTTTTCGTTTTTGATGTTAATCGTGCCGTCCGGCGTGAACGCGGTGCCGTGGCGGGCGAGGCGCGTCGGCATCACGCAGTCAAACATATCCGCGCCGAGCGCAATCATTTTCAGAAGCTGAGGCGGCGTGCCCACCCCCATGACGTAGCGCGGCTTAAAATGCGGGAGAAACGGCGTGCTTGCGGCAACCTGCTGGAGCATTTCCGGCTCGGGTTCGCCGACGGAAACGCCGCCGATGGCGTAGCCGGGAAAATCCATTTGCGAAAGGGCTTCGGCGCATTCGCGGCGCAAGTCGTCGTAAATCCCGCCTTGGACGATGCCGAAAACGTGATGCCCGGCGGCGATGAAGCCATCGTCAATCGCGTGGCAGAGAAATTCGTTTGCCCAGCGCAGTGTCGTGCGATTGGCGTCGGCAACGTCGCGTTTTTTCGCCGGGAACGGCGGGCAAATATCCAAAACCATCGCGATATCGCTCCCGAGCGCGCTTTGGATGTCGAGGCAGCTACGCGGCGTGAGCGTGATGCGTGCGCCGTCCAAGTGCGATGCGAACGTGATGCCCGCTTCGGTGATTTTTCTCAGCTTGGAAAGGGAAAAAACCTGGAAGCCGCCGGAATCCGTCAGAATCGGTCCGTCCCAATCCATGAATTTGTGCAAGCCGCCGAGCGCGCGCACGGTTTGCGGTCCCGGGCGCAAATTCAGGTGATAGGTGTTGCCGAGAATGATTTGCGCGCCCGTTTCTTTGACTTGCGCGGGCGTAAGAGATTTGACCGTGCCTTGCGTGCCGACGGGCATGAAAACCGGCGTCTGCACGTTCCCGTGGCGAGTGCGCAGTTCGCAACGGCGCGCCGCGCTTGCGGGATCGGTTTTCAAAACGGTGAAATGCGTGTTGGACTCGGCAGACATCATAAGAACCGCCAAATCTACCAAAAAAGTCTCTTCCGAATAAACACAAATTTCACGTTCCCGCACGGAAGCGCGTGAGGCGGGAACGTGAGTAGGGCGCGGGAACACTCAGCCGCGCGGTGCTTGGCGCAGTTTAAAACGCTTCGCCGTTGACGAAAAGGCGTTTGATGACGGGCGTGCCGTCGCTACGGAGGAAGAGTTCGGCGGAAACGTCCGCCATGCTCCCGCTGTATTTTTTGTCAAATTCCTTGGCTTTTTCTTCTGCGAGATAAAACCGATGGTCCGGGAAAAAAATCCGGGGATTTTCAAACGAGAAAAGCAGTGCACTTTCCGCCAAGGCGGGAACGTTTTCGGGAAGCGTTTCGTTGTCTTGCAGGAGCGGATTGCTGATGCGAAAGTTCCAATATTTTGTTCGCTTGAGCGACAGGGCGATTTTTCCCGCTTGCGGGTTGGCGTTGAAATCAATTTTCGGGTCGGAAGTCGTTACGCGCTCCACTTCCCAAAGTCCGGTTTCGGGAACGGGTGCGAGCACGAGCCAAAGCTCCGAAACCAGATTGTCGCAACTGTAAGCGTAGGCGAAAGTGTAGCGCCTTTCCCCTTTGCGCACATATTCCATTTTTGTCGAAAATTTTTCGCGAATTTGCTTTTGCGCGGCTTCGTCGAATTTTGAAAACGGAATGTTGTCCAAAATTTTAAAATCGAGCGGCAAGTAATGTCCGCGCAAAAGATCGCGCGGGTCATAAGACGTGCATTGGAGGCGGAAAGTCGGATTGTTGCGCCATTCGCGTTCCCGCAGAACCGACATGAACGCGATGCCCGCGACTTGCGCGGCGAGAAGAAGGACGACGAGAAAAATTCTGAATTTCATAAAAAGAAAGGCTGACGGTTAAAATTTTTTAAAGACCGGATTCCGCTTGCTGCTGCTCGCAGTCTTTGATTTTCGCCGTGATTTTGCGGCGACCGCGTTCGAGAAAATACCCGAAAACGAGCAAAAACGTTCCCGCCAGAATCAGCGCGAACCCGCTACTCGTGAGCGAGCCGACAACTTCGACGGCAAGCGCGAGTGCGGCGAGCAAAATCATCAGCGCGCCGAGATTGACGTAGAATTTTCGCGAAACTTGCGCGCCGAGCACCATCGCGGCGCTCCCGCAAACAAAAAGCGTGCCCATCATCACGGCGTGGAGAAAATCGTCTCCGGGATTATTTTTGCACGAATCCGCATAACTTAAAGCGAGCGGAACGAGCGGGAACGCGCCGAGTAAAATCGCGGCGGCAACGCCGGGCTTATTCAGCTTTTTCCAAAAAGAAACGAGGAGTGCGGCGAGCAAAATTGCGCTCGCGGGAACGAGCGCGAAAAGCGAGTTCGGGTAAAAATCGATTTCGTCGTAACAAAAAATCTGCGCCATGAAAACGAGTATCGGAAACGCCGTCCACGCCGCAAGCGGACCGTAGCCGCGAAAGCGTTCCCGCGTTTCTTCCTTCAGGTTGCCGACAAAAATTCCGAGCGCGGAAACGCCCGTGAAAAACGCGAGAAAGTAAAAGTAGGAAACAGCGTCTCTTCCGCCGTCGATTTCATCGAGTTTGAGTCCGAGCCAAATGCCTGCCGCGACGAGCGAGAGCACGAAAACGCCGCGCAGGCGCACGAGCCAAGGAATCAGAAAAATCCCGAGAAACCACGCGCCGATCGCTTTCGACGGTTCCGAGGAAATTTGGTAAATCTGCCCGTAAAGCGCGATGTTTGCGAGCCACGTTCCCGCGCCGACGAGGCAAAGCCCTTCGCCGAGAATCGGGCGCGGATTTTCTTTCCGGCAAATAAATCGTAGCCCGAAAATCCAAAACGCGAGCATGATTGCGGCGGCGGAAATTTGTTTCGCCAAAGGCGGAATCGTTTCCCAGTTCGCGGAAATCAGCAGAATAATTCCCGCCAGCACGAGAAGCCCCCCGACGCTCGAAAGCGCAATCAGCAGATAGTTGCGGGACGCGGAAGGCGTGAGCTTTAATTGTGCGACAATCGCGTCTTTCTGTTCCCGTGAAATTAAACCCAGTTCGAGGAGCTTTTCGGCATCGGAGTATTTCATGAGGAAAAGATAGACGGGTTTTATTCCGGACGAAATATAAAATTAAGTTTTCCTGCCGCTTTAATTGATTGCGGGCGAGGGCGCGGGAACGTAGATTCTCGCTTTATGCTTACACAACCGGAAGATTTAAAAGGGCTTTCCATCGGCGCAACCAAAAATGTGCCGACGCGCAAACTTGAAGCGTTCCCGAACCACAATCGCCAACGCCGCTACGTCGTTGAGCTCCGCACGGAAGAATTTACCTGCGTTTGCCCGGCTACGGGACAGCCGGATTTTGCGACGATTACCATCCGCTACATTCCGGCGGAAAAAATCGTGGAATCCAAATCGCTCAAACTCTACCTTTGGTCCTACCGCAACGAAGGCACGTTTCACGAACACGTAACGAATCAGATTTTGGACGATCTCGTTGCGACGCTCGATCCCGTTTGGTGCCAGGTTGTCGGCGAGTTCGGCGCGCGCGGCGGCATTACGATTACGGTAACGGCGGAGCACGGCTCGAAAGATTAATCTTTTTTTTTGAAGGGAGCCAGAAAAGCGTTCCCGTCCGGGCGTGGGATTTAGAACGATAAGTTCCGAGTTTGCAGACGCGGCACCGCCGGAGTATCCGGGCGCGGCGTCCGTTAAGCTTTTTTGCGCGCATCTGAAAAACGAGCGGCGGCTTTCCCGGTATACAATTCGTAATTACGAAGAAGCGTTGCGGGATTTTTCGCTTTGGGCAAAAAACATGTTCGGTTTCGGCGGAGATTTTGCAAGGCTGACGCGCCGCCAGTTGCGGGATTTTATTATCGAGCGTCAGCGCGGGAACGCAGCGTTATCGCGACGCACTCTGCACAATCGCGTTTCCGCTTTGCGCACGTTTTTTCGCTGGTTGCGGAGGCGGAAAAAACTGGAAACTTCTCCGTTGACGGGAATCGTTTTGCCGAAACTTCCGAAATCGCTCCCCAAGTTCCTGACCGAAAAGCAAGCGGGCGAACTACTGGCGATGCCGCGACAAGCGTTTGAAGACGGACTGATTTCCGAAGCACAGTATTTGCGTGACAGCGCGGCTCTCGAAGTGCTTTACGGCGGCGGATTGCGCATTAGCGAGCTTTGCGGGCTGACGCTCGGCGCAGTGGATTTTGCCGCGGGAACGCTTCGCGTGCTGGGAAAGGGCGGAAAAACCCGCGTCGTTCCCGTCGGCGAAGTCGCGTTGGAAGCGTTGGAAAAACTGAGTGCTTTTCTCGGCGAAACTTCTCGAAGCGCGCCGCTTTTCCGCGGGAACGCCGGCAAACCGCTTTCTCCGGGAACGCTTCAGAAATGGCTCAAAAAATACCTCGCACTTGCCGGATTGCCGATGGATATTACGCCGCACAAGCTTCGGCATTCCTGCGCAACGCACATGCTCGACCACGAAGCGGACTTGCGCACCGTGCAGGAGCAACTCGGACACGCAAACCTTTCCACCACGCAAATTTATACGCACATTACGCTTGCGCGGTTGAAATCCGCCTACAAAAAAGCGCATCCGCGCGCCTAACGCCGTTAATCGCCCACAACTTTAATCGCCAACATGAATACAGATTGGATAAAACCTACCGGATACCATTTCTTTGACATGGCGGACAGTTCCGCAATCTTTGTCGAGTGTCCGCAGAAAACTTTCGTTATGCAGACGGAGCGCGGGATCGGCGAACGTTTGCAACAGGCGCAGGAAGGCAAACGAAACGCACGCCCGATGACGCACGAATTGCTTTTTGACATGTGCGTTGCCGTCGGCGCAAAAATTGCCGGCGTTGCGCTCACGGACGTGAAGGACGGCGTGTATTTTTCCGTCATTTCCTTGGAAATGAAAAACGAACTCGGCGAAAAGTTCATCGAGCTTGATGCGCGCCCGTCTGACGCGCTGTCGCTTGCGTTTGCCGTGCGCGCGCCCGTTTTGGTTTCGAAAAAACTTCTTGAGCGCTGTGAAGACGCAGGTCCGATTCTGGAAAAACTCCGCCGCGGAGATCCGCACCTTCGCGCCTGATTTGAGATGAGCTCCACACGTTCCGACAGCGTTCCCGCGTTCCCGCCCGGCAGCTTTACAATGCTTGCGCCGATGCAGGACATGACGACGCTCCCGTTCATGCGAGTGCTGGCACGACGCGGCGCGCCGGATTTTTTCGTTACCGAATTTCTTCGCGTGAACGCGACTTCGCAAATTGACGATTCCGTTGCAGAGTGCGCCGAAAAAACTTTGCCCGAAACGGGAACGCCGCTTTTAGTCCAACTCATCGGCGAAGACGTTCCCGCCTTAGTGCGCGTGGCGGATGCCGTGCTTTCGCGCTACGCGAAAACCGTTGCCGGAATCGACATCAATCTCGGGTGTCCGATGCCGAAAATTTTCCGGAAAAATGTCGGCGGCGGGCTTTTGCGGGATTTGCCGAAAGTCGCAGAAATTTTGGCGGCTTTGCGCCGTGTTTGCGACGAACACGGAAAACTTTTCACGATAAAATGTCGTCTCGGCTTCGATGATGCGTCGCCGTTCCCGCGCCTGTTGGAGATCGCGCGGGAAAACCGGGCGGATTTAATCGCCGTGCACGGGCGCACCGTTCGCGGGCTTTATCGCGCTCCGGTTGATTACGCCGCGATTGCCGATGCGGTGAAAAAATCCTCTTGCCCGGTGGTCGCTAACGGGGAAATTTCTTCCGTGGAAAAAGCTCGGTTAGTGCTTGCGCAAACGCGTTGCTCCGGGCTGATGTGCGGACGCCACGCCGTGCGCAATCCGTGGATTTTCCGCTCCTTGCGCGAAATGTTTGCGGGAACGCCCGATGCGGAAATTTTCAAACCCAAACTCGGAGACGTATTCGAATACATCCGCGAACTGGAAACTTGCGTTGCCGAGCCGACGGTTTCTGCGGCGCGCACAGCCGCGAGAATGAAAAAGTTTCTGAATTTTATCGGAACCGGAATCGACCCCGAAGGCGCATTTTTGCATGCCGTGCGCCGCGCGGGAACGCCAACGGAAATTTTCCGTATTTCGGAAAAGTTTTTACTCGCGGGAACGCTGGCGGAAAAAGAATTTCCGCCGGAACCGTTTTCCGGTCTTTGCGCTCGCCCGAACTGCGAGTAAAAAATTTTACCGCAGTTCCTGCTGTATCATGCGCGTGGCGGCGACGGGATCGTCCGCCTTTAAAATCGGACGTCCGACAACGATGTAGCTCGCGCCGGATTTGGCGGCGTCCGCCGGAGTCATCACGCGGCTTTGGTCATCAAGTGCCGCCGTGCGCGGACGTATTCCCGGCGTTACCAGCGCGATTTCTTCTCCGAGAAAACTTCTCAGGCAGGGCAATTCGAGCGGCGAGCAAACCAAGCCGCGCATTCCGGATTCGGCGGCAAGTTTCGCCAAAACTTCCACCTGTTGCATCGGCGCGCGTGAAATTCCGATGCCGGAAAGCTGCGCTTCGTCCATCGACGTGAGCACCGTAACGCCGAGCAGGCGCGTTTGCGGGAGCACATCCGCCGCCGCGTCCATCGCTCTGCGCATCATTTCCGAGCCGCCGAGCGTATGAATCGTGAGCATGCCGCAAGGTCTTCCGCGGAGGCTTTTTATTGCGGAGGCGACGGTGTTCGGAATGTCGTGAAGTTTTAAATCGAGAAAAACGTTAAAGCCGGCATCGGCAAATTCGTCAACGATGCCGGGTCCGTATTTTAAAAACATTTGTAGCCCGATTTTTACCCACGACAACTCGCCGCAAAGCGGAGTAAGAAATTTTTTCGCAACGTCTTTGTCGTCAAGGTCAACCGCAAGAATAAGTTCCGTAGCCATAGTTCGGATTTTCAGAAAAAAAACGCGTTCCCGCAAATAGAAAGTTGCGGCGGAAGAGGGCGGAGGGTGAGTTGAGAAAGCTGAGGAAGTTGAGAAAGCTGAGGAAGCTGAAGAGTTTAGAAGGAAGAGGAGCTCGGGAGAACGCCTTGGGCTAAACCCTCGGACGCTTTCTCCTACGTCAAAAAAAACGTTGACAGTAAAAAATATAGAGGCTACCCCTATTTTTCGTAATTCGTAAAACGTATGAATACCTCTGAGTCCTCTTCAAAAACGCACTGCCATACGGCTGACGTAAAACGAAAACTCATCTCGCGATTGCGCCGTATTGAGGGACAAACGCGAGCTCTCCAACAGATGATTGCTGACGACCGCGATTGCATTGACGTCCTGCGCCTCACGAGCTCCGTAATCGGTGCCTTGCGCGGTGTTTGGACGGAGGTTTTGAACGACCACCTCAAAGGTTGCATTCGGGAATCCCTCGAAAAGCAGGATACGCGCCTGCTCGACGAGCTTACCGAATTTCTGAAAAAATCCCGCTAACGTTCCCGTTGCGTCTTTCCTATGCTTTCCGAACGAAAAAAAATTATTTTGTCCGTTCCCGTTCCCGTGCTCGTGCTTCTTGCGTCGTGCGTGAGTTATGAGGCGAATCCGATAAGGCTCGAAAAAGAAACGCTCGCGTGGGTGGAGGCTTCCGAAAAGGCGCTGGAAGCGTTCCCGCAACTCAGTTTCGCCGATGCGCAAACGCTCGGGCTCGCGTTCAATCCCGAGCTGAACCGCGCGCGCCTGCAACTCGCTAAAAGCCGCGACGTAGAAAAACAATCCGGCTGGTGGGAGGATCCGTCCGTTTCGTTCGACCTCAAACGCGTGCTCAACACGGGCGCGCAACCTTGGGCTTACACGCCGGGCGTCGGGCTGAGCGTTCCCGTAACCGGGCTTCCGGGCTTGGCGGAAGAAGCCGTCGCGCACTACGCCGAAGCCGATTACTGGACGCTCGTTCAGGCGGAGTTCGACTTCCGAAGCGCGCTTGCCGAGCTTTGGATTGATTACGCCGTCGTTGCCGCGAAGAGCAAATTGACCGAAAATTATCTTGCGAAAGTCGCTGAAGAAAAATCCCGCTTGGAAAAACTTTTTGCCATCGGGGAAATTTCCGCCGGAGAAATGCAAAAGGAAAGCGACCGCTACAATTCCGTCATTTTGGAAAAACGCGCGCTTGATTCCGCCGCGCTCGAACTGCGTTCCCGCATCGTTCAAAAACTCGGGCTCGCGCCGCGCATCGCGCTCGAACTCAAACTCGACGCGAAACTCTCGCCGGAAATTCCCGCGCCCGTTGACTCGCCTGCACCGGAAAAACTCGCCGAACTCCCGAAAATCCGCGCCGCGCTCGCAAACTACGACGCAAGCGAAACCGCGCTCAAAACGGAAATTCGCCGCCAGTATCCGGAGCTCTCGCTCGGCACGAGCTACGAGCTCGACGGGAACGACAGCTTCGAAGATTCGCTCACGCTCGGCATCGGCTTCAATCTTCCCGTGTGGAATCGCAACCGCGTCGGAATCGCCGCCGCTAAAGGCGACCGAGCCCTTGCCCGACTCGACGCGATGACGCTTTGGCAGGAACAGTTTCACACCTTGCGCCACCTCGAACGCGAACAAAAAATCGCCGAAACGCATTGCCGCGAACAAATCGTTCGCACGGAAAAATTCCGGGAACGCACTCAAAAAATTTACGCCGAAATCGAAATCGGCGAAGCACTCCCGACCGTGCTTTCCGAAGCCGCGCAACAGCATTTTGCCGCCGAGCTCGCCGCCTGCGACGCCTACGGAGATTACCTCAAAACCCGCATCCGGATTTTGGCTCTGAAGATTAACGAACAACAAACAGGGGATAGCGAACAACGAACAATGAATAGTGAATAACGCAGTGCTAAGGATTTTGCTTAAGCAAAATCTTTGAAGAAATAATTATTCACTATTCGCTATTCATTATTCACTGAAAAATATTATTCTCATGAAACAAAAAAATCTTTTCAAAATTTCCGCACTTTTCCTCGCCGCCGTCGCTTGGAGCGTTCCCGCAATCGCCGAAGAACATCATCACAATGAGCACGGCGAACATTGTGCGCACAGCCACGACGAAAAAACTTCACACGAAACGCATGAACACGTTCACGGGGAAAACTGCTCGCACGCGCATGCTGCACATTCCCGTGAAGAGCACAATCCCGCGCACGAAACCCACGCCGCTTGCGACGGGAACGCACACAGCGACCACACACACGTTCATTCCCACGAAGCCCACGCGCACGATTCTCACGCGCATTCGCACCACGAAACCGTTATTACGATTTCCGATCGCGCGCGCCAATCCATCGCGATGGAAACGGAAAAAGTTTCCGCCGCGCCCGTCGTTTCCTCCAAATCTTATTACGGGCAAATGCTGATTCCGCCCGCCGCCGTCGAAACCTCCGCGCTTACCGCCAACGGAAGCGTCCGCTTTTTCGTGCGTCCCGGACAAAAAGTCGACGCGGGAACGCCGCTCTACGCCGTTTCCTCGCCGGAGCTCGTCGAAATGTCCGCCAACATGAAAGACGCCGATGCCGCTCTCGCGCGTTCTCGCGCCGAACTTGAGTCGCTCAAATTCCGCCTCGCCCGCCTTGCCGAAATCGGAGTCAAAAACAGCGAACTCGAAAACGAAGCGCGCTTCAAGGAAGCCGAAATCATTTCCCTCGAAATCGCCGCCGAGCGTTCCCGCGCCCTTTGGAAACAAGCAACGGCGGGCGCGAATTTCTCCGACGGCACACTCACCGTTTTTGCGAAAAATCCCGCCACCGTCCAAAGCCTCGACCTCAACGAAGGCGCTTGGGGCGAACGCGGGCAAAGCGCACTTTCGCTCATCAAATCCGCTCCGCTCGAATTTAAGGGCGTCGCGTTCGGGAACGACGATTTTTCAAACGCTGCCGCCGAGCTCGTCATTTCTTTCGCTAAACAGACATTGCGCCTCGCGGGAACGCTGCGCATCGCCTCGCAAATCGACGAAACCACGCAGGCGCGCACGATTTATTTCGTTCCCGAAAATCTGCCGGAGAAAATTTTCCCCGGGCAAGTTGCCCGCCTCGACGTTTTCATTCCCGAAGCCACGCAGGGGAAATTCGTTCTCGTGCCGAACAGTGCCGTCATCAAAGTCGGCGTCGACGACGTCGTCTTCGTCTGCGACCCGAACGACCCGAACAAATTCATCGCGCGCAAAGTCAAAACGCTCCCGTCGCGTCGCGGCATGACGCCCGTTTCAGACATTCACGCCGGAGAAACCGTTGTATCCAAAGGCGGATACGAATTGAAATACGTACTTCCCGCAGACGGGAACTCGCCCAAACGCAAAACCGCCGGGCACTTTCACGCCGACGGCAAATTCCACGAAGGAGAACACTAAGAAAAGCTGAGAGCTAAAAGATTAAAGCTTAAAGGTTAGATAGAATTAGGAATCCCAAATTCCGAGTTTCGAATTAATACCGGCGTTTTGCCCCGGCAAAACGATTCACAAAGCATTCGGAACTCGCGATTCGAAATTCGCAATTCGTTCACGCGCCTCCTCTCTCAACCATTTTTTCACTATAAATTTTTTCCCATGATGGATTCACTGATTGCATTTTGTTTGCGGAAACGCATTACGGTTTTGCTACTGATGCTTCTGCTCGTCGCCGCATCGCTTTTTGTTTTGAAAAATACACCGATCGACGTGTTCCCGGAATTGCGCGTGCCGCGCGTAACGATTCAAACCGAAGCCGGCGGGCTGACGGCAGAAGAAGTCGAACGCTACATCACGATTCCCGTCGAATCCGCGATGAACGGCACGGCGGGCGTAAAGGAAGTGCGCTCTTCGTCCGGCGGCGGACTCTCATTTGTCTGGGTGGATTTCGATTGGGACACGGATATTTACCTTGCTCGCCAAATCGTCACGGAACGCCTCGCGAGCGTGCGCTCATCGCTCCCGGAAAATGTTGACGTCGAACTTGCACCGATTGTTTCCGTCACGGGCGAAATCATGCTTATCGCGCTCACACCGGACGCGTCGTTTGAAAAACTTTCCGCCGAAGAGAAAAATCAGCGTCTGCTCGACATGCGCCAGCTTGCGGAATATCGCTTGCGAAATCGCCTGCTCGCGATTCCCGGCGTCGGGCAGGTTACCGTGCTCGGCGGGCGTTTGCCGGAATATCAAATCGTTTACGATCCCGCGCGCTTGCGTCAGGCAAATGTTTCGATTGACGATTTGAAAGCCGCCGTTGCCGCCGCCGGTTCAGCCGAGCCTGCCGGCTACCTCGAAGATGTCGCCGGGCTGGAACTTCCGCTCCAACAGGATTCCCGCGTTGAAACGCTTGAGCAAATCCGCCGCTCACTCGTTCCCGCGCACGCCTCGGGAACGGTAAAAATCGAAGACCTTGCGGAAGTCAAAATCGACGGTGCACCTCGGCGCGGGAACGCCGGCTTTATGGGAACCGATGCGATTGTGCTTTCCGTGCAAAAAGTGCCCGGGGCCAACACGCAGAAACTGACACAAGCCGTCGACCGCGCCGTCAAAGAATTTTCCGCGAGCCAGCTTCCCGCCGGCATGGAGCTCCACGTCGACGCCTACCGCCAATCCGACTTCATCGAGCTTTCGCTTGCCAACGGTGCCGAAACACTGCTTACGGCGGGTATTGTCGTCATGCTCGTCATTTTCCTGACTTTGCTGAACGTGCGCACGGCACTCATTACGCTTGCCGCGATGCCGCTTTCGATACTTTTCGCGTTTCTGTTTTTCCCGATGTTCGATTTAGCGATCAACATCATGACACTCGGCGGCTTGGCGGTTGCCGTCGGCGACGTCGTCGACAACGCGATTATTTTCGTCGAAATCGCATGGCGAAAACTTTCAGAAAACGCCGCGCTCCCGCCGGACAAACGCCGTTCGAAATTCGACGTGCTCATGGGCGCAAAAAACGAAATTCTCGGCTCCATCGGCTACTCGTCGGTGATTATTTTGCTCGTGTTCACGCCGGTGCTTTTCCTTTCCGGCTTGGAAGGTCAATTTTTCCGCCCGCTCGGCATTTCGTTCATGCTCGCTTTTGCGATGTCGCTCGTCGTTGCGGTAACGGTTGTTCCCGTGCTTTGCTCGCTCGCGTTCCGCGAAAAGAAAAGCGCACAAGCCGTTCCCGCCGCAAACGAAACAAGCCCTGCCGCGCAGGAAAGTTTTTCCGTGCGCCAAATCCGTCGCCTCTACATGCCGATTCTGAATTTCTGCCTGCGCCGCGCAAAAAGCGTGGTCGCGGGAACGCTCATGCTCACGGCGGGCGCGCTTTGGCTGGCGAGCACTTTCGGAGCGAGTTTTCTCCCGCCGTTTAACGAAGATTGCTACACGGTCTTCGTCAACGCCGTGCCGGGAACTTCGCTCGACGAAACCGAACGCATCGCCCGCCAATGCGCAAAAAAAGTGGAAAAAATCGACGGTGTCATCAGCGTCGCTCAGCGCACCGGTCGCGCCGAAAATGACGAACACGCCGAGCCCGTTTCCGCCTCGGAAATCCTCGTGCGCGTGGATTTGAAAAAAGATCAACGCGAGCTTCGCGCAGAAATTCAGGACGCCATCGAAGGTATTCCGGGAACGTCCACGATGATCGGCTATCCGCTCGCGCACCGCATTTCCGCCGCTCTTTCCGGCTCCAACTCCGAAATGGCAATCAATATTTACGGAAGCGAACTGCCGCAACTGCGCCAAGCTGCGCTCAAAGCCAAGGAAATTTTGGAAAAACTCCCCGAGGTCGCCGACGCACGCGCCAACCGCGAAGTCATGGTCGATACGATTCGCATTCGTTACAATCAGGAAATTCTCGGCGTTTACGGGCTCACGATTGCCGAAGCCGCCGAGCAGGTTTCCACCGCAATCAACGGCGCAAAACTCGGCGAAGTCATCAAAAATCAGGACCGCTGGAACATCGTTATGCGCCTCGCTCCCGAGTTGCGCATGTCCGTCGACGACGTGCGCAACCTCGAACTCATCGGCACGAACGGACGAGCCGTCCGCCTCGGAGAAGCTGCCGACGTTTCCCGCGAGGAAATCACCAATCTGATTTTGCGCGACAACACACTCCGCAAAGCCATGATTTCCTGCAATCCCGCGCCGGATTCCAACCTCGGCGACCTCGTCAAAGCCTGTCGCGAAAAGCTCGATCCCGCGATGCACGAACTCGGTTGCACCGTCGAATACGCGGGAACGATTCAGGCGCGCGAATCCGCTGCGCAACGCCTTTACCTGCTCGGCGCGGCGATTCTCATCGCAATTATTTTTCTGCTCACCGCCGCGCTCGGAAGCCTACGCAGCGCGCTCGTAACGCTCGTCAATATTCCGCTCTGCCTCATCGGCGGGATCGCGGCAGTGTTCATCGCAACGCCGGGAACGCTTGCATCCGTCTTCGGCGGCGGGCACTACATTGCGCCGATTCTGTCCGTCGCATCGATTGTCGGCTTCGTTACCGTTATCGGTTTCGGCGTGCGCTCCGGCTTGATTCTGATGAACCGTTATCGCGATTTGCGTAATGACGGAATGGATACGGAAAACGCAATCCGCGTCGGCTCGCTCGAACGCGTCGTGCCGATTATTATGACTTCTTTGACGACGGAACTCGGCTTGCTGCCGCTGATTTTCGCGATAGACCAACCCGGCGGCGAACTGCTCGGCCCGCTCGCGCTCGTCCAATTCGGCGGGCTTATCTCCGCGACCGTGCTTTCCCTCCTCGTCGTTCCCGCCGCCTCCAAACTCCTGGCAACGAAAAAAGCATAAAAAGAGAAATTTCTGCGGCATTGCGTTCCCGATTAAAACGTTGCCGCAGAAGAGCAAATTTCGCAAAATTCCAATCACTATGGCAAAACAAGTCGTCTCTCCCCGCGTTCGCGGATTCGTTTGCATTACGGCTCACCCGGAAGGTTGCGCCGCTCACGTTCGCGAGCAAATCGCCTATGTAAAAAGCCGCCCGACCATGAAGAACGGTCCGAAAAACGTTCTCGTCATCGGTTCTTCCACGGGCTACGGGCTTGCTTCGCGCATTTCCGCCGCGTTCGGCTCGAACGCCAATACTTTCGGCGTTTATTTTGAACGCCCGAGCGCCAACAATAAACCGGCAAGCGCCGGCTGGTATAACACCGCCGCTTTCGAAGCCGAGGCGAAAAAAGCCGGGCTCTACGCCGCTTCCGTCAACGGGGACGCATTTTCCGCCGAGCTTAAAACGCAAGTTATTGAGCGCCTCAAAAAGGAAATGCCGCAAATCGACCTCGTTGTTTACTCGCTTGCCGCTCCGCGCCGCACCGATCCCGTTACGGGCGAAGTTTACAAGTCCGTTTTGAAAACCGTCGGAGAACCGTTTGTATCCAAAAATTTAAATACGGACCAAAAACTCGTCAACGAAGCGACGATTGAGCCCGCTAATGAGGAAGAAGTTAAAGCGACGATTAAAGTCATGGGCGGAGAAGACTGGAAACTTTGGATTGACGCGCTCGACGAAGCCGGGCTTCTTGCCGAAGGTTGCCAATCCGTCGCGTATTCTTACATCGGACCGTCGCTGACTTGGCCGATTTACAAAGACGGTTCTATCGGACAGGCGAAAAAAGACCTTTACGCCAAAGCGAAAGAAATCGATGCGATTTTGAAAATCAAGCGCGGGCGTGCTTTTGTTTCCGTGAACAAAGCTCTCGTTACGCAGGCATCGTCGGCAATTCCGGTGGTCCCGCTTTACATCTCAATTCTTTTCAAAGTGATGAAAGCCAAGGGGCTTCACGAAGGTTGCGTTGAGCAAATTCAGCGCCTCTTCGAAACACAAATGTATAACGACAACGCCGTTAACTACGACGAAAACGGACTTGTCCGTATCGACGATTGGGAAATGCGCGACGACGTTCAGAAAGAAGTTTTTGAAATTTGGCCGAAGGTTTCCACGGAAAATCTCCTCGAACTCACGGATTTCGACGGCTATCAGAAAGAATTTCTTAAGCTTTTCGGCTTCGGCGTAGACGGTGTCGATTATTCGGCGGAAGTGGAAGTCGAAGTCCCGATCGGATAGTGGAAAAGCTTAAAGCTTAAAGAGCGTTCCCGCGCGGGAACGCTCTTTTGTTTCTGCCGGGAAGTTTTATCCGAACAAAAAAACGTTCCCGCGAAACATCTCACGGGAACGCTTCTTTAAGCCTTAAGCTCTAACCTTTAAGCTCTTTATTTCACTACGATGTTGACGAGCTTGCCGGGAACGACGATTTCGCGGACGATTTCCTTGCCGTCGATGAATTTTTGAACCGTCGTATCCGCTTTTGCGGCGGCAATCATCGCATCCTTCGTCGCGCCGACGGGAAGTTTCGCTTCGCTGCGGCGCTTGCCGTTGACGGAGAAAACAATCGTCACGGAATCTTCGACGAGCTTCGCTTCGTCGCAAACCGGCCACGCGGCAACGCAAACCGAGCCCGTTTCGCCGAGGCGGCTCCAAAGTTCTTCCGCGATGTGCGGCGCAAACGGCGCGATGAGCTTGAGCAAGCCGCGCGCAGTTTCACGCGTGAACGCCGGCTCTTTTTCGAGCGCATTCATCAGAATCATGTATTGCGAAATCGCCGTGTTGAAGCCGAGCGATTCGATATCGGACGAAATTTTCTTAATCGATTGGTGGAAAACGCGTTGGAAGTCGGAGCTTTCCTGCGCGGAATCGGAAATGCGCGCCGAGAGCGTTCCCGTCGTTTCGTCAATAAACTGACGCCACAGGCGGCGCAACAGACGCGCCACGCCTTCGATCCCTTTCGTATTCCACGGCTTCATCGCTTCGAGCGGCCCGAGGAACATCAGATAAAGCCGCAACGCGTCCGTTCCGTAGTCGGCAACGATTTGGTCGGGATTAACGACGTTCCCGCGCGATTTCGACATTTTTTCGCCGTCTTCGCCGAGAATAATCCCTTGGTGGAAAAGGCGCGTGAACGGCTCAGGCGTGGAAAGCACGCCGATGTCGTAAAGGAAGCGATGCCAGAAGCGTGCGTAAAGCAGGTGAAGCACGGCGTGTTCGGCGCCGCCGATGTAGAAGTCCGGCGTTTTCCAATACGCGAACGCTTCGGGCTCGACGGGCGCGCCGTCGAAATCCGGCGAAAGGTAGCGCAGATAATACCAGCAAGAGCCTGCCCACTGCGGCATCGTGTTTGTTTCGCGCGTGGCGGCGACCCAGCCTTCCGGCGCGGCTTCGCCTTCGGCGCGGGAACGCGTTTCGCCTGTCGCGAGGTTGATGAAAACGTTTACCCAGCCCTTTGCGTTTGCAAGCGGAGACTCGCCCGTTCCCGAGGGTTTGTAGGATTCGACTTCCGGCAGTTCGAGCGGGAGCGCGGACGCCGGGAGCGCCACGGCGACGAGCGTTTCTCCGTCGAGCGTTTTGTAGGAAATTTTTTCCTGCGGCATAAATTCGCGCAACGCGGAATCCGCCGGGATTTTTTCATAATCGTTTTCCGAAACCCAAACAATCGGGAACGGCTCGCCCCAGTAGCGTTGGCGCGAAAAGAGCCAGTCGCGGAGCTTGTAATTGACGGTGCCGCGTCCCCAGCCCTGTTCTTCAACGTATTTCGTAATCGCTTTTTTCGATTCGGAGGTCGGCATTCCCGTAAATTTTCCGGAATTGACGAGCACGCCGTTGGCGACAAATGAGGCTTCCTGCACATCGACTTTCGCATCGGGATTATCCACGACTTGAATAATCGGAATATTGTGCGCTTTGGCAAAATCCCAGTCGCGTTCGTCGTGCGCGGGAACCGCCATAATCGCGCCCGTGCCGTAGCCCATGAGCACGTAGTCGGCAACCCACACGGGAACGCGATCGCCGTTGAGCGGATTGATGGCGTAGCAACCCGTGAAAACGCCGGTTTTTTCCTTTGCCAAATCCGTGCGTTCCAAGTCGGATTTGTTGCGCGCTTTTTCGACGTAGGCTTCGACTTCAGCGCGTTTTTCCGGTGCCGTGAGGCGTTCCCGCAGCGGATGCTCCGGCGCGATAACCATGTAGGTTACGCCGTAAAGCGTGTCCGGGCGCGTGGTGAAAATTTTGAGCTTTGTCGCGGGATCATCGGCGAGCGGGAATTCGACTTCCGCGCCTTCGCTGCGCCCGATCCAGTTTTTCTGCAAACGCTTCGTGGAATCGGGCCAGTTCAGAGCATCCAAGCCCGCAATGAGTTTTTCCGCGTAAGCGGTGATTTTCAAAACCCACTGGCGAATCGGGCGGCGTTCGACCGGGAAGTTCCCGCGTTCGCTGCGCGGACCTTCGTCAGTGTTGAGGACTTCTTCGTTCGCAAGGACGGTGCCGAGTTCCGGGCAGAACCAAACCGGTTTGTCGTCAACATAAGCCAAGCCGTGTTTGAAAAGATTGAGGAAAATCCACTGCGTCCACTTAAAATATTTTGAATCGATGGTCGCGATTTCGCGTTCCCAGTCGATGGCGAAACCGAGCATTTGGAGCTGGCGACGGAAATTGTCGATGTTTTCCAGCGTTTGCCCGCGCGGGTGGTTGCCGGTTTTGATGGCGTATTGTTCGGCGGGAAGCCCGAACGCGTCCCAGCCCATCGGGTGAAGCACGTTGAAGCCCTTGGCGCGTTTGTAGCGCGCGAGAATATCGGAGCCGGTGTAGCCTTCCGGGTGCCCGATGTGAAGCCCCGCCGCCGACGGATACGGGAACATGTCGAGCACGTAAAATTTCGGTTTGTCCGACTTGTTTTCGGCGCGGAACGTCTTGTCGTCCGCCCAGAATTTCTGCCAGCGTTTTTCGATTTCGGAAAAATTATATTCGGAAGAGCTCATGTAAAAAAGTATTTCGGCTCATCGTAGATTTTTCGCGGGAACGGCGCAAATTAAAATCTTCTGCGTGTTGTTTTTGCCTTGAAGAAAAATAAGGAAATGCCGGGGCGCGTGTTCTTCCGTTTTTTTTCGCGCAAACCCGCAGAGTGATTTTAACGAATGCCTTGATTTTATCTTTGCGTTAAAAATATTCGTGAAAATTCGTATTGCCTCGTGATTTCTTCTATTTTCCCGCCTTTGTTGCTTGCGTCGAGAGATGATTTTTTCGAAGATTTCGCGCATGAAACAGCCTCAACTTATTGCCTTGGCGGCGGCATCCGTGCTTGCCGGTGCCGGCGTTCCCGCCGTTGCTCAGGAAAAACCGAACGTAATTATAGTCATTGCGGATGATTTGGGTTGCGGCGACGTTTCCGCTTACGGAGGGTCGTTAAAAACGCCGAATTTCGACCGACTTGCCCGCGAAGGTTTGCGCTTTACCCGCGGCTACGCGGCTTCGGCGACCAGCTCTCCGAGCCGCTACGGCTTGCTCACGGGCGTTTATCCTTGGCGAAAAAACGTCAATATTTTGCCGGGCGATTCTCCGCTGATTATTCCGACGGACAAACCGACAATGGCGACGATGTTTTGGGAACGCGGCTACGCGACCTGCGCCATCGGGAAGTGGCATCTCGGGCTTGGTCGGGGAAATTCGGATTGGAACAAAAAAATCTCGCCGGGACCGTCCGAGATCGGGTTTGACCACTCATTTATCATGGCGGCTACGAATGATCGCGTTCCCTGTGTGTATTTTTCAAACGGATACGTTGTCAACCGCGATCCCGCCGATCCGATTTTTGTCAGCTACCGCAAAAATTTTCCCGGGGAGCCGACGGGGCGCACGCATCCGCATTTACTCAAGCAGCAGCCGGCGCCGAATCACGGGCACGCGGACGCCGTCGTCAACGGCGTTTCCCGCATCGGTTTCATGAAAGGCGGCGAAAAAGCGCGTTGGGTTGATGAAGAAATGGCGAATGTTTTTGCCCGGGAAGCTCACGATTTTATTCGAAAAAACAAAGACCGTCCGTTTTTCATGTATTACGCGTTGCACCAGCCGCATGTGCCGCGTGTGCCGAATCCGAAATTCGCGGGGAAATCCGGTCTCGGACCGCGCGGCGACGTTATTCTCGAAGCGGATGCGCAGGTCGGCGAGTTGTTGGATTTACTCAAAGCGGAAAATCTCGACAGAAAAACGCTTATCGTGTTCACGAGCGATAACGGCCCCGTGCTCAACGACGGTTATGCGGACGGGGCGGAGGAATTTGCTACGGAGAAAAAATACCGCCCGGCGGGAACCTTGCGCGGCGGGAAATACAGCTTGTTTGAGGGCGGAACGCGCGTGCCTTTCGTCGTGCGTTGGCAGGGGCGAGTGAAACCGGGCGTCTCGGACGTTCCCGTTTCGCAACTGGATTTGTTCGCGAGTTTTGCCGACCTCGTCGGCGGGAACGTGCCGCGCGATACGGATTCGGAAATTCATACGGATGTTTTTCTCGGAAAAAACAAAAAAGCCGGACGCAAAAATTTTGTCGTGGAAGCGACAGGGCGGCTTGCCTACCGCGAAGGCGATTTTGTTTATATTCCGGCGCGTCCGAAATTGCCGCCCGTTGCGTGGCTAACCAAAATTGAGAACGGGAACGCTAAGGTTGACGCGCTCTACAATATTGCCGCCGATCCCGCGCAACAAAAAAACCTCGCGGAAGCGCAACCGAAAAAGCTCAGGCAAATGCGGGAACGCTTCCTTAAAATTACACGGCAAAAGGCTTCTAAAAAATGAAGCTTTTGCGGGGTGCGTTTGTCGGTCGCTTGTAGCCGGCATCGCGCCTGTGTTTGCCTGCGCCGCGGCAAAAAACGGCTTCTTTAACCTTTAATCTTTTTCCTTTAATCTTTAAACTTATTACCGCTATGGCAAATATTCCTCCTTTCAAATATCAACACCCGTTCCCGCTCGGTGAAGACAAAACCGAGTATTATCTGCTCACGAAAGATTATGTTTCCGTCGGCGAATTTGAAGGCGTTCCCGTGCTCAAAGTTGCCAAGGAAGGCTTGACCGCGATGGCGAACGCCGCTTTCCGCGATGTTTCTTTCATGCTCCGCCGCGCGCACAACGAGCAGGTCGCGAAAATTCTCCGCGACCCGGAAGCGAGTGAAAACGACAAATACGTCGCGCTCACGTTCCTGCGCAACGCGGAAGTCGCCTGCAAGGGGAAGCTCCCGCTCTGCCAGGACACGGGAACGGCGATTATTCACGGCGAAAAAGGTCAGCAGGTTTGGACGGGCTACTGCGACGAAGAAGCGCTTTCGCTCGGCGTTTTCAAAACTTACACGGAGGAAAATCTGCGCTACTCGCAAAACGCGCCGCTGAATATGTATGACGAAGTCAACACGCGTTGCAATCTTCCCGCGCAAATCGATCTCGAAGCCACCGAAGGCATGGAATACAAATTCCTGTGCGTGACCAAGGGCGGCGGGAGCGCGAACAAAACCTATCTTTATCAGGAAACGAAAGCACTTCTGAACCCGAAAACGCTTGTTCCGTTCCTCGTCGAAAAAATGAAAACGCTCGGCACCGCCGCTTGCCCGCCGTATCACGTGGCATTCTGCATCGGCGGCACTTCGGCGGAAAAAAATCTGCTCACGGTCAAACTCGCTTCGACGCACTACTACGACGAACTCCCGACCAGCGGGAACGAGCACGGACGCGCCTTCCGCGATGTCGAACTCGAAAAACAGGTGCTCGAAGAAGCGCATCGTATCGGGCTCGGCGCGCAGTTCGGCGGGAAATACCTCGTGCACGACGTGCGCATCGTCCGCCTTCCGCGCCACGGCGCGAGTTGCCCGGTCGGCATGGGCGTTTCCTGCTCTGCGGACCGCAACATTAAGTGCAAAATCAATAAAGACGGTATTTGGATTGAAAAACTCGACGACAATCCCGGCGAACTCATTCCGGAAGAACTCCGCGAAGCCGGCGAAGGCAACGCCGTTAAAATTGACCTCAATCGCCCGATGCCGGAAATTCTCAAAGAACTTTCGAAATATCCGGTCGCGACACGCCTTTCGCTCAACGGCACGATTATCGTCGGACGCGATATCGCGCACGCAAAGCTGAAAGAACGCCTTGACCGCGGCGAACCGCTCCCGCAATACATCAAAGACCACCCGATTTATTACGCGGGACCGGCAAAAACTCCGGCGGGAATGGCGTGCGGCTCGATGGGACCGACGACGGCGGGACGCATGGACTCTTACGTCGATTTGTTCCAAGCCAACGGCGGCTCGCTCATTATGCTTGCCAAGGGCAATCGCAGCCAGCAGGTAACGGATGCGTGTAAAAAACACGGCGGCTTCTACCTCGGCTCTATCGGCGGCCCGGCGGCAATTCTCGCGCAGAACAATATCAAGTCGATTGAATGCGTCGAATATCCGGAACTCGGCATGGAAGCGATTTGGAAAATCGAAGTCGAAAACTTCCCGGCGTTCATTTTGGTCGACGACAAGGGCAACGATTTCTTCAAACAAATCCGGCCCGTCTGCCCGTTAGGACAAAAAGCTTAAAGTTTAAGGCTTAGCGCTTAAAGGGCGTTCCCGTGAATTGATTTCGTGGGAACGCTTTTTTTTTGTGCTAATAAAATCTGCATTTTCCTTATTGCAAAATTTTTTGTGCAAACTCTGCTTATCACAAAATATTTTGTGATAAGGAACCGGTGCTTTTACTTATCGTAAAGTATTTTGTTGTTTGAAAAGGTTGCCATAAATCATATTTGTAGTAAGAGAATCTCTATTTTTCTTATTGAAAATTTCGTGAACTTCAGAACTACATCGGTTCCGAGCTCGGCGGCATCGAAAATGCGAGATTTATTCCGCCGGATCCGCTGTGCGTTCCCGCACTCATGGATAATTGGACGGCGTATCTTGCTTCAACGGAAAAAGATCCGATCGTTCAGGCGGCAATCATCCACGCGCAGTTTGAAATAATCCATCCGTTTTGCGACGGGAACGGGCGTTTGGGGCGCATGCTTCTTCCGCTCTTTTTCTTTAGCAAGGGCGTTCTTCCCGCTCCCATGTTTTACCTCAGCCGTTACTTGGAGCGGTTTGAAACGGAGTATAAAAATGCGCTTCTCGGCATTACGGCAAACGGGGATTGGACGTCGTGGGTGCGCTTTTTTGCTCGGGCGGTAACAGCGCAGGCGGAGGAAAATCTCGCCATTTCGGAAAAAATACAAACCTACTATCGCGATACGAAAAAACGCATTTTGGAAAATACGCGCTCGCAACACGCGATTTCGCTTTGGGATGCCATCGTATCAACGCCGGTGTTCCGCATTTCGTCGCTCAAATTGCTGAAAGCACCTTCGCGGATTGCTCTGATGCAGTTGGTTACTCAATTTGAAAAAATGGGAATTATCCATCGCATCGAACCCGCAGCCGGAAGAAAAGGCGCGCTCTATGTTTGCGCTCCGCTCGTAAACATCCCTGAACAAAAAGAAATTTTTTGATGAGGATTGGCTCTTTAAAGCGTTCCCGTGATAAACGGTTTTTGCCGCGCGGGAACGCTTTTTTCCTTTTGAAAATCCCCCGTAAAAAATATTTATTACTGTTGGTATGAACGGATTCTCCCCAGCCCCCAGAGACCAACGACTTAGCGCACTCAAATCCCTGATTCCGGAAGCGTTTTCCGAAGGAAAAATCGACTGGGAAAAACTCAAAGCCGCACTCGGCGAAGACGTCAATTTTTCCAACGAACGTTACGTGCTCAACTGGGCGGGGAAAAGTGAGGCATTTCGCATTTTGCAGGAACCCTCGTCCGCAACGCTCGTTCCCGTGCGCGAAGAATCTGTCGATTTCGACAACACGCAGAATATTTTTATCGAAGGCGAAAACCTTGCCGTTTTGAAAGCACTCCAAAAGAGCTATTTCAACAAGGTCAAAATGATTTACATCGACCCGCCGTATAACACCGGAAACGATTCTTTCATTTATCCCGACAAATTTTCCGAAACCAAGGAGGAATATCTCAAACGCGTCGGCGACAAAGACGAATCCGGATACATGTTGCGGGAAGGGCGTTTCGCGAAAAATTCCAAAGAAAACGGACAATACCACAGCAACTGGCTCAATATGATGATGCCGCGCCTCTACCTCGCAAAAAATCTCCTGCGGGAAGACGGCGTAATCTTCGTTTCTATCGACGACAACGAAGTGCACAATCTCCGCTTGCTTATGAACGAAATCTTCGGCGAGGAGAATTTTGTAGCGCAGATTCCGTGGCAATCAAGGGCTTCGATTCAGAACGATACAGATTTTAGTGTTAACCATGAGTATGTGATAGCATATGCAAAGCATCGCCGACAGGAGAATCGGCGTCTTAAAGAGAGCAATGCAGAGGAATGGTATAAGACAAATTCTTTCGTTTGCAAGCCGCTACCCCTGGATAAAGATAAATTTGACAATCCTGACAATGACTCCCGTGGGCTATGGAAAGCGGATCCTTTTGATGCTCCCAATGTGCGCTCTAATCTGACTTATCCAATTGTAAACCCCACAACAGGTGAAACTTATTTCCCGGCGCGTGGTCGCCACTGGAGGACAGATTTGAAGCAATATAAAAAGGCTTTGGCAGACAATAGAATCTGCTTTGGGAAAGATGGGAAAGGGAAGCCTCAATTAAAAGTTTTTTACGAAGAAAAAAAGGCTTACGGATCTATTGACAATTCATGGTTTGATGCAAACAGAATTGGAACTTCAACTTTGGGCACAAAAGAATTACAGCGACTTTTTGATGGGGTTGCGAATTTTGATACTCCTAAGCCGACGACCCTGTTGAAAAAGTTGTTAGATTTATCAAATCTTCAAAAAGATTCCATCATCCTCGACTTTTTCGCCGGTTCGGGAACGACGGCTCACGCGGTGATGCAGTTGAATCGGGAAGACGGCGGGAACAGAAAATACATTTGTGTGCAGTTGCCGGAAAAGTGCGACGAAAAAACCGAAGCGTTTAAGGCGGGCTATAAAACGATTGCCGACATCGCGAAAGAGCGGATTCGCCGCGCGGGAACGAAAATTCGCGGCGAAGTCGAAGCGGAACAGGCGAAGCAAAGCGGGGAACTGGGACTTGCCGGAACGCCGGAAGTGAAGATGCCGGATCTCGGTTTTAAGGTTTTTAGACTCGAAGACAGCAATTTCAAGCAGTGGCGCAAGACGACGGCGGCAACTCTCGCGGAGGTCGAACAGCAGATGCTGGATTTGGTCGATCCCGTGAAGCCGGACGCGGCGGTTGAAAACATCATTTATGAGCTTCTTTTGAAAAGCGGCAAGGATCTGAATAGTAAAATTGTTCGCGGGAACGGTTTTTATAACGTGAACGACGGCGAGCTGGTGTTGCTCTTGGAATCCGCTTCGCAGGAAATTGTGGATTCGGTTATCGCACTTGCTCCCGCGAAAGTTATTGCCCTCGACCGCCTCTTCCACGGCAACGACCAACTCAAAACCAACACCTCCCTCCAATTCCGGGATAGCTCTGTTGAATTTTTAACGATATAATGCGAGCTATGGAAAAGACGCCTACAGTCATTGATTTGTTCGCGGGTTGTGGAGGACTTTCTCTTGGTTTATATCAAGCCGGATGGCAGGGAATTTTTGCGATAGAGAAAAATGAATTTGCATTTGACACGTTGAAATTCAATTTGATTGAGAAAAAGAAGCATTTTGCATGGCCGGAATGGCTGCCGAAAACAAATCATGATATTGACGAGGTTTTGAACAATCACAGAGCAGATTTAAAGCGTTTACGGGGGACGATTGATTTAGTTGCGGGCGGTCCGCCTTGCCAAGGATTCTCAATGGCGGGAAAGCGTATTGAGAAAGACGAGCGAAACAAGCTGGTTTTTTCATATATTAAATTTATCGAACTTGTTCGCCCCAAGATGCTCTTTTTTGAAAATGTTAAGGGGTTCACTTATGCATTTAATAAAAAACAGGGGGCAATCCCGTATTCTCAGCTTGTGGTCGAAAAACTTTCGGGGTTGGGCTACGATATCCACGCAGAGGTCTTGGATTTTTCTGAATTTGGTGTTCCGCAGCGTCGGAAGCGGTTTATACTTGTCGGGGTGAGGACAGAACAAGGATGTGCGGCGGATTTTTTCCGCCTTGTGAAGTCGAAAGCGGCTCGTTTTTTAGAGAAGAATGGGCTTTCTTGTAATCCGACGTTGGCTGATGCGATATCAGATTTACTAGAAAGAAACGGCATTAAACCTACTCCGGATAGGAAAGGCTTCTCTTCCGGTGTATATGGAGAGGCAACTTCTGCTCTGCAAATGTTTTTGCGAAAAAGCTCAAATCCAGAATCAATTCCGAATAGCCACAGTTTTGCAAGGCATACAAAAGAACGATTGGAATGCTACAAAAAATTACTGGAGGAGTATCCCAAGCGGGGGCGCCGAATAGACGGAGATGAGCGTATGCGGTGGAATATTCGGCAACGAGGTATAACCGTTATGGACGGAAGTCAACTTGCGCCGACAATCACTGCACATCCGGATGATTATTTACATTATTGTGAGCCTCGGATAATGACTGTTCGAGAGTGCGCTCGAATTCAAACATTTCCGGATTGGTATGAAATTAAACGAAAGTATACAACCGGAGGGAAAATGCGGAGAATTGAAGTCCCTCGATACACTCAGGTGGGAAATGCAATTCCCCCTCTTTTTGCACAACAAGCAGGATTAACTTTGAAGGAGATTTTAAGGTAATGGATAAACTGAGCTTTAGGGTGAGTTCCGCGTTAAAAGACCTCGTTGGTAAAGACCTAGTTACGAGCGAGAACGTTGCTATATTTGAGTTAGTAAAAAATTCATACGATGCCTATGCGACAAAGGTTGAGATAACGTTTTCTGACGATAAAATTGTCATTGCAGATAACGGGAAAGGAATGACGTTTGACGATTTGAAAAAAAAATGGCTTTTCCTGGGTTATTCTGCAAAAAAAGATGGCACAGAAGATAGACCGGATCAGCTTAAGCAGAAGTCGTATCGAGATCGGATTAAGCGGCGATATGCTGGGGCTAAAGGGATAGGGCGCTTTTCTTGTGATAGATTGGGCAAAAAATTATTGCTCATAACAAAAAGTGAGTCTGCGGAGTCTACGGAAAAAATAGCTGTAAACTGGGCTGATTTTGAAAACGATCAGCAGACAGAGTTTACGGAGGTCGAAATTGATCATACATCAGTTAGGCGGGATTTTGTTGTTTTTCCGGGTGGGAAAAAAACGGGAACGATTCTTGAAATTTCAAGCCTAAATGCAGAAAGATCCCGATGGGATAGGGCACACATTTTAGACTTGAAGCGCTCGTTGGAGAAACTAATCAATCCCCTTGCAGAATCGGAAGATTTTTCAATAGAAATTATCTGTGAGAGAGAGAAAGCAGAAGATTTAAACGAATCGCACGATAGAGATATCGTCAATGGTATTTTAAAAAACAGCATCGCTGAAATTTTTAAAATTAAGACTACACAAATTGATGTAAGGCTAAATTCTGAATACATAGAAACAACGCTATCTGATAGAGGTGTCGATATATACAAAATAAGAGAGAAAAATATCAATTTTAAGCAGTTGGTTGATGTAAGAATTAATCTCTACTTTTTAAACCGTTCTGCAAAGTATAGCTTTACCCGATTAATGGGGATAGAGCCTGTCAATTATGGATCTATTTTTTTGTTCCGGAATGGCTTTAGGATCATGCCGTTTGGAAATACTGGTGATGATAGTTGGGGCTTAGATTACAGAGCGCAGCAAGGGCGGAGTCGTTTTTTAGGGACACGAGATTTATTTGGTCGGGTGGATGTATTAACCGATAATGTTGATGAATTAAAAGAGGTGTCCAGTCGAGATGGAGGGTTGATTGAAACGAGGACATCGAGGCAATTATTTGAGTTGTTTAAGATAGCACACAGGCGTTTGGAGCGTTATGTCTCAGGGGTCTTGTGGGGCGGAGGATTTCTACAACGAGAGTATTTTGCAACAGAAGCAGAGGCGTTAAAAAAAAGAAAAGAGCTTTTGGATATAGACAAAGATGAGGATGATCCTAATTACATCTTCTCTTCCAGTATGGGAAGTAAGATTGATTTTGTTCAGTTAATTAAAACATTGATCAAAGATAAGAACGTTGAGGTGCTATATTACAACACAGAGCTCGCGAATATTTTTTCGCTTTCTACTGGCGTTGATACTATAAAGCCTCAATTTATTCGGGATTTAGAAAAAATTGCAGAAAATACGAACAATTCAAATCTGCTCGCATCCGTTGAGGAGGCGAAGCATCGGATATCGGAATTGCAACGAGAAAAAGAGGTCGCAGAAGCCCGAGCTTTAGATGAAGAGCAAAGGAGAATTGCGGCAGAGAAATCTGCAAAGGATGCAGATTTGAAAAAACGGGAAGCCGAAAAAAAAGCTGAGCTTGAGCGAGAGAAGAAGCGAGAAGCTGTCTTGCGCGCCAAAGAGGCTGAACTAAAACGGAGAGAGGCTGAGGTGCTTCGAAAAGAGGCCGAGCAGAAAAAGAGGGAAGAAGAGGAGCGCAGAATCGTCGCGGAATCAGAAAAAAAACAAGCAGAGATTCGACTAGAAAAGAAAATAGAGCAATTAAAAATCGTATCGTCGTTGTCTTCGCAGGATCTAGAATCTGTCACAAATTTACACCATCAAACATATGTTGTCGCAGACAACATTAATGCGATGATAACTTTGTTTTCAAGGCAACTACGTATAAATGAACCGATCTCGTACGGTAGGATTATTGATTTTTTAAATGATGTTTCGTTCGAAAATAGCAAAATTATAAGTTTTTCAAGGTTTGGGATAAAAAAGATATTCGATGATTTTACAACGAAAGATGAATACGACATCGTTGATTTTCTGAAGAACTATATTGATAAAATTGCAAAGCATTTTTTAGGGAGTCGCATAGATGTCAAATTTGAGAACCGAATAAATACTTCGTTTAAAACATTTTTTGCGCCGATTGATGTCTCTATCATAGTTGATAATATGGTAAGTAATGCGAAAAAAGCGAAGGCGAGTCTTTTGGAGATTATAGTGGATGGAGTGGGGGAAAAGCTCTTTCTATCGTTCATTTCAAATAGGACATTTAGTGACGGTATTTCGGATCTTAACGATATTTTTGAAAGAGGGTTTTCAACAACAAAGAGTACGGGAGTTGGGCTTTATCATGTAAAAAATATTGTTGATGGTAATTCTTGGGAGATCATACCGAAGAGACATGAATCAAGTGCAGAGTTTTTAATTACGATAAAACATGAGAATAAATTATAAGATATTGTGGTTCGAAGACGAAAAGTCTTCGTATAAAACCAAGAAAAGATTTGTCAAAGAAATCGTAGAAGAATTCGGATTTAATTTTGTTGAGCCTCAGAACGAGGTGAGCGGGGACAATATCCACACGTTGAATTATTCACAATTCGATTTGATTATCGCAGATATGAATCTAGCGAAAGGTGTTACTGCAATGGAATTGATGGATATTATTCGTAGAGAAAAAAAGGTATTTACAGAGGTTTTGTTTTATTCGTCAGAAGGAGAGCTTGCGGTAAGAAAGGTGCTTGCAAACTACAAGATTGATGGTGCGTATTGTTCTGGACGCGATAATGAGGATTTCGAGTATAAAGCTCGGGAGGTTATCCTTACATTGATTAAGAAAACACAAGATCTGACAAATATGCGCGGCTTAGTAATGGCAGAGGTTAGCGAGTTGGACTTATTGATGGAGCGAATTATTCGGAAATTTCTGTCTACTGTTGGTGATCGGGAAAAAGAGGCCTTCAAGAAAAATATCGTCGGGGATGTTGAAAAATCCTTAAAGAATCTGCTACAGGCGGGAACCGTTCGTTTTTCCGGGGTTTCAGGAGAAGGAAAATGTGAGTGTGGGAAAACTTGTGTTCACGTTTGGAACAATGAAAGTGTGGATAGAATAATTTCATCCTTGGGCTTCGAGTCTTCCAGAAAGGCGAGGGCAATACATTTAATTATTGCGAAGGGATTTCTCAAATATAACCCCCAAAGAGCTAACTTCTTCGAAGACTACAAAAGAGAGATTATAGAGGTTCGAAACAAACTTGCACATTGTAAAAGTGAGGTTGTTGATGGAAACGAGGTTCTCATTACTCAAAAGGGAGCCCAGGAGAGGTTCGATGATGCTTTATTTAAAGAAATTCGGACAAACATAAAAAAATACAGAGATCTTTTTCAAAAATATGAAACTGACCTTTGAGGCGAATTTGGAGTATCAGCGGGACGCGGTGCGTGCCGTGGTCGGGTTGTTTGAGGGGCAACCCAAGGCTGATTCCGTTTCTGAGTTCGGTCTTGATGAGGCGGGAACGTTGGCTCTTCCGAATGCTGTCGGGAATCGCTTGGCGATTTCCGACGGTCAGATTTTTGCCAACCTGCGGGAAATTCAAAAAGAGAACGGCGTTCCCGTAGATGCTCCGCTGTGCGGCATGAATTTTTCCGTCGAAATGGAAACGGGAACGGGGAAAACCTATGTTTATTTACGCACGATTTACGAGCTGAACAGGCAATACGGTTTCAAAAAATTTGTCATTGTCGTGCCGTCGATTGCGATTCGGGAAGGCGTTTTGAAAAATCTGCAAATTACGCACGAGCATTTTCAAAATTTATACGACAACGTTCCCGCGCATTATTCGGTTTACGACAGCACGAAGGTCTCGACACTTCGCGGGTTCGCGGCGAGCGACAATATTGAAATTCTCGTTTTGAATATTGATTCGTTTGCGAAGGATGAAAATATCATCAACAAGCCGAACGATAAGCTAAACGGGCGGGAACCGATTGAGTTTGTCCGCGCCGTTTCGCCGATTGTCATTGTAGATGAACCGCAAAACATGGAGACGGACAAGCGTGCGGCGGCGATTGCAAACCTAAATCCGCTTTGTACGTTGCGTTACTCGGCGACGCATCGCAATCGCTACAACCTCGTTTACAGTCTGAATCCTGTTCGCGCCTACGATTTGGGTTTGGTGAAACAAATTGTGGTGAGTTCTGTTGTCGAAGAAAATTCCGGTAATGCGGCGTTTGTTTCCCTGGAAGCGATTAAATCCACGAAAACCCGCGTTTCGGCAAATTTGAAAATCCACATTAACGGCAAGGACGGTGTTTTGGCGAAAACCGTTCCCGTGCGTGCCGGCGACGATTTGTATAAACTTTCCAAAGGGCGGGAAATTTATTCCGACGGCTACATTATCGATGAAATTGATGCCGAAAACGGTTATGTCGTTTTTTCAAACGGAACAACGCTTTACTTAGGGCAGGCGCAGGGCGGATTGACCGCAGAAGTCATGCGCACGCAAATCGAAACTACGATTAAGGAGCATTTGGAGCGGGAACGCCGTTTGCTCGGGAAAGGCATTAAGGTGCTTTCGTTGTTTTTCATTGATCGCGTCGCGAATTATCGCAGTTACGATACTGACGGGAACGCAATCAAAGGGAAATTTGCAACGTGGTTTGAAGAAATTTATTCCGAAATGATTCGAAAGCCGCGCTATGCAGACCTACCGCGCGTTCCCGCAGAGCAGGTTCACAACGGATATTTTTCTCAGGACAAAAAGGGTAAGATAAAAGACACCAACGGCGAAACGCTTGCGGACGATGATACTTACTCTCTCATTATGCGGGATAAAGAAAAGTTGTTGAGCCTTGAAAATCCCTTGCGCTTTATCTTCTCCCACTCCGCATTGCGGGAAGGTTGGGATAATCCGAATGTTTTTCAGATTTGCACGCTGAATGAGACAAAATCCGAGGCGAAGAAGCGGCAGGAAATCGGGCGCGGCTTGCGCTTGGCGGTCGCCGGAGACGGACGGCGTATTTACGAGCGCGGAGTAAATCAACTTGTCGTTGTCGCCAACGAATCTTACTCCGATTTTGCGAAAGCCTTGCAGACAGAAATCGAAACGGAGTGCGGCGTGGACTTCAAGGGGCGCATAAAAAATGCACGAGAACGCCGCTCCGTGAAATATAGAAAAGGCTTTGAGGCGGATCCGCGTTTTCTCGAAATCTGGGAACGTATTAAGGCGAAAACGACTTACCGCGTGAATTACTCTACGGAAGAGCTGGTTTTTGTAGCAAGCCGAGCTGTCGCCGATTTACCGGAAATTAAACCTCCGCAGATTCGCACGACCAAAGTGAAAGTTGAGATGAGCGATGAGGGATTAGAAACGCATTTCTTGGCGGAGAGCCCGGAAATCTACGGGAACTATGCGTGGCAAATTCCGGATTTACTTGGCTATATTCAGCAAAAAACAGAATTAACCCGGGAAACGATTCGTGAAATTTTAATGAAATCCGGGCGTCTTTCGGATGTAATGAAGAATCCGCAATTATTTTTGGATTTGGTTACCGGAACGATTCGAAAAACGCTCTATGGCTTAATGATTTCCGGAATTAAGTATCAGAAAATCGGAACCTCCGAATACGAGATGCGCTTGTTTGACGAGCAGGATTTGGAGATTTACCTGAATGATTTCACTTTCAAGGTAGGAAGCGCTGACGAGTCTCAAAAGGATAAAACGATTTATGAAGAATACGTCCCGCTTGATTCTGAGGCGGAAACTCAGTTCGCGAGAGATTGTGAAACAAGCGAACAGGTGAAGTTTTACTTTAAGCTACCCGAATGGTTTAAGATTCCTACTCCGATCGGAAATTACAATCCGGACTGGGCGGTCGTTTTTGAAAACGAAAAGAAAATCTACTTTGTCGCAGAAACGAAGTCTACGGGAGCGGGGGCTGTCGATTTTTCAAAACTGCGTGATTCGGAGCGGCAAAAAATTCAATGCGGGAACGCCCACTTCAATGCCTTGCCTGACGTCGAATATCTTGTAGCTCACCGTTTGAGTGATTTGAGTCACTAGTATGTCGGTTTTCTAACACTATGAATGCCGAAAAGGTTGCGTTTGCATTTTGACGAATCCGAGTCTTCGGGAAGATCGGGTAAAGATCGGAAAGAGTTCTTCGGGTTAGGATTTTCCCGTGAAACTTTTTTGTGAAAGAAAGGTGAAAACACGTGTCTCGTGTGTTTCCGTCAACAGCCGGGACGGCTGTTCTCCTTTGAACAAATCTTCTTTTACTTTGTGTAAAAAAGCTTATGAGGTTTTACAGAAATTTGGCGGTGGGGGTGGAGGCGCGGGAGCGAAGTTCGTCGGGCGTTCCCGTGAAGATGAGTTGACCGCCCGCGTTCCCGCCGCAGGGACCGAGCTCGACGATCCAATCCGCGCAGCGCACGACGTCGCTGTTGTGTTCGATAACGATGAGCGTGTGTCCGGCGTCGCGCAGTTTGAAAAGCAAATTCAGCAGAAGGCGAATATCGTCCCAGTGCAAGCCCGTTGTCGGTTCGTCGAGCAGGTAAAGTGTGCGTTCCCGCTTGCGTTTGGAAAGTTCGAGCGCGAGTTTGAGGCGCTGGGCTTCGCCGCCGGAAAGCGTCGGCGCGGGTTGTCCGAGTTTCAGGTAGCCGAGTCCGACTTCGTCGAGCGTTGTAAGTAAATTCCGGATACTCGGTTGAGCGCGGAAAAATGTGCACGCGTCGGCGACGGTCATATCGAGCACTTCCGCGATGTTTAGTCCTTTGAAAAGGACTTCGAGCGTTTCGCGGTTGTAGCGCGCGCCGCGGCAGCTCGGGCATTCGACCCAGGTTTCGCCGAGAAACTGCATATCGAGCGCGATTTGTCCTTCGCCCTGGCATTTTTCACAGCGTCCGCCGCGTTTGTTAAACGAAAATCTTCCCGCATCGTAACCGCGCATTTTGGCGAGCGGTGTGGCGGCGTAAAGTTTTCTCAACAAATCGAAAATGCCTGTAAACGTGGCGGGATTCGATCGCGGCGAACGTCCGATCGGCGCTTGGTCAATGCGGACGAAACCTTCAAAATTTTCCAATCCGTCTATTCCCGCGTGCTTGCCGGGAACGCATTTCGCGCGATTGATTTTGCGCGCGGCGGCGTTGCCGAGAATGCTGTTGACGAGCGTGGATTTTCCCGAGCCGGAAACGCCGCAAACGACGGTCAACGCGCCGATCGGGAACGCGACGTCGATGTTTTTCAAATTATTTTCCGCCGCCCCGCGCACGGTAAAAAATTGCTTCGCGGGAACGCGCGGAAAAACTTCGGTGAGCTCGCGGGAACGCGCGTCCGACGAAGTATTCAGAAATTTCGCCGTGCGCGATTTGCCTTCCGCGAGGCATTCGGGAATCGTTCCCGAAAAAACGAGCGCGCCGCCTTGCGTTCCCGCGCCGGGACCGATTTCGACGACGTGATCTGCCGCCAAAATCGTGTCGCGGTCGTGTTCGACAACGAGCACGCTGTTCCCGCGGTCGCGCAAATCTTTCATCTGCGCAATCAGGCGCGCGTGGTCCGCCGGGTGCAAGCCGATGCTCGGTTCGTCCAAAATATACGTTACGCCGACGAGACCCAAGCCGAGTTGCGCGGCGAGGCGCACGCGCTGAACTTCGCCGCCGGAAAGCGTCGAGTAGGCGCGATTCAGCGTCAGGTAAGAAAGCCCGGTTGTATCCAAAAATTGTAGACGTTTTTCCAAGCCCGAGCGCGCGTCTTCCACGGGTTCAATCGCGGGAACGCTTTTCAGATTTTTGACAAAATCAAGCGCGGCGGGAACGCTCATCGCGAAAAAATCGCCGACGGATTTCCCGCCGAGTTTCACGGCGAGTGCGCGCGGATTCAGGCGCAATCCGCCGCAGGTTTCGCAGGGCGCAGAGCGCTGAAATGCGAGCAGGCGTGTGCGCAGAAGCAGGCTTGATGTCGAGGTTGCCGTTTTTTTCAAGTCGGCGAGCACGCCTTCAAACGGACGCGGCGCGGGTTTGCGTCGTCCGGTTTTCAAAAGAAATTCGCGTTCGCCGCTCCCGTGGAGAATGAGTTCGCGCGTTCCCGCGTCGAGTTCTTGCCAGGGCGTTTTCAGCGAAAACGGGACTTGCTCGGCGAGTTGGCGCAGCCACGCGTTGCGCTGCGTAATCATTTTTTTCGAGCCGTAGCGCCACGGTTTGATCGCACCGTCTTTGAGCGATTTTTTCGGGTCGGGAACGATGAGTTCGGGTAAAAATTGCGGTGTTTCGCCGAGCCCGCCGCACGCGGGGCACGCGCCGTCGGGGTGGCTTTCGGAAAAATTTTTCGGCGAGAGCGCGTCGTAGGTTTTTCCGCAGATTGTGCAGGAAAAATCGAGGCGGAGGGGGATTTCCTTTTCTTCTGCGGGAAGCAGGGCGAAGGCGCGGTTTTTGCCTTCGCGAAAGGCGAGTTCGAGCGAGTCGGCGAGGCGGGAACGCGCGTCGGCGGAAACGACGAGGCGGTCGACGATGAGATCGAGTGCGAGGACTCCTTTTTTTTCAAACTTGGGCAATTCGTCGTCGAGGTCGAAAATTTCGCCGTCGATGCGAATGCGCTGGAAACCGCGCCGGCGCAGATTTTCGAGTTCGTCGGCGAGCAGGGCGCGTTTGATTTGCGCGTAGGGAGCACCGAGGATGAGTTTCGTTCCCGCGGGCAGGGTGCAGAGTTGTTCGAGGCAATCGTCGAGCGTGCGGCGCGTGATTTCGCCGCCGTCGTCCGGGCAAAATTGCGTTCCCGCGACAGACCAGAGCAGGCGGGCGTAGTCGGCGATTTCGGTGGCGGTGGCGACGGTGGCGCGCGGGTTGTTGTTGGCGGAGCTGCGTTGCTCGATGGCGATGACGGGCGAAAGCCCGTGGATGAAATCGACGTCCGGGCGCGGAATTTGCTCCAGATTTGCGCGCATTTTTGCCGAAAGGCTCTCCAGATATTGGCGCGCGCCTTCGGCGTAAATCGTGTCGAACGCGAGCGAAGATTTTCCGGATCCGGAAACTCCGGTAATTACGACGAGCTTTCCGCGCGGAATCCGAAGTTCGATGTTCTTCAGATTGTGTTCCCGCGCGCCCTTAACGTGAATTGTTCCCGGAGAAAGCATAAATTTTCAGTTTTTTTTCGGGAGAAGCGACAGGAGTGTCGCTTCTTCCGCTTATTTGCGCTTACGCGAAGCGTAATTGCGGGTGCGCGCGTTTTTGTGATGAGGGAGGATTCCGCGTTGCCAAACGTTTTCGCGGGAAATTTCCGGGCGTTTTTTCGCGAAGGAATTTTCGGAAAATTCGGCATCGGCTTCTTCTGCGGGTTTCGGTCGCGCACGCTTTTGCGCCTGCGATTTTGCGCGTTCCCGCAGTTTTTGTGCGTCGCGTTCCCGCAGAGCGGTGCGCGTGGAAATTTTCTTGTGGGTGGAAGTTTTTCGTTCCGTAGCTTTTTCTCCGCGCAGGGCGGCGCGATTCGGTTTTTTCAGTCCGGAATGTTTGGGCGAAGCGTTCCCGCCTTTGGCGAAAACGGAATCGATTTCCTTTTGAGAAAGCTTGCGGCAATCGCCCGGCGGCATTTTTTTCAGAATGAGCCCGCCGATTTGGAAGCGCACAAGCGTTTTGACGAAAAATCCGAAAACTTCAAACAGGCGGCGAATTTCGCGTTTGCGTCCCTGCTTGAGGTGAATTTCGAGCTTGCGCGAATCGGGAAAACGAATGACGTTGGCGAACTGCAAAAATTCGTCTTCGTCCTTTTCGTTTTTGAGCTTCACGCCTTTGAGCAGGCGCGGCGTGAGCGCGGGATCGAAGTCGCGGTTGAGCGTAACTTCGTAGCGTTTCAAAATGTTGCTCGACGGGTGGATGATGTTGTTGGCGAGCTCTCCGTCGTTGGTGATGAGAAGAAGGCCTTCGCTGTCCTTGTCGAGGCGTCCGACGCAGAAGAGCTTGTGCGCCGCGTATTCCGGCGGAATCAGTTGGAACACGGTTTGCGCGTTGTGCGGGTCGAGGTTGGTGCACACGTATCCGCGAGGTTTGTTCATCATCAAAACGATGCGGGAACGCGTTTCGAGCGTGATTTTTTTCCCGTTGAGGCGCACGTCGTCTTCGCCGGGAACGACGGTTTGCCCGAGCTCGGCGATTTCGCCGTTGACGGTAATTTCACCGTTGGCGATGAGCGTTTCCGCCGCGCGGCGGGAACAGACTTCCGCTTGCGACAAATATTTTTGCAGTCGAATACGTTCTTTCGGTGCGTCCATAAGAAATCAAAAAAGTTTTGAAAATCCTAAAAGCGAACGTTCCCGCGGGCAAACACGAATTCGGCGTTTTCCCGGCGAGCTCGCTTGTTGAAAAGCTGAGAAGCTTAAGAGCTTAAAAGTTTAGTCGGCTTCGCCGAGAGTTTTACTTTTATAAGATTAATAAAAAAGACTCTTTTCTTGTTGCGCTTGCGAGACAACTAAACTTTCTAAGCTCTTAAGCTCTAAACTTTTACCGAAGCCCACTTCGGCAAATTTTTATCTGCGCAAGCCGCAGTAAATACGCGGAACGCGCTTGGTGATGGAAACGAGCGCTTCCCAGGGAATGCAGTCGCCGCGCGAGCAAAATTCTTCGATGGAAATGCACGCGTTTTCGGATTCTCCGATAATCGTTGCCGCATCTCCGACGGAAATTTCCGGAAGCGCGGAGGCATCGACGAGCGTTTGGTCCATCGTTACGCGCCCGATGACGGGAACGCGCCGCCCGCCGATGAGCACTTCAGCGCGGTTGCTGGCGGCAGTGGGAATGCCGTCTCCGTAGCCGGCAGTGAGCACGGCGATTTTGGAATTTTTTTCCAGCGTAAACGTGCGGTTGTAGCTGACCGGCGTTCCCGCGGGGAGGGTTTTTATGAGCCCGACGCGAGTTTTGAAAGAAAGCACGGGCTCCGGGGAAATTTTTTCAAAAAGCGTTCCCGGCGCAGGTTGCCAGCCGTATTGGAGAATGCCGACGCGCACGGCATTGAAGGGGCGTTCCCGAGAAAATGTTTCAAGCCCGGCGGAATTATCGGCGTGGATCGTGAGGCGTTCCCGCAACTGCGGCGGGATTTTTTCCACGGCGGCAAGAAAGCGGGAACGCTGAAGCTCCGTGTATTCGCGCGAAGAGTCCGCACTCGAAAAATGCGTGAAAACGCCGCGCCAATCCAGCTCCGGCGTTTCCGCGAGCACGGAGAAAATTTTTTCCGCATTTTCGTGCCAAACGCCCATGCGTCCCATGCCGGTGTCGATTGCGAGGTTGATGCGGGCGCGGCAATTTTGCCTGCGGGAAAAATCCGCAAGGGCGCGAATTTCGTGTTCGTCGGAAACGGCGACGGTGAGGCTGTCGGCAAGAGCTTGAGGAATTTCTTCCGGCAGAGTCGGTCCGAGAATTGCGATTTCCGCCATCGGCGCGATGTAGCGGACGTCTGCGCCTTCACGGGCGTTGGCGACGGCAAAATGATCAATCCCGCATTGTAAAAGCCGCTCGACGATGTGCGCGACGCCGTGCCCGTAGGCATCCGCCTTGACCACGGAAATGTAGCGAACGTGCGGCGGGAGCGTAGCCTTGATTTTTCCGATATTGCGTTCGAAAGCAGGCAAATTAATTTCCGCCCACGAGCGCGGAAGCGGAGTTGCGCAGGGCGAAATCATTGTTTTTCGGCAGGCGTTTCGGCGCGGTGGCGTTCCGGCGTCCAGCGCGCGTAGGAATTGATGTCGGAAGTGTTGACGGCGTCCGGCGCGTTCCCGCAATCGCGAAGAAGCGCGGGAACGTCGGCGAATACGTTCGGGTCGTTTTTTAGAAATTCAAAAACCGGGCAGAGCGTTGCGTTTGCGAGCGCGGGAGGAAGTTTGCGGCGATGCGGAAGGATGAAAATTTTTTCGGAGGAGAGTTTTTCCGTTTCCGCTGTTTTGATTTCGGAAAAATTTTCTTCGGGAGAGCCGTCGCAAACACGCAGAACATTCCAAGCATTCATGCGGGATTCGGCAACGAGAGTGAAATTTTTTTCCTGCGGGAACGCACGCAGAATCAGGTGCGCGGCAAGGTGCAAGCTGCGGTAAGCAAAAACGCGAAGCGGATTTTCGGCATCGGCGGAAAGAGCAAGGCGCGCGCGAACGGCGGCGGCGGCAATGCGGATGCCGAGAATCGAGCCGGGACCTTCACAGAAAAGAAAGCCGGCGTGTGATTTCGCGGGAACGCATTGATTTATTTTTTGCGTTGCCGAAAAAATACCTTCCAGCGCGGCGGATTTTTCTTCAAAAAAACAGGTCCACGATTGTCCGCGCTCGCCCAAAACTCCGGCGGCAACGGAAAGAGGCGAGGAGGCATCAATCAGCAAATAGTTTTCCGGGTTCACGACAAACGATTGAAAAACTCCGCGCCCGCTTCTTCAAGCCGCAAATTTTTGCCCGGGCGTTTTATTTGAAACACGGAATGCCGGATGCCTCACGGATTCGGGATTCGTTTTTTAGGCGGATTCCCGAAACGTGTAGCCGTGGCAGAGCGCGGCGGCGGCGGCATCGGATTCGTCAAAAGGCAATTCTTTGGCGAGGCGCAAAATCTGCTTGGTCATGCCGGCAACTTGGGATTTTTGCGCGCGCCCGAAGCCGACAACCGCCTGCTTAATCCGCAGGGGCGGATACTCGAAAACTTTTCGTCCGAGCACCGACGCCGCCGCAATCGCCGCTCCGCGGGCGGCACCGAGCACTTGCGCCACTTTGAAGTTGTTGACGTAAATCGTCTCTTCCAGCGCAACGTGGCGCACGGGAAAATCTTCGCAACAGTCCGCGCACAGCTTGTAGATTTCGCCGAGGCAGGTTGCGAGCGACACGTCGCGGGCGATTTTCAGCGTTTTTGAAAAATGAAGTTTCGGCGCGTTCCCGCGCGAAAATTCGACAACGGCAAAGCCGCTCCCGCGCAAACTCGGATCGATCCCGAGCACAAAGCCCGTGTAGGGGATTCTCGTTCCGGAAATGACATTCGGGAACGTTTCCGCGGCGTCGCGCAAAGAAAATTTTCCGGAAGTGCCGCTTTTTTCAACGTTTCCGGAAAGAATTTTTTGTGTCCAAAGACTGCGCGAGCTACGGGACATTCGGGTAAAAGCTAAAAATTTTTCGGGAGAAGCGACGCATCTGTCGCTTCTCCCGAAAAATTTAGGCAATCATCGTGCCGTCGAGGCGGACTTTTTTGCGGAAAAGCTCGAGGATTTTTTCCGTGAGCGGACCGCATTTTCCGGAGCCGATTTTGCGTCCGTCGAGTTCGACGACGGGAACGACTTCCGCCGCCGAGCCCGTGATAAAAGCTTCGTCCGCATTCCAGATGTCATAGCGCGTCATGTCCGTTTCGACGACGGGAATGCCGAGTTCCTGCGCGCATTCCATCGCCGCCGCGCGCGTGATGCCGATGAGTAGCCCGGACGCGGGAGCGGGCGTGATGAGCTTTCCTTTGTGAATGATGAAAATGTTGTCGCCGGAGCATTCTGCGACGTTGCCCTGGTCGTTGAGCAAGAGGCATTCGTCGTAGCCGCAGTTAAGCGCTTCGATTTTGGCGAGAATATTGTTCAAATAATTCAGCGATTTGACCATCGGCGGGAGCGCGGCAACGCTCATGCGGCGCGTCGGCACCGTGATGAGTTTAATGCCGTTGGTGTATACTTCCGGCGGATACAATTTGATGGAATCCGCGATGATAATCATCGACGGTTTGGAGCAGTTGCGCGGGCTGAGCCCGAGGTCGCCCATGCCGCGCGTGATGACGGTGCGGATGTAGCCGTTGGCAACGCCGTTGCGTCGGCAGGCTTCAACGTGCGCTTTCGCGATTTCTTCGCGGCTCCACGGCAAATCGAGCGCGATGGCTTTCGCCGAATATTCGATGCGTTCGAGATGCGCGTCGAGTTTGAAAATGCAGTTGTCGTAAACGCGAATGCCTTCAAAAAGCCCGTCGCCGTAGAGCAAACCGTGGTCGAAAACAGAGATTTTAGCGTCTTCTTTTTTGTAAAATTGTCCGTCAATGTAAACTTCCATAAGTGCGCTTATGGAATCACTCGCAACGCGGGAACGCAAAAGATTTTTTTGAGCCCGGAACGTTTTTACATGGAAACGAGGGATTCCGAGGACGAATGTGCGGAAAATTCCGGCGCGTAGAGCGAGCGGATTTCGGCGAAGCCGCTCGAATACAGTCCGGAAGTGCGCACGCGTTGGGCGTATTCGAAGACGTGCGTTCCCGCCGGAAGCCGGTCGAAATAGAAGCGCGTTTCCGTGTCTCGCGGTTCGCCGTAATACCAAAGCGCGTGATTGTTGCGCCAGCCGGAAAGCGTTTCCGCCGGTTCGCATCCGCTTGCTCGAAAATCTTTTAGGCAAACGAACTCGAAATCGCGATCCGCCGAAACCGTGAGGCGCACGATGATTTCGTCTCCCGGTTTGAGAATTTCCGCGCGGGCAGGGCGCAGGACAAACTTTCCGCCGGCGGCGCGTTCCCGCTTGAAAACGGTTTTTTTGACGGAAAATCCGCTGTCGGGCGCGTCGGCACGGACAGCCGAAAGCGGTTGAGAAAACGTCCAATGCGCGGCGACGAATGCGGGGGCGGAGCCTTCGTTTTTCGCCGAGATTTCGGCGAGAGCGGGTTCGGGAACGAGCGTTCCCGACACAAGTTCTTGCGCGGCGGCATTCGTGAGCGTGATTGCGGGTGCTTGCGCGAGTTGCGCGGTGGCGTTTTCGGGGGCGTCTTGCGTTTCCCCGTTTTCGCAAAGCAGAGCGTAGACGGCGTTTGCGCTTGCGCGGGAGGATTTCCACGCGTGCGTTTGTTTGCGCGTGAGCAGCCAGATTTTCATTTCTTGAACTGCTTTTTTATCCTGCGCGATTTCGGAAAAAGCTTCGATTGTCGCGGCTTGCGTTTCAATCGGCGAGTATTGCGGAAGCCACAGCGGAAGCGTCGGCAAATCGTTCCAATACATGCCGAGCTGTTCGTCGTAAATTGCTCGCTGACGCAGGCTTTCGACGATTTTTGCGGGAACGTCCTTTTCGCCGCTACGCCACAGCGCAAGCGCGAGTTGCGCCTGAGACATGCGCGGGAGTTTTGTCCAAAATTCCGCTTTCCGGGCTTCTCCGAGGTAATATTTCCACGCCTCGTTGTTTTCGTTTTTTGCCGAAATTAAATCTGCGAAAAGCGAGCACAGGTAGAGGTGGCAGGCGATGGCGGGATCGATCGTTTGCGGTTTGCCGTCGCAGGCGTTGTAGCATTGGTCGAGCCAAGCCGTTTGCGCGTCAAGCGCGGAGCGGGCAAGGTCTGCGAGTTCCGTTTTCAGTTGCGCGTCGCTGGTGCGTTCCCGCAGTCGTCCCAGTCCGACGAGAATTTCCTGCGTGATTTGGCGATTGATTCCGCAACGCGAGTTCGGAAACCACGACCAGCCGGCACCGTTGTTTGCTCGGGAACGTTCCCGCAGTTCGTTGAGCGCGCGGCGGATTTCTTCGCGGATTTGATTTTCGTTGAAAAAGATTTCGACGGCGCGGCGTTCTTCACCTTCTTTTTGCGCGATTCCGGTGTAGGGCGTGTTTTGCGCATTGGCGGCGAGCGGCGAATCGAATTTGCCCGGTTGCGTCAGTTGCCAATGTTCAATGCGTTCCCGAATTTGCGGATTGGCATCACAAATCGTTTTTGCGAGTGCGTTGGCGTAGAGCCGGTAAAGGACGGAATCCGAAGACGACGTTTCCTGCGCTTGCTCCGCGATGTGCGGGAGGGAGAGCAGAATGTTGTCGTAAGCGGCGGCGGGCGCATCGAGTGTGAAACTGCGGGAACGCGGCGAATCTTCGTTCGCTCCGGGCGCGGCGAGTTTTTCAAACGTGAGCTTCGCCGACGCGTTCGGGCGAACGAGTGCCGTGCGCGATTCCGTAATGACGACTTCGCGCGGCAAAACGGGAAGCACGGCACTTTCTCCGTCGGAAATTTTACCGGCAATACCGCTTGCGCGAAAATTCATCGCCACGGCTCCGAGCGGCACGCGAATCGTGCGAAAAAGCGTTTTCGAGGTTTGCGCGGGAACGGCGAATTTTTGTTCGGCGGAGCTTGCGTTTTCGAGCGCGATTTTTTTGCCGGAGGCATCGAAAAACTCAATGTCGGCGCGGAGCGTTCCCGTCAGTTCCGCGTTTCCGCGATTCGTGATTTTGACCGGGAATTTAATTTCGTCTCCTTCCCGGAGGAAGCGCGGTGCGTCGGGCTGCACCATCAAATCTTTTGATGTGGAAATGTCAGTTTCTTCAAACGTTCCCTTTCGCAGTTGTTTGTCGTGGGCGAAAACGCGGAGCCGCCAGCGAGTGAGTGCCTCGGGGGCGACAAATTGCATGGTGACGATGCCGTTTTCGTCCGTTTGCAAAAACGGATAGAAGAACGCGGTTTCCTGCAGGTTTTTGCGGGTCGGGAACGCAAGCGGAGAGGCGGGAGCGGGCGAGGCGTTCCCGTCGATGCCTTCTTCTTCGCGCATTTCATCTGCGCTCGCCTGCGTTGCGCGTGAGCTTTTGAGGGCGACCGGAGCGGGTGCGGCTTCCATTACCGGCACTGCGCCCATGGCGCGCATTTCATTTCGTGCGCCGAAGTAGGCGGGAGCAAAGTAAACGGGAGCGTAGTCGTAATGATTTTTTGTATACGTCCAGTCCGGAAGCAGAAACGCGGAAAATTGCGATGCTGTTTGCGGATAGGAAAAGTAGCGGCGGCTCTGAAGGTTTGAAGGCGAAAAGAAGGCTTTGAAGGACCAATCAACGCCCGGTGTGAGTTTTCCGGCCTGCGTTTTCCATAAGTCGGAACGGCTCCAGTAGAGCAAACTTTCGGCGGAAATGTCGTAGAGCCCGGCGAGAATTTCCGTGTCTGCGGCGGGCGAGCCGTCGGCGCGCGTGATTTTGAAAGTCCAGATTTGCGGCGTTCCCGGCTCAAGTTGCGTGTTGAATTGCCGGGGTTCTATATTTAGCGTTTTTTCGGCAGAAACGGTAAAATCGAATGTGTGACGGTTCACTTTTCCCAAAGCTGCTTGGGTGATGTGAACGGAAACGGATTTCCCTTTCAGATCTTCCGTAATCGGAATTTCGATGATTTGTTGCGTGCGGTTCGGCTCGGTGTAGAACGAACGGGATTCTTTGCCGTTGATAAAAATTTCGACAAAGGCACGCGAGCCCGGAATCGCGCTTCCCCAAATGAATTTTGCGGTTTCTCCGACACGGTGTTCGTTTAGCGTTTTTTCGTCCTTCCATGCCGCAAAAAAAGCGCGGTTCAGCGGAAATTTTTCGGCGGAGTCGTCGAGAACGATAAGCTCGCTTTCCGTGCGAATTTCTTGTGAAAAATCATCGCGGCAGGTCGCAATCACGCGGTAGTAGCCGGGCGCGAGCGTTCCCGCCGGAACGACGAGCGAACTTGTATCTTCTTTTTCGGATACGGTTTTTGTTTCGGCGGAAAACACTTTTTCGCCGAGTTCGGTCGGTTGCGGATCAAAGAGATTTTCGTAGAGTGCACGCGTGAGTTTTTCCGGTTCGTTTACGCGGAAAATTTCGGCTTTAACGGGAACGGGCGTTTGCGTTTTTTCCGAGCGGCGGAACGTGACGGGAACGTCTTCGCCGAAACTGAGGTTGCGATAATCGGCTACGAGGTCGAAACTGCTGTTGCTGACGGTGACGGATTCGTTTTCGGTTACGGTTTCCCCGTTGGAATCGACGATTTCGGCGGAAATTTCGAAATCCGCACTCAAGTCCAATTCGCGTTCCCGGCATTCCTGTGGGGAAAGTTTGCGCACGGAAAAATCGCCGTCGTTCAGCTTGCGACGCTTGGTTTTCCAGGAAATTTTCAGCGTTCCCGTAGCGTCGAGCGCGCCTTCGCCGGCAGCGATTTCCTCTCGAACCTGTTCGTCGAAATCGTAAGTGCTGACGTTCCAGCGCACTTTCGCGCCGTCGAGCGGTGCGCCCGTAAGCGACGTTCCCGTGATAATCGCCGAGGCGTTCCCGCCGAGGATTTGCGGTTGTTCCGAGCCGGAAATTTTGATTTCGGATTTCGGTTTGCGGTATTCTTCGACGCGCACCGTGCAAAGGCTTCGCGGAGCACCTTCGCTTTCGGCGGAAATGTTTAAATTTCCGAGCAAAATTTCGCGCGGAATGTCGAGCGTTCCCGCAAACGAGCCGAATCCGTTCGTCCACGCTTCCGTTTCGGACACGATTTCGCGTTTGCCGGAAACATTGCTTTCGAGGCAGATTTTAACTTTTTTCCCGGGGAAAACTTCGGCGGTCGGGTTTTTCGGCATTTCCTTGCGCGCGAAAACGCCTTTGAAGGAAATTTTCTGTCCGGGGCGAAAAACGTTGCGGTCGGGGAAAATCGCGATGCGGGAGCCGTTGTCTTCCGGCATTTTCGGTTCGCTACTCCGGGAAAACGATTCGAGCGAAACGGCGTGAATTTGCGTTTCAGCGTCGGAGCCTGCGGCATCGCCTTGTGACGGCAACTCGGCTTCGACGAGCAGAAGCGGATCGCGGTCTTTTTTTAATCCGGAAATTTCGGCGATGCCGAGCGCATCGGTTTTGACCGGGGCGACGGAGATGCGCTCGCCTCCCCAGCGCGCTTTGTTCCAAGCGGAAACGGTCGCGCCTTCGATCGGCGTTCCCGTGAGCGCGTTGACGACGCGCACGGAAGCGTTCCCGCCGTCGCTTAATTTTACCGCCTGATAACCGTCGCGCTCGGTAATAACGGCGATGTCGCTGACCCAAACCGGGATCGGCGCGGGCTTATTTTTAGTGTTTTTACCTTCAAACGGCTCGCTGTCAGGCGCGACGAAGACGAAGTAAAAACCGGGCGAAAGTTTTTCCGCCGGGATTTCCAAGTTGTAGCGATGTTCGCGAAAATCGTGAAACTGTTCCAGCGGTAGATTCCAAAGCACGGCTTCCGGCGCGTCCAAAAGCTCCGTGATTTCTTTTTGCGAAAGGCGATTTGTGCGGTTGTGTTCTTTTTTCAGATAGTCGCGCCAATCGGCGGGAACGGCGCGGAAGCGGATTTGTTTCACGTTTTTTGCGGAAGCGAAAACCGGTGTTGCAATCGAGCTTGTCCAGACGTTGGGAAATTCAAACGGAGTGAGCTCGACTTTTTCAAGTTGCGCCAAAATTTCTTTGCAGCGGTTTGCGTTGAGCGCGTTCCCGAATTTGGCAGCGGATTTTTCGACGATTTCGTGGGCTTCGGGTTCGCGTTTTTCTGCGATGTAAATTTCGGCGAGCAGGGCGGAAGCCTCGGCGGAAATCGGGAAATATTCGTAGTCGGAAATAAATTTTTTCAGTGCGGCTTCGAGTGCGGGTGTCGCTTTTTCGCCGCATTTGTTTTGGGCAAAATGAATGCGGTCGAGCTCGGCGCGTGCGAGAGCGGAGCGGTCGGCATCGCCCGCGTGGAATTGCGTGCGGTCGCGCAGGATTTGCAGCGCGCGCAACGCGGGGCTTTTGGCGGGAACGTCGGCGGCGGGAACGGAATCAAGAAATTCCGCCGTCGGCGCGAGCAGGATTTCCGGAGAGGGAAGCTCGGCTTTTTCCTGCGGGAACGCGCCGGGCGCAAATGCCGTGTAGAATTTTTCCGCATCGCGGGCGATGAAATCGTAGAGCGTCGGGAACTCGGCGGCGGGCGCATCGTTCAGCGTGAGAATATCGAGGTGCGTGATTTCGTTGACGAGCTCGTCGAGGTTCTCGTCGCTTCCCCGTTCCCGCAGCGTGTGCTTTTCGAGAAAAGAGCGAATTTTCCGGAGGTCTTCGGCGGAGAAAACCTTGGGTGTTTTTACGGCGGCGAGGGGGATTTTTTTGAGCAAATCGCTTTGCGCGAGCACGTTTTCGTAGTGCGCGGCGGCGGCTTCCCGCAGTTGCGTGTTGCTCCATTCGGCGATGTTTTCGGGAAGTTCTGCGGCGGGTTCGGCATCGTCGTTCCCGCGCAACGTTCCTCTGCGGTAGGATTGCGAGAAATCGAGAAACGCCCAAGCGAGTTTGGCTTCGAGGAAAATTTTCGCTTCCGGCGAAGGCGCGAGGGCGAGCGCTTCCCGCAACGCGCGGACGCGGGCGAGGGCGGCGTCTTTTCCGGCGATTTCGGCGAGCGCGGCGGCGCGCATTTCTGCGGCGAGCGCGTATTCGCCCCAGGAGCGGGCATCGGCGGCGAGTGCGGAGATTCGGTCGAAGGCGGAAATTGCGTCGCGCGGGCGGGTTTCGGCGGTGGCGGTGATGGCTTCGAACCAAGCGTTTGCTCGCGGCGTTCCCGCGAAAGCTCCGTTTGCGATAGATACAGAGGCTACTAAAAGGGTAATTAATTCTTTTCGCATTTGCCGATAATCTATTGAAGGCAAAAGGAGCTGTCTACGCCTTTCTTAAACACAAATGCGGGAACGCGCGTGCGGGCGCACGCCTCCGGGAGTTTTTTCCTTCATTCTTAATTTCCCGTGCTTTTTTTTTGTGCTTATTCGGATTTCGGATTGCGCCGTGTGCTTTTTCTCAAAATAATTCGAAGCATGTTTTCCCCGACCCGAAAAATTCTCTCCCTTGTCGCGGCATGCGCCTCGATCTCCGCTTTTATCGGCGTTCCCGCAGAACTTTCCGCCAAGGACGTTCCCGGAATGTTGCAATCGCCGAAGCAACCCGCCGGCGCGCCCAAGCCGCACGGCGCTACGCCGACAGAACCGCAGGTTCAATGGCAACGCATGGAATTTTACGGCTTCACGCACTTCGGCTTGAACACATTTACCGGGCGCGAATGGGGCTACGGCGACGAAAGCCCGGAGCTTTTTAATCCGACAAAATTTAACGCCGACGGCATCGTCAAAGCTTTCAAAGACGGCGGCATGACCGGCTTGATTTACACCGCCAAACACCACGACGGCTGGTGCTCTTGGCCGACAAAAACCACCGAGCATAGCATTAAAAAATCGCCGTGGAAAAAAGGTAAAGGCGACGTTGTCAAAGAATTTGCCGAAGCCTGCAAAAAACACGGCATCAAATTCGGCACCTATCTTTCGCCGTGGGATCGCAACCACCCGGAATACGGGCGCGACGGCTACATCAAGGCTTATTACGGGCAAATCGAAGAATTGCTCACGAATTACGGCGACGTTTTTGAAATTTGGTTCGACGGTGCCAACGGCGGCGACGGCTACTACGGCGGTGCGCGGGAAAGCCGCAACACGCCCGGAGGCGCGGACAAATATTATAATTTCGAACAAATCGTAAAAAACATTCGCAAGATGCAGCCGAACTGCATCATCTGGGGCGCTTCGCATTACGGCGATGCTCGTTGGGGCGGCTCGGAAAAAGGCCACGTCGGCTACCCGCACTGGCACACGCTCGGCACAAAACATGCGCCGCACCCGGCGACCTGTAAGGAAAATTGCCGCCACGTTCCCGCCGCGCACGGCGTTCCCGGCGGCGACCGCTGGGTGCCCGCCGAAGGCGACACGCCGATCAACCACAGTGGCTGGTTCTGGCATCAGGGCGGACGCCCGAAATCGCCCGAACAGCTCATGCAGGTTTGGTTCGATTGCGTAGGACGCGGCGCGAATCTGATTTTGAATTTGGCTCCGGACAAAACCGGAAATCTCGATCCGCGCGACGTCGAGTCGCTCATGGGATTTAAAAAACTCCGCGACGCGCTTTACAAAAAGGATTTCGCTCTCAACGCCAAAGCAAAAGCCAAGGCAGTGCGTCGCGGGAACGAAAAATCTTTCGGCGCGAAAAATTTGGTCGACGGCGATTTGGACACTTATTGGGCAACGAACGACGACGTGACCAAAGCGGCGGCGATCATCGCGCTTCCCGCGAAAACGACCTTCGACGTCGTCCGCGTGCGCGAAGAAATCCGCCTCGGGCAGCGCGTTGCCGCGTGGGCGCTCGACGCGGAAATCGACGGCAAATGGCAGGAAGTTGTCGCCGGGCAAACCATCGGCGTCCAAGCAATGCTTGTTTTGCCGAAAAAAGTGACGGCGCAACGCGTGCGTTTGCGCATTATTGACTCGGAGGCTTGCCCGTGCATTTCCGAGCTTTCGCTCTTTAAATTGCCCGAAGGCTTGAATCTGAAAAAAGCGGAAAACGCTCCGGCAATTACCGCCGGTGTGCCGAAAACAAAGTGGAAAATCGTCAAAGCCACCGCGGGAACGAATCCCAAAGCTGCCATCGACGGGAACGCCGCCACGTTCTGGCATACGCACATGAAGCAGGAAATGCGCCCGCCGCAGTCGCTGACGGTCGATATGGGCGAAGCCCGCAAGCTCCGCGCGTTTACGTATTTGCCGCGTCAGGACGGCTCGACGAACGGCATGACGGACCGCTACGTTTTTGAAATTTCGCTCGACGGCAAAAAATGGAAAAAAGTCGCGGAAGGCGAATTCGGCAATTTGCGAGCCAACCCGATTGAGCAAACGATTACGTTCCCGCCGGAAAAAGCGCGCTACTTCCGCTTCACGGGAACGCACGCGCTCGACAAAAATCACGTTTCCGCCGCCGAAATCGGCGTTTTGGAATAAATCGGAATCTGCGCGCTCGGTTTTCGAAAACCAAAAAAAATACCGGCTTTTGCTTAGGCGAAGCCGGTATTTCAGTAAAAATAAACGCCGAGTGCACAAAATATATTTTAGAGCCGGAAGAAAAAGCGGCAGATTTTTTTGAAAATCGGATGCTCCGTCCTTTTCATCATCCAGCTTTCGGCAATGCGCTTACTCAAAAATCCCATTGTCGGGAACGAATGCTGGAGAAACAGTAAATCCGTGATACGCAATTTTTTCTGCACGGCAAGCGCCCACTCGTTAATCATTTCACCCGAACCTTCGCCGACTATACAGGCTCCGAGAATGCGCCCGGTGCGCCCGATAAACGCTTTTACAAAACCGTCCGCAACGTCTTCCGCAATCGCGGCTCCGTAATCTCCGTAGCGGCAGATGACCGTCTCGAAACGCGTTCCCGTATCGCGTAATACGCGTTCGCTTGCGCCGACTTCGGAAAGTTGCGGATCTGAAAACAAGGTTGCCGGAACGACGTATTTTCTGAAATCCCGTCGCAAGAATCGCGGCAACATTGCATTCATCAGCGCAATCATTCCCTGGTGCATCGCTGCGTGGGAAAATAAATGCGCGCCGTTACAATCGCCGACGGCGAAAATGTGTGCCTGAGAGGTTTGCAAAAATTTATTCACGCGAATGTTTCCGCGCGCATCCGTGGCGACGCCAGCGTTTTCGAGGTTGAGCGCGGCGTAATCGAAGCGCCTGCCGCCGGCGGCGAGAATTTTTTCCGCACGCAAAATTTCTCCCGTATCGGTCGTCAGCTCAATGCCGACATCGGACTGCCGGACGGATTTCGGGAGCGTTCCCGTGAGAATGCGAATGCCTTCCGCCCGAAATTTTTCCTGAATCAGCAAGGCGGCTTCTTCGTCGTTGCGGCTCAAAATTCTTTTCCCGCGTTGAACCATCGTGATACGGCAGCCGAGGCGGGAAAAGGCTTGCGCCATTTCGCAGGCGATGGCGCCGCCTCCGAGAATAATCATACTCTCGGGAATTTTTTCTAAGGAAAACAGGCTTTCATTCGTTAAAAATTTAACGCTTTCCGCACCTTCGATACGCGGAAGCTCCGGGCGCGTTCCCGTCGCAATAAAAATGCGTTTTGCCGTCTTTTTCTTCCCGCCGAACTCAACCGTATGCGAATCGACGAAGCGCGCTTCCTCGAAAACAACGGGAACGTTTTCAAAAAGATTTTTTGTCTTTTTTTCTCCGATAAAATCAAGATGAGCGCGGATTTTTTCAAAAGGCGGCGGAGGCGTTCCCGCGATTTCGCCCAACAGTTCTCCGGCTGTTTTTATGCGTTTTGCCGCCCGCAAAATCCCTTTACTGGGAATACATCCGACATTCATGCACTCGCCGCCGATGCGTTCCCGCTCCACGGCGAGCACGCGCAAGCCCATCGCGCTTCCCATGAGGGAAACCGCCATTCCCGCCGGACCAAGCCCGATACAAATCAAGTCATAATCGTATTTCATATTTTAATATATGATTATGTAGTAATTTATAAGTCAACGAAAATTTTGGAGCGGGAACGTTGCTTTCGGAAATCTTCGGGTATTTACTGCGCACTGTTCGCTTCCTTTTTTATGATTAAACGGTAATATAGAAGCATGGCAAAAAAGAAGTCTGCGAAGCATCTATTGAGTCCTGATGCGCTTTCCCTGATTGCGGAAAAACTTTCGGCGATGGGCGAGCCGATGCGTCTGCGTATTCTGAATTTGCTTTGTTGCAGAGGCGAACTCAACGTTACGGAACTTGTCGAAGAATCCGGCGCGAAGCAGGCAAATATTTCGCGGCATTTGGCGAAACTTTCCGCTGTCGGCTTGGTTAAACGCCGGAAAGACGGCATTCAAGTTTATTATTCTTTGGCGGACGATTCTCTTCCGGGGATTTGCGAATGTCTGTGTCGCTCTACTAAAAACAGATTGGGAGAGCTTGCGTCCTCCCTGAAATCGTAGCCGGCGCGCGGTGTTCGGTTTTCTTAGGTTTGACAGCGACGCTTTTTATTCATTGATTTTCTGAAAACACCATGAAAATCGCAAACAACATACTTGAACTTATCGGAAAAACACCGCTGGTGCGCTTGAATGCGTTGAACCCGGGCGGGAACGCCACGGTTTTGGCGAAGCTGGAATTTCTCAATCCCTCCGGCTCCGTCAAGGATCGTGCCGCGTTTGCAATGATTGAAGCCGCCGAGGCGAAAGGCTTGTTGGCACCGGGCGGGCTGATTATCGAACCGACCAGCGGGAACACGGGAATCGGCTTGGCTCTGGTCTCCGCAGTGAAAGGCTATCGGCTGATTTTGACAATGCCTGACACCATGAGCGTGGAACGGCGAAAATTTCTGTCGAGTTTCGGCGCGGAGCTCGTTTTGACCGAGGGCGCGCGGGGAATGAGCGGCGCAATTGAAAAAGCTCTTGAATTAAAAGAGAAAAATCCGGACGCGTTTGTGCCGCAACAGTTTGAAAATCCGGCAAATTCGGAAATTCATTACCGCACGACAGGGGAAGAAATTTGGGCGGATACGGACGGGAACGTCGATGTCGTCGTCGCCGGCGTCGGCACCGGCGGCACGCTCACGGGAGTTGCCCGCGCGCTGAAAGCGAAAAAACCGTCCGTGAAAATATTTGCCGTTGAGCCGGAAACCTCGCCCGTGCTTTCCGGCGGGAACGCAGGTCCGCATAAAATTCAGGGAATCGGTGCCGGATTCGTGCCGAAGATTTACGACGCCGACCTTGTGGACGGTGTTTTGCGCGTAAGCGATGAAGATGCCGGCGCAACCGCGCGACGCCTCGCCAAGGAAGAAGGCATTCATTCCGGAATTTCTGCCGGTGCCGCCGTCTTTGCGGCTCTTTCTTTAGCGGCTCGTCCGGAATACGCGGGAAAAACGATTGTAACGGTAATCCCCGATACGGGAACGCGGTATCTGTCGACTTGGCTTTACAGCGAGTAAAAAAAGAGCCGGGCACCTAAAAAAGTGTCCGGCTCTTTTTTTTCGAAAAAACGAAAAAAAATCAGAGGCAACCGTCGGTAACGTCTCCTTCGACGTTCATGATTTGATCAAGCGTGATGGAGGAAAACACGTTTCGCACCTGCTCGTTTGTTTTGCTCCAAATTTCATGCGCGGCGCAGGATTTTACACGTTTGCAACGGCGCGGGCAGGCAATGCAGGGCACCAACGAAATGGTGCCTTCCATGATTTCGATAACTTGAAGTAGGGTGATTTTCTTCGGATCCGCTTTCAGAAAATACCCGCCGTGCGCCCCGCGCTTGGAGACGATGAGTCCGGCTTTGCACAGAGGAATGATGAGGCGACCGATGTATTTACGCGAGAGCGACTGAGATTTGCAAATTTCCCCAATCATGCGCGGTTTTTCCGTTTGGTTTTTCGCAAGATCTATGAGAATGCGAAGACCATATCTACCTCTGGTGGATATTTTCATAAGATAAGCTTAGTTGTTGTTATTTAGTCTGTGTTTCGTAGTTCGCTCCGAATAATTACCGTAAAAGTTTGCTTTGTCAACAGAAAATACTTCCGCAATAGTCGTATTCATTGCGCAGTGTTCCCGCGTGCTCGCACGTTTGCGCCTTTGTTCTCGCGTTTCGGCGGACTTTTCGGGAAAATCGAAGCCCGATGCGCACAGGAGTGCAAAAAATGAATTTTGAAATGAAAAAGCCGGAAGTGCTCGCGCCCGCAGGCGGGTGGGAATGCGCGAAAGCCGCCGTCGAAAACGGCGCGGACGCAATTTATTTCGGCGTCGGGCGCTTCAACGCCCGTGTGCGCGCGGACAATTTTGTCGCCGACGATTTGCCCAAGCTGATGAAATTTCTCCATCGGCGCGGCGTGCGCGGCTACGTTACGTTTAACACGCTGATTTTTTCAAACGAACTCGAAGAAGCGGAAAAGGAACTTCGTAAAATCATCGCTTCCGGCGTGGACGCGGCGATCGTGCAGGATGTCGGCATTGTGCGCCTGATTCGCAAAATTTCGCCGGATTTTCCCGTTCACGCGTCGACGCAAATGACGGTTTCCTCCGCCGCCGGCGTGCGTTTTGCGCGGGAACTCGGCGCGTCGCTCGCGGTGCTTTCCCGCGAAGTGAACGTCGGCGAGCTGGAGCAAATCGTCGCGCGCGGGAACGCGAATCCGGCGGAATCGCTTCCGCTCGAAATGTTCGTGCACGGCGCATTGTGCGTGGCGTATTCCGGACAATGCCTGACGAGCGAGGCACTCGGCGGTCGCTCCGCCAATCGCGGCGAGTGCGCGCAGGCGTGCCGCTTGCCGTATGAATTGATTTGCGACGGCGAAAAAGTGCCGCTCGGCGCGCGCCGTTACTTGCTTTCGCCGCGGGACTTGGCGGGCGTGGAAATGCTTCCGGAGCTGATGCGCCTCGGCGTGCGTTCGCTCAAAATCGAAGGTCGCCTAAAAACTCCGGAATACGTCGCTTCTGTAACGCGCGTTTATCGCGACAGCGTAGATCGTATCCACGAAATGATTACGGACGGCGTTCCCGCCGAAACGCTTTCCGCTTTCGCCAAACAATTGCGGGAACGCCACGCCTACGCGCTGGAGATGGCGTTTTCACGCGGGCTTTACACGGGCTGGATGCGCGGCATCAATAATCGCGAGCTCGTTCACGCGCGCTTCGGAAAAAAGCGCGGCGTATTTCTCGGGGAAGTTTCCGGCTTCGGCAAAGACGGCGTTTTCGTGCATCTGAAAGCAGCGCTGAAATCCGGCGACGGCGTAGTTTTCGACGCGGGAAAACCGGAAGAAAAAGAGGAGGGCGGCTACGTTTACGGCGTAGAAAAAGCGCGCGGGAGCGGCGAAGTTTTCGTGCGCTTCGCACGCGCCGGAATCCGCTGGGAGCGCGTGCGCCGCGGAGATAAACTTTGGAAAACCTCCGATCCCGCGCTCACGGCAAACATCCGAGAAACCTTTGCCGGAGACCTGCCGCACTGGGCGCGCGAAATCAACATGCGTGTTTTCGCCGAAACCGGAAAACCGCTCCGCGCGGAATGCGACGATGCCTGCGGGAACGCGGTTTCGGCGGAAATCGGCGACGCGCTTGTTCCCGCAACAAATAAACCGGCAAGCGACGCGTGGCTACGCGAACAGTTCGCCCGGCTCGGCGGGACGGGATATTTTTTGGACGAATGGAAATCGGAGATTTCCGGCGCGCCGCTCGTTCCCGCAAGCGTCGCCAACAAGTTGCGCCGCACGCTCGTCGAAAAGCTCAACGCCGCCCGCGAAAACTCCGTGAAGTGGACAATTTCGGGGGCGAAGACATTCCTGTCTTCGCCGCATGGCTCGGGAACGAAAGAGACAGCGGATTTGTCCGGTGTTCCCGATGGTTCGTCGCTCCCTCGCGGAAGGTCGGAATGTTTTCCCTCCCGCTTGATTCCTGTGGTTCGGGAATTGGCGCAGGTGGAGGCGGCTCTGGCGTTCGGCGCGAAAACAATTTACGCGGAGTTTGAAAATCCGCGCGATTACCGCATTGCTGCAGAGCGCGTGCACGCCGTTCCCGGGGCGGAGTTTTGGGCGCAGCCGCCGCGCATTTTCAAGCAGGCGGCAGACGAAGCCGGCATTTTGCGCGTTGTGCGCGAATGCGGCGCGGACGGTTTTCTCGTGCGTGCTCACGAACATCTCTACGCGTTCGCGGGAACGCGTGTGCGCGGAGATTTTTCGCTGAACGTAGCGAATCATCTTACGGCGGATTATTATTTGCGTGAACGCAATTTGGAACGTGTAACCGCGTCTTATGATATGAATTTGGAGCAACTTTGCGCGATGCTTGAGCGCGTTCCCGCGCCGGAGAAAATCGAAGTTACGCTCCATCAGCACATGCCGATGTTTCACATGGAGCACTGTGTTTTCTGTTCGTTTTTGTCGGAGGGAAAAGATTTTCGCGACTGCGGGCGTCCCTGCGAAAAACACGTTGTGCGTTTGCGAGACCGCACGGGCTTGGAGCATCTTGTCAAAGCCGACGCGGGTTGCCGCAACACGGTTTACAACGCGCGCGCACAGACGGGCGCGGAGTTTTTCGAGGAAATCCGTTCCCGCGGCGTGCGCTTTTTCCGCGTGGAATTTGTCGACGAATCTCCGGCTCTCGTGACGGAAATTCTCGAACGCTATCGCGATTTGCTGGCGGGAAAAATCGACGGGAACGCGCTTTGGCGCGGACTTCGCCTCGAATCCAAGCTCGGCGTTACGCGCGGCACGCTGAAAGGCTGACGCGGGAACGCGCCTATCCGATGTCGACCGGGTCGACGTCGAGAAGGTCTATAACGTCCTGCGGCCACGGGAACGCGTTGCGCAGCTGCAAGAGATGCGAGCTTGCACGCACGACGTTGTCGCAAAAATACCAAATGTGGAAGCGGTAGTTGTCTTGGATTTTTTCCGTCGGGCAGGGCGCGGGACCGCGAATTTCGCAAAGATCCGGTGCGTGTTTTTCCAAAAAATCCGCCCAGTGGTCGGCGGTTTCTTCGACGAGTTCCGCATTTTGTCCGCGAAATAAATGGCGGATGACGTGGCGTTGCGGCGGGTAACCGAATTCTTTGCGGCGTTCCAATTCGTCTTCGAGAAATTCGTCAAAATCGGCGCGCTTGGCGAATTGAATTGGCGCGGCGTGCGGCGTGAAGGTTTGAACGAGCACTTCGCCTTCGAGCGTTCCGCGTCCGGCGCGCCCGGCGACTTGGACGAGTAACTGAAACGTGCGTTCCGCCGCGCGAAAATCGGGAACGTGGAGCGAGACATCCGCATCGAGAATGCCCGCGAGCGTAACCTTGGGAAAATCCAAGCCTTTGGCAATCATCTGCGTGCCGAGCAAGATATCGATTTTCCCCGCGCGAAAATCGCTGAGGATTTTCCGGAACTCGTTTTTTTTCGACATTGTGTCCGCGTCGAGGCGCACGGCGACGGCATCGGGAAAAATGTTTTTCAAAATTTCCTCGGCGCGTTGTGTGCCGAATCCCCGCCAACGAATTTTCGGTGAACCGCACGCGGGACACCGCGATGCGGCGGGTTCGACGTGGTCGCAAAGGTGGCAGCGCATCAACTCTTCCGCCCGATGATAGGTGAGCGCGGACGAGCAATGCGGGCAGGTGATGACGTGTCCGCAATCCGGACAAATGAGCGCGCGCGAGTAACCGCGCCGGTTCAGGAAAAGAATGCTTTGTTCGCGGCGTTCGAGGCGTTCCCGCAGAGCGTTAATGAGCGTGCGCGAGAACGTGGTTTGCCCGCTTGTGTGAAGAATTTCGCGCCGCATATCGATGATTTTCATCGGCGGGAACGCGCGGTCATCCACACGTTTGGTGATGCGATTCAGGAAATATTTTCCGTTGCGGGCGTTGTAAAAACTTTCAAGCGAGGGCGTCGCCGAGCCGAGCACGCAAACGGCATTGCAGAGGTGCGCGCGGAAGACGGCAACGTCGCGCCCGTGGTAAAACGGTGTTTCGCCCTGCTTAAAAGAAGGCTCGTGTTCCTCGTCGACAACGATGAGGCGAAGATTTTTCAGCGGAGCAAAAATTGCCGAGCGCGCGCCGACGAGGAGTCGCGCTTCTCCGCGAGCCATCGCCATCCACGCGTCGTAGCGTTCGCCGGCGGAAAGATTGCTGTGCCAGACGACGATTTGCGTCGCGCAGTCCGAGAGGCGGGAACGCAGTCGTTCAACGGTTTGCGGGGTAAGCGCGACTTCGGGAACGAGGAAAATAGCGCTTCCGCCGTCTTCGAGAACTTTGCGAATAGAGCCGATGTAAACTTCGGTTTTCCCGGAGCCGGTAACGCCGTGGAGAAGGTGCGTGCGGAATTTTTTTTCGGACAAACTTTGCGAAATTGAATCGAGCGCGGCGCGTTGTTCCGCGTTAAGATCGGGCGGGAGCGCGGCGACGGTGTTCCCGCGGGCGCCGCCTTCAAAATCGTCGTTGTAGGCGAGGCGGGATTTTATCGAAACTGTTTCTTTCGCAATTCCTGAAAGTATCAACGCGTTAATTACATTTTCAGAAAACGGAAGCGAAGAACGGATAACCCCGGGAGAAGCGACATTCTTGTCGCTTTCGGCGGGAACGTGTTGAGGAAGAGAATTTTTTGCGTTGTTCGGAAGCTCTTGTCGCGAATCTTTTTTTTCGGGAAAAATTCGGGTATTCTGCGGAAGCGACAGGCGTGTCGCTTCTCCCGTTTTGAAGTTGAGGAGAAATTCATACAACGCGGCTTGTTTTTTGGCGCGACGGCGGAATTTTTCGAGTTCTTCCGGTGAAAGTTCCCGTGCAATCGAGACGTATTTTTCCGTAACGGGGCGAACTCCGCGGCGCACCGTTCCCGGCAAAACCGTTTGCAAAACGCTGTTGAGCGGCGCGGCGTAGTAGGCGGCAAGCCATTCGCAGAGTTTCAGCGTATCCGGCGTAAGCACGGGAACGTCGACGCACAACGCCGCGAGGTCACGCACTTTTTTCGCCCAAGCCGGAGCGGGAACGACTCCGGTTTTCCAAACGATTCCGAAATTTTCGCGGGAGCCGAGCGGGATTTTGACAAGCGAACCGAGAGCGGTTTTTCCGGAAAATTCTGCGGGAACGCGGTAAGTATACGCGCGCCCGCCGCCGTCGAAAGGCATGATTTCGACAAATTCGGCGGAGGCATCGGGGCGTTGATTCGCATTCGAAACTGTTTCCGGAAACCAGTCCATTTTTTTTTCTGCCGAAAAATGAAAATCGCGTTCCCGTTTTCTTGCAAGGTTTTCCCGCATTTCGCTTCCGCCTTGAAAAACATTTTCCTTTCCGAAACGAAGAATCGGAGTAGAATTTTGCATTTCATAAATTCTCAATTTAATTCCTAAAAAACTATGGCATACAAAAGCTATCTTGAAACCGTGAACGCGCGCCTCGCCGAAATCCGCGAAGCCGGGCTTTACAAGGAAGAACGCGTGATCGCCAGTCCGCAGGCGGCGCACATTCGCCTCGAAGACGGACGCGAAGTCATCAATATGTGCGCGAACAATTATCTCGGGCTCGCGGACAATCCGGACGTCATTAAAGCCGCGCACGAAGCGCTCGACAAATACGGCTTCGGTTGCGCCTCGGTTCGCTTCATTTGCGGCACGCAAACGATTCACAAACAACTCGAAGCCGCGATTTCGAAATTCCTCAAAACCGAAGACACAATTCTCTACGGCGCGTGCTTCGACGCGAACGGCGGGCTTTTCGAATGCCTCCTCAAAGAGGGCGACGCGATTATTTCCGACGAACTCAACCACGCCTCCATCATCGACGGCGTGCGCCTTTGCAAGGCGATGCGTTTCCGCTACAAAAATAACGACATGGCGGACCTCGAAGCCAAACTTCAGGAAGCGCGTGCGGCGGGAGCGAAAAACATCATGATTTTCACGGACGGTTCGTTCTCGATGGACGGCGTTATCGCCAACCTCAAGGGAATCTGCGACCTCGCCGACAAATACGATGCGCTCGTCGGTTTTGACGAATGCCACTCTACGGGTTGCCTCGGCGCGACGGGGCGCGGCACGCACGAACACTGCGGCGTCATGGATCGCGTAGACGTCATCACGGGAACGCTCGGCAAGGGGATTTCCGGCGGTTCCGGCGGCTTTACTTCGGGCAAAAAGGAAATCATTGATTTGCTCCGCCAGCAGTCCCGCCCGTATCTGTTTTCCAACTCGATTGCTCCGGCGGTGGTCGGCGGCGCGCTCAAGGCGCTCGAACTGCTTGAAAACGATCCGTCGTTTGTCCAACGCATTCAGGAAAACACGAAGTTCTGGCGCGAAGGTTTGACGAAAGCGGGCTTCAATATCGTTCCCGGCACGCACCCGGTCGTTCCCGTCATGCTCGGCGACGCGCGTTTGGCGCAGGAATATTCCCGCCGCCTGCTCGAAAAAGGTATTTACGCGATCGGCTTCTTCTATCCGGTGGTGCCGAAAGGCAAGGCGCGTATCCGCACGCAAATTACGGCGGGACACACGCGCGCGGACTTGGAAAAAGCACTTGCGGCGTTCATCGAAGTCAAAAACGAGCTCGGAGCGTAAGAAGCGAGCTTAGAGTTTAAAGCTCAAAGAAAAGAGCGTTCCCGTTGCGACGAAAGTCGGTTCTCACGGGAACGCTCTTTTTTTTCGCGCGGCGGCGCGAAGTTTTTCTTTAAGTAATTTCTCGCCTTTGTGTTTTTGTGCGATGCTCCGAAAAGAGATTTACAAGAGGGAACGGCTGAGCTTAAAAAAAACGTGAGATTTGATGTCCGTTCGCATTTTCCTGAAAATCTTTCACGAAGGTGTTTTAAATTCGTATTTGACGATGCGATTTTGCCGAATAAGCTCTTCGCCGATGAGCCTAATTCCGGAGCGCATAGCGGAGTCGTCCGCATCGGCGTATTTTTCCCGCATCGGGGAAATTTACGGCGGGGAAAAGGATGCGTTTTTGATAAACCCTTTTTGGTCGGAACAACAACGGGCGGCAGCGGAAACACTGATTCGGCTTTATTCCGAAAAAAAAAGCACGGGAACGCCGGGGAAAATTTTTATCGCCAGCGGCGGAAGCGGCGGGCGCATTCGTTTTATCGCGCATACGCCGGAAACGCTCGAAGCGAGCGCGCGAGCTCTTATTGCAGCTTTAAACCTGCCTTCGGGCGTGCCTCTGAACGGATTTGTCTGCCTGCCGCCGTGGCACGTGAGCGGGCTTATGCCGTGGGTGCGTTCCCGCGTTTCCGGCGGGAAAATTTTTGTAGCGGAAAACGGAAGCTTCCGCGAGGACGAGATTTTGCCGGAATTTCGGGAAAACTCCGGTGAATTTTGGATGAACTCTCTCGTGCCTACGCAATTGGCGCGTCTTCTCAAACGTCCGGCGGGAATTGCCTGGTTGAAAAAATTTGATTTTATCCTGCTTGGCGGTGCACGCGTTCCCGCAGAATTAATCGCCCGAGCAAAGGAAGAAGGATTGAATTTCGGAATCGGCTACGGAATGACGGAAACCGCCTCGCTCGTCGCGCTGTGGCGACCGCAGGACGGCGAAATGCTTGCGGGAACGCCGCTTCCGCATGCAAAATTTTTTCTCACACCGGATTCCCGCATCGCGATTGAAGCGAGCTCGCTCGGCGAAACTTTAAATGAGAACGGGGAAATTTTGCCGAATCCCGCCGGACGTTTTTTTACTAACGACGAAGGGAAAATCGATGCTGACGGGCGTGTAATCGTGCTCGGACGAGCCGATCGCTACATCAATTCCGGCGGAGAAAAAACAGATCCGGTATTGGTGGAAAATGTATTGCGAGCGGCGGGAGCGCAGGATGCGCTGGTAATCGGCGAGCCGGATCCGGAATGGGGCGAACGTGTAGTTGCACTGGTGAAAATTCCGGTGCCGGAAAATTTAATCGAAAAAATAAAAAAAGATTTGCCGCCGTGGATGCTTCCGAAACGGCTAATCGGCGTTCCCGCGTTGCCGTTTGACGCAAAGGGAAAGCTCGATAAGGAAAAGCTGAACGCCTTGCTTGCCGGCAACCCCGCTTAGCGGCTCCGTTTCCCTTGTTTTTTGTGTTTTCGCTCTTGCGAAAATCGGCGAAGAGCGCAACAATAAAAAAACGAGCTCGCTTCACGGGAACGGTCTTTCCGGCGGGTTTATTCTAAATTATCCATCCTCAGTTATTTTATGAACATCCACGAATATCAAGCGAAGCAGCTTTTTGCGGAATTCGGCATTCCCGTTCCCGCAGGCGTTGCTTGTCAGAAAGAAGAAGAATTCGCTGCGGCAATCGACCAGATTCCGGGCGGAGTTTACGTCGTCAAGTCCCAGATTCATGCGGGCGGGCGCGGCAAAGGCACGTTCACGGACGGCTATCAGGGCGGCGTCAAAGTAACGAAGACGAAGGAAGATGCGATTGCGGCGGCGAAAGCCATGCTCGGCAACACGCTCGTTACGAAGCAAACCGGTCCCGCAGGTCGCGTCGTGCGCACGATTTATTTCAACGAAGCTTCCTCGATTAAGCACGAATACTACCTCGCCGTTCTTCTCGACCGCGCGACCTCGAAGCCGGTCGTTATCGCTTCCACGGAAGGCGGGATGAACATCGAAGAAGTCGCCGAAAAGACGCCGGAAAAAATCGCCAAGGTTTGGATCGACCCGGCAATCGGCATGCGCGCTTATCAGGCGGGCGAACTCGCGTTCGCGCTCGGCTTTGAAGGCGACGAAGCGAAGCAGTTCAAAAAGCTCGTGATGAACCTTTACAAACTCTTCGCGGCGAAGGACTGCTCGCTCGTCGAAGTGAACCCGATGGTTTCCACGAACGACGGGCAGGTCATCGCTCTCGACGCGAAAGTTTCTTTCGACGACAACGCGCTTTTCCGCCATCCGGAAATCGAAGCGCTCCGCGATATCACCGAAGAAGACCCGAAGGAAGTTGAAGCTCGTAAATACGACCTTAACTACATCGCGCTCGACGGCTCCATCGCGTGTCTCGTCAACGGCGCAGGGCTCGCCATGTCCACGATGGACATTATTAAGCACTGCGGCGGTTCTCCCGCAAACTTCCTCGACGTCGGCGGTTCCGCGACGGTTGAGCAGGTTACGGCTGCGTTCCGCATCATCACGCAGGACCCGAACGTCAAGGGCATTCTCGTCAACATCTTCGGCGGCATCATGAGCTGCCTCACGATTGCCGAAGGTATCGTTGCCGCCGCCAAGACGGTTGAAATCAAGGTTCCGCTGATCGTTCGCCTCGAAGGCAATCAAGTCGAAGAAGGCAAGAAAGTTCTCGCCGAAAGCGGCCTGAAAATCACGCCGGCGGACAGCCTTATCGACGGTGCGCGCAAGGCGGTTGCCGAAGTCAACGCTTACGTTGCCGCGAATCAATAATTTTTAAGAGAAAGATTTAGACAATGAGTATTCTCGTCAACAAGAACACGCGAGTCGTCGGTCAGGGTATCACGGGTAAAGCCGGATCCAAGCACGCACTCAACAACATTACTTACGGCACGAACTACGTTGCGGCGGTAACGCCGGGTAAGGGCGGGCAGAAGTTCAACGATTCGCTTCCGGTTTTCAACACGGTCCGCGAAGCCGTTGAAAAAGAAGGCGCGAACACGTCCGTTATCTTCGTTCCGCCGCCTTTTGCGGCAGAAGGGATTATGGAAGCGATCGACGCGGGCATTCAAACCATCGTCTGCATCACCGAAGGAATTCCGGTGCGCGATATGGCGCTCGTGAAGGAAAAACTTCGCCAGGCTCCGGGCGTTCGCCTCATCGGTCCGAATTGCCCCGGTATCATGACGCCGGGCGAATGCAACATCGGTATTATGCCGGGCTACATCGCCAAGCCGGGTCGCGTCGGTATTCTTTCCCGCTCGGGAACGCTGACCTACGAAGGTATGTATCAGCTCACGCAACGCGGCTACGGGCAATCGACTTGCGTCGGTATCGGCGGCGACCCGATTCAGGGTCTCACGCACCTCGACGTTGTCAAACTCTTCAATGAAGACCCGGACACGGACGCGATTCTGATGATCGGCGAAATCGGCGGCACTGCCGAAATCGAAGCTGCCGAATACATCAAAGAACACGTTAAGAAACCGGTCGCGGCGTTTATTGCCGGTCGCACGGCTCCTCCCGGTCGCCGCATGGGGCACGCCGGCGCGGTCGTCGGCGGCAAAGGCACTTCGGCGGAAGACAAGGTTCGCGCGCTCCAAGCGGCAGGCATCGCCGTTGCGGAAACGCCGTCGCACCTCGCCGAAGCGCTTCTTTCCGTTTGGAATCCGAACGCGTAAGAGAGCTTAAAGATTAGAGCTTAACGCTTAAAGAAAAACGTTCCCGTGAAGCATTCGCGGGAACGTTTTTTTTTGTTTCTAAAAGAATAATCAATTACTCCATACCAGATTGATACACAAAATAGCGAATGTCATGATAGGAGGTCATTCGTAATAATTGGGGCATCTTGAGAATGTTCCAATCTTCTAAATTGTCTTAGTCAAATGACTCTGATGCAAAAAGTATTTATCTTCGACACCAATCGCACATGCACGTTGCTGATTTAACTATGACTCATATAGGAATGTGTTTCATATATCTGGTAAGCTGGGTGGTAACAGTGTTGTAATTAACGTGCCACAATCAGAACTTCATGTGATTGTTTAGAACTCAATACATACTTAATGTCTCTGCTTTGATAAATTTTGATATTCTTTCCCAATTTTTCCAACATCCTAGTCAGCTCATCAATGGTTGGAATGCCATTCGAACGATACGATATAGCCATCGTTGAATTTTGAAATTGGGTAAAAAGTTGTTCGAATGCCTGATGGATAGTGTTCGAATTATTCCAAACATTATTTTGGCGAAACAATCTTAAATGTTTGCTCCTGTAGTCAATGCGACTTCCCCAATTTTCGTAATCAACGAGTCCATTCAAGAAATGATAGAAGTCTGCATAATCAATACCTATTCCACTATCATTCAAGTAGGGAGTGTCAATGTACACAAAATCATAGAACGGTTCTACGTCAAAGATACTTCGGTTGATAGAACGGCAGATTTTACCATTGTTAAAAACTGCATTATTAGCTTCCTCAATAAACTTACGGAAATGTACTTCAAATGGAGTATCCCAAGTCTTCTTGTTCCCAAAACTCCGTTCTACTTCCTGTAATCTTATATAAAGGTTTCTCCGGTGGAAAAGATTGTAAGGACGCTTGATTATGCAGGATTGGAACAATGCAAAATAAGCGATAGCCTGCTTATAAAGATTGTCTATACGGCGGATATTGGTAGAAACCATATCTAACCAACGATTCTCTTCATCCGTAAAGTATATATCCTTAAATGTCCGTTCAATAAATTTGGGATATTCTACATCAGTGTCTGTTCTTAGCAATGCGTCGATTTCAAAATCATCTATGTAGGTGTTTCCATTTTCAATCAAAGCCTTGCCTATGATATAATTAAAAGGAAGGATGTCATTGTATGTAACTTGTTTTCCTTCTTCTTTCAGGCGAAAGGACACACATCCCGACCCTCCAAATGCGTCCAATGCAGAATGGAAGGGTATCTCCTTGATACAATCCCATATCCAATCTACAAATTTCTGCTTACTTCCCTGGTATCGGGTAGTCGGAAATTTGGCTACCGTAGGTATGTATTCTGTAAAGAGAGGTAGCTGTGAGCCCATTATTCCAGATGCTTGAATTGTTTGTATTCAGTTAGGTTGCTGTAATATGGTTTGGGCAATTCTGCTTTCTTTGCCATATCAGAGGTCAGATAAAACATCCAATAGTCATTGAAAACGTCTTCTCCAAGCTCGGCAAACGTTCCATTACCGTTTATTAAGTCCTCAATCGCGTTAACAGAACCAATGTTTTTCGTGTTTCCACTTCCTGGTCGATCGGTAGCTATCAGCCATTTCTCTTGCACGAAGAATTGGAAGTTTTTGATAACAGAAACAATTTCACCTAATTGTTCCAATGTGTAGGATTTCCGTTCATCAATGTCAGGCACTGTATCGTAAATTACCCCTAAAACGATATGAGCCTTATAATCATCGTATGGACAAGTAATGTTCTTCGATTCTTTTCTTTTGCGGAAATATCCAGTGAATGCACCTAGCGTCATTCCATTTATATGGGTGGCATCCTTTCGGTAGCTACTTTTCAAGTCTACAGCAAATAGATTCCCCTCTTTATCTCTAAAAGTAATGTCCGGATAATGATTCTGAGCCTTCGCTAAGATTACATCCAATTTATTCGTAGTAGCAAATTCTAAAATTTTCGGGAAAATGTATAGTTCTATTATTTTCGAAATGACCTTAGTATCAGACGATATTGTATAGATATTTCTGTATACATCAATAAATCCTTTTACGATCCAACTGCCATCTTTCGTGCTTATATCTTTATCAAGACCATTGACAGCTTCTCTTAATAATTTAATGAATGTTTTCTTGTCCATGTCCAATATTCTATCAATTAGTTTTGTATAAAATGAGATAAATCTCTTTTCAGAGATTAATACACACGTTCTTCTTTATTTGGAATTTCCACTGAGCTGCCGATAGTTTCTCACTTCCATCCTTTATTCACAAACAAATTATAATATGGAAGTACAGCGTCATCTCTAGGGGTGGCGGCGTCCTGAACAAACAGGCGAGAAAGTTCAACTCATTAAGCAAATTTTCATTCACTTTATCCTTAAGCGATAAGGAACTTCTTCCGTCAATCTCGGCAACTTATCTGCAATAGGTTTATCATGTTTCTTTTGTAAGAAATGTAAATTTATTCGCGCAGGAGAGGCAGTATGATGGCGGATTTAAAAAAAGTCGAATTCCGCTTGGATGTGGTTTTGAAATCTTTTTGCTCCGGAGCTGGCGCGCACCAAATCCAAAATTGTCGAGCGCGCAAATGCCGGATGTTCGCACATATTGACGAGCAAATGCGCCGCAGCAATCGCATCGTAAAGCGCACAATGGTAGCGGGAACGCGTTTTCGGGCAAAATTTTTGGGCATCGGCGGCAACGCGTTCCGAGAGCTCGAAACGTTCGATGAGTGTGCCCAAATTATGCTTTCGTTCGTGCGGGAACCACTCTTTGGCGATTTTGCAGGTGTCGATCCACGGTCCCCAAGTATTGGTTTGCGGGCGTGAACTGAGTGAAAAATCGGGAACGTTTCCCGGGAACGCCCAGACGGCGGTAAGCATTCCGATTTCGGCGGGCGCGTGGTGCGAGCCCAGCAATCCGGTTTTGCGCAAGTGCAGAAAAAAATCCCAGTCTGCCTCAATCGGCGCGTTGCCGTCCACGTCTTCGTCAAAAATGCCGTGAATTTCGGATTCTTCAAGGGGAATCGGTGCTTTCACGGAGCAAAGCCGCGTTGCCGTTTCGATAATACGCCCGCCGAGCAATGTTGCCACGCCGTATTCGACGATTCCGGTGCGCACGGAACCTTCAAAATCGATAACGTGAATTTTGATGTCTTTCCAGTCCATTGCGGGAACGTTTAAAAATCGACGCCTTTCACGAGCCTGCGCACAACTTTGCGCCCGGTTACCGATTCATACCAAGCTTCGCAACCGACGGGAACGGTCATTTCGGACAAAATTTCGTCAAAGCACTGTGCATGCGTTTTTAATTTTCCCGCAAGCGGATGCAGAATAAAGGACAGGTCTCGCGGACGTGATTTTGCCGCGTCGCCGATTTTTTCGTAATTGGTTTTTTCGATACATTTTTCGACGGGAAGCCCGAAGTGTTCGGCGATGTGCACGCCGATTTCGTAGCGGGAAAGTTTCTCGTTCCCGGACCAGTGATAAACGCCGCTCAGGTTCGGGCGTTCGCAAAGTTCAACGAGAACGTCGGCAAGGTTGGAAACGCTCACGGGTTGGCGGATTTCTTCTTCGAAGAGCGGCGTTTTTTTGCCCTGCGCCCATTCGGCGAAAAGGCGTTCGTGCAGGCTTTTTTTGCCGCTCGGAGAATTTCCGGAAAGCAGTGTGGTGCGAATGACGACGGCGTTGTTTTTGCCGAATTTCAGAACGTCGCGTTCGCCGAGAAGTTTGGTTTGCGCGTAAAGGTTGCGCGGGAGCGGCATATCCGTGTGCTCGTAATTGCCCTTGTCTCCGTAAAAAACCATGTCGGTGGAAACGTGAATGAAGCGTCCGGAAATGTGATTGGCGAGCATTGCGAGCGTGCGCGGGAGCGCGGCGTTGAGTTGTTCCGCACGCGCGGGGTTGGCTTCCGCTTCTGCGATGGAAGTAATTCCGGCGCAATTGATGACGGCGTCGGGAAATTCCTGAAGAATAAAGCTTTGGAGCGTTCCCGTATCCGTTAAATCCATACGCACGCGCCGCACGCACGGCGGCAGGAAAACTTCGTTTTTATGAAAAACGGCGGTAACGTCAAAACCGCGACGCAGTGCCGAAAAAACGGTTTCGCGTCCGAGGAATCCGGCGGCTCCGGTGATGATAACTTTCATGCAGTTATCCTATCGCAAGAGCGGGAACGCTTAAAGGTTAAAGCGTGCGCGTCGGGCGCACGGGTTTCGTCTTGGAGTAAACATAAAAAGCGGATAAACTTCCCGAAGAATTTTTTCCTGACGATGACGCAGAAATCCATGAGCGAAAAAAATCTTTGGCAACGCCTGCCCGTGCGTTGGCGTGTCATTTTCCTGTTTTTGGCGTTGGTCGCCGCGTCTTACGGCGTGCGGCACTGGTTCCCGATGACACCGGATTTGCGTGAGGGTCAATCCCGCGTTTCCGTGGCAGAGCTTGCAGTGGAATCCGTTTGGGAAACGCCGGAGGAAGTTCGCGCCGCCGTCGTTGCGCAAGGTGCGGCAATCGGTGATATTTCGCAAAAAACTTCGCGACTGAACGGCGTTTACGTTTCCAAACTTTTGCCGACGGGACAAAAAATCGACATCGCATATTCGGAATTTTCCCCGCAAAACGTGGAAATGCCGGCACCGCTGAGCGTTCCCGAAAACGGCGTTCCCGCGACGCCGGACGCATCGGCTTTGGATTCCGCCAAGAAAAAGGCGGAGGAGCTTTACGATACGTCCAAGCGTGCCGTCGCCGAAGCGTGGCGGCATTGGCGCGACGGAAGCTCGGAGCGCGTTCCCGTGTTGCTGCTTCACGGCGCGGCAAGAGACGGAAGCTCTCTCGACGAAATTGCACGGGAAATTGTTCGCACAGGCGCGGCGACGCGCGTTATCGTTCCGGATTTGCCCGGCGCGGGAGCGTCTCAGCGCGAAGTTGCCGATTATTCTATCGAAGCGGCGGCGGGAGAAATGTTTGAACTTTTAAATGCGCTCGGTATTGAAAAAGTGAACGTGCTCGGCTACGGGCAGGGCGGCGGTATTGCCGTTTATATGGCGCACCAAAATCCGGAGCGCGTAAAATCGCTCGCGCTCGTTTCATCGTCGGGTGCGCAGGAATTTGAGCTGCTCGGAAATCACATTGTCAACAAAATCGTTTACACGTTTCACCTCGGATTTTTCAAACTGGCGCAAGACGTGTTGCCGCATTTCGGTTTGATGGATTCTGGGAACGTCAACAAAGCCTTTGCCCGAATGCTTTGGGATTCGGATATGAGCGATTTGAAGGCGTTCCTCCGCGATTGGCAGGGCCCGATTTTCCTCGCGCACGGAAAAGACGACATCGTTGTGCCCGCCGTCGCCGCAGAATACACGGCGAAACTTGCTCCGCAGGCGCAAACGCACTTTGCGGCAGGCGGGCATGAAGTTTTTCTCGATAATCCGTTGATGTTGGCGGACAGCTACGCCGCATTTCTCGCTCGCGTTTCCGTTCCCGCTGAGGCGAAAAAACTTTCGCGCGGCGTTCCCGTTCCCGCAACCGAAGCGTTCCCGCCGATTGAGGCGGCTCACGGCGTGCGCGTGCTCGTGCTCATGCTCGTGATTTTGGTGTGCACATTTGTCGCGGAGGACCCGACTTGCCTTGCCTCCGGGCTTTTGGTCGCACAGGGGCTGATTGAATTTATTCCGGCGACGGTGGCGTGCTTGGTCGGGATTTTTATCGGAGACAGCGTGCTTTATCTTATCGGGCGTTTTCTCGGGCGACCCGTTTTGCGCAAAGCTCCGTTTAAGTGGATTATTTCCGAGCAGGAAGTGGATCGTATGTCGGATTGGTTCGACAAAAATCCGAAAGGCTTCGCGCTGATTGTTTCTTCTCGCTTCATTCCGGGATCGCGCGTGCCGACTTTTGTTGCAGCGGGAATTATGAAACTGAACATGGCGAAGCTCGTGCTTTTGTTTTTCATCGCGGCTGCCGTGTGGACGCCGCCGCTGATTTTGCTCGCAGAAAAAGTCGGTGCGGGCGTCATCGATAAATTTAAAGAATGGCATCACAACGCGGCGTGGATTGTCATCGGCGCGATTCTTGCGCTTTGGCTGATCACGCATTACGTCATTCCGGCGTTCACGTGGCGCGGGCGTCGCCGCCACGTAATGATGCGGCGGCATTGGACGCGCCACGAGTTTTGGCCGCAATTCATTTTGGCGATTCCGCCGATGTTGCATTATTTTTGGCAGGCGTTGATTCACCGTTCGTGGACGCTGTTTACGCTTGCGAATCGCGGGCTCGGCGCAGACGGCGGCTTGCCTTCCGGTTCGAAATTTGAGCATTACACAAAATTTTTGTCGGATAAAAATAATCCGGCGGTTGCTTCCGTTTCCGTAAAAACACTCTGCGTTCCCGTATACGAAAATTTGGATACACGCACGGAAAACGTGCTCGCTCTGATGCAGGAAAACGAAATTGCGTTCCCCTGCGTGATGAAGCCGGAAATCGGCGACGGCGGCGTAGGCGTTTGCATCGTGCGTTCCCGCGAGCATTTGCGCAACTGGCTCGAGGTTAATCCGGATACCGCCGTGTTGCAGGAATTTGTCGGCGGGAACGAATACGAGATTATTTGGTCGCGGCGCCCGGGGCGCGCGGACGGGCGCATTCAGACGGTTGTGCAAAAAGATTTTGTCGTGGTGAAGGGAGACGGTGAACGCAAGCTCGAAGATTTGATTTGGGCGGACGACAAAGGCGTTTCCAACGGAAAACTTTTTTCCAAGCTTAATTTCCGCGATGCGAATCGCGTGCTTGAGGCGGGCGAAACTTACGCGCTTGCACCCATCGGCTCTCGCATCAAAGGCGCGAATTTCGTTTCCCGCCCGGAACTTCGCTCCGGAAAACTCGCCGACGTGATAGACCGCCTCGCCGATGCCTGCGGCGACGTGCATTACCTCGTGCTCGATATTCGTGCCGCAAGCGACGAAGATTTGCTCGACGGAAAGAACATTCGCATCACCGGCGTTAAGGGTGCCGGCGCAACGGCGGGAACGATTTTTGACGGTTACGTGCGCATGGGTATGGCGTATTCGCGCGCCTTCCGCCAAATGAGCTACTGCTTCAGCATCGGCGCGGAAGTGCGCGACGAGCAGGGCGTGAAGCCTGCGCTGTCAACTTTCCGCCTCTTCGAAATTTGGGGCACGGCGCGCGGGCGTTCCGACAACTACGTCAAAATTCCTCACGACGAAAATTCTTAATATTTAAAATCTGTAATCACGGTAAACGCATTTCCTAATTAAATGACCGGGCTATCGGGATGCGATTTTATTACGGGCGTGAGTGCGGCGGCGGGCGGCGCGGCTCTGGCGCGGCTTTTGCGCGCGGGAACGCCGCTGACGGTGGTCGTCGGGAATAATCTCGGGAGAGCGGAAATTCTTGCCGAAGATGCCGTTTTCTTTGCGGGGCTTCGGCAAAACGGGAACGCGGAAGCAACGGAACCCGAAATTTTTCGCCCGAAGCTTTGCGGTTTGCCGAAGGCGGCGGATGATGAAAATGCCGCCGGGCGTTTTGAAAGTGCCTGCGATTTGCTCGCGGCACTTTCGTCGCTTCGCCGGGCGGGAACGCCCGAGCCTCTCGTTTTGGCGGGAACGCCCGAAGCTCTTTTCCAAGCCGTTCCCGCGCCCGGGGAAATGGCAAAGCACGAGCTGGAGCTTTATTGCGGAATGCAAATTTCCCTGCGTGAAGTTGCGGAAAAACTGGCAAAAGATTTTGATTACGACAACGAGGCTCTCTGCGAGGCACCCGGGCAATTTTCCGTGCGCGGCGGGCTCATCGACGTTTATCCGCTCAATGCCGCCGCTCCCGTGCGCATTGATTTTTTCGGAGACGAAATCGAGGCGCTTCGCGAGTTTGATCCGGAAACGCAACGCAGTTTGCGCAAGCTGAAAAAAATCGTCGTCGCGGCGGGAACGCCGGAAGATGCGGGTTCTTCGGCGTTTCGCGAAGGCGCGCTCTTTGATTATTTTCCGGCGGGAACGCGCATTGTTTTGGCGGAGCCGGAAAGCTTGCCGGATTGCGCGGATTTGCTTGCCCGCGCGGCGGAAAACCGTTGGCAGATTTGCGGGTTTTCCTCGCTGGACGAAGTGCCGGAGGTTTTGCGCGCCGAAGTCGCCGAGCCGGAAGCTTGGCGTTGTGAAGATTTGGAGGAAATCGCTTACGGCGAAATTTCGTCGGCAATCGGTTCGGAGCGGCTCGCCGAGGCGGAGGAAATCCGTCGGCGCGTGTTGATGCAGTTAGATGCGTGGTCGCGGCGCGGCGACAGCGTTTATCTCGTTGCCGAAAGCGAGGGAAGCGAGGAACGCTTGCGGGAAATTCTCGACGAAGAACGGCAGGCGGGAACGCTGAAAAAATCTTTTTCTCCGGAAATCGTGCGCGGGAACGTGAGTGCGGGATTTCGGATTCTTGCGGGAGAAAATATCGTTGCGAAAAGAGAAGCGGCGAGGCTTGGCTTTTTCGGGGCGGACGCGAAAGGCGCAATTGTCGTCGCGACCGAGCGGGAACTTTTCGGGCGCAATCGTCGGCGCGTTTCGCGCGTGCGTTCCCGTCGGCTTCCGCACAAATCCCGCGTGGAGCAGCTTCTTGATTTTAACGAGCTCGTTGACGGCGACATGCTGGTGCACCTGCAACACGGCGTTTGCGTTTATCGCGGAATCCAAACTTTTGAGCGCGCGGCGGGAACAAAAGAGGAAATGCTCGCGCTCGAATTTGAAAATAAAGTCAAGCTTTACGTTCCGTTTCGCGAAGCGCATTTGCTTTCGCGTTATGTGGGATTGAGAAAAACTTTGCCGAAGCTCGGAAAAGTCGGCGGGAACGCGTGGGAAAAAACGCGCAAGGCGGCGGAAAAAGCGACGCTTGATTTCGCCGCGGAATTGCTTTCGCTTCAGGCTTCACGCCAGACAAAACCCGGAATCTCCGCACAGCCGGACGAGGCTCTTCCGTGGCTGCGCGAATTTGAGCGTGCGTTCCCGTTTACCGAAACTCCGGATCAGGCAAAAGCAATTTACGAAACGAAACTTGATATGGAGCGCGCTTCGCCGATGGATCGACTCGTCTGCGGAGATGTCGGCTTCGGGAAAACGGAAGTCGCCATTCGCGCCGCGTTCAAAGCTGTTCTGAGCGGCTATCAGGTGGCTTTTCTTGCGCCGACGACGGTGCTTGCTCAGCAACATTTCAACACGTTTCGAGACCGTTTCGCGCAATATCCGGTTTCGGTGGAAATGCTTTCGCGTTTCCGCACGCCTTCTCAACGCGCAAAAATTTTGTCGCAACTCGAAAGCGGCACGCTCGATATCGTAATCGGCACGCACGCCTTGCTTTCTTCCGCCGTTAAGTTCAAAAAACTCGGCTTACTCGTCATCGACGAAGAGCACCGTTTCGGCGTGAAGCAAAAGGAGAAAATTAAACGTTTTCGTGAAAACGTGGACGTGCTGGCGATGAGTGCGACGCCGATTCCGCGCACGCTTTACATGGCACTCATGGGTGCCCGCGATTTGAGCGTAATCGAAACCGCGCCGCGGGAACGCCTGCCGATTCAGACCGTTGTCAAAACCTACGAGCCGAAGCTCGTGAAAGAGGCGATTTTGCACGAAATCCGGCGCGGCGGGCAGGTTTTTTATCTGCACAACCGCGTCGATACGATTTATCAGGTTGCCGAACTTTTGAAGACGCTCGTTCCCGAAGCGAAAATCGCAGTCGGACACGGACAGATGGAAGAGCGGGATCTGGAACGCGTGATGACGGATTTTGTCGCGGGAACGTTCGATGTTCTTGTTTGCACGACGATTATCGAAACCGGGCTGGATATTCCGAATTGCAATACGATTATTATCGAAGCCGCCGATCGCTTCGGGCTGTCGCAACTTTATCAGCTTCGCGGGCGCGTCGGGCGTTTCAACCGGCAGGCGTATGCGTATTTGCTTTTGCATCGTCACCGCACGCTGATTTCCTCCGCGAAGAAACGGCTTTCCGCTTTGCGCCAGTTTAACCAGCTCGGCGCGGGATTCCGCATTGCCATGCGCGATTTGGAGCTTCGCGGCGCGGGAAATATTCTCGGTATGAAGCAGAGCGGGCACATCGCCGGAGTCGGTTTTGAACTGTATTGCCAGCTTTTGCGGCAAAGTATTGCGGGCTTGAAAGGCGAAAATCCGGTAAAAATTTTCCGCGCGGAAATCCGCTTGGATTTCGTGCGTTTTTCCAATTTGCCCGAATCCGGCGCGAAGGATATGCGCAACGAGTATCAGATTTTGAAAGATGAAAAAAATGCCGCGCATCTCGGCGACATCATAATCGCAACACTTCCCGCGAGCTATATTTCCGATATTCGCGTGCGGATTGATACATTTCGCCGACTCGCGATGGCGGGAACGCCCGATGAAGTGCGCGTCGTCAAAGAAGCTATGGAGGATCGCTTCGGCGCCTTGCCGCCGGAGGCGACGGCGTTTTGCGCAATCGCCGAGTTGCGCTGTATCGCGGAGGCTCACGGAATCGTCGAACTTGCAACCGAGGCGGGAACGATACGCGCGCGCCGGCGTCGCGGGGATTTTGTCAAAATCGGAGTTAATTTCCCGCGCCTCTCTTCGCTTGATCCGCAAAAGAGACTTCGTGAGCTCCGAGACTTTCTGCTTCGGCAGTAAAGAGGAAATTGCGGAACTTGTGTGTGGGAGCCGGTAACTGGTAATTGGTGTGCTTCTTTAATCTAATCTCCCTTTCCGGCTTCGGGATACGAAAAAGCCCGCATTTCTGCGGGCTTTCAAATGGCGGGATGGACGGGACTCGAACCCGCATCGACTTCTTTTATTTATGCGGGTTGCATGTCGTTTTAAATTTTTGACACCCCGTTTTGACACCCATAGTTTTGCCTAATTTTGAGGTCTAAACGATTTAGTTTTTCATCAAATTAGAGCATGATTGACTTTCGGAACACCCTCATTTTTCCGCGTCCAATATATGCTCATGAGTGGGAAAAAATAATCGGACTGATTGTGAAAGAACGCGATTTTAAAAAGCTCTACGTTGCGGCAATGTTGTGTGCTAAGGAGTGCAGCTACAGAGCGGAGGATTGGGGTGGCGTCAAGAGGCGATGGAGTATGCGTGGAATCCTCGGGAGCCGGAGGGCAACCCGATTGGCGGGTGTGGTGATCACGCAATGGATATGGGGCGCTACGGGGCGAACTATCTGATTATGGCGGGCAATCGACCGAGGACGGGCGCGGGTTCGAGGTTGATTACGAGAACCGCTAAGGGCGGGTACTATCCGAAGTTTTAGATACGACTAACCGAAACTAACCTTTTCTAACCCTTTTACCTGTCGCAACATCGAATCGAAGATTCGATAACTTTCGTAAAAACGAGATAAACGAAAGGCAGAATTTATGGGGAGCGTTGCTAAAGAGGTCGGAAGAGCTTACGACAAAGTCGAGGACGCGATTTCGGACGGCTGGGACAAATCCGGCATGGACAAGGTTTGGAATGAGGGCGGGCTTAAGCACGGATGGTGGAATTTTGGCGCGGGAACGGCTGTTCACCACGGTGTAAAGCTTGCGGAATCCGTTAAAGACTCGATTATTCCGGATTTTAATGTGGACATTCCCGCTCCGGAGACGCAGGCACCGGGAGCGGGTGTTCAGACGAATCAGCAGTCGATGCTGAGTGATTCTTTGGCGAATGAGCGTCGGCGCAGGGCGGCACGCTACGCGATGAGCGACACTAACCGCACCGGGAACGCGCAGATGCGTTCTTCCTCGCTTAAAAGCACCTTAGGATAATTCCGAATGACGGCAGAAAAAGCATTGCAGATTGCCGAGCAGATGAGAGCGGATTTTGCTCCGCGGGAATCTGCCATTGAGCTGTGCCGCAGGTATGGCTATCAAATGCGTAAGAACGGTTCGCCGACTTGGCAGGACGACAAGACGGACACGCTTTCGCCGGTTCCGTCCTCGATTCCCGCGAGCTTAGCGATGCGTTTGGCGATGTATCTGCACGCAAATACGCTCGGTGTAGGGAATTTGTTTTTTGCGCTTACGGCAGAATCCCGCGATCCGAAGAAGGTTATCCCGGATGTGGACAAGAACAAGGTGCGCAATCAGACGCAAAAGGTGATGCACCGTCTTTTCGATACGAATTTTTCGTCGGAAACAAATATCGCATTCAACGATTTGGCGGTTATCGGGAACAACGCGACGCGTTGTGAATTTAATGAAGCTACGAACTCGTTTGAGTTTAAGTCTTTTTCGGTCGGAGACGGTGTTTACTTGGCGGAAAACTCCAAGGGGCAACGCGATATGTTTTGCCGATACTTCAAATACGACGCAAAACAGGCGAAGCAGGAGTTCGGCGAAGCGGCGGGAGCGAGAGTCGATGCCGTTCTATCCGGACAAGGCGGTGAGTCCGATTCGTTTGAGTATATGTGGCTTGTTTATCCGCGCGGCGTGTTTAAAGAAGAAACCGGAGACGGACGCGGTAAGAAAGTTCCGGACAAAAAGAAAGCTTTCGGGAGCGTAATTGTCGATGTCGCAGAGAGAAGAATCGTGCGGGAACGCGGCTATGACGACTTCCCGTTTGCCGCTCCCACATGGATGCGGCGCGGCGGTTCTATTTACGGTTACAGCCCGATTGAAGTTTCGATTTCGGATATTACGGATTTATTCGAGATGATTTATCTGAAAAAGACGGCGGCTAAAAAGCAAGTGCACCCGCCGTTGGTTGTTTCATCTCTTTGGGAAGGTATTAACACGGACGCAAACGAAGTATCGTTCGTTGAGGGCGAGGTCGCCAATCAGTTTGCGGCATTGCCGTCTCCCACTCAGGTGCCGGTGCTTGATTCCGAAATCGAACAGCGCATCAATAATATCCGGATGAATATGATGCTCGATACGTTCGAGACGCTCGGCGATCACAAAAACAACATGACGACGGCGGAAATCAACGGACGTATCGGACAGAGCGTGCGAGCAATCGCGCCGATTGTCGCACGGCTCCACAAGGAGTATTTTTCGCCGCTGATTAAGCGCGTGTTCAATATCATGGTTGACCGGGGCGAAATTGAGCTTCCGAGCACGGTTACGCGGGATATGGTTTCGATAAAATACGTTTCCGTTTTGGATACTCTTATCTTGCAGGGTGAAAGCACGAAGATGTTGGAGTTCATCGGCTCGGTGATGAATCTGATTCAGGCACGCAGCGGACTCGGAGAAGAATTTGACTGCTATTTGAACATGGAGCGGATTCTTGCCCATCTGTCGGAATACTTCAACGTGCCGACAGATGTTATCCGCGAAAGCAAAGTTGTTGCCGACATGCTCGACGAATTGAAAAAACAGCGTATCGCACTCCAAGAAGCGCAAATCAAAGCACAGGCGATTAAACCTATCGACATGCAAAAACGCGCTCAACCGGGCGCGCCGCTCGCGCTCCCGATGTAGTTTTTCTATGGAAACGGACAAAGGAAAAATTTCGGACAAGGAAAAGAAACTGCGGGAACAGTTCCGCCGGGTCTTCCGGTCCAAAGACGGCAAAGCTGTGCTTGATTACATCATTCACGGTATTTGCGGGTGGGACGTTGCCGTATTTTTCCAAGATGCCCGCAAACAGGATTACTGGATGGGACAGCGTAGCGTGGCAAAGCGGCTCATGATTTTGACGCAGGACAACAAACCGACGATCGACGAAAAGGAATAAGCTTATGGAAGAAACACAGACGAATACACCACCCGATGCGGGAACGCCGGAAGATGAAACCGCCGGAACGAAAAGCAATCCGATTACGCCCCCAGACGACGGGAACGCGCTCGAAGAGAAAAGCGTGTTTTCCGACAATGCCGAGAACACGGAGACGAGTTGGACGGATTCGCTTCCGGAAGAACTTAAAGGCAATCCGCATCTGAAGCGTTTCAAATCGCAAAACGACGTGATTAAAAGCTATGTCGGTCTTTGCTCGATGGCAGGGAAAAAAGGTTTAATGCCGCCCCCCGAAGGTGCAACACAGGCAGAAATCGAAGCTTACCTAAGCACGCGCAGAGGCGGTGTCGATTCCGCTGATGCCTATTCGATTAAATATGACCACGTGAAAAATTACGGTTTAACCGAGGAAGCCTACAAGGGACTTTGCAACGACTTGTTCAATGCCGGGCTTTCCGACCGCGAGCACGGGAACGTAATGCGGGCGTTCGCCAATCTTCGCAATATCGAAAAGCGTGCGTGGGTCGAAGAAAACAACGCCAACTGCGAACGCGCTCTTATCGAGGCGAAGCACCATTGGGGTATGGACTACGAAGCGAAACTTTCGGGAGTAAAACAACTCATGAACGCGTTCCCGGAAGCAAAGAAGATTCTCACGCAAGCAGGAGCGCAAAACCATTTCCATGTTTTGGACATGCTTTCCCGTTTTGCGGAAATTGCTTCCGAGGGAGGAGCTCCGAAAGACAACGGAAGCTCTCCGGATGCCAAAACTCTTGATGCCGAACTCGAAAAACTGGTCGCATCTGCGGCTTACAACGATCCGTCTTCGCCCGGGCACCAAGCGGCGATGTCTCAGTTCTGGAAACTCATGGATAAAAAAGCTTCCGCAAGAAGCTAAAAACAAAGGGAACGCCTAAAAGGAACTATTGTTATGTCGAAATACAAAATTCATCGTGTTTATGTGAGTGCGGGAACGACGGAAACACTTACCGTCGACTACGAACATACGACAAACGAACTTTATTTTTGGGCGTTCCCGGATACTGCCGAGGGGCAGGAAAAGCACATAGAAGAAGGCTGTATCGAAAGTTGGATGAACGCCGGAAAGTGTATTTGTATAGGAGACGGACAATACAGATTTTTCGGAGCATTTACTTGCGGTTATACCGTTTTCGTCGCCCGAAAAAGCGACGCCGATACAATTCCGGAACAAAAGCCTTACGGGGCGTTCCCGCTTGCAAGCTTGATTCAGTCTATCGGCGAACTGATTAAGCGCGTTGAAGAAGATGCAACGGAAATTCTTCGAGCCTTACGTGCACCGGAAGCCGACGGCAAGATGATTTTGCCGATGAAAAATCGGCGAGCCGGAAAGATTTTGGGCTTTAACGATGCCGGCTTCCCGACGGTCGGCGAAGATTGCAAGCAGATTTCAGAGCTTTTCGATGCACAGAAAAATTGTGCTTCTTACGTAGAGCAAGCCGCTCTTGAGGCGCAAGAATCGGCAAATCATGCCGACTACGCTCAACGATACGCACGAGAAGCAGGAGATTCGGCGACCGAGTCTGACAAACACGCCGACGATGCGCATCGTTACGCGCAGGAAGCCCTTGGTTCTCTTCAGAAAATCGGAGACCAAGCGCACAAAGCCATAGAAGAAATCAATCGTGTTGCCGGAGAGGTTAGTTCGGGGATTGACGGTGAGCTTCGCGACGTGGAGTCAAACGTGAGCGAAGATGCCGCGATCACCAAGGAGCTTGTGCAACGCACAGAAGAAATTTATCAAAGCCTTTCGGCATTAAAGGAAAATTACAGCGGACTCCAATGCTTTATCTCGTGTGCGGCAAAACATGTCGAAAACAACCGGATGTTTGTCGAAAACCTGCTCGCAGAAAATGCGGAAGGTTTAAACGCGATTAATCATGCAACGGAAACAAATTCCGGAACCGTCTTTTTAGCCGAAGGAACAAGCGATGAGCGGGTCAACGCCGTGCTGACTGCGCAACAGGTGCGGGAGAATTTTACAAGCAAAGAGCAAATGCAGGAGGTATCGGAAAAGATTTCCGAGCATGGAGAATTAATTACAAATGCCGTCCCGCTCCTTGAAACCGTTCCCGCAGACGGCAACAACAATGCTGATGCACACGGTTATTTGGGCACACTCCGCGCGCTTGGTGCGTTCGGTGGTGCAGTTTTAGTCCGTCGACTTTCCGTTTGGACGCGGGCGACGGGAACGATTGCAAGCGGGAGTATCGCCGTTTGGGCGCGGATTCTGAAAATCGAAAACGGAGCGTGGACGGTCGCGGCGCAGTCAGAAGATTCCGCCAAATGGAACGATTACGGACTTAATGCGGAAATTGAATTTAAGATGCTTCCCGTTGTCGGCGTTACTCCGCCGAACGCAGACGAGACGATAGCCGTTGTTTTTGTCAACGATCCGGCGGCAACGGCAGCGACGTCCCACGGGAAGTTATCTTTCCGAACAATTACGCTCCACGGCGGTATCGCAAACGTGCTCAACGCTCCGGACAATCTCAACGCCGGAAACTCATGGTCTCCGCGTATCAAACTGCGCTTCGCGCCGCTTGCGGGAACGCAAATTTGTGCTACTCAGGAAAACCTTGAAACACTTGCCAATGCCACAGGGCAAGCCCTCGCAAGCGTTGAACAATGGCTTAATGCGCTTGAAACCGATGTCAGTCTTAAAGCTGATTCCGACGCGTTGACCGCGCTCGCCGATCGCGTCGCGGCATTAGAAGCGGCAAGCGCGGGAACGGAAGAATAATTTTTAAGGAGAAAGAACCATGAGCGGAATGAATGTAATGAGTTGTAATTGTGTTCCCGCAGAAGACGGGAACTGCGCCTGCGACATAACGGAAATTTTTCTTTCCTGCGGTCGCATCCGCTTAATTGTATTGCCGGAGCTCCCCGAAAAGGGCGTAAAACAAACGACGTATTTTATCGGGAATAACGAGAGCGGATACACCGAGTATGTTTGGACCGGCGACGGATTTACCAAAATGGGAACGGCAACCGCCTCTTTAATTGATCGCATGACGGTCGATATTTTAGGGCTCGGACGTATTTCTACCGCAGATGCGCTTACGCTCGCTCTCGGAGGGGCGATCGGTATGAATGCCGAAGGACAACTCATCGCAAGAAAAGCAACGCTGAACGATTTCGGCACGGTGCGCCTTTCCAATTCCCAAACGCTGACAACGGCTATCGGCGGAGACGATTTAAATTTAATCGGCGGTGCTATCGGGGCAAACGAGAACGGACAATTAGTCGGGCAATCCGCAACGCGGGAACGCTACGGCATGGTGCGCCTCGGAAGCACATATCAACCGAGCAACGACGGGGAGTTTGTCGTTGGTATCGGCACGAGTTCTAATTCCGGAAAGAAAGGTCAGCTCTGTTTTAATCTCGCTAAGCTTCAGCCATTGCCGGATGGGAGCGGTTTTACAGATGAAACCGGTTGTTTGCGCTATCGCAAAAAACCGGGAACAAGCGGGAATACCCTGCAATACGAAATGTATGTTTTAACAGGGAGTTTTTCTCAGCTCGGCGTTGTCAAGCTGTTGAGTTCGCTTACCGGTTACACGGAAGAACAAATCGAGGCATGCCGGACGACGCACGCGGCATCGGTCGGACTTGTGCTCGATGGATTAGATTCGTTCTGTGCGAAGTTTTTCACAGACAACCGGATGCAGGGATATTTCGACGCATGGGCACTCGACAAGGATTTAGCACAACAGATTTGGGATGACGGTGCAAAACGCGATGCTCTCTTCGAAAATGTTGTCGACATTGTTTTGACGGATGCCGATTTCAAGTCGATGCTCGATACCACTTCCCGCGATTGGCTGACGGAAAAGATAACCGACAATTACATTGAGACACTTTTCTTGGGTAATATTCTTACCAAAACGAAAGAAATCTCCGATGCGCATTGGGACGATGATTTGGAAGCGACGATTCAGGCGACAGCGCAAGAGGAAGTGAAAAAGCAACTTCCGGACGCAATGGCTGAATTTATCGCGAATCCGGATAATGTCGAAGTTGTTGCCGAAAGCGTGAAAGAAAAAGTGCAAGAAGCCGTTTCCGCAGGAGCGAATAAAGAAGCTCTCACATACGCAAAAAATGTCTTTGATTCAAAACAGACAATTGAGTTGGACGGGCAAGAGACGACATTCGGGGCTTATTTTTCGGCGAAAATCGGCGATTCCGTAAAAGCGATCCAAGCTTCGCTTGACGCTCAAATTGCAACTTTGAGTCGAAGAATCAACGCGGTTTCACCGCGTGCGTTCGTCCTTTCTTGGAATGGAACGGAGTATGCTTACAGTTCTTATAATCCGGCGACGGAAACGCTGATTAGTGAGGCAAACGGCTTAGTTCAAAATACATCTTACCCGAATACGATTATGCTTCCGCCGGGAACCTACCAAGTCCGTTTGAGTGCTATGCCCGTCGCCCCGGCTTTGAGATATCGAAATACGGGCTACAAGGTAGAAATGACTTCCGGGGACGGAGACAAAATCGCTACGTGTTCCTACCAATGGTATGGCGATACCGGAAAAGGCAACGACGAACACACGGCTTCCTACAGCGTCGGGATCGGGCGCGTCACCGTAGACGGCGAATTTTCATTCACGATTACGCCTCGTCTACAGCATACATGGTTCATCCCGCCTGCCTATGTCTTGGTGGAATTTATTTAATGCACCGAAATGCAAAAACCACAGGGACATATCTTGCGGGAGCGAGACGCTAAGCGCCTATCCCGGGTTTACTTGGAAGCCGCAAAGTTTGACGAGAGAGCCGAGGCGGACATTTCAAAAATTCCCCTGCCCGATATCGACGAGCAAGTGCAAGACATGGAGCAGCTCGTCGGTTGCGAGCGCATGGGAGTTGCAGCTATTGTTTGCGAGGGGAAACGGGTAGGCACGTTTGCTTATTCGGTGCTTCCTCTTTACGGAGAACAAACACTTTGGATCGTCGGCATCGGTGCGGATTCCGACGCCTTACCGGACGGGACGTCGCTGTTCCCGGAACTCGGAGACGAAATCCTCAAGCTCGCAAAAACACACAAGTGCCGTTGGGTGCGAGCAGACACGTCGCGTCCGCCGGTATTTGCTCAACTGGTTAAGCTCGGATTCTTGCCGGGTATGGTTCAACTCTACCACGAAATCAAAGAATGAAAGCTCTGAGACAATTCGGATTTAATGCGGGCGAATGGGATTCGCGCTTAGTGATTCGCTCCGACTTGGACAAATTTCACTACGCCTGCACAAAGTTGGAAAATTTCGATATTGATGCAGGCGGCTCAATTTCGCGGAGGCGCGGACTTGAACTTGTGAAAGATTATGATGCGGGAACGGGAATGTCCGTTTTTGACGCCAATGCAGAAACGATGCTCTTTGACGGAGAAAGCAAATACGTCGTTGTTTTTTTGGCGTTAAAAGACACGACGGGAACACGCTACGAAACCCGGGCGGCGGTTTACAATTTGGCTATAAATCAATTCTGCGGAGAATTTGTTCTTCATGCGGGAACGGCTGTTGCTCTTGATTTAAAAAGTTTGCGCGTAAAACAATCGCAGGACGTGCTTTTTGTCGTGCATCCGGCAATGCCTCCGAAAGAAATCCTGCGCGATTTAAACCCTGCCGGAAGCGATTACGTTTTTTCCGCACGCGATTTTGAGTTTGCGTGTCCGGCGATGCTTTCGAGCGAGGAGCATACTCACGAAATCAGATTCACGCCGGATACGGAGTCGGACGAATTTGAAATCGGGTGCTATACCGAGGGCACGCTTACGGCGACAAAACTTCCCGCAGGAATCGAAATCGGAGACACGATTGCTTTGGAGTGCGAGACGGCTCAAACGCTTTACAAGGATTGGGGTTCCGAAACGGAGTTGAAAACGAGCGAAGCCATTCCCGCGATCGGAAAGGTCTCGCTCGAAACCGGCGGTGGTCGCTGGGCGGGAGAACTTGCCATTGAAGCCTCGTATGACTTCGGGCAAACATGGTCGATACTTTCAAGCGTGGTCGCGCCGGACGACGGCTCCCTTAATCCGAGCACATCCGTTACGATTGAGGATTTCGGAGTATGGGTGCGCGTGCGCCTGCTTCGCAGAACAAAGGCAACCTACGTGAAAAGCGTGGAAGACCAAAACCCGGTGGAACTCGATTACGGGTGTAAGTGGTGGCTTAAGACGGAGGGAACGCAAACTTACTTTTACAAGGTAAATGCGCTTGTAGGAAACGGCTCCCTCGATGTTTCCTGCTTAAACGGATGCCCGAAAAATGCCGTGTCAAAATTTTACCGGCTGAATGCGTGGAGCGCATCCAAAGGCTACCCGATGTGTGTTGAGCTTGCACAGGAGCGGCTGTGGTTTCTCGGGAATAAGTCTCAGCCTAAAACCGTTTGGGGGTCGCAAATCAATAATTTGAAAAACTTCTGCACGGGAACGCTTGCGACAAGTGCGGTTTCGTTTATCCCGAGTGCTAATGTTTACGACCGCTCTATTTGGTTTAAATGGGGGCACGGCGTTTTCATGGTTGGCGGAACGATGTCGGAAATGTCGATGTCGTCGGGAAGTTCCGGAAACTCCGCAATAACGGCAACATCGATTGCAATGGATAATCAAACGACTTGGGGGAGTGCCAATGTCGATGCCGTGAACGCGGGCGACAAATTGTTTTACGCGAAAAGCGGAGGCGAAATTCTAAATGCACAGATTTACAATTTCGGGAGCGATTCTTACGCTTCGAGTGCTGTAAACGGGCTTGCGAAGCATTTGTTTTCCCGCGGGAACGTGATTCGTAAAATTGCCTACACACGCAACCCTCACAGTGCCTTGTTTGTGCTTGGCGAAAAAGGCGAAATTGCAAAGTTTGTATTTTCGCAGGAAGACAATGTGGCGGCGTGGTGCCGGTATAAATTCGCAGAGCGGCTGATATGTTTGTCTTTAACAACGATTCAGGAAGAGCAGACCGACATCTTGGCGTGCGTGATGCTCGACACGAAGACGGGCAAGTGCCGCATCGGAAAAATCGATTTTAAGTCTGACGTGTGGCAGGATTTCGGAATCGATTACGATTCTACGGTTGTCGCCATGCCGATGGATATTTCGGAAGGACACGTTTACGGAACGCGTATCGTTATTTCCGGACTTGATATTTACGGACACGGTATCGGAGATTTTGAAGTGAGCTTCGACGGCGGAGAAACTTATGAACAGCAATTCGCGGGATTCGACGTTGCGGGAGCAAACATCTATCATTCCGGCAAGATTGAGTGCGTGTGGAACGGCGACTATTCAGACCTCGCACAACTTGCGGTGCGGACACGTTGCAGAAGCGAATTTACGCTCTACGGCTACGGCGCGGATATCAAGATAAGCAAGGGATAGAAAACGAAAAACGCATGAAAACGTTTAATACCAACACAGCGAATTGCGATACGTGGCTCACGCCGCCGGCATTGATTAACTCGCTTGGAGAATTTGACCTTGACCCGTGTTGCCCGGAGAAAATGCCGTGGAGCACAGCGAAAAAAATGCTTTCCCGGGAACGGGACGGAGACGGATTGACGGCGGAATGGAGCGGGAGAGTATGGTGCAATCCTCCATACGGACGGGAGGCGTTCAAGTGGCTTGCGAAGCTCGCAAAGCATGGGCGCGGGATCGCGCTTATCTTTGCACGAACCGACACGAAAGGCTTTCAGCAGCACGTTCTCGGCAAGGCTCATTGCGTGTTCTTTCTTGCCGGAAGAATTCGTTTCCATCGTGCGGACGGCACACAAGCGGACACCGCCAACGCTCCGAGTTGCTTAGTGAGCTATTCTCCAGCCGACACAGGGGCGATTTTTAACGCCGTTCAACGCGGCGACATTTCCGGAACGGCATGTTTCCCTCTTAATTTTTAATTAGGTTGCCGGTAGTTCGGCATCTTTCATGTCAAAGCGCATAAAACGCGTAGAAAGTTCTTCTGCGGATTTAATTTTGAACGCCTTCTTCTCTTCTTCTTCGCTTTTATATACGAGCTTGAAACCGTTTTTTTCGTAAAACTTTACGGCGTCTTTATTGGCATCAACAAGAAGAAAGCGACACGCCGTTAAATACCTGCTCTCCGACAGCAGACCTTTGATAACAGCGAGCACGTCTGATCCGACTTTTTTGCCTTTGAACTCTTCTGCGACGCCGAACTGTCCGATCAAAACAGCCGGAAAAGTATCTACTTTGGCGGCTTTTACAAAAGGGATGCGCTTCGCAACGCCTCTGCGTGCATTGTTTGTGAGGAGAATCTTTTGGATTCCGTCATTCGAGAGTGAGAATGCGCAAACAACTTTCGTCGGGTCTGACTTCAAGACGAAACAATAATTTTTTGAGAGCTTTTCCTTGGAATAATTTACTGCTTCTTCCCGGAAATATTTATCAATTCCGGAATCTCCTACAGAAGAAAAAGAAAATTTCCCGCTTGCAGGCGGGAAAGAGCACAGAAAGCAATTCTCTAAAAAAGATACGTCAGATTTTGGCATCTTTAAGAATCGCGGGTAGGAGTTTGCGCACACGCGCTAAGGGATCTTTTTTTCGGAGAAGATAAGCACGCTCCGCCCGGCGAAGATCTTTTTCTAAATCTTCGGCGGCTTTTCCCGTGAGAACGGGGAGGCTTCTTGCTTTCTTAACCATGGCTCCATGATTTCAGAGAGTGCGGAGACGTTCAAGCCCAAACGTTCCCAAACGTTCCCAAATATTCCCAAATGTTCCCAGATGTTTTCTCTCCGGGATAATCTCCCCGTGTAAGCACTAACCGAAACTAACCTTTTCTAACCCCTTTGCCGATTGTTTGAGAATTTTTTGCGAAGCAAAATTCCTACAAGTCAGAGGCAATATCTCGAAGTTTCCGGAGAGACAAGCGGATTTCCGCCCTTTCAAAAAGCCGACGAGGTCTTCGCCCCGCACGTGCGGATAAGCGACCCGAGACGAAACAGCAAACCAATAAAAAACCACTCAGAAAGGGCAAATATCATGTCTGAATTTACAGAACAAAACATCGGATTTCGTCAGGGCGTTGAATACGTCATGGAGCGTCTTGACGGTTCCGCCAAAAACCAAGATTTAACGACGCTGATCAAAGCGAACGCCAAAGGCGACATGCGTGCCGGTTCGGGAGGAGCCGTTCCCGCGCGAACGCATATCAACCGTTCGATGATTGCGATTGACGAGCTGAAAGTTGTTTCCGCTTACGAAGACAACAAGGTGATCAAAAACTACATGCGCAACCCGAACTCTAAGACGTTCGATGCGATGACCGCCGATCGCCACTACGCGGAAGCGCATTATTCCTCGACGGTGGCAACGCCGAAGGTCTTTAAGGATCGTGCTACTTTCAATTCGTGGGACGAAATGCGCAACGGCTTCAATATCAAGAACGATAAGTTGCAGGCTCTTGTTGCGAATATTCGCGTTGCGAAGAACCGCGCCCTGCTCGATGCGATTCGCGCAAAGACGGTGAAGCGCACGACGCGCGACGACGATGCCGAACCGTCTTATGCCGATATTGCGCTCCCGGATTCGCAGTATTACAAACTCGATGCGTCGAAAACGACGCTCGATTACAAGGATTTGCTCCTCATTCGCGCGCGTTGTCAACGCATGACGGGATTCGGCACCTACATGCTGATGTCTTGGGCACAACAGGCAGAGTTCAAGGCTGTCAACGTCGACAAGCTGCAGAACAAGGACTTTGTCGCTTCTTCGGATTTGCGTGCGCTCGACCAGTCGATTCAGTTCCAAGGCATTACTCCGGTTATTGTCGAAGACGAGTTTGACATTCGGGACAACAAGGTGTTCGGGCTCGACGAATCCGAAATCCTCATCTTCAACCCGCTCGCGATTACCAAGGTTCATTGGACGGACGAATCGAAGTGGGGAGTCGATTCCCAAGCGGATATGGAAGCACACTTCCTGCGAAAAATCCGTGCAGACTTCGTTCGCACTTCGGACAAGGGCGTTATCATCGTTCAGATTCCGAAGCTTGCTCCGTCTCTTGCGCTTTCCGGCTCGACGCTCGCGCTCGTTAAGGCGGGAACGGCAAAAGAACTGACCGTAACGACGAACCCGAACCGCGTTATGCAGCAGACGTGGGCGGCTTACACGGATGCGGACTGGCTCACGCTACCGGCTTCTGCGGGAACGGGTTCCGGAACGCTCGCCATTGCCGCGACGGAGAACACGACGGGGCAATCGCGTTCCGCGCTTGTCAAAGTGCGATCCGGCGACTTGGTCGAAACGATTACCGTTACGCAGGCGGGAGCGTAGGAACGTTCTCAACTTTCATTACTGTGGTCAACTAATCCTTACCGCGGCGGTTTAAAAGCCGTCGCGGTTTTTAAATTAAGAAAGGCATATCATCATGAAAACTGTATTTATTTTTTCTTTACTTCTTTTCGCGGCGTTTTTTGAAACGGCTTGCACGACGAATCCGGAAACGGGAGAGACGGAGCTTTTCGGGCTCGTTCCCGTGAACGCCGTCGTTGAGACGGTCGAACCCGTGGCGCAGGAAGCCAAGAGCGCCGGCGGGATCTTGGGCATCGCGGGAACGGTCGTTGCCGGGGCAATCGCGTATTGGCGGCGGCGCAAGGAACTTGCCGAAAAGGGCAATGCGGAAAAGGCAAAAGCCGTTGCCGTAAGTGTGATTGACGGTGTGGACGCGATTCTCTCAAAAATCGACAATGCCAAAGACGGCGGCGGATGGGCTCCGACGAAAGACGAACTTTGTGCTTTGCTCAAGGCGGCACAAACGGCGGCGGGGACGCGCGACGATGTCAAACAAATCCTCGCGGAGAAAGCGGCGACATGAGCGACGATGCGATCAAGGCGGAATTGCGAGGTGTGCGTAGCGACGTGGCTCAGTTGCGGGAAGAAGGTAAGGAACGCGGGAAAAAGATTGATTCTATGTTAGTCAAAACCGCAGAGGTGGAAGTGCGCGTCGGAGTGCTCGAAAAAGACAACGGCGAGCACAAACGAAAGTTTAAGGAAATCGAAAGTAAACTTTACAAGATCGGTTTTTGGGCGGCTGTTGCGCTCGGCGGCGCGGCAGGCACGAAAGAAATTCTATCTCTTTTTTAGAATTATGACGAAGAACGACCTCTACAACGAAGCGTTATTGCTGATCGGCTCAAAGCCGATTGACGGCACGAACGGGCTTAATTCCGAAAAAGGACAAGCCTGCGAAGTGCTGTTTGCGGGTGTTGTTGAAGAAGTGCAGTCGTTGATTCCGTGGGCGGAACTTGTAAAAACGACGGTGCTTTCTCCGACCGGCATCGAGGACATTCGCGGCGTTCAATACAATAAGCCGAAAGACTGTCTTCGGGTGCTGAATGTGGACAACGGGCGGCGCAATGACGGCTTTGAGGAAGAGGGCGGCTTTCTTTTTTACAAGGCGGGAACGCTGACGGCGAACCTGCCTTGCCGATATGTCCGCCGCTCGCTGATTCCGGACGAATGGAGCACGGAACTGCGAGCGGCGATACGTAAACTTTTGGCGGCGCGTATATTGCCGGCAATTACAAAAAACATGAATGCGGCAAACTCGCTCGAAGAGCAGTTTTGGAACGTGGACAGACCGCGCTTGATGGCGCGACACCTCAACCGCACACGGGGACGCAGAAAACTTTTCGATGACGACAACTTCAGCTAAGGAGGCAAAACGATGGTGGGCATGGGATTAGCGATTGGCGGTTCGCTTGTCGGTTTCGGTGCGGGAATGCTTTCGAGCTACGCGAATTACAAAGCGCAGAAAGCGCAACTGAAACAGCAATACGCGAACGCAAAGGCGAACTACAAAACGATGACGGACAATGCAAATGAGGCGTTGTCCGCGCTTGCGTATAACGAGGGCGTAATGTCGCGGGAACATAACCGGAGACTCGCGGAAGTGGAAACGGCATTTGCGGTGAGCGGAGTAAGCGGTGCGAGCATAACGGCGCAGGAAGTCTATTTCGCACAAAAGGAAGCCAATATCGAGGAGCTTCGGAACATGCGACGACAGGCGGACGGCGATGTCGGCAACCTGATTCTTGACCGCAACAACATGATGACGGAGGCGGAATTTAATTACAAGTGGGGCAAGAAAGCCAACAAGCTGACGACGATTTTCTCGATGATCGGACAAACGAGCAATCTTATCGGCAACCTCGGCATGATAGGTATGGCGAGCAGCGGAGGTGCGGGAAGCGGAGCCGTTCCGGGGAATGTCGGAAGCGGCATTTACGGCGGAGGTGCGACCGACCTTGCGAACATGAATACGGCAAGCGCATTGGCGTAGGAGACGATTTATGGGCAACATTCCTTTACAAAACGGCGGGCAATTCATTAGTCCGATTCAAAAGCGCGGCGTAAATCCCAATTGGAATACGCAACAATACGAATACGCGAAATCCATTATCGCGGGATTCAACGCTATGGGGCAACAAATCGGGAACGACATGACACGCCTCGGCAAAGCGATGATGCGGCAGGAAGAGGAAGAGTCCGACAAGGCGGAGCGCGAAGCGACGATGAACGACGCACACTCGATTTCGCTTTTGAAGATTCGAACCGACGAGGATTTCGCGGCAGTTGAGAAAACAATTACTGCGAAAGAATATAAAACCGTCGAAGAATTTGATGCGGATTGGAACACGGCGATTCTGCCGCAGATGGACGAAGCGCATGAAGTGCTGATGCAGGACGCGGATATCGTTTGGAATCGACAGCGTATTCAGCCGCAGGCTCAACGCGCCTACGAAATATCGCGGGAACAGTTTCGCGTAAAAGCGCGTGCAGACGTGGAGGCTCGCGTAACGCAACGCAGGCAGGAAAATGCGGCAAAGGCTCTTTCCGTCGCGGGAGCGAAAGCGAATATCCCGGATATTATGGCGGGAAAAGACGCCGCGATCGCCGCCGGAATCGTTCCGGAGCAAGTAGACGCGATGACGCGCGGCGCGCTGTTTGAAGCATTTGCCGTTACGCAACGCCAAGCCATGGAACAATACGGAGGCGTAAATTCCGCGCGCTACAAAATTGCGATGCACAATGCGCTTTCGACTGCGAGGGACAATATCTCCGAGAAAATCCGTGCGATTCTTAACGCCGACGACGAGAAAATTTTTGACGCATGGAAAGCCGGAGATTTTTCGACGATCATCGGAGACGCGAAAACGGCGGCATCCAAAAACACGGGAACGGGCGGCAAGCAATCCGGTAGAGATATTGCCGACAGTCCGGAGGTAATCGGTGAAGACTGGGAACAAGTGCGTAAGGCGGGAATTGAAGCCGCGAACCAAACGCACGACGAGGCGATAAAAGCTATTGAGGAAGCCAAGCGGCAAGGAATCATCACCGCCGCGCAAGCGGCATCCATCAAGGAAGGTGCAGAATCGGAAAAACAAAATGCTCTTCGCAAGATTGATTCCGATATTCTCGTGAAACGCGAGGCGGCGGCTAAGGAACAACGCGAACTCGCAAAAGCCTTAATCGAGACTGCGGCACGGAGCGAGGGTGAATTTCTCGAACACGCAACCAATGTGCAATACAGCGGAAAAACCGCCGTTAATCTCAACGAGAAGATACAATGGATGCGGGACCGCCCGAACGGAGAATACGACGATGCGAGAAGCCGCTCCGCGCTTTTGCGCATTTACGCGAACGCAGGACGTTTCACGGACGCGGCGGATGCGGACGGTTCCTATCGCCTGTCCGCGCTCGCTCTTGCCCGAAAAAATTGCAATGCGGCAGACTACGCCAAGGCAATCAGCTTTCTTGCCGGCGGCGACAAGGATTCCGTCATGCAAAAACAAATTGAAAACGGAATGTTTAAAGTTTTCGAAGCGGCGGGATTGGACGGAGACAAGATTGGCAAAGCTCATATCGGAGACAATGAGGAAGCCGAGCTTGCGGCACTCTGCGGCGACGTAGTGCAGCTTGCCGGGAATCTGCCGCCTGCGGCGTTTCGCCACGAAATAGAGGGCATGTGCGAACGGCTAAAAAAATCGCAGAGCGAGCGGGAACGCATTCGCTATATGGAACGTTATTTTGAGGACGCAACACGCGACATCGAAAGTATTTCCATGCAAATGCGCGCGGATACCGTTCAAAGAGAAGATACGACAGCGGAAGAAGCAGAAGCACTAATAAAAGACGCGGCAAAAAAAGAAAAAGTGAAAGAGTCCAGCGCGCGCACAGGCGCGACGGGTGCCACGAATCCGCGCGCTCCAAAAAGAATGAACGAATCTAAGGTTGACGAGATTATCGAGAGACTCGCAACGACCGGCTCTGTTTACGGACGAGAAAAAATCCAAGAGATTCTTAAGACCGAAGACGGGGAGGAAAAACTTCGGGAATCGATCATTAGAAGCGGGAACAAGAATGTAAAAGCGGAGGAGCTTGACATTATTGAACACCCTGTCGCCTCTGCCGTTAAAAAAGTGGATGACGCATTTACGGAGTATGTCCACGAGCCTCTTGTAGCTCCGTTTAAGTGGTTACATGAAAAAGTAGTTTCTCCGACCGGACAAGCTATAGATAAGGCTCTCCATCTCGATGAAGCAAAAGAAGCGATCGTTGGACGGGTAAAGAAAAACTGGGCAAAGCGCAACGAACGCCACGACAGCAAATAACAATTAAATTTATTTTACATGGAACAACTCAAAATTGCACAGCAAGATTCAATCGCAATCAATCGCACACAAGCGGCGAGCCTTATTTCTTTTGGCGGGAACGTCGGCAAGCAAGCAGTCCAAGATGCGGCAACGCAGAAAGTCGATCCGCTTGTTCCCGAAACCACGGGAGACGTATCGATTAGTGCAACGCGGCATGTGAGCCGCACGAATTGGAGCCGGCAATGGGAGTCCGACGGGCGTGCCGTGGAAGCGGACGTGAACGCCGGACTGACGCTCGAAAACATCGAGGAAAAATACGGCTCCGGTATTTTCTCGAACACCTTTGCGATTCCTCACCTTGTTCGTGCGAAATCACGCCGTTCCCGCGAAGCCGTTGCCTTTCCGATTATTCGCGACACGAAAGCGTTTGCCGCGATTGCAAACGAAGTGAATGCGGAAAGCGCGGGCGGCGATTGGACGCGCGTTGAGGACAAAAAGAAGAAAGCGATGATTTCGCTTTTTCTAAACTCTAAGGGCTTCACGGTGCGCGATTACGCACAGATTGACGAAGAACTGAAGACCGGCGTATTCAAAGGCAAATCGCTCGATGAGATAACGGACTGGGTTTTCAATTCCTACCTCGCGGAGCAAGCACGCTACGACAATCTCGCGCAGTTCGTCCGCACGCTCGACACGGACAAGCAACGCTTTCTCGACGAGAACGGCTACAAAGACACGACGGACTTCTTTGTCAAAAACGCGCCCGAGGAAATGGGAAATAATCTTCTCGCGCTTCAAAAGATGAGCCCGGCAGATCGCCGTGTTGCCGTCGAAATTGCGGCGAAAATGCGGGAGGCGGATTCTCTCGGCGAATGGGCGACAACGACCTACCAAAGCCGTATCGCCGAAAAAATCGGCACGCTCTCTCCGGAGCGACAAGCACGCATCATGGCAATGGTGCAGTCTATGAATCCGAAGCTTTCCCGCAGTTTCGGCATCGAGCTTGCCGGGAAAGTCGCCGAAAGCTTTTCCGATACATTCAACGGCTTGGAAAACTTCCTTGAGGCGGGTTTTGTCCATGCGGGAGCGTGGCTCAACGATGTCGATCTTGAAGAGCACGAATGGTATAAGCGGGAACAGGAGGCGCGTAGTGCGGCGTTAAATACGGTGCGCACGCGTTATGCGGAGCGCGGGGCGGTTGGCTCGATACTAATGGATACCGGCGTTGCGTTCGCGGATACCGCTTCGATTATGGCTCTCGGTTGGGCAACGGGCGGAGCCGGCGCGGCGGCGGGAACGTTTGCATGGTTTGGCGGCGGTAGTGCCGGAAACGCTTACACGGATTTGATTTCGCGCGGAGTCGATACGAAGACGGCTCTGCTTTCGTCGCTTGAAGTCGGTGCCGTGGAAGCCGGCTCGGAATACCTGCAAGCGGTGATCCCGCTCGGGAAAGGCGTATCGAATTTTGTCGCCGGTAAAGGTGCAAAGTCGATGGCGCTCAACATGCTTTCCAAAGATTATTTTTATAAGGTGGCGAGCGGAGCGGCTACGGCGACGACGAAGAAAGCGTTGATGCGAGGCGCAGGGCGCGCGGCACTCGGCATGGCGGAAGAAACGGGAACGGAGCTTGTTGCCGTCGGGAACAAAGCATTGGTTTACGATGCTCTCGGTGTTTCGGTGGACGGAGAGTTTCTCGGCGAAGTCTCCGATACGGTAAAAACGATGCCGGGCGTGTTTTTGCTTGGCGCACTCACGGGCGCGGGAGCGGCAAAAATCAGAAATCGAAAAAACGGCGGTAGAATGCCGAGCGTAACGCAACTCGGAGCGGAACTCGACTTGGCGAAAATGGAAACCGCGAAGCAAAAGGCGCAGGCGATGCGGCTTGCCGGACAGATGCTCGATTTGTCTTTTGACGCGGGAACGGGAACGGTGCGTGCACATGGGCGAGACGGGCGCGTTTCGGAAATCGATATGGATGCGTGGGCAGACATGAACGATGCGGAACGCCGCCAAGAGCTTGAAGCCAAATTTTTCCGTGGCGAAAAGCACGACGAAAACGATACGGAAAAAGCGATGGCGTTTTTTGATTTTGTGCAAAAAACGGCGGAATTTACCGCCGACAACGCCAAAGCCGCAACCGACGTAAACGCGCCGCTTGACAAAGACGCAAATGCGGAAGCTAAGCAAGCCGCCGGAGCAATCCCGGGAACGGTAGAAACAAGCACGGGAACGCCTACTCCGGAAGCTTCCCGCGAAGCGTTGCAGGATTTTGTCGAGAGAATGCCGATTTGGAAAGAACTCGGCGAAGCCGCACCGGACATGGATATCAGCTCGGACTTGTCGGCGGCGTTCGGCTACAACGTTGAGCCGGAACATCCGGACGTAGCGGAAGCCTTGAAGACGCTTTTTGAACGCGACGCCGACGCGACGCTTGCGCAGATACTGAACGAATACGCCAAGAGCGCAATCGCGCAGGCAAAATTAGGCGGGAACACAAAGGCGAATCCGCTCGCTCTTTTGGTCGAAAAAGCCAATGCATTCGGTGATGCAGGCGGATACACGGGCGAACGCATTGCAGAGCCTCAGCAAGGCGATGAAAGCGCGGGAACGACGATTCCGCAGACGGCATTGGACGATATTCCGAACACCGGCAAATATTTTAAGACGCTTTCTCAGGCATCCGGCGTGAATGTGCGCCACATCGAAGCTCTTAGCGGGAACGAATACAGCCTTTCGCGTGCGCGTCGTGAAGTAAAATCGGTGCTTTCCGGGAAGAAGAAGCTCGCGCAAATTTCGGACACGGGGAAAGCATTATTGAGAGCGACGATGCGATTTGACGGGAACGCACGCGCCCTTGCCGATTGGATAAGTGCTTATGCCTCGGGAGCTCGCAAGGGAGGCAAGAATACGAAAGAGCTTGAAGATGCCGCCTTTGTGTTTGCCGCAGGAAGCCGGGAACAACGCCCTGTGAGCGAATACGAATCCTTGCGCGTGGAAACGGAAGCGAAGAGCGAAGCCGAGCAAAACCTGCTTCGCACCGTCAGTCGCCTGAATGCGGCAACGGGCGGGAACGTGAGCGTAAAGTTTTTCGACGGTTCGTTTTTTGACGCCAACGGATTTATTGACAAGGACAATGTCATTCACATTAACCGCAACGCTCCCGAGCCGCTTCTTAAGACATTCGGGCATGAATTTACGCACTACTTGGAAGCGAACAAAGGATTCGCGGGAATGAAGAAATTCATTCTCAATCCCGACGGAGCTTGCGTGCGCGTGTTTTTGGATCGCTACGGTTTTTCGGCGTTTGAAGACGCGAAAGATAAATACAAAAAACTTTACGGCACGCAAGGCGGGCAGAATCTTTCCGACGAAGCTATAGAGCGGGAAATCTTGGCGGACGTGTGCGGAGCGGTGCTTTTCACGCGGAGCTTCGACGCGCTTTTTGAAATCCGGCAGGAAAACAAAAACTTCTTCAATCGATGCTTGGAGTTTTTGCGAAAGCTATTTCGTGCGACGCGCGGGACGAAGATTGAGAACGAGATTGCGAATGCGATTGATCGTTATCGCGCGGTGGCGTTTGAGCAAAGAGCAGTTTTAGGGAGTTTTAGCCACTTTGAGCAGGATTCAGCTAAAAGTGCCTACAACCCGCTAAAACCGGCTAAAACCATCGAAATAAGCACGAACAAAAATGCTTATTCTGAGCAATTCGCTACATTTAAGGCAATCGGAGAGGGACAATGGGAAATTCCCGCGGAAATTACGGCGACGATTCCGGCTCTGAAAGGGAAAGTTGTTTGCGACAAAGAAGCCTACGAACACATCGGAAAGCATCTTGGAGAGTTGAAACAATTCGGCTACGAATCTGCCGAGAATTTCGTTGCAGACACACTTGCCTACGCGAACGCCGTTTATGTTTCCAAGAGCGGAGACGGCTTCGATATTGTCGCGGACTTGAACGGAGAAAAACGTCCGGTTAACCGCGTTTTAATTTATTTGAAGAAATCGGAAAGCGGAGATTTTTACGATGTAGGCACCGCACATATTGTCCGGAGAGACCAGTATAAAAACAAGAAACCGCTTTGGGAAAGGGCGCAGTCCAATCAATCTTCCGAAGAAAATTCTCTCGCGCAATCTCGAGCCAAAGCGGATGTTTCCAATGCTACGCAGGCGACACCGGAGCGCAACGAAAAACTGCTCGATGAGATTTCGGCGCGTAAGGATGTTGGCGGGGTTTTCATGGCGTATGCCAAGGAAGCGGGCTTGAGTTTTAAGTTCCCGGGACAATATCCGAGCTTCCGCGCGGTGCTTGAATTGGTTGCGAAGAAGCGCGGAGTTTCCATCAAAGAAGTTGTCGCCGAAGCGGCGGGAGCCGTTGCGTTTGCCCAAAAGCATGTGGGTATTTCCAAAACGGAAACGACCACTCCGGCAGAGCTTAAACCGAACGAATTTGAAGCACTCACGCCGAGTGCAGAAAACGCGGTTCGCATCAAGGGGCATTATCGCGTAGTCGATTTGAGCGACTTGACGTTTGTCGACGTTTCCGACAAGTCTCAACAGGACGAACAGGGACGCAACCGTAGCGGTAAGCGCACCGAAGAGCAGGTGCAACGCATGCTGATGAACTTTGAGTCGGAACGGCTTGGCGACGACCGGCACACCGACCGAGGCGCGCCGATCTACAGAGAGATTAAAGATGAAAGCTTAAAGCTTAAAGAATTGCGCTCCGTTTCCGGCGAGGGGCGTTCCCGTTTGCTCAAAAAGGTTTACGAGCTTGGCGGTGTTCCGGAAGCTCAATACCGGGAACACGTTGCGAAGTTTGCGCGGGAACGCGGCATTGAGATTCCCGAAAGCGTAAAACAACCGGTGCTTCTGCGCGTGGCGACGGACACGGGCGGACTGACGTGGGCACAGCTTGCGAAAGCGTCGAATACGGACATGAAGAGTGTTTACTCTACGGCGGAAGAAGCGCACGCCGATGCGCGGGAACTGCCGAAGATTCTGAATCTGCTTTCCGGACGAAGCGACGAGGGGATTTTGGATGAGCGCAACAACGCGTTCATCATGGCATTTAACGAAGCAATCGGCGCGGGAACGCAATACACGCAAGACAGAAAGAGCGGGTTTAAGGAAACGATCGGGCTTCGCATCGAGAACGCGCTTGTGGCGTATGTTATTAACGACCGCGAGGCGGCAACGGATTTGTTTGATTCTCCGTATTCGCTCGGCAAGACGCTCGCGTCGTTGCGTGATTACGCGGTGGACTTGGTGCGGCTTAAAGACAACGAACAATACGACATCGCGCCGGAGCTTGCGGCGGCACTCAAAGCCGCGCTTCATGTGCGGGAACAGAAAGAGCGCGGGAACAAGCAAACGAGCGAGCAGATTCTTGAGCTTTATTTTGAGCAAAATACGTTTGATTTTGAGAAGAACGCTCGCGAGGGGATCGACTTGGGAGCGGCAAAGATGCTTGCCAATCTTATGTTAGAGAAACGCACTTCCCGGCTCGGATATGTGCTTTTCGGATACATCGGCGAAGTGGAGCGTGCGAACGGGATTGACGGGAACGACATCGGGCTTTTCGGCACACAGGATTGGGGAACGAAAAGCGAGCTGATGCAAAAGGCACTCGACAAGCTCGACGGGAACGCGGGAGATGTGCGGTATTCAATTTCCCGAAAAGGGCGCGGATATATGGACGGCGGGGAATGGTCTCAGCGTGCAAACAGCGCGTTGTTTGACGGGATGCGACCTGCGGCGATGATTGCTAAAGATTTGGGCGTTCCCGTAAGAGCGGTTGAATTATACGGAAAAACGAGAGAATGGCACCATGTCGGAGCGGATTTTGAAGAAGTTGATTTTTATGATCCGAACGACTGGGCTGTGCAAAACGTCGAGCAGATTAACGACTACGAAGATGCAGAGAATTTCATTCGCTACGTAAACACGACAACCTATGTTCTCGGAGTAGAAGCCAAGAACGACGAAGAATGGATTCCGAAATACATTCCGAAAAACATCGGTAAAAATCTCACTCCGGAAGAGCGTCGAAAAGCCTATAAAGAATGGTCGGACAAGTTCCTTGCCTTTAAATACACGGACAAAAACAGCGCATACGCCAAGGCGTGGAATGCTTACCGTGCGGCGCAGAGGATAAGCCATGCTGAAGAAGAGCTAAAAAAACTTGCCGAAAACAAGATTACTTTCGATGTGTTCAAAGCGTTTGCGGAGCAATATTACGAAGACGCAGTCCGCACCAAAAAAGAGCAGGAAAAAATCTACAAGCAAATCTTGAAAGAGCACGGCGATTTCTTCAAACGCGCACGAGATCGGCGTTCTAAAGTCGGGGCAAGAGGATTGCGGTATTCTCTCGGATTCTCTCGCGGGAACGCGGAGGCGCAGAGGATTGAAGCGGAAGCTAAGGCAAACGGGACGTGGCTGAAAGCTCCGAACGGGAAGCCGTCGAAGTTGCCCCCGCGCCAATGGGTGCAGGTGCGCACGGAGGCGTTTAAGAAGTGGTTCGGAGACTGGGAACGCCTTGCGAAGTTTACGTTCAAAAGCGAGAAAATGCGGGACGCGGATGTTCACGGCGCACTTTCGGTGGTTGCCCGCAAAGACATCGAGAACGCTCAGACAGGAATTAAGGCACAACTGAATAGCACGCAGAGAACGAAGATTTTAAGCAAGAAAGCAAAGGAAAAAACGGTTTCAAACGGCTTTACGATTGCACAGCATAATTATGTAGCATCGAAAGTCGTGGAGCTTTACGAGAACGCAGTTTTGCTCGGAGAATTTGAAGATAACGGCGGAGACGTGAACGTGAAGTCAGTGTTCCGATTCTTTGCACCATTTATTCTCGACGGGCAAAATGTTTATGCCCTGCTTACGGTAAAGAACACCGACGGAAACAAGCTTTATAGCGTTGAACTCGATGAAATTAAAAAGCTCGACGGTAAAGTTGAGAGACTTGAATCGGAATCCAAGCGCATCTCTTCGTCGAGCTTCGGCGGTAGTATTGAAGAAGTGCAGAACTACGTCAATACGTTTTTCGACGCTTCCAAAGTCGTTGACGAGAACGGCGAGCCGTTGGTGGTGTATCATCAAACTGAAAACGATTTTTGGACGTTCGACATGAGCAAAGCTCGCCAAAACATGGATTTGCCTGCGGCTTATTTCTCGTCCGGCACGGAAGATTGGGCGGACATGGGCGGTCGCGTGATTCCCGCGTTTTTGAATATCCGCAATCCGAAAATCGGAAAACCTGCGGCAAACGGAGACGGGCGTGCTGTCCGCGACGCGCTGGTGCGAGACGGGTTCGACGGAACAATCGAGCACGAAGACGGAATAGAAACCGAGTATGCCGCTTTCTCTCCCTCTCAAATCAAATCGGCTACGGATAACGCGGGAACGTTTGATGCGAGCAATCCGGATATCCGTTGGAGCTTGTCGCAACCGAGTTTGCCGGGCATGGAAGCGGCGGGCTTTGATTTGTTCGACAAGGTTGTTCCCGCAGAAGAAAAACCGGTATTAGAGGAGCTGAAGAACCAAAAGAAGAAGCGCGCAGCGTTTGATGCGTTCCGGCGCAAAGAGGGCGAACGCAAGACACTTTCGGAAGTCTTGAATACGTTTGGATTGCTTTCTTTGAGAATCGGGAATCGCGGAGGAAAGCCGTGGACGACGATGGAAGAAGTTTATGACGCGTTGCTCGACCTTGCGGAAATCGCCGATATCCCGCCTGCGGCTATCGGCTTGGGCGGTCGCCTCGCTCTTGAGTTTGCCGGGCGGCGCACAACAACGACAGGCGGTGGCTATAAACCGTTCAAAAAATACATTACGGCATACCAACGCGGAGTGATTGCTCATGAATGGATGCACGCGCTGGATCACTACTTTGGCGGATTGTTCGACAGCCGGGCGCGGAAGAACAACTACAACGGCACAGAGATCCGAGCTGAAGTTTTGGAAGCATTCAAGAATCTCGAGAAGATCGTCAAGAATGCGGAATTTACAAGCCGTTCGTGGGATTACAAAGGGACTGCCTACTGGGTGCAACCCCGGGAGCTTCTCGCCCGAGCTTTTGAGGTTTACGCGTTCGTAAAACGCGCTTCATCTGACGAATCGCTGAAACTCTCGGAAGAAGCCGCAGCGATCGCGCAAGAATATGAATCCAAAATCAATACGGGAGAGCTTGATATTCGTTCGGAAAAAGCAAAGGTGATCCGGGCGCGTTGGAAAGAAATTTATGACAAGGCTCAACAAGCTACGCCTTTACTTGTCTCCGGGAAAAATTTTCGGGAACTTCAAGTTTACCCGAAGCCGGAAGAGCTTGAAAGCGACGGCATCACGGCGGCGTTTGATGCGCTTTTTGGTACCTTGCAGTGGGAAGAGCAAGGACGCAGGGCGCGGCTCTACTCGCTTTCGATGCGAAATTCCTTGGACGCGCTCGAAGCGATTGCAAATGGCGCACCCTACGGCGTGCTTCACAATGCGAAATACGGAGAAATCCATTATCCGCTCGGAAGAATGGGGAAAAAGGGAATGGGCTTCCTGCACATCGTTGAAGAGAGAATGCGGAAAGACGGAAAATCGCTCGATGAGGCGCTCGATGTTGCGATTCGTGTCGGCATTTCTGCCGAAATCGGAAATGAATCTGCCGCAAAAATGAACACGCGGTGGCTTGACTACGGCGGCACGCGGGCTATTGTCGCTCTGACAGACGACGGAAATCCGATTATTACAGGATACGAAATAAGCGCGGATGATTCAGAAGCCGCCTATCCGTCCTCTTCTAAACCTACAGCATCCCATCTTCCGGAGCGCGCAGATGAGATTGTTGCCGCGCTTAAGAGAAAGCTCTCTCAGATTCGCGGCGAAGTCAATCCGGAAACGCGTTTTTCGTTGTCGATGATGAACGAAAACGAAAGTTTCGAGGAATGGGCGAGCCGTATTCCAAAACTTGAGCCGCGCAAAAAACGCAGTGCGGGCAAAGCACGTTTGCACGACATCAATGCACGTTCCCGCAGAATGATTCAGGACTTTATCCGGGAACACAACGAGCTTTATTCCGACCCGAAGCAAGTGCGCAGACTGAAAGTGCTTGGCGTAGCCTTGGCAAAAGTCTTGCTCGAACGCAAATTGCAAAGTGCCTCCGAGCCGATCCTTGATGCAATTTGCAAGGATGCGCCCGCGATTTTGCGCAACGACATCAAAGCGCGCGGCGAAATGCTCGCACGGCTCATGCGGGAAAACTTGGACAACGCGCAGGCGGTGCAAGCGACGATTGAGGATATCGCGGCAATGTCGAACCGCATCGGTCGTATGCGAGCCTATGCACGGCTTGCCTCGATGATGAATTTCGGGAGCGCGGAAGCCTATGATGCGATTGATGCGCTGACGCGGGAACGCAAGGCGAAGCTCGCATTTGCACAGGCGCGAGACGTGGACAAGGCGAAGCTCGAACAAATCGGCGTAACGAAGCGGCTGAACGCTATCGGGCTGAGCACGGATTTAAGCCAAGACGCGGAGGAGAAACGCCGACGCATGGACGAGATGCTGACGGAAACGGAGAACGACGAATCCGACGGCGACGATGCGGGAACGGCGAGCGGCGCAACCGAAGACGCGGACGAAGGCGGCGAAAAAGCCCCTGCTCCGGGAACGCAAAAGGACGCATTGAAGCAACTCCAAGACACGCCGAAAGCGGTGGCGCATGAGCTTGTGCAGTTGGTGCTTGATACGATATTCGGTGAGGGGAAAGTGCGAGCGGCTCGCATGGCTACGGACTTGAAGAAAATCGGAGCGACGGACGAACAGATTGCCGGATTGGTAAAAACTCTGCGCAAAACGGGAACAAAAGCTCTCATGGACGCAATGCATGAAGCCGTTCCCGTGGAAAGTCGTTCCCGCATCGGCGTTGTCATCGGGAAGATTGCAACGGAAGACAATCCGGCGCGGATTCGTAAGTTGCTTGAAAACGGATTTAACTTGGTGGCTTTGAGCTCGACGCGAGCGACGAGGGCGCAGGCGTATCAGAAAATCAATCGCCTGCTCAAACCTTTTGCCCGGATGAAATCGCGGGAAAGCAATCTGAACCGCCGTGTGGACGGCGAGCGGGAACTTTATTTTCACGCGTGCTACAAGGCGTGGACGCAGTATCACTCGATGAAGCAGGCGGCAGACCGCATGGAAGAAATTCAAAAGCTACTCGATGCGCTTGGTGCGAACATGGAGCCGACGGAGAATGATTTCGCGGAGCGAGAAGTGCTTGAGCGAGAACTTCATGCGCTCTCGCTTGTCGGCGGCGCGCGCGTAAAGAGCGTGATTGACCTACTGCAAGTGGCATGGGAACTCGAACACGGTATCGAGAACGACCGCAAGGAGCACGAAAAGAACGTCGAAGCCGTGCGGGAACGCAACGCAGAAGCCTACGGCGAAATTGCCAACGCGGTAAGGGCTCGCAAAGCTATCCCGGACAGGAAACAAGGCGCGTTCGAGCAGCTGTTTACCGGAGTGGAATCTTTCCGGCAACGGCTTGAAGGGCTGATTCGTTTTGCCGGAGGTGCGACGGAAGCAGTTGCGCGGGAACGCATTGAACAAATGGACAAAGATTTGGCAAATGCCGCTTACCGGAAAGAATCGATGGCGTATGTGCGTGTTCACGCGCTCCGCGACGCGCTCGAAAAGATTTTCGGTCGGGATATGGCGAGCGAACTTAAGCGTTGGCACAAGCACGATGAGGCTCTCTCCGTATTCTCTTACGACATGAAAACGCCGCTAACGCTTGCACAGGTGGCAAATATTTATGCGCAAGTGCGGCAGGAGCATTACGCGAAACCGCTTAAGGAGCGAGATTCTTTCAAAAAAGAGGATATTGAACTAATCGAGCGGCGACTTGCGCAGCTCGATGAAATGGAAGCGGTGCTCGGCGAGAAAGGCGTTGCCGTAGTCGATGCTCTTTGCGGCTTGCTACGCGACATTCAGCCGGAACTCCGTGCAGCGTTCAAAGGCGTGACGGGATATGAATTTTTCACGGAAGAAAACTACTTCCCGATTCAACGACACGACAAGAGCAAAGGCGACAAGAGCAAAGGCGCACGCCGCAGTGGTCTCGGACTAAAGGGAATTAACCTCTCGGCGCTCCCGTCGCGGTTTTCGGCGCGTGTCGTGTCGGCTGTTGATATCGCGGAAGATTCTTCGATTTTCGACGTGTTCGACGATGCCTCCGGCGCGAGCGAGCACTTCATCGCATACTCGCAGGCGCACCTGTTTTGGCAACAGGCATTCGCAGATCCGGAGTTCTCGGATGTGATTCGTAAGCACCACGGCAAAGCTGTGCTGAAGGACTTCCGGGAACACGTGACGACGATCCTTGCTCCGGAGCAACTCGATTACGGGAATTTTGAAATTGTAAACCGCTTTACGTCCCTCGCGGCAATTTCCGCGCTCGGAGCGAACACGCTTGTTATGTTGCGACAGATTACCGGGCTTCCGGCGTTCATGTTCAATATGCGGACGATGGACTTCGGGAAGTATTTAGGAAGTTTCGCGTCTACGAACGGATTGAATGCGATTCGGGAAATTTGGAAGAATAATCCGTGGTTTAGGACGCGCGTCGGGAAAGCATTTCACAAGGAATTGGACGCCATGACGCGCGGCGACGGTGCGTTTGCCGCAGGAAAAGCGCGAGCTCTCGCGTGGTATATGATTTCCAATAACATGGGCGATGCCGTTCCGATTTTGTTTGTAGGGCAGGGAATTTTCCGCGCGACCTACGAAGCGTGCATCAAAAAGGGGATGAACGAGGAGCAAGCCAAAGAAGCGGCTCATTCCGAGGTGGCGCGATATGCAGAAAGCTCTCAACAGTCGAACCGAGTCATGAATATGTCTGTATTCAACCGGAAAAGTTCGAGCGTGGCGCGTGCGGTTCAGCAATTCAAATCTACGACGCAGCAGTTCTTGAGCTACGAAGTGCGGGCAATTTCGGACGTAATGGCTCGACCGACGGATGCGGCACGGTGGCGGCGACTTGGCAAAGTGGTTATGCTCAATCACTTTATTTTGCCGGGAGCGTATTCGGCAACGACGATGCTTTTCGACTTGATGATCGGGAACGACATGGACGAATGGTCGGAAGAGTGGTTTTCGAAGTTTGTCATGCCGATGCTTCTCGGACCGGCGAGCGGAATCTTCTTTGTCGGAGATGCTCTAACAACGATTGGCGGCGGCTTGTCGCGAGGACTTCCTGCGGCGGAGATTATCAGCAAGGGGCGGCGGCTATGGCGTGCGGGAACGGCGATGATCGACGAAGACACGGACAAGGCATTGGACGAAACATTTAAGTTCTTCATGGACAACTGTCCGCCGCTCCGACACGCCTACGAGCTTTACGAGAACCGAGTTGAAGACTGATAATTTATAAAACAGGTCGCAAAGCGAAGAATTTTTCCGCATCTGAGCGAGTCTGATTCACGCCTTTATAGTGAGCTCTAAGTGTTGCCACGTTAGTGTGTCTCGTAGCGAAAATGGTCTTAGCTTCGTCTCCATACAACGCGACGTGCATCGTTGCGAATGTGTGCCGCAGAACATTCGGTTTCCATTGGCACGCGTTCGCGATGCGTGTTCGCGCTTTCTCCGCTGGCTTGTGGACAGCTCCGGATTCTTGGCGCAAAGGCAGAAGCCATTCCCATACGGTTGCCGGGCAGAATTCGGGGAGAATAACCCATGCGTCGCGTGTTTTGCAGACGTGGGCGGGAACCGTGATTTTTCGATTATCGAAATCGATCCATTCCCACCGCATTTGGGAAGCTTCGGACGTGCGAAGTCCGGCGAACATACGCAAGACGTAGTGTGCGAGATAGGGGCGTTCGTGTTTCTCAATGTGCCGGATAGCGTATTCTGCTTCTTCGAGCGTCCAAATATGCACCGGGTCTTTAGCTGATATTGGGAGAAGCCGTTCGTCGATTTTGGGAACGTCGATAATCCACGACTTTGCGATTTTGCACCAGTTGAGAAAGTTGGTAATGTTGCCGATGTGATTCTTCTTGGAGCGCGGTGCGATCGGAAGCGCATTTACCCAAGACAAGATTTCGTCCTTTCCGATTTTGGAAACGAGCTCGGAGGAAAAGCGCTTCAAGAACTTTCGTTTGGTGGTCTCAAGTGTCTTGATAGTCCGTTCAGCTCTCCCGGAATTCTTAATCCATTTCATAAATGCCTCGAATGCGGCTTCGCACGATACGGCTTGCTCCGTTCCGGGCTTGTAATGCCGCTTCCAAAAACGTGCGACTTCCCGCAAATCGACCTCTGTGCCACAAATTTGCCTAAGGTCTGCCAACAGTTTTCTGTCAGCCTCGCCGACAAAAAATGATTCCGCGCCTTTAGTTGCTTTGGCGACAAGAAAACTTCGGGAATAATCTTCCGCCTCTTTTTTTGTGATAAAATTACGGATTACGATCCTGCCGTTGACGGACTTTTTAAATCTCCAAGGACGTGCTTGATTCGGCAGATAGTAAACGTATTTCATGACACCCAATTTTGACACCCAATAAAACATCGTCAAATGTGTTTTTTCGTGTTTATTTGCGTTTGTTCGGATTTTAGCCGCTGTCCTGCAACCCGCATAAACAAAAGAAAAGCCCGCATTTCTGCGGGCTTTCAAATGGCGGGATGGACGGGACTCGAACCCGCGACCTCCTGCGTGACAGGCAGGCGTTCTAACCAACTGAACTACCACCCCGTTGGTGATAAGTTTGTAGGGTTCATTAAAGATGTTTTTCGCAAATCCGTCAAGCGGGATTTTTAACTTTTATCAAAAAAGTTTTTTACGGCAGTGAGAATATCGTCGGGCAGGGCGTTCCCGGCTTTGACGTTCCCGTGAGTGTCAATCTCTGCGAAAACGGTTTTCCACGAACCGCACGCCAAAAGCGTTTCCGTATTGTTTTTTTCGATACGTGAAATTTGAAATTCCCAGTCTATACTGCGCGCTCCCGCGGGCGGGAACGTTTGCGGGCGAATACGCACGCGGATTCGGTCGGCGTAGCGCGCCGGCGCACGATAGTCTATTTTGACCGAGACGCGCGGAAATCCGTGAAGCGTTCCCGTCGCATCTTTTTTTATCAACGAAGCACCGTAGGTTCGGAAAAAATCGCCTTCGGCATTTTCCGCCCAGCGCAGGAAATTTGTAAAATGTGCAAGTTTGGCGGCGTCCGTTTCCGCAAAGCGCACGCAAAAATCGTCGGGAGTGTGATACTTTTTTTCCACGCGGGAAAATCTGACGCGAAAAGAACGTTTTGTCAGTTGATTTCAGAAAACGGAATTTTTTTTTACATCTCGCCTTTTATTTTAAGAGCGGATAAAAATACTTCTCAGTAAAGAAGCGGTCCGACGGGGCGTTTTTCAAAAAATGCTTTTTGGGCTTTTCTCTAAAGAGAAAATAATTATATTTTGTAATTATTACATTTTAACACTAAGCAGAAAGTCAACTCAACGATATGGCAACCGAACAAGACCTGATGCAGGAAAACCTGAACGCCGCCTGGGAAGGATTCGTTCCCGGGGATTGGATGAAAAGCGTGAACACGCGCGATTTTATCCAAAAAAATTACACGCCCTATGAAGGCGACGACAAGTTTCTGAGCGGAGTTTCCGCAAAGACGAAACAGCTTTGGGAAGAACTTTCCGAGTTGATTAAGCAGGAAACGGCAAAGGGCGTGCTCGATGCCGATGAAGAAGTGGTTTCCTCCATCGTTTCGCACGGTCCGGGCTATATCAATAAGGACCTCGAAGTCATTGTCGGCTTGCAAACGGATGCGCCGCTCAAGCGTGCGCTCATGCCTTACGGCGGGCTCCGCATGGCGAAACAGGCTCTCGAAAGCTACGGCTTTTCGCTCAGCCCGAAAACGGAAGAAATTTTCAAAAAACACCGCAAAACACACAATGAAGGCGTGTTTGACGCGTATTCGTCCGACATCCGCAAAGCGCGCTCGGCGCACATCATTACGGGCTTGCCGGACGCTTACGGACGCGGGCGCATCATCGGCGACTACCGCCGCGTGGCGCTCTACGGGATCGACTTCCTCGTTGCCGAACGCCAGCGCGAACAGGCGGCGTACCATGCGGATACGCTCGTTGAAGACGTTATTCGCCTGCGCGAAGAAATGTCGGAACAAATCCGCGCTCTCGGCGAGCTCAAGGCGATGGGCGAAAGTTACGGTTGCGAACTCGGACGTCCGGCGCGCAATTCCCGCGAAGCCGTGCAGTGGACCTATCTCGGCTATCTCGCCGCGGTGAAGGAACAAAACGGCGCCGCAATGTCGCTCGGACGCGTTTCCACCTTCCTCGACATTTACTTTGAACGCGATTTGAAGGCGGGAACGGTTACGGAAGAAGAACTTCAGGAAATGATGGACCAATTCGTGATGAAGCTTCGCATCGTCCGCTTCATCCGCACGCCCGAATACAACTCGCTCTTCTCCGGCGACCCGACTTGGGTGACGGAATCCATCGGCGGCATGGGCGAAGACGGACGCACGCTTGTAACGAAAAGCTCGTTCCGTATGTTGCACACGCTTTACAATCTCGGACCGGCTCCGGAACCGAATCTCACCGTGCTTTGGTCGAAAGATCTTCCGGAAAACTTCAAGAAATTCTGTTCCCGCGTTTCCGTCGAAACCTCTTCAATTCAATACGAAAACGACGATTTGATGCGCCCGCACTGGGGCGATGACTACGGGATCGCCTGTTGCGTTTCCGCAATGCGCATCGGCAAGCAAATGCAGTTCTTCGGCGCGCGCGCGAACCTCGCGAAGGCGCTGCTTTACGCGCTCAACGGCGGTCGCGACGAAGTTTCCGGCAAGCAGGTCGCTCCCGCAACGCCGATTTACGAAAAGGACGTGCTCGACTACGACGAAGTCATGGAACGCTTCGACAAAATGCAGGACTGGCTCGCGAAAACCTACGTCAACGCGCTCAACTGCATCCACTACATGCACGACAAATATTGCTACGAACGCATTGAAATGGCGTTGCACGACGTGGAAATTCTCCGCACGATGGCTTGCGGGATCGCCGGACTTTCCGTTGCGGCAGACTCACTTTCCGCAATCAAATATGCGAAGGTAAAACCGGTTCGCAACGAAGAAGGTCTCATTGTTGACTTTGAAACCGAAGGCGAGTTCCCGTGCTACGGGAACAACGATCCGCGCGTGGACGATATCGCCGTTTCGCTCGTTTCCAACTTTATGGCGAAAATCCGCAAGTGTCCGACTTACCGCAATTCGCTCCCGACGCAATCCGTGCTCACGATTACGTCAAACGTTGTTTACGGCAAGAAAACCGGCAACACGCCGGACGGCCGCCGCGCGGGAGCGCCGTTCGCTCCGGGAGCCAACCCGATGCACGGGCGCGATACCAAGGGCGCTGTCGCTTCGATGATGTCCGTCGCGAAACTGCCTTATGACGATTCGCTCGACGGCATTTCCTACACGTTCTCGATGGTTCCGGGCGCGCTCGGAAAAGATCTCGCCGAACGCGAAGTCAAACTCGCGAGCCTGCTCGACGGCTATTTCGGAGCCAATCCGAACAAAGGTGCACACCACATCAACGTGAACATCTTTAATCGTGAAACGCTCCTCGATGCGATGGATCACCCGGAAAAATATCCGCAACTTACGGTGCGCGTTTCCGGTTACGCCGTGAACTTCATCAAGCTCACGCGGGAACAGCAACTCGACGTCGTTTCCCGCACCTTCCACCAGCACAACTAATTGTTGAGCAATCCAAAAAGCGTTCCTGCGCGGCGAAAGTCGTTTTAGCGGGAACGCTTTTTTTGTGCGCAAAGACGCAAAGTTTTTGAAAGTGAAAGATTTGAAAGAAACTCTGCGTGTATCTGTTTCATATGCGGAAAAAATTAACCGCAAAAAAACTCCGAGGCTCCGTGTCTCCGTGAGAATTGCTTAAAAACTTTGCGTTTTAGCGTCTCTGCCCGAAGCAATAAAAACTACCTATTTGGTAAAAATAATTTGACAGTTCGCTTTTTTTTTTGCGAAAATGCGTTCGGTATTTGAGTCAAATTTTCCGGGAACGGATCCCGGAGGACTCAAATAAAAAAAAAATTAAACACACACACATGAAAAAATCATTACTGACAACAATTGCATTTGTTTTTACGAGTGCGCTCTGCGTGAGTGCCGCGTGGAAAGAAACAACTAAAATGCAAAATACGGATAGTGTAACATATACCTACACTGAACAGGTTTATAAGGATTTACTCAATGACGGGCCGAACGGAGTTTGGGCATCTCAAGGGCAAGGAACTCCGGTAAAGGTGCATTGCCCGTCCGATATTCAAGTTGATTTCGGGCAAGATGCTCGCTATCAGATTCAATTCAACGTCAGTTTTCACGGAACCAATACAAGCGGAATCGGTGCTCTTGCCGTTTGTAATTTGACAATGGTGCGTCGGGATAACAGCACTTCGCTGTTGTTTGGCAATGCAGACGATAATCATGCACAATTAGGAATTGTTCAAGCCGAC